>NZ_JAAJTJ010000015.1 GCF_011030405.1 Parapedobacter sp. SGR-10
ATCTCCTTTCATTAAAGACTTATAAAAAAGCCATTGTTTTTCTTCCAAAACTGCCTTATCCAGCTCAAACTCTCTTAGCAATTGTATCAACGAATTGATCTTGACCTCCAAATTAGAAAATTTATTGACAACAACCACCTTTGTGTTTTGCAAAACACAGGCTCCAGTCTTAAAATTTCCTTTTTCATAACGAACCTTATAACCTATGGTCTCAAACAGGTCCTCTATCTTATCAAGGTTATATTGTGTAATCGATATCATTTCCTATTTGCAATTACTTCGATGTATCCTTATTTAATAATTTCCTATCAACAAAATTCTGAATAAAGCCTAAGCCATAGGCAAAGATCTGCGTATAGGACGCGACAACAGACAAAAGAGCCACCTTTACACTTCGGGTAGAGATCCAAGAATGGCAAAACAGAGCCAATGTAAACAGCAACAAAAAGAAAGCTCCTGCCTCAGACAGAACAGCAAAAAAAGAGGATCGCCCTACAAAAAAAACTTGAAATACAGGACATAACAGCACTATGGCAAAACCTAAAGTAAAAAAAGCCGGTAAAGCATGGACAAGCTTCAATTCGCCCGGATAAAGCATAGAAATATCGATCCTACCCTTTCCAAAACCATAAACCTGCTTAAAGAATTGAGCAATATTTGCCCTGCGTTTATGATAGACAAAAGCTTCGGGTATCAAGCCTACTTTATAGCCTTGATTGATCATCCGGATACTGAACTCTATATCTTCAGACCTTCTGGACAGTTTATACCCCCCGGTTGCTTCCCATACCTTTCGTGAGATACCCATATTGAAACTCCGGGGGTGGAAATGTCCTACATGCTTTTTATTGCCACGTATCCCTCCGGTCGTCAGTGGGCTCGTCATCGAATAGCTGATCGCTTTCTGTATATCCGTAAAAGATTCGTGGGCAGCATCGGGACCTCCGAAAGCATCCCAATGATGCTCATCCAGACTTCTCCTGACCTTAAGCAGATAATCTTCCGGAACAAGCACATCCGAGTCAAGGACTATAAAAAAATCACCCTCGGCCCTTTCGAATCCGTAATTCCGTGCAAATCCCTGCCCTTCATTCGGTTTAAAAAAATAATTGACCTTTAGTCTATCTTTATACGACTCGACAGTACTTCTTGCCGGTTTGGATGAGCCATCTTCCACTATCACCACCTCAAAATCGGTATAGACCTGTCGGCACAATGATGCTAACAGTTCATCGATTTCATCTGGTCTATTGTATAAGGGTATGATAATGGAAAACATGCTTTAGATGACACGTTCGATCTGATAATTATTGCGTTCCGTGCTGTTGCGGGATACCAACTCCGCAACGAATCCTGTCAAAAACAGCTGGGTGCCTATTACGACTGCAACCAAGGCCAGATAGAAGATAGGTTGATCCGTAATATTGCGATAATAGGTACCATTCGCAATACTGATCAGCTTATCACTGATGATGTAAACTGTGATAAAAATACCAATCAAAAAACTCATAACCCCTATTGTACCAAAAAAATGCATGGGACGCTTACCAAACTTGCCCACAAAAAATATAGACAACAAATCCAAAAAACCCTTGATAAAGCGTCCGGCACCAAACTTGGTCGTACCGTACTTGCGCGGGTAGTGTTGCACGACCTGCTCCTGTATATTGCTGAATCCGGCCCATTTCGCGATGACAGGGATATACCGGTGCATCTCACCATACACCTCTATGCTTTTGACAACATCTTTTTTATAGGCTTTCAGTCCACAATTGAAGTCATGCAGATTATGGATACCGGACATCCGACGTGTCACCGAATTGAATAACTTTGTCGGGATAGTTTTGGTCGGCGGGTCATAGCGCTTTTGCTTCCAACCCGACACCAAGTCCGCTCCCTGATTTTTTACCCTGTTGTACAATTCGGGAATTTCATCCGGACTATCCTGCAAATCAGCATCCATCGTGATGACTACATCACCCTGGGCAGCAACAAAACCTACATTCAATGCTGCCGATTTTCCGTAATTACGTCTGAATTTTATACCAGAAATCTGCTCATGCCCTTTTTTCAAATCTTGAATGACCTCCCATGAATCATCCTTGCTCCCATCGTCTACCAAAATAATCTCATAGGTAAAGTGATGTTCGCGCATGACACGGCGAATCCAGTCCGTCAGCTCTGGAAGTGATTCTGCTTCATTATACAAGGGTACGACAACCGAAATATCCATTCTCTTTAAATTTGTTCTTTAAGAGGTTCTTGTTTGCTATCGCTTGCCCGAAACAACAAGGCTAAAACCAAAGCAAATATAAATCCTAACAGTAAACTGATAAATATAGGCGCTATAGCGTTACGAAAAGAAAAGCTGCTCAACGCAAACTCTTTATCCTGTTCTATGATTTCAATCTGTTGATCGATTTCATCCTCCGATGCGCCCTTCCCTTCCATATCGACGATCTTAAGGTTCATCAGATTGTGATAGCTTTCTTCCAGAACAATCTTGTCCATGGTCTTCTGATAGATCGTGATACCTAAAGAACTGACGATAATACTGGAGGCCAAGAGGATATAGATACTTTTTAACGCATGGCTAAATGTCCAAGCCCGGCCATTTTTTCTTTTCAACAGATAAACCAAAAAAACCGGAACAAGGATAGAACCTACTATTTTCAAAACAGTACTGACCATATACAGGCCAGAATAGCTCTCTGCCGAGCGCGTATAATAAATAGCGACAATGGACAGTACAATAGATACCACACCCGCAATGGCTCCATAGACCAGACCATCTTTCTTTTCGTTTCTACTTAGCTCCGTGGACATATGCTATTTGTTAAAGTGTACGATCAGTTTGTAAATCGATGTCTCGAAAGCTTTATTTGCCGCTTGGGATACATACTCTTCCAGTTGTCTGTCATCCGGATCTTGCTCGTAAAAGAAACTGACTACAGGGTAGAACAATTCGTACAGTTCTTCTCCCTCACCGATAGTCTTCGCTACCTTGGCGATTTCGGAATAGTCGCTTTCGACCAATATCTGATTGGCGATGACACGTTCATATATACTATATTCATCCTGAAACTCATCTTCCTCTACCAACAGGAATTCTTTCAGATAGTCATCCAGTGAAGGTGCTACATCTTCATCAGCACATTCCCTAAGGTACAAAAAGATATTCAACAATTCGGTTCCCCTATCCAGTGTCTGCTCCTCTATGCTCTCCCATTCCTCCGAATCCAAATAGTCTTCTTCGAGTTTTTGAACATCTTCGGCAAAGAAATTGATCATCAGCAGATCAAAGGACACTTCCCGTAGTTCATCAAACCGCATATGGTCATCAAAGACTTGATCCAGCTGTTCGACCTTGTCCATAAAAGGAGCTTCCGAATCAAATACCTGTTCCAGCTGAGACAGCAGATCTGTAGCATCCAACCCTTCATATCCTGCATAGGAATTCACCCCTGCATATATTGCTTTTTTTACTTTAGTATCCATACCTTTATTCGTTGATAGTAAGCTGGTTATTATTATACACCAAAATTGTTTTGCCCGTTAGTTCCTGACCATAAAAAGGGTTATTTTTACATTTGGATTTATTGGTTTTATCATCCAGATTCCATTTTTGGTGGCTATTGAATACCGTGAAATTGGCCCTCTCCCCAACAGCAAAAGACGGTACAGGCAACCCCACGATTTCCCTTGGTTTTACAGAAAGATGATCGACGATCTGCTCTTCTGTCAACCCGGCTTTCAACAGCATGGGCAACACGGTTTGTAAGCCTGTGATTCCGGGTTTGGCAATATGAAATTCCACATTCTTAAACTCGATTTCATGCGGAGTATGCTGCGACACAACCGCATCGATCACACCTTCTCTCAATCCCTTAAGCAAAGCTTTTACATCTTTTTTCGTACGCAATGGAGGACTTACCTTATAGTCTGAATCAAATCCTTCCAAATCATCGTCTGACAATACAAGATAGTGCGCCGCTACATCACAGGTTACCTTTAGGCCCTTTGCCTTCGCCTTTTTGATCAAATCCACGGATTCGCTCGTGGAGATCGTTGTAAAATGGATCGGAGCTTCATTGTATTCGGCCAAATACAGGTCTCTTGAGATCATCAGTGATTCGGCCAGATTGGGGATACCTTTCATTCCCAGATAGGTGCTCATCACACCCTCGTTCATTTGATTGCCGGAGGCAATGGACTCATCCTGCGCAAACGAAATGATTAATCCGTCAAATCCTTTGGCATACAACAATGCCCTCCCCATCAGTCCCGCCTGCTGCAAAGAATGGTTTCCATCCGAGAAAGCTATCGCCCCACTCAGTTTCATATCGTACAGCTCAGCCAATTCTTTGCCTTCGCGTTTTTTGCTGATCGAACCAACAGGGTGTACATCGACCAGATTGCCTTTGGCCGCATTGACCAACAAGGAGACTTCCGAACGGCTTTGTAAAGCAGGATTGGTGTTCGGATGAACAGCAATTCCTGTGAAACCTCCAGCCTTTGCTGCCGCCGTACCGGATTGTACATCTTCCTTGGTCTCAAAACCTGGTTCTCCAATATTGGTATTCAAGTCAAAAAAACCGGGACAGATGAAAGATCCTTTGACATCGATGACCTGAACGTTTTTCTCCGATACTTTTATTTTTTTGCTTACATCCACAATGACTCCATTTTTCACCAACACATCGACTGTCTGATTATGAAGTTTGTGCGAAGCCAACAACAGCTTAGCTGAAGTAATTAAGATCGTGCTCATCTCTTAGACTATTATTTTAAAGTTATGAAAGTGAAACAAGTTATGGAAGTGATACCTGGATCGAACTTCATTACTATCACACCTTTATAACCATTATCACTTTATTTTGAAGTTATAAAAGCAATACCTGATCGCCATCACTATCGTCACTTTTATAACCTTATCATCTTACAGTTATTATAAACAAAAAGGGCATACCCTAGTATTGCCCTACTTGTGTCTTACTCGAAATACAATGCGTTTTTTGATTGTTTCATCAAAAGACAAATTTAGATAAAATGCTTTGCATTCACGAATGCCGAATGGAAAAAATTTAGTCTCCTTCCCCCCACTGATAGGTCTTAATCTGCAGACCTGCCAAATGCAATATCCGATCCACTACGGTAGCTGCGACCTCCTCCAATGTCGAAGGTTGGCTATAAAAAGATGGACTGGCCGGACATACGATAGCGCCTGCCTCCGTGACCAACGACATATTGTGGATATGGATAAGACTGAGAGGTGTTTCGCGGGTTACAAGGATCAATCTTCTGCGCTCCTTTAAGATCACATCTGCCGCACGGGTCGTCAGATCCGAAGAAGTTCCATGTGCAATACGCGCCAGCGTACCCATGGAGCAAGGACAGACAATCATCGTATCAAAATTTGCCGAACCGGAAGCAAAGGGGGCCATGAAATCGTTTTTGGCGTAAAATCGAAAAGGGTAAGACTGATAAACATCATTCTGAAGCTCAAATTGCCAAACGTCTTTGGCATTGTCTGACATCACAATACCGACTTCTTCTATTTGATCTGCCAAAAGAGCCAGTTTATCCAACAGCACTTTGGCATATATAGACCCTGAAGCCCCTGTGATGGCAACAATTATTTTCTTCTTCATAAGAGCAAAAGTAATGATTTTTGGGTTGGTTTACTATTTTACTATCCTCTAATGTTCACCTTAGCAGTCACTAAAAATTTATCTACCTTTGTACCACATACAACATGACACCAGATTTTTCTTTCCATAGCCCCGAACAAAAAATACGCCACCCTTTGTACACACAAAAAGGTATCGAAGTGTGTTTCAAAAGAGATGATATGATTCATCCTTTTATCTCAGGAAACAAATGGCGAAAATTAAAATATAATCTAATAAAGGCCACAGAAGAAAACAAAAAACATATAGTCACATTCGGTGGAGCATGGTCCAACCATATACTTGCAACATCTTGTGCAGGAGCTACTTTTGGCTATTCAACTGAAGCATTCATTCGTGGCGAGGAAGTGGAAAACCCGATATTGACTATGTGTAAGCTCTTTGGGATGCAGCTACACTTTGTTTCCCGGGAAGCCTATCAGCACAAAAAGGAATTGTTCACTACATCGATTCATAGAGACCATGCCTATTTTATCGACGAAGGGGGATATGGAATAGAAGCAGTTCGGGGTTGCAAAGAGATCATCACCGAGCTTTCGACACCTTATCAGCACATCTTCTGTGCGGCAGGCACTGGTACGACGGCAGCCGGTCTAGCCCTCGCCCTAGCCGAAAATGAGCTAAACAGCCAGTTGCACGTGGTTCCGGTACTTAAGGGTGGAGATTTTATGGCAGAGGAAATGAAAAAGCTCCGTGCTCCTCTACAGCAGACCATATTGCACACCGATTACCATTTCGGAGGATATGCCAAAACGACCCCCGAACTCATCGCATTTGTTAAGGATTTTGTCGCACAGACAGGTGTGATGGTCGAACCAATCTATACAGGCAAGGCCCTCTTTGCCTTGCACCACCTCATTGAACAAAATACTTTCCAAGTGGGTGAACGAATTTTATTTATACATACAGGAGGACTAACAGGGCTCTTGGGGATGCTTGACAAATTTAATTAAGTCAGTATTAAGAAAATTTACTACCTTTTCAACCTGTTTTGCATGACAATGTCCACACCACAAGAATACACATTATCCGATACCAGCATCAGCACGCTGTCCGTATATGATTTACTAAAGCATACATCCGATAAGACATTCGTCCACAATCAGGATTTTCAATCCATCTATCCGCTTACCTTGGCAATAAACACAGGTGCTTTTACCAAAACAAATACTTCAATTAAATATCCCATTGTATATGTCATACAGTCAGGTACATCATTAATGACATCCTGCTCTTGTGGACAGGGGATACATCACCTCTGTGAACACCAGACAGAGGTGATAGCCTGTATCCTGGAAAAGAAAAACTACCGTATATTTTTTGACAAGGAGATGCGCCATCGTCTACTATTACCCAGTGCAAAGGAATACGGATTGGAAGGCGAATCCCATTTGGAGAGCTATTTCCAAGTAGCTTATCAAGACGGCAAAATCCATATACAGCCAAGTGTAAAAGAATTGCTCAAAGTGGGTGAACTAAACCTCCAACAACAGTTGCTACCGCAGCGGAAATCCAAATTGTCTCAAATCACCGGATTTGACACAACAAAAAGGCAAATTTTGGTGATCAGTAAACATAGGTACTACAACCACCTGCATTTCCTGCTCATGGAAGCCCCAACAACCCAGTCCGGAAAGATCAAAAATCCTATCGACAACGTCGATCCGATGCCACTGGTATGGCAAACACAACATCCATCGGAAATCAAGTTTTACACCGCCCTACTCACTTTTCTGAACAAATACAGCGAAGACCTCAATTCTGCGGAATGGGAAGCCTTGAAACTCATCGTCCAAAATCCTTTGGAACTCGACGCTTATTACCATGACCGAAATGTAGCTGACAATATTTCCACCAAATCCCTAGTGCCCGTAGAATTGAATACGATACGAGCCGAAATCCGGCTCACCGTATTGAAAAAAGAACCTTTTTATGAAATTACAGGAGAACTGGTCTTCAACGACCTTTCACTGCCATTCAAACAGGTAGTGATAAAAAACGAATGTTTTATCCTACATCAACAACAGCTGCTCCTTCCCGACAATCCAGATATACTGCACATACTCAAGTTTTTCAAAGCACACAACGAAATCCTTCTGATCCATAGCTCAAAATACGAAAATTTTGTACAGACGATATTGTCTCCGCTAGAACAATACATACATATACATTATAGCTATATCCACACCGCCACACCTGCACAATTGGCCGAAAAGACATTTGATATCCAACGGATCGTCTACCTGCAACAAGAAGGCAACTATATATCCATCACCCCAGTCCTAAAGTATGGAGACGTAGAAGCGGTGGTGTACTCCCAAAAGCAGCTGTTGGACACCGATCAGAATGGAAATGTTTTTAAAATCGAACGTAATAGGGAAGCAGAAATCCAATTGACCACGATTGTCATGCAACAACATGCAGATTTTAAAGAGCAGATCAATGAGCACGAATATTTTTACCTACATAGAGACAAGTTTTTGGATCACAATTGGTTTTTGGAAGCCTTTGACGCCTGGCGCAAGGAAAACATTACCATATTGGGATTTAATGAGCTAAAAAACAATACACTCAATCCCCATCGGGCAAAAATCAATATTCAAGTCATCAGCGGTGTGGATTGGTTCAACGCCAAACTTAAGGTACGCTTTGGCAAAAAAGAAGCCTCACTCAAACAATTGCACAGGACTATCCGCAACAAGAGCAAATTTGTGCAGCTCGATGACGGCACAAAAGGTATCTTACCGGATGAATGGATCGCGAAGATCACACAATACTTTCAAGTAGGTGATATAGACGATGAACTTCTAAAAATACCCAAAATCAACTTTACCGGAGTAGCCACCCTATTCGAGAAAGAAGTCTTGAGCGAAGAGGTACAAGTAGAAATCAACCTGTA
Source organism: Parapedobacter sp. SGR-10 (assembly GCF_011030405.1). Taxonomy (GTDB): domain Bacteria; phylum Bacteroidota; class Bacteroidia; order Sphingobacteriales; family Sphingobacteriaceae; genus Sphingobacterium. The sequence continues at coordinate 8,590 of NZ_JAAJTJ010000015.1, forward strand.
CACTCAAAAATTGGGAGGTAGCGGGGAGATCCCGGTAGTACCTGTTCCAAAGGATCTAAAGGTGGAGCTACGAAACTATCAATACGAAGGGCTAAACTGGCTCAACTTTCTCGATGGTTTCAATTTTGGCGGCTGTCTTGCCGATGATATGGGATTGGGTAAAACTGTACAAATCATTGCCTTTATACTGTCCCAACGGGAAAAGCACGGGCATTGTACCAACTTGATCGTCGTGCCTACCTCTCTCCTATTCAACTGGCAGGAAGAGATAGCCAGATTTGCACCCTCCCTTAGTGTCTACTTACATTACGGCAGTGACCGCCCCAAAGACATACAGCAAATAGAGAAATATGAAGTGATCCTGACAAGTTATGGTCTATTGCTCTCGGATATTCGCTTTCTAAAAACATTTCGCTTCAACTATATCTTTCTCGACGAATCCCAAGCCATCAAAAATCCAAATTCGGAAAGATATAAAGCCGCACGCCTGCTCCAATCCCGAAACAGAATCGTGTTGACCGGGACACCTATCGAAAACAACACATTTGACCTCTACGGACAGCTTTCCTTTGCCTGTCCGGGCCTGTTGGGCAGCAAACAGTATTTCAAGGACACCTATGCCCTTCCGATCGATAAATTTGAATTCAGCAAACGAGCTGCAGAACTCCAGCAAAAAATAAAACCATTCATCCTGCGCCGGACAAAGAAGCAGGTCGCCAAAGAGCTTCCCGAAAAGACAGAGATGGTCATCTATTGTGAGATGAACGCAGAGCAACGAATGGTCTACGAGATGTATGAAAGGGAACTTCGAGAATATATATCCGCCACCGACGAAGAGGAAATCCAAAAGGACAGCATGCACGTACTGACAGGATTGACCAAGCTACGTCAGATCTGCAACTCACCTATACTGTTGAAAGAAGGGCATTCCGGCGCACATGCCGTCAAGATCGAGATATTGCTCCAACAGATAGAAAACAAATCCAGCGAACATAAAATTCTGGTCTTTTCACAATTCGTCGGTATGTTGGATCTGATCAAAACCGAACTGGAGCACAAAGACATCCCTTTCGAATACTTGACGGGCCAAACCAAAGACAGAGGTTCGAAAGTACATAACTTCCAGACAAACGAACATATCCGTGTATTTCTGATCAGTTTGAAAGCCGGCGGTGTGGGGCTCAACCTCACCGAAGCCGACTATGTGTACCTCGTGGATCCTTGGTGGAATCCGGCAACCGAAAACCAAGCCATAGATCGTAGCTACCGTATCGGCCAAACCAAAAACGTCATTGCCGTCCGTCTGATCTGTTCGGACACCATCGAGGAAAAAATCATGAATCTCCAAAAAAAGAAATCCAAATTAGCACAGGATCTGGTCAGAACGGATGCTTCCCTTTTCAATACGCTGACAAAACAGGATTTATTGGGAATATTGGAGTGATCCGATCATGCCGGTACTTTCCTCGGTTTTTCACGTTCCCATACACGATGCTCTTTCATCACTTGAATAAAATCATCTGTCAAGTTATCACTGCTTTCAAAGATCACACCCTTATCCTTTGCGATAAAAGATCTCTTAGCCAGTTCTTCCGCTCCTTTGGCAAAAGCCAATGCTTTACAATGACGGTAGCCTTCGTTGATAAATTGCAGATAATCGGGATTATCTGCCAATTTCTTGACCGAATCACCATCGGGGGTATAGAACGCATCATACAAGACGGAAGCATCCGTCAGATAAGAATGTTGTACCTCTACTTCTCCCCCTTCTTGATACTTTATTTTACCTACGTGCGAAGCGATCAATACAGCCATTGCACCCTCTTTTTCCAATTGTCTTTTCATCCTGTCCACAGAGGACTGATTCACACCATCATCCACCAAAAAGGCAACTTTCCGACTTTTGATCGTACCTTCGCCGGGCTTGACTTTCATGCTCAGTGCCTCGGATTTTTCTACTTCTGGCTTTTTCGGTTGGATTGGATACTCTGGATGATTTTGTCGGGCAAATTTCAGCGTCAATTCATCTAGTTTCTTCGGCGGTACCAATCCTAAGTTATCTCCTACTTTTTTTGCAAGGTTTTGGTCGACCTGGTTTAGAATGGCTAATTCCCTCCTACGTACGTTCACATCATTTACCTTTGAAAGTTCAAAACTATACGCACTTATAATGTGTTCCTGCTCTTCGGGACTTTGGGAATTAAAGAACAATCTGGCCTGCGTGAAATGATCGGCAAAGGAGTCCGAACGAGCCCTCACCTTAGAGGCGTCTATGGGCTGTTTGTGCGATTGATAGCCCGTTTCACCTTTCAGCATGGCGTGATAAGGACAACCTTCGGCTTTGCTATTTGGAAAATAGCTAACCGCGCCTTTGGGAATATCCATTCTGGAGAATCCGTCTTTTTGATTGTTGTGTTTTCCGTTGATGGGTCTATTGATCGGCAATTCGTGGAAGTTTGGACCACCCAGCCGGTAATTCTGCGTATCCATATAAGAGAAAATCCGTCCCTGCAACAATGGATCGTCCGAAAAATCAACACCGGGAACTACTCTACCAGGGTCGAAAGCAGCCTGTTCGGTTTCTGCAAAAAAGTTTTCGGGATTACGGTTGAGCGTCATCGTTCCGATGATCTGTACAGGAACCAATTCTTCGGGAATGATCTTTGTTGGGTCAAGAATATCAAACGAAAATTTCATTTCATCTTCTTCGGGGACAAGTTGTACACCCAAATCCCATTGCGGAAAGTCACCATTCTCAATAGCTTCCCACAAATCCCTACGGTGAAAATCTGCATCAAAGCCCGATATTTTCTGTGCTTCGTTCCACGCCACAGAATGTACGCCCAATCTCGGTTTCCAATGAAACTTGACAAAAGTGCCTTTTCCTTTTGCATTGACGAATTTGAAGGTGTGTACCCCAAAACCTTCCATCATCCGCAGGCTTCGGGGGATAGCCCTGTCCGACATCGTCCACATGGTCATGTGCGCAGCCTCGGGCATAAGTGACATGAAATCCCAAAAAGTATCATGTGCCGAAGCGGCCTGTGGAATTTCGTTGTTGGGTTCGGGTTTGACAGCATGCACCAGATCGGGGAAGTTCATCGCATCCTGAATGAAAAATACGGGAATATTATTGCCCACAAGGTCATAGTTGCCTTCCTCGGTATAGAATTTTACCGAAAAGCCCCGCACATCCCTAGCCAGATCGGTAGACCCCTTGAATCCGGCAACCGTAGAAAACCGTGTAAAAACAGGCGTAACAGCTCCTTTTTTCAAAAAGGCAGCAGTAGTATATGCAGACATATCAGCTGTAGCCTCAAAGACGCCGTGTGCTCCCGATCCTCTTGCATGCACTACCCTCTCCGGGATACGCTCCCGGTCAAAGTGCATCAACTTGTCAAAGAAAACATGATCCTGTTGCAAAGAAGGCCCTCGGTCACCTGCTTTAAGCGTGTTATTGTTGTCATACACCGGTACACCGTCGTTGGTGGTCATTACTTTGTTGTCATTATCCACCACATGTTGGTCGATATGCATTCCTTTTGGATTTTTCTGCTCTTTCATGGCCAAATATTCTAAATAGGTTTATAACAAAATAAAAACAGTTTTAGAGAGGTTGTTAAAGACTAATACAAATCTATATCACTTCACATATAACATATATTGCCGTATTTTGTTTTGGGACATGAAAAAGTCAATTATTAAAGAAAGATAATGGATAATCATCAAGCTAACACATCTAGACATCTGAATATTTTTTTAACAATAAAAAACCGTATCCCTGATTTTATTGTTTAGCACGAATAAGTAAGATTAAACATAGTGTAAATACCTGAAAACAGGTATTGCGATAGCTTATCTTTTTTTATATCTTTATTAAGCCAATAATACCAATCAACATGATGTATCGGGTCTTTTGGGGACAAACTAGTTATAAAAAGCAGAAGAATAACACATTACCTAAAAAATGAGTGATAAAGTCGAAACTGTCTATAACATCTGGCATTCCCACGACAACTATCTGGGGAAAAAGTCTATGGCTCCTGCCATCACCGATGTCGCCCACTACTTTGCCAACTTATTCTGTCCCGGTGACTTTTACTACTATGTCATTGATTCACCAACGCTGATATTTGATGTAGTCAGCCCTTCTGTCAGCAAACTACTGGGTATCCCACAAGATGAAATAAGCCTACCGCGCCTTATCAAGCTCGTCCATCCCGACGATATAACCTTTATGATGCGTTGTGAAGATGTCGTAGCTTATTTTTTGAAACATTGCGTTTTGCCCGAAAAAATGGTCAAATATAAAATTACCTATTGTCTTCGTGAACGCACATTGCATAAGGGATATCGTCTGTTCTTGTTGCAAACCATTACGATGAAAACCACTGAAGAGGGAGCCCTACTCAAAGTATTCGGTTGCCATACGGATATTACGCACATCACAAAAGTGAATAACCATAAGCTCTCTTTGATCGGCCTGGATGGAGAGCCGAGTTATATGGATCTGGATGTGTTTGATGACAATGTCTTTGAAAACTACGAACCGTTTGACCTAAAAGGTATTGTCATCGAATCACCTTATTCCAAGCGCGAGATAGAAATCATCAAAAATATAGCATTAGGTATGACAACAGATGGTATTGCAGACAAACTTTTCGTCAGTCGGAATACTGTAGAGACCCACCGTAAGAATATCCTCAAAAAATCAAACTGTAAAAATACCGCCGAACTTATCGCACAGTGTATCCGTTATGGATACATTTAATATTAAACTTTTCCAAAGTTTTGAAACTTTGGAAAAGTTATCTAAAATTTACTTTATTTTCCCGGAGCAGGTTTAGGCGAAGCATAATCGTCCCCATCGTCAAAGCCTGGATTATCGGCAATGAGTAAATTCTGTGGAGTAAGCTGTATTTCCAGCGAATAATTATTCTCTCCGGTTTCCTTGTAGCTGATCACGCCTGTCTGCGGTTCCACGTTGGCAAGGAGCGTTGTCTCCGGTGCGATGATACGTACCTTATCTTTACCGATCCATTCTATGATGCCGACCTGACTGTAGGATTCAAAGGTGCTTTTAGCCACCACCTCATACTTGTCGCCTTTGATCGTCATGTTGTAGATCTCATTATGTGTATTTTGTTCGTAAGTAGATTTACTCCACCCTAAATAGTTCTTGACCGGTTGCTTTTCTTCTGTCTTGAATATCGTAGCATTGACATTGGGGTGATCGGGAATCTCTATTTCGACTTCTGGCCTTTTTCCGGATTTGTCTACACTAAAAGTGATCACAACACCATCTTTTGACAGTTCCAGATCATAGTCTTGCTTTTCCGGAACAGAGGTATTGCTTTGCATCTCATATCGTTGCCCATCGAAAAATACCACAGCACTTACTCCTACACCCGTAACGAGAATGTTAAAATAGCCCGTAGACCCAACCAACACGCCACTGTAATGTCCCCAATTGCTATTTACAAATTTAGGATTAAATGTATCCTCGTCTTTCTGGCGATCCGGATCTCCTTTTGAACAACCGATAGTCATCATCAGGACAATTATACTGATCAACCATTTTGCGAAATTCTTATTCATTTTGTTTTTCATAGTATATTTAATCTTGGTTCTCATTTCAATAAGAACAAAAATACTATATCTACATACACTCCGGCAATACTTGAAAACAGGTATTTTTACCCCGAATGCATTCAAAAAATCTGTACTAAAATTCTCTAAAGAAAAATTGTTTTGTAGCCAAATGTCAGGACAATTCGCTCATGGTTTTTTTAGCACCTTTTCTTACCATACCTTTGTCATATTCACTAGATAAAGATGAAAACAGAAACTAAATTTTTCACGTCATTATACGGATACACTGCTACGTAACATGGATACAGACGCACCATGATTTACAAGAAACAGATAGTAATTTGTGTCAAACTACATCTGATTTTGATGAATCATATAGAATTCATTAAGGTTTCATAATGATCATTCATATTCTTTTATACATTTTTAGCAAATTCAGCCGGTTTCTTTCCAAACTATACCTTCTGTGAAACGGATATTGCTCGGTACAACATAATGTGTGCATACTTTGCCGTGTATAGAGAGCAATTTAAATCAAGCTAATATTTCTCTTTAGTAAACACTATTAAATCAATATGGAATATATATTTCATTAAAAGAATGTTACGTAGCAAGAGAAAGAACTAGATGCTGTATATTCCGACGTACGGGTAGCCTTGGAACCATGATAGATCGTCTATAAACAATTACACATCATTTGAGTACAAGTACGAATAGTTTAGAAACAAGCAGAAGTTATTGGACAGAATCTCACCTATCCAACTCCTTTCAATCAACAGCATCTTTTTCCTCAAGAGGCTTATCCCTGTCTGGTTATTGCCTTCACTCACCATGGAGAGAGGCAAAAAATGGTCGTACCATGAAGTTATACCAATACATCCCGGATATTCACATCTCTATCAAACATTGATTTTGCATAAGGACATAGCGGCACAATCTTCAGATTATTGTCCCGCACATATTCAATAGTCTTATCGAGCAATACCCGACCTATGCCCTTTCCCTTTTCATCCGGATGCACTTCGGTATGATCGATGATAATCTTGTCTGCCCCCGCAACGGAATACGTCATTTCCCCTATCTTCTTATTGTCTTCCATCGCAATGAAAGCACCTTTGGTTTCTGTTATTTCATGTTTGACTATCATAATACTCCTTAAAAAATACACACCCATACTACTTTCAAACGAAACTTGCACAAGCTATATCTAAAACAACAGAAAGTTAAATATGTTCTAAGAAGCTATCTGGAATTTGTAGTCTACACGGATTTTATATCCGCCAGCACTCGCATTTTTCAAAAGGAATGTTTATTTTAGCCCATATTTTTTCCGTGGTTCCAATGCGTATTTCATTTTTCAACACTTTTTTTATTGTCCTTCCATACTGTTGGGTATGCTTATTTTCCTCCACTTCGCTCTACAGCCAATCGTCTACAGACAGTTTGCAGATTAACCTACAACCTGTGCAGGTCAAGGTTTATTTCCTACAGCAACCACTGATGAGCATCACCTCCCCGACACACATATTATCTGCCCACACATTGGCGCAACAAAATACAAATTCATTCATTTCCTCGGTCAACACGGTTCCCGGCATCCGCATGGAAGAACGCTCTCCGGGTTCTTACCGCCTGGCTATGCGGGGCAGTCTCATACGTTCGCCTTTCGGTATTCGCAATACCAAAATATACATCGACGAATTTCCTTTGACAGATGCCGGAGGAAACACCTACCTCAATCTATTGGATCCCAACAGCATAGCCTCCATAACGATCATCAAAGGCCCAGATGGCTCCCTGTTTGGGGCCAATTCGGGAGGTGTAGTCCGGATTGCTCCCAAAGGATTTGACGATATACAGAATGGTATAGATATGACAATCGCAGGAGGATCCTTCGGTCTATTCCAAGAACAATTGTCTATACAACAACGTCCCAGCGACAAATACCAATTCTCATTTGATCAATCTTTCTCACGTTCGGATGGCTATAGAGAACAAACGGCATTGAACAAAAAAACATTTCAGACCACACATCAATGGCAATATTCACCTAAAAATCAGCTCCGTATTTTCGCCTTGTACACTGACCTAGGCTATCAGACACCGGGCGGACTTACTCAGGCACAGTTTGATGAAAATCCCAAAATGTCCAGACGACCTGCCGGACCGACCCTCGGTGCCAAAGAACAGAAAGCTGCCATATATAACAAAACAGGTATCTTGGGTATTACACACAACACGCAAATCAAACCACAACTTTCCCATACCCTCAGTGTATTTGGATCGTACACAGATTTTGAAAATCCTTTTATCACAAACTATGAATTTCGGGATGAAAAAAATCTAGGTGCAAGAACATATTTTTCTTGGCATGGACATAAACAAGAAACGGTCTGGGAAATGCAATTGGGTGCCGAAAGCTATTGGGGATGGAACAAAAGAAAAAATTATACCAATGAAAAAGGTGTGCCGGGCACAATAATGGACGAAGACGAATTGGACAACCTCCAAGTGAATATATTCTATCGGGCAATGGCCCGATTCTGGGACAGATGGACCTGGGAAGCATCATTGGGCTACAACAAGAACAATGTACGCTATGAAGAAACTTTCCCTATCATTGACCAGCCCAAAGGAAAAATTGATTTTTCGGGTATATGGATGCCAAGGCTAGCCTCGTCTTATGCTTTTAGTGATCATTTTGTATGGCGTGCATCCATTGCCAAAGGCTACTCTACCCCTACTATTGAGGAAATACGCCCTTCTGATCGGATAATCAATACAGGCCTTCATGCAGAAACGGGAACGAATATAGAAACAGGCTTTCGTTATATGCTTTCGGCACAAAAGTTACTTATCGATCTAACGGCTTATAGGTACAATGTGCAAAACGGCATCGTAAGACAAGCCAACGAACAAGGTGAAGATTACTATGTCAATGCCGGCAAAATGAAGCAAAAAGGTATTGAGGCCAGCATTTGGATAAATGCCCTCACTCCCCGACCCAATGGAATATGTAGATCTCTGTCCTTACAGTCTGCAGTGGCTTATCAGCATTACCGCTTTGGTGAATATCGTGTCGAAGACAAGGATTACAGCGGTAAAAAAATGACCGCTGTACCGGATTGGACATGGTCAAACAGTTTACAGCTCAACATCTTGAAAAGCTATAATCTGTATATACGTCATTACTTCATGTCGGATCTGCCATTGGATGACGGAAATACGATGTTTGCAGACAAGTATCATTTATTGCAAGCCAAATTGAGCATGACACTGCCTTCAATAATTAAAAAGACTAACCTACAACTCTTTGTTGGTGGAGATAACTTGTTGAACGAAAAATATAGCCTTGGCAACGATATCAATGCTTTCGGTGGGAGATACTTCAATCCAGCTGCAAGTCGTAATTTTTATGGGGGTGTGAAGGTAGGGATAAAATAAGAAACGGCCACAATCAGTGGCCGTTTCTTATTTTAATCCTTTCTATAAAGGCAATGCAGCTCCCATGACTGTAGTGCCTGTCCGGGAACCATTGTTTTGATCTTGCAAGTAATAATTCTCGTCTAAGTCGAGGTTTGCTCCCAATACCTGAAGTTGTAACAATGTCATGCCAAACAAAGTTGCAGGAGTATTGTTCAATACCGGTAAAGATTTACCAAAACCTGTACCATATTGTGCAAATGGAGAAAACATGGTAGACGGATCGAAAGATTGCCCCGCTTCTATGGCCTTGTCATAATTATACACAGCCGACCCGACAATACTGGATTGCAGATTTATATTTGCTCCCCCGATTTCATTTGCATGTCCCGTGTTTCCTGATACGATCGAGTTGTATATATTTATCGTGTTGGCTGTAGGGCTGTTATTATTAAACACACCTGATCCCCCATTGCTAGCGGCATTGCCCACACCTCCCTCATTGTTACTGATCGTCGTATTGATGATATCTACCGTAGAGCCACCATACGCCGTGATGCCGGCACCGAAACCTGTTCCTATATTTTTATTGCCGTAAATAGAACAATTCACGATGGTGTACCTAGAGCGTTCACGGGAATATATGCCTGCCCCTACACGTGCAAAACCTACAGCACCAACTTGATTATCAGCAATCGTCACGTTATACAGGTAATTATACGTATCCACACCCGTGTTGAGGCTATATATGCCTCCTCCTACACCATTGGCAATATTTCCGATAACTTCCGAATCATACATGTACAGGGTAGAACCATCATTCCAGATACCTCCACCATTACTTATCCCTCTATTATTCGAAATACTGGTATTTCGCATGATGACTTCGGCTTGTGCCAACATATATACGCCGGGAATATGACCATCCGATACATTATCATGGATTCGACAATTGTCAAGATGCAATTTTGACTTGACCACGACCAATCCTCCTCCATAATTTCTCGCCACGTTTACGCCATTGACACTGACATTTCCAGACGAACCGGCATGGCCCTTGCTGATTATGATCCCACGCATAGATACGTAATGGTCTCCTTCGGGGATAGCAGACACAACAACAACGTGATAATTTTGGTCATTACCGCTCAAAACAACAGGATAAATTTCCGGGTCGGCCACACTTCCTTCTGTCGCATCGGCAGGATAACCGCCAATGATATGTATATTCTGCGCAATCTCAAAAGTATGATCATTCGCATTGGCGGTACTACCTCCTGTAACCGTAACAGTCGGTACATACGTACCTCCGGCTATATGGATAAAATCACCGTCTTTTGCCTCTTCCAAAGCCGCGGCTAAAGTGGTGGCATCTGTCCATGAAAGTCCGTCTTTATCGGGGTTGCCCGACATCTTCACATGAAAATGCCTTGTCTCATCAGGTGCAGGCTCACCACCTTCCTGAATAAGGGTCATTTTGACTTGCGTATCACCCGTTATATATCCGATGATCTCTGCCGTACGAGCCGTTGTGACCCTGTTTCGCGCAATAGCTACTTTGAAGGTACCCGTACCCTCCCCGTTAGGCTTGACAAAAGTCAGCCAATCTACATTGGTTTTAACGCGCCAAGGTAAATTAGCCACGATCGGCAACTCAATAGTATCCAGCTTACTAGGAACGGTAATCGTCAACTCTGGAAATGATATTTCTGGTGTATCAGCCTGAAAGCTTTCTAAATCAATCTTGTAACATGATGTCACAAAGATTTGTAATAAGATCATGAAAAATCCAATTTTCCCTAATCGATTGAGAACTGTATTCATGGTCATCTTTTTATTGTGTTTTAGATATAATTAATAAACCTGTCGCGACAGCACGCTCTTGCCCGCCATTATCAGAAGGCCAATTGCGAATCTCAAACCGGTCGGCGGCAAATGACGGCGTATTGCGTACAAAGAAGGTACTGGAACCTCCACCATCAAGATTGACCGCCTGATACGCACCCAAAGCCTTCATACATTTGCCCAGCGATTCATAATTCATCCCATTGGAATAATGAAAATTACGACCGTCGATGACCATAATATAGACGGTATTGCCATCTTCGGACACACCGATACACGTACGGGGTTCAACAGTGAAATCTGTCTGAGACACGACAATACCGTCTGTCACCAAAGTAGCCCGGGCCCCTACCGCCTCCATAATGTTCGGTGCAATAGTCTGATATAAAGCCCTGTCACCGACAGCGGCTTTTCCATTGTCTAAGATCCCAAAGAAAGTGGTATATATATCCGGAAAGGTTGTGCGAATAGCTACCCCTTCTTTATACAAAATACCTCGGGGCGTACCATTGGTACCATCAAAGAAATCTCCGTTCACTCCACCCCATACCTTGTGTCCTTCCGCATCTTCGAAAGTGGCTTGAACCGTCATACGCTGCCTGCCAAAAGCAGGGGCATTGTTGGGTGTAGACGCTTCTATCAAAATATTTGGATTGGTCAGGTCGACTTCAAAAATAGAGAGCTTCATAGCCAATCCTATGGAAGATAAATAACGGACTTCGGTAGCTTGCAAACCATCTACTACCACATAACTGGTATCCGAAAATACTTTACTGACCAAATCCGTACCTTCTACCAAACGTCTGGTCACATCCGTTTTGGGGATGGCGACATAGACATCATAAGGTTCTATTGTCTCCAGTTCCCTATCACATGCCCCCAAACAAAGGGTCATATGCACAAGAAACAAGAGGTATAAACGATTCATACGTATCTTTTTCATTATTGTCATGTTTAATAGCCAAGATTAGGTTCCAAGTTCGTATTGTACTGCAATTCACGTCCGGGGATGGGCAATAAAGTCTGATGAGATTTTATTCCTAATTTCTCAATCGCCTTATTCGTACGAACCAAATCATAATATCTGAAATTTTCTCCCATCAACTCCAAACGTCTCTCCTCCAATATCGCTTCGATAAACTGATCGTCAGAAGTCACACTGATGAACGATAGTCCACGAAAGTTACGCAACTCGTTCAGACGTGGCAAGCCGTTTACACGCCCCTGTGCCTCTGCACTGATCAGATACATCTCAGCTATCCTCGAAATAATCACCGGATCCTTTCCTGTCTGTCCACTAGGATATTTATTGACACAGTCTGTCCCTACGATATTGATGATAGAAATATCTTTACGTTTGTCCGTTGCTACATAGGCATTGACCAATTGTTGAGAGACACGATAGCTCCCTTGCCCTTTGTTAGGATGTGCATAGGAATAAAACAGGTCGGAAATATTGTTGGTTGATTCTTCGGACAAGTTTTCAAAGGCAAAAATGATCTCTGTATTTGCCTGCTTCCGAAAGATCTTCTCAAAAGTATCCAATTTATACTTACCTGATGTAATCAAGCTTTCGGCCAAACTAGCTGCTTGGGTCATTTTTCCCTGACTAAGCATAACTCTGGCCTTCAATGCTGTCGCCGCATCTGCCGATACATAATAATAATTGGCCGAAGTAGTCAACAGGGACAATGCCGCATCCAGATCGTCTTCGATAAATTCCCATACGTCCTCGACAGGGTCACGAAAAGGCTTATCTAAGGTATTTTTCCCAAAAATAGGAACCCTGCCCCACCTTGTTACGAGACTATAATAAATATACGCCCGAAAATAATATGCTTCGCCCAACGTTCTATTGCGTGCGGCAGAAAGTTCCATATCCTCACAAACGCCAATGACGTTGTTCACCTGAAACAATGCTCCATAATAACCGTTCCAACCTCCGCCCACCATGGAATTCAAAGGAGAAAGAATAGTATTGATGAGATCAAAAGGAGCCCCGGAAGCTGTATGGATATCACCACCTAACAGATCAAACAAAATAAAAGCATATACACCGGGATCATTCTGCATATCATTGTACATACCTAATCGCAATGCAGGAAGATCTGAAGGTGTAACAGCTTTTGGAGACATCGCCGAATACGGGTACAGGTCAAGCTTATTGCCACAAGATCCTGTCATCAGCAATATTCCAAATAGCGCACTTAGATATATTAATTTCTTTTTCATCTTGATTAAAGGTTAATGTTTACACCTAGATTATAAGTCCTCGGTTGTGGTGTATTAAACCAATCCGTACCAAAAAAACGAGGATCTAAATTTTTGCTCACTTCAGGATCCCATCCCGAATATTTCGTCCACAAAAACAGGTTATCCACTTGTCCGTATATTCTGATATTATTTACTGAAAAGTTTTTCACTTTAAAGGATGGTAAATGATAGCCCAATGTCACGGCCCGCAGACGAATAAAAGAACCATCCTCCAGAAAACGGGTCGAATTGCGGGTATTGAAGGTTTCACCTGCTATCGCTCTCGGGTAGACATTCGTGCTTCCCGGTCCGGTCCATTGGTTGACCACATATTCCTCCAATTGGGCAGTACGGTATCCTATACGGGCCAATGCAGAGGGTTTGGATTGATTATAGACATTATTGCCATACATGAACGTAGTCAATACATCTAGTTGTAGATTTTTATAATTAAATTTATTGTTCCAGCCTCCGGAGAATTTTGGATTGGAAGAGCCTATTACGACACGGTCATTATCATTGATAATCCCGTTTCCATCCAAATCGGTCCATCGCACATCTCCCGCTCTAACTCCCAGATCAAGCTGAGGTTGGGGTACCTCACCGTCATACTGGTATAAGCCTTCCATTTGGAACAAATAGAACGAGCCAATATCTCTTCCGACCTGTAAAGCACGGTTATCACCGATAGAAATCGGCAAATTATCATTGTCAATCAATGATAAAATCTTATTCTTATTGTGTGCTATATTGAAATTGGTGTTCCACTTGACGGATCCCAAATTAAAATCGGTGGAAGCCGAAAATTCTACCCCCCTGTTTTCCATGGATCCGATATTGCTCGTGATGGATGTCATACCCGTCGTAGCATGAATTGGCATGCTATACAATAAATCTGTGGTCTTTTTGTAATAGACATCAAAAGATAAATCCAGCTTACGGCCAAACAGACTGATATCAAAGCCAAAATCATACTGATCTGCTTTTTCCCAAGTCAAGTCTTCATTTCCAAAGGACGATACGGAAATACCACTTTCATTACCATAATTCTGACCTCCAGACATCAATGCTTGATAGGCATAGCTACCGATACCTTCTTGGTTTCCGGTCTTGCCATAACTTGCACGGATTTTTATATCCTGGTTGTTATCCCCCATAAATTCTTCTTTGGACACATTCCAGCCAAAGGAAATAGACGGGAAGTATCCCCAACGATTGTCCCGATGAAATTTGGACGATCCATCGGCACGTAGGGTAGCCGTCATCATATACTTATCGTCAAAAGCAACGGTACCCCGTCCAAAATAAGATTCCAGAGCCTACTCACTCATCGCACCACTCGCTCCAAATATCTCCGACGCTACTGAAATGGTCACTAGCGATGGTGTCGGAAATCCTCTTGCATCCACACCGGTATTTCTGATCTGTTGATTTTGGAATGAATGTCCAACCAATCCTGTTACTTCAAGTCTGTCAAACTTCTTTTGGTAGTTCACCGTATTTTCGTACAGATAACTCTGTATCAACCTATTGTAATCAAGAAACCGTCCTACACCTGTTCCATAAGGATGATGCTCGTTGAAGTATGTGTAGTCATACGTATAACCTATATCGGCATTGAATGAAGATTTGAACGATAGATTTTCTGTAAGCGTGATATTGCCGTAGAAAGTTCCTAAGTATCTAAAATTATCCACATAGGCAACTTGTTCATTGAGAATTTGTGCCGGATTGTGATAGACCAGTTCATCCGTACCACCGACATAGTAATCACCGTTAGGTTTGAATGGCCTGTCAAACGGCCGCTGACCTATCGTACGGCCAATGATGGTTGTACCGGCATTAGCACCGGGTATCTGGTTGTTACGAATAAAGTTTCCCACATTGTTAGCCCCCAGCTCTAGCCAATTATTGAATCTATGGGATAGCTTCGCGGTGACATTATACTTTTCGATAGAATTATTCTTAAAAATCCCCTCTTGATCGGTATAGCCAAATCCCAAGTAATAATTTGTATGGGGTGTTCCTCCTGAGAAAGTCGTATTTAAGTTTTTGAAGTAACCCTTTTGCAATACCAATCCCACCCAGTCCGTATCTGGCATATCGCCAAAAGGGTTGCTGATCGGTATTTTGTAATTGACATCACCGGGCGCAAGGCCGTATTGTACATTATAATTGTGCTGTCCCTGGTTAAATTGTTGCACGTGCAAATCAGAGCTAGCAATTTTCACCTTACTCCGATTGGGAAATTCCGAAAATCCCGTGCTCAGATCTACCCGGATATTGTTCACGCCATTTTTTCCGGATTTGGTCGTGATCAGGATCACGCCATTGGAAGCCCGCGAACCATAAATGGCAGCCGAAGCCGCATCTTTCAGCACTTCTATGGATTCGATATTAGCATGGTTCAAAGCTGCCAATGGGCTATACGTCTCCCCAAAATCATATAAGGACATATTCGCCGTATTGATAGGCACCCCATCGATTACATAAAGCGGATTGTTGCCTGCGCTGATTGACGAAAAACCCCGCACAGAAATCCGTTCTCCTGAAGCAAGGTTACCGGACCCGACAGATACATTTACACCTGCTATCCGACCTTCCAATAACCGTGTAGGACTGGCGACCTGACGGACATCTTCATCTTTTACTTTAAAGCTACCGATTGCACTGGTCACCAGCTCTTTCTTTTGGGTTCCATAGCCCACGATCACCACTTCGTCCAGACCGCTCAACGAAGCTGACAAATCGACCTGCAGGACCTGTCCTTGCTGAAAGACCAATGTACGGGAAGTAAAACCGAGAGCCGTCACGATCAGACTTCCCGATGATACAGGGACAGAAAGTCTAAAATATCCGTTTTCGTCGGTCGCGGTAGCTAGGTTGCTGTTGGCCAATGACACCGTCGCCCCGATGATAGGCTGATTATTGGCATCTTTGACATACCCTTGAACAACTTGCTGAACTCCTAATTCGTCCCTACCTAGTTCTTCTTTGGGCTTAATCAGCACGATATTATTATCCAAGGCATACACTAAACCATTAGGGGTCAAAACTTTATTCAACACTTCCGTAAAGTCTTTATTTTTCACAGACAAGTCCAATGCTTCTAAATTCTTTAAGTGTGCATTGTTATAAAGAAAGTCATAGTTCGTTTGCTTTTGGATAGCTTCCAACACCTCTTGGAAACTTGCTTGTTTTACATTAATGGAAATCTTTTGTCCGAATGTCGATGCACTGGCATACATCATGGTTCCGAACAACAATAAAGAAACCAATTTCATAATTAACAAGTATTTATATAACCCTCCCATGGAAAAGAGCGGATTAATCGTAAAAATATGATACATTTGAAAAGTATTTGGTAAATAATTTACTGTTAACAAGGTTATTTATTTAATCCATGTACATCTTGCGGAAGCGTGGCAGCGCTTCCGTTTTTTTATGTTTTTATTTCATCACGATGACCCTCCCTTCTATGATTTTGAATTTTATATTGGAAATCTTCTCGATGTTGTCCAATACCTCGGTCAGATTTCTCGTTCTTTTGATCGCTCCTGTAAACCGTTCATCCGAACGAACTTCATAATCTACACCCTTGATGGCGTACCACCGCTGAATATCTTCCAAAATCTCCTGAATAGAAGCATTGCTAAATCTAAAATATCCTTCTTTCCATGCCATGATTTGCTGTACATTGACCTTTCTTTTGGTTATGTCTTTTCCATCTATCGACACGGCCTGTTCGCCCGGACGGAGATCCACTCGTTTATTTTCATGGTTTACCCGTACAGCCCCTTCCAATAAGGTCGTCTGTACCTGCATTTGATCCATATAGGATTTGATATTGAAATGTGTACCGAGTACCGTAATATCTGTACTTTTCGTATGGACGACAAAGGGTTTTTCCTTATTGTGTGCCACCTCAAAATACCCTTCCCCAACTAATTTGACACGACGATCCGATGTATTAAAATCAGAAGGGATCTGCAGTTTAGAATCTGAATTAAGAAAAACCAGAGAACCATCGGGCAGATGCAACGAAAAAGAGGTACCCTTAGGTGTACTGAACAGGTGAAAATGATCCTCGCCTTTGGTTGCTGGATGATAGGCTTCTTCGTCAAATGACATCGCAATCGAACCATCAGACAGCTTTGTTAATAACACACCGTCGTGATTAAAGTGAAATGCTGGGCTATCATTAAAATCAATAGTTGTCCCATTTGCTAATTTCAATAGAGCGTCAGCATGTTCAGGCAAGGTTAAAAGACTATCTTGTATAATATGGGAGACCGTAGATACAGGCAAGACAGATGTATGCAGCTTAAAATAATATGTCCCGATAGTCAATATTAATACAGCTGCTGCTACACTCCACCATCTTCCGACAAACTTATGCCAACGAACTTTGCCCGCATTTGGCTTATTTTCTAATATTTGTCTATAGATCCGTTCCTGATCAAAATCGGATCGCCCCTCAATATTGGCATATCGATCAAGGGAGGTCAAAAAATCATCTTCATGATCATCTAGATCTTCAAGCAATTCTTGCAGCTCTGATTCAGAAATTTGATTCTTTATGTATTTTTCAATGAGATAATGGAACCTTTCTTTATGCACAGAATAATTATTTTAGTTTTATAATTACTCTTAGTACACACGAGAAACAAAAGGGGACTAGTGGAAAATAGAAAAAAATGAAAATAATGTCCAAAAGTACAGATAGTCGGACTTTTCCAATCCGTTACGCAGAAATTTAAGTGCTTGAACGATATGGTTTTTTACTGTATGCGCTGATAATCCGAGTTTATCGGCAATTTGTTGGTGGGTAAACCCCTCTTCCCTACTCATTTTCCATATCGTACGTTGCCTTTCGGGCATCTGTTCTACAGAATGACGTAGTAGTGTATTCAGTTCATTATAACTAACTTTATTTTCCTCCTCCATCAATACGGAATTGAGATAAAGTTCTTTTACAGCCTGTTGATCATATCTGAGGGTTCTTAGCTTATTAAAGCATATTCGTTTGCCGATAACGTACAGGTACGGCCATATGGATTTTTCGGTATCTACTTCCTCCCGATGTATCCATAGCTTGAGGAAAGTTTCCTGTACCACCTCTTCTGCCCACTCCTTATTCTTCAAGACTTTGTAGCCCAATGAAAAGATGCTCGGACTGTATGCAATATATAATTCTCTGAAAGCAGCTTCGTCACCACATTTCAACAGAATCAATATATTTTGTGCATCCTTCATAATATGTTTGGAAGAAATTGGCTTAACAAACTTAAGCTAACTATCCGATAAAAACAAATCTTGATGCAAAGCTAATATTCTTGTATTAAGCTAATATTAAAAAAGCATTTTGCGAAAAATAAAAACCAAAAGAGGGCAAAAAGTCAAATAAAATCGCTTAAATTGTCACTCTGAGGCTTGTCGACTACGAATCAGGCATCAGGGGAGTATTGCATGCTTCTTCATGACCTCCAATACAAAAGGTTCAATTTTATCAGCCATACGCATGAAGCCCAGATCGTTCGGATGTGTGCCATCGGTCGTGCCTTCATGATCATGTCCCAACAGAAAATCATCGTCTAAATAATACAGACCTTTTACACCTTTGGCAATCAGTTTCTGGTATTCAGCTTTCCATTGCCTATTTTGCTCCCGATTTCGGACATTCCAGTTTTGATTAAAAAAACTCAATTCACGTACAACAGAAGGTATCATGACAATGGGAATATTCGGGTGTTTTTTGCGGATATATTCTACTAAATAGGCCGTTCTGCCCGCAACTTGTTCGGGTGATGAATTGGGTACACAGTCCAGTACAAATACGTCTGGGTTTATATCACCCAACATATGCACGACCTCTTTTTCCATACGGGCATTTCCGCTGATACCAAAGTTGACAAAATTCAATCCCGTTCTACGGGACATAATCGCAGGATAAGCCATGCCCGAACGACTAGCTGATGCGCCATGTACGATACTAGATCCATAGACGACGATATTTTTTTTGAATGGATTGGACAATGGTTCTACAGTATACCCCTCTGTTACGCCTATTTGTAGATTTTTGGTTTCATCATACAAGGGAAGATAGACCAAAAACTCTTTTTCGTTTGTTCCCAGATATTCGGCCAACTTAAGTTCTTCACATTCCTTGATCGTGCCCTTGGAACTGGCATATTGCCATTGTCCTTGTGCATTCTTTATATAGACATCCAAACCTTTATTGGCAATAGCCGTCAAATTTAACCCGACTCTTCTCTTAGTCACACACCATTTGGCATAAATTTCGGGAGCATTGGTTTTAAAAGTCACAAAAAGGCCCGCACTATTTGTATATAACCTTTTCACCGCGGCAGGCATATCATTGTATTTCAATGTATCTACGCGGTGGTATTTTTGCGGGGTATCAAACAACTTACCGTAAACAGGCAATTCAGTAAATCGAACCGGAGTTTTTTGTGCAAGAGCAAATTGTATGATACAAACAGCTATAAATGACAGTAAAATTTGTTTTTTCATGGAATAGTTTATAACGTAAGAAACCTATAAGGCTTCAAAAACCTTATAGGTTTAATTATTTGATTCTTCTTAAAACAAAGACGGATAACGTTGCGGATTAACATCATGCATAACCTCATAGACGATCTCCACCACATCATCGGCCGAAGGTTTGGTAAAATAATCCCCGTCCGAACCATAAGGAGGACGATGGGCCTTGGCACTCAATGTCCTCGGCTGGCTATCCAATGCAAAATACCCTTGTTGTTCTTCGAGGATCTTCTGCAAGATATAAGCAGAGGCGCCTCCGGGCAGATCCTCATCTACCACCAAAAGCCTATTGGTCTTTTGTAAGGATTTTGCACAAAGATGCTCCCTATCAAACGGTAACAAACATTGTATATCGATTATTTCGATGGAAATACCAACTTTTTCCAATTCCAAAGCCGCTTCTTGCACGATCCGTAAGGTCGATCCATAGGACACGACCGTGATATCCTGCCCTTCACGGATTAAATCGGCAATACCAATAGGGACAGTAAATTCCCCCACATTGAGTGGTAATTTTTCTTTCAACCTATACCCATTCAGACATTCAATAACCAATGCCGGATCATTCATTTTCAACAAAGTATTGTACATACCTGCGGCCTGCGTCATATTGCGAGGGACACATACGTGTAGACCTCTCAGACTTCCGAGGATGACCGACATAGGCGATCCCGAATGCCAGATACCTTCCAGGCGATGCCCTCGGGTACGGATGATCAAAGGAGCCCGTTGCTGTCCTTTCGTTCGATAGCTCAACGAAGCCAGGTCATCGCTCAAAACGGGAAGGGCATAGATCAGATAATCCAGGTATTGAATCTCCGCAATAGGGCGCAAACCACGCATAGCCAAGCCCATACCCTTACCGATAATGGCCGACTCACGAATACCCGTATCAAAAATACGCTGTTCACCAAACTTTTCCTGCAAGCCTGCAAACCCCTGGTTTACATCACCTATCTTGCCTACATCTTCACCAAAGGCCAATAAACGGTCATTGTTTTGGAAATTAGCTTCAAAACAAGCATTCAGCACCTTTCTTCCATCGACCAATCGAGGACTTTCGCCATACTCAGGTGGAACGGATGAATCTAAAAGCTCACTATGAAACTCAGATGTCAAACAGTCGTTGTATCGACTGTGATTGACTGCCTGACGTTGCCTATACCATGCCAACAAAGCTTCTTTGGCCGACGAACTATCAAATCGGAGTTCTCTCAACACCAACCTCACCGTAGAATAGATTTCTTTCAACGAAGGTTCGGATATGGACTGCAAGGTTTTGAGAGACAATACGACGTCCTCCTGCCCAAATTGTCCCAACATCTGTACGGCTTCTTTCAAGTCTCCCTGTAGCGTTTTTCGATAATCCGACCAAGCCCTACGTTGCTCTGAGCGTACATAGTCTTTTGCTTCCTGTTCGATAGCGATCAATTGCTCTTCTGTAGCCAAACCGGCATCCAGCAACCAATTTCGCATCTGCTGATTGCAGTCATATTCCTCTTCCCAGCGCAATCTATCTTTCGTTTTGTACCGTTCATGCGAGCCAGAGGACGAATGCCCTTGGGGTTGGGAAAGTTCGGTCACGTGTACCAAACAAGGAATATGCTTTTCCCGGGCAATCTGCGCCGCTTTCTCGTAGACTTCGCACAAGCCTGCATAATCCCAACCTTTGACCTTGAAAATCTCAAAACCCTCACCATTTTGATCACGTTGGAAACCTTTCAACACTTCAGATATATCGGCTTTGGTTGTCTGTACCTCGTTGGGCACGGATATTCCGTAGCCATCATCCCAAATCGAAATGACAAGTGGTAGTTGCTTGACCCCTGCGGCATTCACGGTCTCCCAAAACACACCTTCCGAAGTGGAGGCGTTGCCCACGGTGCAAAATACCACCTCATTGCCTTCGTTTGAAAAGTATTTCAGATAAGACAAATCCGGATTTTCCCGGTACAGCTTCGAAGCCAATCCCAGTCCCAAGGAGCGGGACATCTGCCCACCGGTTGTCGAAATATCAGACACCGAATTGACCTGTTCGGTTTGATTCTTCCAGTTGCCTTCTTCGTCAACCTGCCTCGTGGAAAAATGAGACACCATCTGTCGTCCTCCCGAGGATATGTCAGCCGCTAAATCCGGATTAGCATACAATTGGGAGAAAAAATGATAGATAGAACTCATACCTGTGGCAAATGCCAAGGTCTGGTCCCTATAATAGCCGGATCGCCAATCTCCTTTTCGGAAGACCTTGGCCATCGCGATTTGTGCCACTTCCTTGCCATCACCAAAAATGCCGAACTTTGCCTTCCCCGTCAAAACCTCCTTTCGGCCCAGCAAACTGACTATCCTGCTCTGTACTGCTAATTTGTAATCCTCCAGAATAATATGACGAAAGTCTTCATAACTCAGTCGAGATGGGATCAGATCAGCAGTAACGTTCAAATTCGTATCTAACATTATGGGAAATCAATTTTAACAAAAGTACAAAAATTACTTTTTACAAGATAAACCAGTTGTACATTATGTGCGTTTTTTTGTCATTCCGACGACAGGAGGAATCTGATAAGCATACATGAGCAGATGCTTCCTATCGTCAGCATGACAACAGAGTGGTTTTTATTTGATAATGCACAATGGGTAAGATAAGTATAAATTCATTAATCTCTTGAAATTATACAATGGAATTATGTAGCTTTAACACCGAAATTGAGAGGAATGGACAAAACGACACAGGATACAGCAGGTTTAGGAGATTTAGAAAAAACGTTGATCATCAACGAACTGATGCAGATACCTTTTGCTCATCGAGACGAACATTGGGTAGATCGTTTTTTACAGGCTATTGCCGGAGCCAATCTAAAACTCGGCCAACAAGAAGTTGCTTTGGCGGCAGACGGTTATCCCTATCTACTGTTGGAAACCGTAGCCCCCGACGAAAACTTCAAAGCCTTTGTCATCGACAAACAATTGCCTATGATATTGCAAGAAGGCTTCGGAATCATCATCAATGCCCACCACGCCAAGCCGGATTGGGTATTCTCTTATGGTGACATCGTCAACCTGGAACTCCATGATGAATTCTACACCGATGACAGTATCTTTTCCCGACGCCAGGGAGACGAAACGCTTTCTTCTGACGAAGAGGTTTTGATCGGACAACCCTCGGATAGTATATTGCCCAAATACCTCAGGGTACAACTTCGGGATTTTCTAGTACAATCGGGGGTAAAGAACCCAAAAACTATGTTGATGGCCAGAAACCATAAGGATGAACAGCAGGTATCACAGGACTTGGTTTTCAACTTCACGCCTGAGCAATTTGGGAATAGAAATGCATTCAACGAGATCATGCAAACCATTGCCTGGTTTCTTCCAAGACACTATTCCTTCTTCTGTATCGATGAGATGGCCGTAGAGAATGGATTTGAACCTATATAAAAAAGTGATAAGGGTTATGAAAGTGATGAGAGTGATGGAGTCATAACAATCACAACTTACTTCACCTACATAACTTTCATAACATATATAACTCCTATAACTTTAAAGCACAATGTATTTATTTAATGTAAGAGTTTATGGAATTTTGGTCGATCAATACGACCGAGTACTCATCAGTGACGAAAGAACACAAAACGTCGCATTTACAAAATTCCCCGGAGGAGGATTGGAATACGGGGAAGGATTGATAGATGCGTTGAAGCGGGAATTTTGGGAGGAATGTAAATTGGAAATCGACATTGTCCAACACGTCTACACCACAGACTTTTTTGAAAAGTCCAGTTTCAATGATAGTCAGATCCTATCCATTTATTATCAAGTCAAGGCCCTCAATTCTTTTGAATTGCAACTCAAGGAAAAACCCTTTGATTTTGACCTTGACATCCACACGGAAAAACAGGAAGCCTTTCGTCTCATAGACAGCAACCTCTTGAAACAAAATGACCTGACATTCAAGACAGATCAAGTGGCATGGTCAGCTTTTCAAGAAATAAAGAATATAAAGTAGGGGCAAAAGATTTACCTTTGGTGAGCTCGCTTCGCTCGGTTTTTGCCCCTACACTACAATATTGATAATCTTCCCCTTGACAAAAACCACCTTCTTGACCGGCTTTCCGTCCAGATAGCGTTGCACGTCTACATTTGCCAATACGGTTTCTTCGACCGCTTTCTGATCCAGTTCCAATGCCAAAGGTAGGTTCATCTTCATCTTGCCATTGACAGATACGGGATAAGCAAACTCCGATTCTACAAGATAATCGGGATTAAAGGCAGGATAAGCCGCATAAGATATGGTTCCCGGCTCATTGCCCAACAGCGTCCACAACTCTTCGGTAATGTGAGGTGCATAAGGTTCTAATACAATGATCAGATCTTGCAATACCTTACGTTTATTGCATTTCAGATCCGTCAATTCATTGACACAGATCATAAAGGCCGACACAGAAGTATTGAATGAAAAACGCTCGATATCTTCTTCTACTTTCTTGATGATCTTGTGCAAAGCCTTGTACTCTGCCTTGCTCGGATCTTCGTCCGAGACATGGAAATTGCCCTCAGCGTCGTGGAACAAACGCCATAGCTTGCGGAGAAATTTATATACGCCATCGATACCGTTGGTATTCCAAGGCTTCGCCTGCTCCAATGGACCTAAGAACATTTCGTACAAACGCAAGGTATCCGCTCCGTATTTCTCCACGACATCGTCGGGATTGACAACATTGAACTTGGATTTGGACATTTTCTCCACTTCTGTTCCACAGATGTATTTACCGTTTTCAAGGATAAATTCTGCTTCTGCAAAATCAGGGCGGAAGTTTTTGAATTTTTCCAGATCCAGAATATCATTATGAACGATATTGACATCTACATGCAATGGAATCGTATTGTACTGGTCCTTGAGTCCTAGCGAAACAAACGTATTCGTACCCTTACCCTCTTCGTCCAACAAGCGGTATACAAAGTTGGAACGTCCCTGTATCATCCCTTGATTGATCAGCTTTTTGAATGGCTCTTCCTCATTGTGATAACCCAAGTCTTTCAGAAACTTATTCCAAAAGCGTGAGTAGAGCAAATGGCCTGTAGCATGCTCAGAACCACCGATATATAAATCCACAGATTTCCAATAATCCATGGCTTCCTTGGAGGCAAAAGCCTCGTTGTTGTGCGGATCCATATATCGCATCCAGTACCAGGACGACCCCGCCCAACCGGGCATGGTGCTCAATTCATATTCATATTCATTTTGGTACTTCCACCCTTCAGCCCGTCCCAAAGGCGGTTCACCCGTTTCGGTAGGCAGGTACTTATCTACCTCTGGCAACAGCAACGGCAATTCTTCTTCCTTGATCAAGTAAGGCAAGCCATTTTTGAAATACACGGGCACAGGCTCTCCCCAATAGCGCTGCCGGCCAAAGATCGCATCACGCATACGGAAGTTGACCTTTGCCTTGCCCAAACCCAACTCCTCAAGGCGTTCAATCAAGGCAGGTACAGCCTCATCGTAGGTCATACTATTGATGAAATCCGAATTGATATAACGTCCATCCTTATTCGGGTCTGCGGCTTCTTCCAGGTTTTGACTGTCCGAAATCGGGATAATAGGGAGATTGAAATGCTTGGCAAAGAGATAATCTCGTTGGTCACCAGATGGAACAGCCATCACAGCCCCCGTACCATAACCGGCTAATACATAGTCCGCAATCCAAATCGGCACATCCTCACCTGTCAACGGATGTTTAGCGTAAGAGCCCGTAAAGGCTCCCGACACGGTCTTCGTGTCTGCCATACGGTCCAATTCGGATTTTTTAGATGTTATTTCTATATATTTCTCTACTTCAGAATATTGACTATTTGTAGTTAAAGCCTTTACTAACTCATGTTCAGGAGCCAAAACCACAAAGGAAACCCCGAAAATCGTATCCACACGAGTCGTAAACACATCGATGGTTGTATCCAATTGGGGTACTGGAAATTTGACGGAAGCACCTACTGACTTTCCTATCCAGTTGCGCTGCATTTCGACCAATGGTTCCGGCCAATCCACCGCATCCAGACCCCTCAACAAGCGATCTGCATAGGCTGTGATCCGCATAGACCATTGCATCATTTTCTTTTGCTCTACAGGATAGCCTCCGCGTTCGGATACACCATTGATCACCTCGTCGTTGGCCAGCACCGTTCCCAAGGCTGCACACCAGTTTACGGTACTTTCGCGCAGGTATGCCAAACGATATTTCAACAACTCACGTTGCTGATCCTCTTCATCATATGTTTTCCATTCTTCGGCCGTAAATACGGCTACATCCTCGTCAGACACCGCATTTACACCTATAGTCCCTGTACTTTCAAACCTCTGTATCAAGGTATTGATAGGTTCTGCCTGATCTGTCTCTTTATTATACCAAGCATCAAACAGTTTCATAAATATCCACTGTGTCCACTTATAATAGCTAGGGTTGGATGTACGTACCTCACGTGACCAGTCAAAGGAGAAACCGATATTGTCGAGCTGCTCTCTATAACGCTTGATATTTGCTTCCGTCGTGATAGCTGGATGTTGTCCGGTTTGTATAGCATACTGCTCTGCAGGCAGACCAAACGAATCGTAACCCATAGGATGCAACACATTGAAACCTTTCAGCCTTTTGTAACGCGAAAAGATGTCCGAAGCGATATAACCCAACGGATGGCCGACATGCAATCCCGATCCCGAAGGATAGGGAAACATATCCAAAACATAATATTTGGGTTTTGCAGTAGATTCCGAAGTCTTAAACGTTTGGTTATCCGCCCAAAATTTTTGCCATTTTTGCTCGATTGATCTGTGATTGTAATCCATTTCCTGTGTAACGAAAGTTGTATAAGAGTTGCGAAATTAGTGATTTTCATCCAAATAAGGGATAAAAGTTTTATTTGTTTCGCGCAATCATACATTCACCTCCATTATTTTTCTTAAAACCCCTCGTTTCTATATTGTATAAAAATATAAAAGGCACAGTACAACGATGATCTTTCCTAATCTTATTTCAAGCGTCTTATCTTTATATTTCTGAAATAAGCTTTGTCTTTATGATCTTGCAGAAGGATGTGGCCAAATGTAGCTTCTCCGTAAGGTGTCTTGTAGGTTTTAAATTTTGTGTCGGCCACCAGTTTCCGAAATTCTTCCGAACCTCTCTCATAGCTCAAGACTTTCTTCCCATTGATCCAGTGCTCTACATGCTTGCCCTTTGAGATGATCTTAACTTGATTCCACTCTCCAGGTTTATTGAGTACCTTATCCTTGGGTGCATACAAAAGGTATAATGACCCTGTACTTGTTTCGGGGCTTTTGTTATCTTTTACAGATTCATGCTTATAGTCATCTATCAATTGAAATTCTGGACCATTCAGTTCTACCTTTCCTTTTTCGTTCTTCAGCTCCGACACGAAGTATTTGATCCCGGTATTGGCCGAATCCGCCAATTTATAATCAAGCAGCAGCTCGAAATCCGAAAACTGTTCTCTTGTAATGACGTCTCCTCCCTTACGTCCGGGCAATAACACCAACGCTTCGTTTTCTATTGCCCATCCTGCCGTAGGAAATGTATCGCCTTTGACACTTCTCCATCTTATATTGGGATCTTTACCATCAAAAAGCAACTCCCACCCTTCTGTCTTTTCCTTATCCGAAAGGGTATTGAAAGTAGACTTAGACTGCACAGCTTTAGGCTTAGGTTGTTTATTTTGCAACTGAAGCATTCCTTCTGCATAGCGCCTACCGTACTCGGCGGCCGACGGGCTGTCAAAATGCGTTCCATCGCCCTTGTGCCATAGTCCTTCTGAGGAGACTATTGTTGTATAGGGCACTTTAGTAAGCAGTTTTGGTAATTCTTTGTTAATATTTTGGTAATTGTCCCGGTACATAGCCAATTGCCCCACTACGAACGGCAAGTTGGGATTACCGACTTTCTTCCGTACCCTCTCTATCAATTCGGTCAACTTATCGACATAAATCTGTGAGGATTTTGATCCGCTGTCTCCCTCTCCCTGATGCCAGATTATTCCCTTTATTTCGCCTTTTTTCATCGCTACCTGGATTCTTCGTACAGCATCATCATAAGGATGAGTATTGGTCACACTGTCATATCCTCCCGGAACCCATTTCCGGATAGACGTTCCTCCTACGGCACAAGGTACCAAACCGATCGTAACGTCGGGGTAGGCTTCTGCCATAGCAATGCCAAAAGTCAGTCCTGGGCCTACTCCTGCGGCTTTAGGTTTATCAAAGTGCAATGGATGTTTTGCTTGTACCCATTCATTTTCTTTGTTGAGCATAATTACACGGTCATGTTGTTGGTTTTTATACTCATCCGTAACCTTACCTCTTCCGGCCATATTAGACTGCCCCATAAGGATATAGATATGTATATTCTTGTCGGCTTCTTGGGCCTTCACTAAAACTGGCATCAACAGTAAGGCCAGCAAAAGCTGTTTGATCAAAAATCTATCTTTCATTTAGTGTATTAATTTAAGTGTTTAACGTTTCTTTTGTGTGGATGGTAAAATCAGCTTCATACACAGATAATTTATTCCATAGGTTTTTTAATATCGTGCATCCGTAGAGTTTCTTTCTATTGTACAATAGGTTCTTTGACATCACCTGCTACGCTACTGTATGTATGAAAAGAGAATAATACGATAAGAAAATACAGTTTTTTCATCTATTTAATCCAAGTTGCTAGTTAAAATATTTTTAAAAAAAAAGTAAGCACCAAATGAATAAATCTGAATCACCAAGCTTCAAATAGATTCACGAGATGCTCACAGGAGATAAAGTTACTCAAACATTTAGTATTTGTATTAGATTAATCTTGCGGATCCAAACGGTTGGTTTTTTCCAATTGATTAATTTTTACAATTCTTACCGTATTTTCTCCCACTTGTTCAGTTTTTATAATAGCGTCTTTTTTCTGATACGGCACGTGGATATAGACCGGATTTTCCTGCTTTCTGGCTGTAATCTGTCGGGTTGAGACTTGCACAGATGCTATTTGTCCGGTAATCTCCAGTTCCGCAGAGGTGCCCGGCCGAGCGGGAAAATACAGGTAATAAGTACTTCCTTGTTCTGCCCTGAAATTTATAGGATTTTCCTCGTCCAGTAATCCCCTATACACTTCCTCTCCACTTGATTTTTTAATGATGCATGAAGCAAATAATGAGCCATGCTTTACCTTGCGGGTGTGCAGTTGAATATCCTCGTTCTTTTCGGCGTGCAATATGATCAGGTTCTTGTCCTGCAAAGGCAATTTTCCGCTATTATCGTTATCGTCATTGGACAAGGAGGGCGCAATGACAAAAGGGATATGTTTGAATCCCTCGACATCACGCTGCTTCCAACCCAACAAGGCTTCGGGGAAATAAGGAAAAGCATCGGTGCTTTTATTCAACACGTCACTGATCTGTGCCGTCTTCCGCTGCAATGGTGACGAAAATCCTTCGGGCAGGAACCCGGCGTTGCGCAAGCGCCACTGCAAGACCGCCAAGTTGTCCCCGATCATTTCCAACCGCGTCTTTTGGTCAGCATCCATTTCTTGTGACACTGCATTCAGATATAGCTTTTCGATCTCCGGATACTGCTTTCCATAGAGATCACGGAACATGGCATCGTTTGGTCTTGAGCTGATCACTTTGTCCTTGGAGTATTCCCGGTAAATATCTTCCAATTTGTTGTAGAATTTCTCCATTTCGGCTCCTGCCGCAGCACCGTAAGCATGATGAAGCCAGTCTCGCTGCACCTCATAGGCGTCAAGTTCAGGATTCCACATCATCTTCGCCAACATATAATTGGCGACCGCTGTATTGGTCCAGGATGGTGTACCGAAAAGATAGCCTCCCCGAATCTTGTTTTCGACCAGACCAGAGAAAATAAAGTTCAGCAGTTCTGCAGCAGGTGGGGTAACGATACCCGTCACACCAGCAAACCGATCATAGTCTTCCGTAATACGCCAGAGATTAAAAGTATTGGGAATATCATAATACGACCATATTTCTGGCGCCACTTTGGCCCATGAACGCATCACGTGTTGCCATTCTTGCTTGTTTTTTTCATGGTACAACCGAAAACCATAAGTGATGGAACTAGGTGCAATGACCGGAATAAAATTGTCCGGCAACTTCATATCTACTTTAGTAGGCGGATACAGATATGAATCATACAAGTAGCCCGCCAGTTTCCCTTCCGGATATTCCCGCTGAACGATTTCTGCTACATCATGATAAAATTTCAGCACCAAAGAGGACATGCTGGGGTGTCTGTCACCAGGTGCCGGGGGGTCATAGAGCAATTTACTGTCCGGGCTTTCGCTCCACCCCTTCGAATCACTGGGCGACAGTGAAAATGTCCGGGGTATTTTGTCTTTTTTAAGCTGCTCTATAGCCCGGTCTGCAAAATACTGAATCAATTCGGGATTGGTGGTCTCCAATTTATAGCGAAAGCCAGGTTTGGCCCTCTTACCATCTATCATGGCAAACCAGTCCGGATGTTTCTCCCACATAGATGCCGGTACAATCGGTTGCCAGTTGTGCGAATGCCACAGATTAATGGAATAGCCGAGTCGCTGACGCTGTTCCCATTCATTGACCGCCGGGGATGTATTTCTCATGGTCCACGATGCGTCAAGATAAGGCAATTTCCGAGAAACAAACAGAGGCACTTCGGTACGATTGATGTCCTTCAGTACAAGTGTCTCATGTTTAGCGACCACCTTGCCCAATTCTCCGGGCATCAACCATCTTGCGCCCAGATACTCTTCCAAAAAAGTGTAGATCCCATTGGCTGTTCCATTGCTGATCCCGCCATCTTTTGTGGTCTTTCCATCCGGGGTATCCTTACCGATGATAAAGAGGTTGCCTTTGGACAGCACAATGCGGAATCCTTCTTCTGCCAGATCCTCAACTTTAATCCCTGCATCACGCGCCTGTCTTGTATTGCCCAAGCTCACAAAAGGCGCATTGCCCTCGTATGTGTTTTCAACGATCAGCGGCATCTGTACACCGGTACTCCGCTGGAACATCTCCAAAAAATCCTTGGCAGCCATCTGTACAGAACGTGGAGCATTTGCCGGAACAAGTACCCGATAGTCGCTTTTACCATTGCTTGCCAAGGTTGTCTGTGCACTAAGTGTATCTACACCGTAACAATATATAAAAGCAAGTATTGCTCCAATAACTTTCCATCTCATTTCAAACATCCTTTTTTTGCTAAATTTAATTATACCTGACCCTTGCCATACGCAAGCCTGTCTTAAACTTCGTATAATGATTGTACACTCCGGACATCCAGAGGACAACAGTGTTTTTACCTGAATCACGCCCCACAACATAAGGTCTTACATTGCTCAAATCTGACCGTTCGGTCAACTTATTGACCTGCCACGAATTTTCCGTTTTACACCAATGTTCGATTTCAAAAATTTGACCTATCTCCCGCGATAGATACACATGGCTTGGGTTGTCATGATCCAAAGAGATACCTCCGGAATAATGGGGCTCTCTGATCTTCTCGCCTGTCTTGACAATGGGCATCCATCCTCCTGCCCTACACAACTCCTCGTCAGACCATTTTCCGTTATTCCAGTAGGCGTAATGGTAACGATGGTCTGTGGCTTCCGGATAACGTGCATATACCAACACAGGGCGATTGTCCTTGTCTAGGGCAATGTCTTGTATCCAACTACGCACCTGATTGGCCGTAGCGTCATAGACCTTCCTTACGTTTGTACGCAGAATGGGCAATTGCTCCACCGATGCTATATGATCTCCATTGGTCTGAAAAAAAATACCCTTTTCATAATACATATGGTACAAGGAATTGGTAGGTTCAACACCGGGATGACCATCAGTAAAGGCAATGTCAATTCGGCTTATACCGTCCGAAACCACTTTGATATATGGCCGATTGCGGGTGTCCTTACTATCAATTAGTATTATCTCAGGGCTCCATGTCTCACCTAGGTCATCACTATAAGAAAAGGTAGGTGACCAGTCGCTTCCTCTCCAGAACACATAAATTCGATTTTTCTCCGCTTCCAACATTACTGGATGCGAATAAGTAATACGAGTACCCTTAAACGGAATAATGCGTTCCGGTTCCCAGTCCGTTATGTCTTCCGGATTTACACTTTTCCGTATAAAAAAGCGACCATTGTGCTCTGTATAAAATACAAGTAGCCTTCCATCCGGCAAAAACAGAATAGACGGAACGTTGTGGTCATCTATTTGCAGTGCTGAATGCAAGACAAAATTTTCTATTTTCCCGGTGCCCAGATCCTTTGCACTAATGACAACATCCCCCTTACTGTTGATATATCCATAATAGATTTTTTCATGTACGCCCTGATAGGACACCGCTCTGGGATCGGAAAACCAACACCAGGCGGCATCATCTGCAACCAGTGTATGATCGGTTCCTTTGGTCTGTGCACTGGCCGTAACTGCCAGTGTAAAGCCTAGTATAACGATAGCAACTTTTAATCTCATTTTAAACATTTTACTTTTATGTTACGAAAATACGCCTGACCCTTGTGGCCTGGTTTACGGATTTACGGTCACCTTTACTTCCCTTACGACAGCCTGATGGCCATAAATACTCGAATTAGCTGCTACAAAAACAGCTTTGTAATCTCCTGGCTTATTATAAACATGAGTATATGACTCTAACCTGTTTCTGGAAATATTTTTTATAGTAATACCTCTATCTGGTTCTGTTTTAGCCATACCCGTACTAATTGGATTGCTAATTGCCCAAATCTCGATACCTGCACCTGCCGGGTATGTTGCATTTTGATTTCCTCTGATACTAATACGCCCTGTACTATTTAAACTTCCACCCCTGCCTGTCTCTATTTCATTATCATCCCTGTTTACAAACTGCCAACCTGCACTATTTTGGCTCATTAAAACCGATGTACCTTCCGGGTGTTCATTAATTAATGATAAAGCATCTACTCTCCATTCTCTGCCGTTTCTTGTGTGGCCTGTATTAGTTGCCATTCTATTGACAGTCTTATATCTAAAAGCTATATAAAAAGACTTCCCTATTTCTACTAATTCTGTTATATCTAATTTACCGTCTGGCGTACCAGCACCTACAGGAACTGCAGCCAATGTACCATCAGCAGAGGTTATAGGAAAAGTAAACTTATCGCTAATATTATCCCATTGAGAAGACTCTGAAATAACATCTGCATAATTAAGATTTCCGTTAAAATCAGAGGAAATAAAAACATCTAATTCTCTTGGAAATGGATCTATAGTGTAAGAATTTTGCACACTGGTTGTAAACGAAAGTTTCAGATTCCCTTCAAATGGCCTTTCGGTTCTATCCTTATATTCATACACATTTCCGAATTCTCCGGAATAAAACGTTATAACATCAGCAGTTCCCTTAAAATCAAATGCTAATGTATCTCCTACATTTGCAACGATATCTGTTTTCAGGACATCGAATGTTGGATTATCTACTTCTTCCATACTTTCACATGAAACAAGAGATAATGCAGCCAATACAAATAATAAACTTTTCTTTTTCATGATCAATAAGTTTTTGTTGTACGTATTACCATCCTTTATTTTGGGTCATCGCCTTATTTATTGAAAGTTCTGATGCTGGTATAGGAAAAAGCAAATGCCTCTCGCTAACACGGCCATAAGCATTATGGGCCTCTTTCATATTAGGGGAAGTTGGAGCATTATTTTCAAAATCTATTTGCTGCAACCTCATCTCTCCTAAGAATAATTCCTTGCCCCAACGAATAAGGTCAAATTTTCTTAGCCCCTCAAAGCATAATTCTCTACTTCTTTCATCAATAATGGTGTCTCTAAAATCATCTTTATCCGTAATTTTATTTGCCCCTACATATTCATACGCGTTAGCCCTCCTCCTGACCATATTTAATTTTTCGTGTGCATCGTCACTTGGGCCATTCAACTCATTTTCTGCTTCTGCATACATTAATAAGACATCGGCATATCTTAATAAAGGAAAGTTAGTAGGAGAAAAATCTACGTTTCTGGGAAGAACCGTTTCGTAATCCCGTCTCCATTTTGCAGCGTCTCTAACAAAAACATCATTTGGGCCATGGGGCACTGGTATTAATGTATTATTATTTTCATATTTGAAAGGTGCCACGTTCCAATCCCTTCTTACATCATTAGGATCGGTATATAATTGAAACAATTTTTTAGTTGCCCCAACATTTGCATACCCATACATCTCTGCGTGAGTCGTCCGTATTGAGAATTGGTTTCCTATCCTACCGGCCGCTCTATAAGCATTGCCTAAATTATTACCCCAGAACTCTACTTCCCACATACTTTCTTTAATGTCATATTGATCACTGGAATGATTTTTAAAAATCTGCGTATAGTCTGCATTTAATTCATGTTCATTCGACGTGATGACACTATCTGCCCAGGCCCTCGCCAATTCATATTTAGAAACATCCTTTAAAGGTTCACCCGCCATCTTTAAACAAACCCTTGCCAATATACCCTGCATAGTTGTTTTAGAAGCTCTTCCCGAAAAACCGATATCAGATATCTTATCTACCATTGATTGAGCTGCTGTCATCTCCCTTAAAATAAACGAATAGATTTCTCTCTGCGGAGTTTTAGGGATATTAACATTCTTACCATCTAATGTAGGTTCTAAGATTAAAGGAACATCTCCCCACATACTAACCAATATAAAATAATAGTAAGCCCTAAGAAACATTGCTTCGCCTTTAATAACATTTCTTTTTGTTTCATCCATCTTTGGAATGTGAGCATTGGCCAACAAGTAATTTGCTCTGTTTATACCTTCATACAATGTTTTCCAACATGCTGCAATTATAGGTGTAGCGGCATCATAATTATATTGTGCCGGATTAGTGTATGTTGTGAAATTCTTTTTATAAAAAGCTTCGTCTGTATTAAGTGCAAGCTCTACCGGTAAGTTTCTGGCATAAGTACCATCTTTTGCCAAAGCAGTATAAACACCTGATAAAGCTTGATTTAACTGATCCTCGGTATTATAAAAATCATCCGGCGAAGAAAAATCGGTAGGCTCTGTCTCTAAAAAATTTGTGCATGATAAGGATATCATACAAACTGAGATTATATACAATAAATTTTTCATGTCTATATTTTTATAATGTGATATTTAGTCCAAAAGTGATTGTCCTTGCCCGGGGATATGCAGACCAGTCAAAACCGGGTGTTAAAGCAGAAGCTCTGGCAGATACTTCCGGATCGAAACCAGAATAAGATGTCCAGGTATAAAGGTTTTGAGCTGAAGCATAAAGCCTGATAGCATCTATTTTTAATCTTTTAATAAGTTTTGGATTAAAACTATAGCCAAACTGAACGGTTTTTAGACGTAAGTAAGAACCGTCTTCAATAACTTTAGAAGAGTAAGCCGCAGGCCCCGAACCTCCTACACGAAAATGTTCATTCGTAGGGTTATCTACACTCCATCTATTTACGTAGCTCGCAAAATAATTTTGAATTACCCCTCCTCTTCCTTCAAAAATATATCTATTGGCGTTTAAGATATCATTACCGTAAGACCATTGAAAGAAAACATTTAAATCAAACCCTTTATAAATGAAATTATTAGACAAGCCCCCAAAATGTTTAGGGTTTGGATTTCCGATGATGGTATAATCGTCAAAATTGACAATTCCATCACCTGTTATATCTCTGTATTTGATATCTCCGGGTCTAATATCCTGTCTATTATCCCCGTTAGTTGGAATAGTAGACTTTAGCAAATTCCCATCAAAGTCTTCTGATTGGTAATTTCCTTCCCAAATCAACCCGTAAAACATTCCTATAGGCATTCCTATTTTTGCTATATAAGGGCTTAATTGATTAAATTGGGAGTGCCATGTAACGGGACTTAAAAGCACTTCTTCGTTCTCGGCCAGTTCTATAACTTTATTTCTATTTAAAGAAATATTAAAGTTTGTTGACCAGGAGAAATTTTTAGTTTTCAGGTTCATGCTATAAATGCTAAACTCAAGCCCTTTATTTCCAACTTTCCCAATATTTTTAAAACTTCTGGAATATCCTAAAGAGGGTGGTAAATTCGCATATAGCAACAGGTCATTTGTTGTTTTGCTATACGCGTCTACTGATAATGTAATTTTATCCTTTAAGAAAGATAAATCTAAACCTAAATCTGATTGAAATGTGCTTTCCCATAATAAATCAAGGTTTCTTAACTCTCCTAACACAGCCGCATTACTTGGCTGATTATTAAACGGATAAGCTGTAGTTACAGACATATCAATTGTTGACATATATGCAAAATCTGAAACCCTGTTATTACCCGTTACCCCGGCACTAGCCCTCAATTTGGCATCACTAATAAATCTTAACGGCTTCATAAAGTCTTCCTGGCTGAAACGCCATGAAGCCGCCGCGGATGGAAAGTATCCCCATTTGTTTCCTGTATAAAACTTAGAAGACCCGTCGGCCCTAAAAGATGCTGTTAACAGATACTTAGACTTATAATTGTAATCAAATCTTCCTAAAAATGATGCTAAATTAGAAGAAGTTGAAGTTGAAGTTATAACGTTAGGAACTCCCTCATCTAAACCAGATACTCCCAAATTATCATTTGGTACCTGAATAGCGCTTGCTCCGAAAGACGTACCTTTTCTCCCTTGTATGGTAAATCCTCCTAATGCCGTAAAAGAATGCTTTCCTACTTTCTTTCTCCATGTTAAAGTATTCTCATTTACATAATTTGATATTTCTGAATATAGTACTGATCCATTAACACCATTAGTAGCAGCTCCCGGAAAACGGGGGCTACCAGATCTTGTTTTACTATTGTTAAACGTATTATTTCTACGTACATCTTTACTAAAACCACCGGATATTCTTAATTTGAACCCCCTGAAGCTATATTCGCCATACCCATTGGCTAATAAAGTATTATTTATACGTTCTCTTAACTCATTTTGGGCACTTAAAACCGGATTAAACCTGGTGTTATTAATTTGATCTTCGATTTCCTCGTCAAATTCCAATTCTTCTAAATTCACATTAGGGTTACCGCTAATAGGCCTGTAAGCCATGGCTTGATAGAGTAGAGCCGCATTATAGTTACCTCCGGGACTATTTCCATAATTCACTAATCCACTATAATTAATATTGACGCCCAACTTTAAACTATTATTAACCTGTTGGTCTAATCTTAATCTAGCCTGATAACGGTTATATCCAGAATTAATTAGAACTCCATCCTGTTCAAAAATTGATCCCGAAAGGCTGTACTTAGTCTGTTTATTTCCCCCTCTTATGGATAAATTATGATTTTGCATTGGCGCAGTTTTGAAAATCCTGTCTTGCCAATCAAATCCAACGGCGTCTTTGTAATCGTCTATAGTCTTTCCTCCGGCAAAATACATACTGTTGGCTGTACTTGGGCTTCTTTCTGACAGTACTTTAATAAATTCGTAAGGATTCATTAATTCCATTCTTTGCGTTATTTCCTGAGTACCGTAATATCCATCGTATGATATGATAGCTTTTCCATCCACTCCTCCCTTAGTGGTGATTATCACAACACCGTTTGCCCCTCTTGCTCCATAAATGGCTGTTGCAGAAGCATCTTTCAGAATCTCCATTGATGCAATATCCGAGGGGTTGATCATATTATTATCTGGATCTTCTAAAGGGAATCCATCTATAACATATAAAGGTGAATTACTTTGCGAAACAGAATTGGCACCTCTTATGACAATATCTACTGTTGATCCTGGTTGGCCATCCTGCGACGAAACCTGAACACCAGCTACTCGACCTGCCAAAGCTTCCTCAAAGGATCTGACCGGTGCTTTCTGCAATTCTTCTATAGCCACAGATCCTACAGCGCCCGTAAGATCTTTTCGACTTACCTCGCCGTAACCGACCACGACAATTTCATTCAGTTTGGTAGGTGCTTCGAGAAGACTCACATTCAGCACCTTTTTATCATTTATAGCTATTTCCCTCGTCGTAAAGCCTATGTAGCTAAAGATTAATACTCCTTTGCCATCAGGTACCTTGATCTGATATCCCCCTTCACCATCGGTGAGCGTATAGGTATTGGTACCTTTCAACCGGATGCTTACCCCTTCCAGAGGTTCTCCTTTGAGATTGGTCACCTTACCTTGGATACCCATCTGGACAAGCGGTTTGTGATCCATCTTCATCTTTTCTTTTATCACCACGGTTTTATCCCGTATGGTAAAATCCAATGCTTGATCTTCAAAGCACCTGTTCAAAACTTCTGTCAACTCTACATTCATGACATTGATGCTCACAGGTTTCGACTCCTTAAGGATATCTGTAGAGTACAAAAAATTATAGCCCGTTTGCTGCTTTAGACTTTTTAAGACATCTTTAAGTGTAGCCTGATTGACATGCAAACTTATTTTTTGAGAATAAACCGACGCGCTTACGGAAAGAAAACTAGTTAATAAAATGAAGCATGCTATTTTCATGACCAACAGGAATTTGTACACTTTAGGTTGCAGCCTAAAGCCTGTAAATACATTTAATTTCATATATTTGAAATGTTTGGATTTAAAGTTTTAATTAGTTTCTCGAAAAGATTATTAACGCTATTTCAAACAACGCCGGAAGTGTTACGAGCGCTTTCGGCCTTATTTTTTTATAATTGTATATCAAGGCATAACTACTATCCTCCTTCCTTGCAGTTGAAAATGAACGACATTGGTCAATTCCAACATATCCAACACCTTGGATACATCTTCATATCTCGAAATAGAGCCTGCCATTCGTTTGTCTACAAAATTTTCAGCAAAAACAACCTCTACATTATACCATCTGGAAATCTTTCGCATGATGCTGGAGACCTTCTCATCACTAAACTGAAAGATGCCATTTTTCCAGTCTATAGCATCTTCGGCACTCACTTCGCTTATCACAGAAGACCTATTTACCAAATTGGTTTGCATCCGTTGATTAGGTTTCAAAAAGTAATCCTTTCCAAAGGATTGGACTTTGACCGCTCCCTCCAATAGCGTAATTACAGAGTTAGGTTCATCGTGATAAGCATTCACATTAAAATGTGTACCCAGGACTTCTACAAGCTGCTCCTGCGTTTTGACCCTAAATGGTCGTTTCGAATCCTTAGCCACCTCAAAATAGACCTCTCCTGTTATCTCTACAAAACGTTCTTGTTTTTCAAAAACCGAAGGAAACCGAATAGAAGAAGCTGCATTCAGCCATGCTCTTGTGCCGTCGGCCAGCTCTATCTGATATTGTCCACCTTTCGGCGTCTCCAACAGACTGAACAGTTCCTCTGTATCGTCTGACTCCATAACTTTGTAAACTATTTCGCCATCTCTGTTTTTATAGATCTTGATATGGTCTAGGGCAACAGTCTCCCCATCCGCAATATTATCCAAGTCTATTTCTCTACCATCGGAAAAAGATAGTTTAGCCATATTGCTTCCGGGCACTATGGCCTGAGCCAACCTAGAGGAGTCAACCTCATTTTTATCAAGCAACACGTAAAACGATATTGCCGAAAAAACCAAAATCAAAGCAGCTGCTGCCCATTGGATGTATCGGATTTTTATTTTTCTGTTTTCCTGTACATCCAGCTTGTTCCAGATGTGCCTCTCCAGAGATTTATAATCAATATCATCAGAAAGAGATTCTTGCTGAACCTGTTGGTTATACCACGATTCCAAAAGCTTTCTCTCCTCGTCAGTACATTCTCCTTTGAGGTATTTCTTTAATAATGCTTGGTGTTTGTCCATATCTATTTAGCCTCGGCTTTATAGATATGTAGGTTGACAAAAAGGCAGGGGGTACTTTTTTATAAAAAAAGTTTAACAATAATATAATACCATATAAATATACCGAACTTGGGCTTCAGTATTTTGAGGGCTTTTTGAATCTGTTTTTTCACCGTTTGATCCGACAATGAAAGCTTTTCAGCAATTTCTTTATGATTTAAATGCTCTTTTCTGCTCAACTCAAAAACTTTCCGCATTTTTTTAGGGAGAAAACCAACTTCTTTTTCTATTTGTTCAGAAAGCTCTTTCTCGATCAAAAGATGATCGATCGTGTAGACGCCTTTGTTGACAAAATCACCTAATTTTTCAAGATAATTGTTTCGCACCTTTCCCTTGTCCAACAAATCGAATACCTTATACCGTACAGAAGAATACAAGTACGAAGAAAGACTCCCTTTGATTTCCAAGACCTTTCGGTTTCTCCATATAGATTCAAAAACATCCTGAATAACATCTTGGGATTCTTCTTCTAATTTGACCATTCTTCGCGCGTGTCTGTACAAAATACCCCAATATCTTTTATAGACCTCAGCAAAAGCCTTATCATCTCCCTTTTTTACAAGGCAAATCAATTCATTGTCATGTAATTTGTTATAAAAAGTCATCCTCAGATTTCTTAGGCTTATGTGTACGTACCCGAATATAGGAACTTATTTTGCAAAAATCAAATTTATTCTAATCAACTAGGGAATATTAAATGCACGGTGACATCCGACACTATAGCCAATTACACCTTTAAAAAAATAAAAAAATGTTAAATCCCACAATATATCGCCCGATATTGCATTATTAATGCATATGTTTATGATTTGACTTTAATGGTCATATGAAATATTCATCTGTGTTTGTCTTTTTAGAAACATGAATATTTCATAAAATCATCTTTATTCTTTAATTTCGCATTCAAATATTCATCCGCTTTATGGCAGTATTAGAACAAGGCTCTCCTCGAAAAAAAACCAAATCGGTATATGTTTCTACCGTGATCAGTATTGCATTGGTCTTATTGATGACGGGACTTTTGGGATTGATCCTGGTACATGCCAAAAATCTGTCTAAATATGTCAAAGAGAACATTGTACTCAATGTGATTGTCAATGACAACGTAAACGAAGGAGATGTGCTCTCCTTGCAAAAAGACATCGAAAAAGACAGCTATGTACTTCGAACGGAATATGTCAGCAAGGAATTGGCCGCCAAAAATCTCAAAGAGGATCTAGGCGAGGACTTTGTGGAGTATCTGGGGCACAACCCCCTACTCCCTTCTATAGACATCTATCTGAAAGAGCAATATGCCAACAGCGACAGCATACAACCCTTTATCAACAAGTTGGAAAAGAACAGCCGCGTAAAAGAAGTTGTCTATCAGGAATCGCTGATCGATATGGTCAACAACAACATCCGTATCATATCCATGATTGTGCTGGCATTTGCCGTGATTTTGATGGTCATTGCCGTAGCACTGATCAACAATACCATTCGACTAGCCATATATTCTCAACGCTTTCTGATCAAAAGTATGCAATTGATCGGTGCGACAAAGAGTTTTATTCGTAAGCCTTATATTCTATACGGCATTATACATGGTCTCATTGGCGCATTGATTGCTATTTTGCTTTTGATATTCGCCTTACAGTTTGCGCAAAAGCAGGTGCCCGAACTCATTTTCCTCCGCAATTGGTATGAGTTTGGTGCTATATTTATTATCGTCGTCATATTGGGTATACTCATTTCAGGGTTGAGCACTTATTTTGCCGTCACCAAATATTTGAAAGCAAAATCCCACAGTTTATACAGGTAATCAGTGGAGAGAGAACAATTATATTCACTGTCAACTGTCAACTAAACAAAAAGAAAATGTCACAGAAAAAAACATCTACTAACGACAACAACAAAGCCGGATTTGTATTCCAAAAGATCAATTATATCTTATTCTTGATCAGCATCCTTATTGTTTTCATTGGTTTTCTTCTTATGATGGGCAAAGAGGACATATACAGCTTTACTAAAATCACGTTAGCCCCTTTAGTTATTGTCATTGGTTTTGCCGTCGGCTTCGTTGCTATTTTATACAAACCTAAGAACAACAAGGAAATCCAATAATAATGAGTTATTTTGAGGCCATTATTTTGGCTATTATAGAGGGATTGACCGAGTTTTTACCGGTCTCTTCCACAGGACACATGATTATCGGAACCGCATTGATGGGGATGGAGCCTTCCGATTTCGTCAAATTGTTTACCATCGTCATTCAACTGGGCACTATCCTATCCGTGCTCTTCTTGTACTGGAGACGCTTTTTCAAATCCCTTGATTTCTACTATAAGCTCATCGTAGCAGCTATTCCGGCATCTATACTTGGGTTACTATTGAACGATGTCATCGATTCACTATTAGAAAGCCCGATGATGGTAGCCATCATGCTGGTCATTGGGGGTGTGATCCTATTGTTTGTTGACAAATGGTTCAATCGTCCAACAACAGACGACTCCGACGACATATCGTTCAAGCAGGCTTTCATTATCGGCTGTTACCAATGTTTGGCGTTGATCCCCGGTACATCCCGATCAGCCAGTACTATTGTCGGTGGTATGACCCAAAAATTGACTCGCAAGGCGGCAGCAGAGTTTTCTTTTTTCCTGGCCTTGCCGATGATGTTCGGGGCGTCTTTGGTCAAACTCCTTAAGTTTTTCAAGGAAGGCCACACTTTGACCGGAGAAGAAATCAATCTATTGATCGTCGGGAATATCGTCGGCCTTGTCGTTGCGATCATTGCGATCAAATCCTTTATTAGTGTACTGACCAAATACGGTTTCAAGGCTTTTGGTTGGTACAGGATTGTCGTTGGTTTGGTCATCATCATCCTGTTGCTGAGCGGTCACAATCTACAAGTCATCTAATGCATATTCCGAAAGATAAAAACAGTACTCCTTTATTCTCTTTTGCCGAAGGCGAGATCCTTTTGGTGGACAAGCCGCTGTCATGGACAAGTTTTGATGTGATCGGAAAACTCCGAAACACGATCAAACCCTTGAAAGTTAAGGTCGGACACGCAGGCACATTAGATCCTTTGGCGACAGGACTCTTGATTATATGTACAGGCAAACTCACCAAGAAAATAGACTTATATCAAGCCGAGGACAAAGAATACACAGGCATCATTACACTGGGAGCGACAACTCCCTCCTATGATCTGGAGACGGACATAGACCAAACATTTGATATTGGTGCGATTACCGAAGAGCAAATCTACGAAACCACAAAATCTTTCCTTGGAGAAATAGAGCAATTTCCGCCAGCGCATTCGGCTATACAGATCAATGGCGAACGTGCTTACGAAATAGCAAGACGAGGAGAAGAAGTGACACTAAAGTCCCGAAAGGTATTCATCCACGCGTTTGAAATCGAAAAGATTGAATTACCTTTGGTGTATTTTAGGATCAGATGCTCGAAAGGCACCTATATCCGATCGATAGCCCATGATTTTGGCAAAAGACTGCAAAATGGCGCCCATTTGTCTTCATTGCGCCGAACAATGAGTGGTGGGTTTCACGTTGACAATGCCTGGAATCTGGAAGAACTGATTGAGACAATCAGGGCACAAAAGACCAATTGGGTCATCTAAACAAGACATTTAGAAATGAAAATATATAGAAATCTTACTGAATTCGAACCATTGGAAAATGCGGTGGTCACGATAGGTACTTTTGACGGGGTACATATCGGTCATCAAAAAATATTGAAGAAACTAGTCGATTGCGCTAACGAGAAAAACGGTGAATCGGTACTGTTGACATTCTTTCCCCACCCTCGCCTCATCATCAATCCCGATGACGAAGACCTACGGTTGATCAACGATATCGAGGAAAAGACACATCGTCTGGCCTTATCCGGATTGGATCACTTGATCATTACCCCTTTTACGAGAGACTTCTCAAATCAAAGTCCGGAAGAATATATCCGCAATGTACTCGTGGACAAACTGGGGACCAAACGGATTATCATCGGCTATGACCACCATTTTGGCAAAGATCGCAAAGGAAGTATAAAAAATCTCACCGAGTTGGCTCATATCTTTGACTACGAGGTTTTAGAGATCCCCAAACAGGATATAGACGATGTAGCTGTCTCTTCGACACGGATACGTGAGGCCCTGATAAAAGGTGACATCGATACGGCCAACAAATATTTGGATTACCCTTTCGAATTGACCGGAACTATTGTTCGGGGGGATCAGATTGGACGTACCATAGGTTTCCCGACTGCCAATCTGCATGTACACGAAACCCATAAACTGATACCCGCATATGGTATCTATGCCGTCGAAGTCGAGATATATCCACATGTCCCCTCCATCGCCTCGGGTGAATATTTCGAACCTCAACCGACCAGTGTTGCTAAAGGTATGTGCTATATAGGTAACAGACCAACCATAGACGGCATGGCCCGAAAGATAGAAGTAAACTTGCTCGACTTCAAGGATGATCTTTATTCCAAGACTTTACGTCTTCGCTTCAAGCATTTTATACGAC
This sequence comes from Parapedobacter sp. SGR-10, assembly GCF_011030405.1. Lineage (GTDB taxonomy): Bacteria > Bacteroidota > Bacteroidia > Sphingobacteriales > Sphingobacteriaceae > Sphingobacterium. The sequence goes on from NZ_JAAJTJ010000015.1 coordinate 52,637, forward strand.
ACGACGAACGTTTTGATTCTTTAGAAGAGCTACAAGCCCAGATAAAGAAAGATGAAGATGCTATTAGGGCGTATTTCAAGTAGGGGCAAATAATAATTTGCCCTTACTCTTCTATATATACATTTTTATTTTCCCCGAAAAATACATTAACTTAGCTGACTTTTGAACGTGAAACCGTATTCAGTATGGAAACAACATTTGATTTTGAAAAACCTATTGCAGATTTGCAAACACAGATAGAGAAAGTAAACCAGGTTGCCGAAAAAACCCATGTGGACATGAGTGCCACTGTAAAGGAACTGGAAAAAAAACTGGAACAAGCCAAAGTAGATGTCTATCAAAACCTAACCGGATGGCAAAAAGTACAAATGTCCAGACATCCGGACCGACCACAAACTTTTGACTACATCGAAATGATATGCGACGAGTTTGTCGAACTGCATGGAGACCGTACCGTCAGAGATGACAAAGCCATTGTAGGCGGCTTTGCATCGATAGGTGGACAATCTGTGATGGTCATCGGTCATCAAAAAGGAAAAAACACCAAAGAAAGGCAATTCCGGAATTTTGGTATGGCCAATCCCGAAGGCTATCGCAAAGCACTACGCCTCATGAAAATGGCCGAAAAATTTAACAAACCTATCATTACCCTAATCGATACAATGGGAGCCTACCCCGGTCTTGAGGCCGAAGAACGAGGACAAGGCGAAGCCATCGCGCGAAATCTTTTAGAAATGTCTGTCTTGACTGTACCGGTGATCTGTATAGTCATCGGTGAAGGAGCTTCGGGCGGAGCATTAGGTATCGGTGTAGGTGATCGTGTATACATGATGGAAAACACTTGGTATTCGGTCATCTCTCCTGAATCCTGCTCATCTATACTTTGGAGGAGTTGGGATCACAAAGAACGGGCAGCAGAAGCCTTAAAATTGACCGCAAACGACATGTTGGCAAATGGTCTTATTGACGGTATTATTCCAGAGCCTTTGGGCGGAGCACACCAGAACCCCGAAGTCGCAGCTCAAAATGTCAAAAGTCAAATCTTGCAAGACCTCTCCTTCCTCAAATCCAAGGATACACAGACCTTGGTTGCCGAACGTATAGACAAATTCAGTAAAATGGGTGTTGTGAACGAATAAAGACAAATGAAAAGAATTCTCTCTATAGATGGTGGCGGCATCCGAGGTATCATCCCCGGTATGGTCGTAGCCGCTCTGGAAGATAAGCTGAAAGAACACAGCAATAACCCAAACGCACATATATCAGACTATTTCGATTTTTTTTCGGGGACGAGTACAGGTGGTATTCTGACCTCTCTCCTGCTTTTCCCCTCCGAAGAAGACCCTGGACGGCCCAAATTCAGTGCGCGCGAGGCTTTAAGCATTTATCTGGAACATGGAGAAAGTATCTTTTCTACCCGCAATTGGCGAAGGTTCTTGAGCAAGTTTGGCTTGTTGAGTGAGATATACGATGAAGAAGTACTGGAAAAAATACTATTGGATTATTTTGGTGACGCCAAGCTCAGTCAACTCATCAAGCCCTGTATCATCACGGCATACAATATCGAACTCCGTAAAAACCATCTGTTCAGGCAACAAAAAGCGATCTCCCACGGCGATTCCCGCGATTTCTATCTACGGGATGTATGTCGGGCTACGTCTGCCGCTCCGACTTTCTTTTCGGTCGCCGAGATTTTTTCCCTGGCAAATACCAGATACGTATTGGTCGACGGAGGTCTATTTGCTCACAATCCGAGTATAGCTGCATTATTGGAAGTATTGAAGACATTCAATACGTTCAACATCAGTGATGTCCACATCTTATCCTTAGGTACAGGCATCACAAAGAATGCCTACAATTACGAAGATTTCAAGAAAAAATGGGCTATTTCTATAGGCCCCGCCTTGGTAGATATCATGACGGCAAGCTCTTCCGAAAGCAACGACTATTTTTTAAGACAGCTATTCCGGTCGGTCAACCGACTTGGCAACTATATCCGTATAGAGCCCCATAACCTTTCTTCCATCAACCCGGCCATGGACGCTGCCAACAAATCAAACATTCAAAAGATAGTCGCACTGGCGGATAAACTGATCAGTGATAATGAACAAATCATCGATCAACTGGCTCACGATCTCATCCGTGATCGGCATGAAGTCGAGAAACGAAAAAAGTCTGTCTGGAATCTTTTGGGAAAATAAAAAAGAAAGGGAGTTTAAAAAAAACTCCCTTTCTTTTTGCTTTACTCATGCTTCATATCCAACTCATCGACATAGCTTTCATTCGGCACGTAGTCGGCGACCATCTCCGCCTCGTAATCTATTTTTCTACTCTTACCAAATCGGCGTTGTAGACTATCGAATATAGAATACACGACCGGTACGACGACCAATGTCAAAAACATGGACGACAATAGACCACCGATGATAACAATAGCCAACCCTCTATTCGTATCCGCAATACCTCCTGTTGCCATCGCAATCGGAATCATACCAAATACCATTGCAATCGTCGTCATGAGAATAGGACGCAGACGGGCATGGTTAGCAGCGACCAGTGCATCGTGTGTATTGGCCCCCGAATCTTTCTTATGATTGGCAAAGTCTACCAACAATATCGCATTCTTCGCCACCAAACCAATCAACATAATGATTCCCAAAATGGTAAAGATATTCAATGTCTGATTGGTCAATGCCAGCCCCAATAATGCTCCAATAAAAGACAATGGAATGGAGAACAAGACCACGAAAGGTGTGATAAAGTTGTCATACAGTGCTACCATAACCAAGTAAACCAACACAATAGAAGCTAACAGAGCTATACCCAAGGTACCAAAACCTTCTTCCTGATTTTCCATATTTCCACCCCACAAGGTGGCTACCCCTGTTTTCTTGGGCAATTTGTCAAACTCCACTTGCCACTCTTGCGCGACCGTACCGGCAGGACGACCTATTACGGTTGCCTTGACCGACACCGAAGGTGTCTTGTCACGACGCTCCAACAAAGTAGGTCCTGATCCATAGGTCACTTCAGCAAACTGTTGCAGTGTGATAGCGGTTCCTTTATCATTGATAAATTTCAAGTTGCGCACATCATCGATACTCGCTCTTCCTTTATCGTCAAATTGTATGTTGATATCGTACTCATTTTCACCCGCCCGGAACTTGTTGTCCGTGTTGCCCGAGAAAGCGACCTGCATCGTTCCACCTACAGTAGCCACATTGAGCCCCAGCGAAGTCATTTTCTCACGATCTACTTTCACGTTGATTTCGGGGTTTCCATCTTCCGAGGACAATTTGACCTGCGAAGCACCTGGAATATCTTGCAAGATTTCCGCAGCTTGGTTAGCAAATTCCAATGCATCTTCCATCGTCGTACCGATCACGGTCAGGTGAATCGGAGCCTGCTCTGCTCCCATCAATCCCATATTGACCGTACGCACCTTAGCGCCTACCAATTCATTTTCAAGTTCACGTTTTAGCTCCGCAGAATATACTTTGGAGTTCAGTACACCTTGATATTCATCTTTTAAGACAACGTGGATCTCCGATTTATACCGATTTCCCGATATCGCACCGAATCCTCCATCGCTGGACTGTCCTACCGTCGTAATCATACGTCCGACTTCGGGCTTAGCTGAAATATAGTTTTCTGCACGTTGTGTCAATTGGTTTGTCACTTCCAAGGAAGCATCTTTTTCCAACTCAAACTGCATCATGAACTCCCCCCTATCGTTGGCCGGGAAAAAGTCTCCCCCGATAAAGCCCAAAATAGGTAATGACAAGGAAGCAAAAAACATAATTATCGCAACCAATAAAGTCAGCACCTTGTTCGTTCTACTACGCAAAGACCATTGTAGAATCCCCGAAATCCAATGGGTAAACTTAGAAAGTCCTCTTTCAAAACCTAAAACTATCCTTCCCACAAATGAAGACGAACTGATATGTTCGATCTTACCAAAACGGGAATACAACCAAGGCACAACCGTAAAGGAGACCAACAACGACAAACCTGTAGAGATGATGACTGTCACACAAAACTGTGCGAGGATATTGGCCACCAAACCGGTAGACATCGCTATAGGCAAGAATACAACGACGATAACCAATGTAATCGCCGTGACGGTAAACCCGATCTCCTTTGCTCCATCGTATGCCGCACGGATACGGCTCTTGCCCATCTCCATGTGCCGGTGGATATTCTCGATCACAACGATCGCATCATCCACCAGGATACCGACCACAAGCGATAATCCCAATAGAGACATCAGATTCAGCGTGTATCCCATGAATAGGAAACCGATAAAGGTAGCGATCAGCGACAATGGAATCGCCACCATCGTGATGGCCGCATTGCGCAGACTATGCAAGAAGAAAAGCATGATGAAACCCACCAATACCACGGCCAATGCCAAATCTTTCATAACGTGGTTGGCGGAGCTAAGCGTATATTCACTACTGTCATTGGCAATAATGACCTGTACACCTTCTTTTTCGTAGTCTTTTTCGATCCCTTTTACTACTTTTCCTTCTCGATCTTTCTCTGCAATAGCTTTTTGAACCAATTTGGATACCGCTACTGCATTCGCATCAGACTGTTTGTAGACCTGCATCAAGATGGTGTTTTTACGATCCAATCGCGCGATTTTCTCAATATCGACCACGCCATCCTGTATATCAGCTATATCCCGCAAGAATATGGTTATACCCTTTGGCGTTGTAATAGGCAGATTACGCAATTCGCCGATCGAATTGACCTTACCCGCCAGACGGATTGTATTTCTCTTTTCGCCGGATTGGACGCTTCCTGTAGGAAAATCCAGGTTGGATGCCGCTATGACCTGTTGCACCTGCATGATGGACAGACCATACCCTTCCAATTTTTCCGGATCTACTTTGACCTGGATCTCACGCTCCTCACCGCCGATCATATCTACCTTTGCCACACCATTGATACGGGCAAAGACAGGTTGTATTTTTTTGTCCAATAGGTCATACAAATCCTTTTCAGACAGATTGGAGGTAATAGCCAAACTCATAATCGGCATATCATCCAAAGAGAATTTGTTCAGAATAGGTGGGTCTACATCATCTGGCAATGTGTTGAGAATCGCATTGATCTTACGTTGCGCATCGGTCAACAAAAAGTTGACATCCGCCTCTTCGTTCAATGTAACCATCACAACGGACACATTTTCCAGTGAAGTCGATTCGATCTTCTTGACCATTTCGAGCGACGAAACCGCGTCCTCAATCTTCTTTGTTACCGTATTTTCTACCTCTGTGGGTGAAGCTCCCGGATAGATGGTCTGTATCATGATGACCTTGATGTCAAACTTGGGTATCAACTCATATCCGAGCCTCGTATAAGAAAATATACCGCCAAGAACCAATATGATAAACATCACAATGATCAAACTTGGCCTTTTTATCGAAATTTCAGAAATCTTCATTTTTTACTTTTTTAGCTGTAGGCAACAGGCTTTAGGCCATAGGCAATCAACCTATAGCTTACAGCCTAAAACTGAATTACTTAATAATAGTGATAGGTGTTTGATCAAAGACATTGATCTGGCCGGATATAATCACTTGGTCACCTTCTTTCAAACCACCCAAAATCTCCACATTATCACCAAAATTACGCCCAGAGACAACTTTAGCAGCTATCGCTTTGCCATCACGGGCGACAAACACTTTATTGTCACTCACACTACCTACAAAAGCAGCCCGGGGAGCTACCAATACGGTACCCGATTGGCTACCGAAGTTGGCTGTACCGTACATGCCGGCACGTAGCTCATTATTCGGATTGGCTACTTCGATTTCTACCGGAAAGTTCAGGCTTCCATCTGACTTGGGCGCAATAAACGTAATCTTACCGCTTAGCACTTTATCCGGCAATACGCTTACCGTCACTTGGACAGTCTGTCCTACTCGCAGTGCAGCAACATTTTTCTCATCCGCATTGACACGCAATTTCAAAGCGCTTATATTGACAATGTCAAATGCGGCTGTACCTGGGTTGACATATGTACCCGGTTCGATCATGCGTGAGTTGACAATCCCTGCAACAGATGTTTTGATAGTCACATCGCCAGCCATTAATTTGGCACTCTGCAAATTGTTCTTTGCATTTTCGAACTGTAGTTTGACCTGATCCAACTGTTGCTTGGTCACACCACCAGTTGCAAAAGCACTTTCAAAACGCTGTACATTGGCCTCAGCATCATTGTATACTGCCTGGGCATTGGCTACATTGACATTGACCTTATCACCTTCGACTATTGCCAACGTCTGTCCCGCAGATACTCTTGCTCCCTCGTCGACCAACACACGCACCACACGTCCTGCAGCTTGTGCCGACACAGTAACTTCTTGTTTAGGCTCAAATGTACCATTGGAAGTATAGGTCAAATCTACCTGCTCCGACTGTACAGAAGCCACACGTACAGCGACCTCCGCATTTGTGACGGCTGCCGCTTGGGTGACAGCTTCGTTTTTAGCCTTATTATTCCTTAAAATGTAAATTATACCTGCAAGTATTGCTCCGATAATGATTACACTGATGATTGCACGTTTCATATAATTGTTATGTTGTTGTTTGTTATTCGTTGATTAATGATTTAAGTTGTCCGTTTGCTTTGATCAATTGAACCTCTGCTATTTTATAATTCAGCAAGGATGTCGTTAGGTTGTTTTGAGCATCTGCGTAGGCTGTTTCAGCATCCAGAAGTTCAGTCAATGTAGCTAAACCATTTTTATAGTTATTTTCTGTATTTTCCAATACTTCTTTTGCCAATGTGACATTAGCTCGATTGGTATGGATGGTCAATAGAGAATTTTTGATTTGAGCTTTTGCATTTTCGTTACCGAGCTGAAGTCCCAGTTTAGTATCCATCAAATCTACCTCTGCCTGTTTTAGTTGAATGTTAGCTTGACTTATCCTCGACTTGGTAGCTCCACCGTTAAAAATAGGTATGGAAAGATTTAGCCCCAAACCCGAAAAACCCGACCATTTTACACCATCGTTTGCAGAAAATATCGGAAACACCGGCCCCATGCCTAGATATCCAAGATTTCCTGTAAAAGATAACCGCGGGAAATAATCGGCACGCATAGCTTGTTTGTTCAATTGGAGCAATTCGATCTGTTTTTCAAACAATTGGACTTCCGTACGGCCATTTAGATCTAATGGCTCTATTAGTGCCGAGCCTTCGTTTACGGCAAAAGTTTCTTTCGAAAGCTTTACTTCTCTGTCAATGGGCATTCCTATGGCAAATTTTAACGCATTCTCCTGTAGTTTTAATGCATTACTAACAATCTGTTTATTGGCTTCCAGATTATTCAATGCTACCGTAATCCTATCCAGATCAATCTTTTTTCCTAATCCGGCATCAACCAAACCTTTGATAACATTTCGGGTTTTCAATGTGTTGTTAAGATTTGTCTCTATGGTTTCTATCTGTAATCTTGTTTGATAAACCTCATAATATGAGTTGGCAACCTTCTCAATCAGTTGTTCATCACTCAATGCTTTGTTGACTTGATAAAACTCTTTTGTTGTCTTTGCAGCTTTCAAGCCTGTAAACAGGGACTGATTAAAAAGCTGCTGATCAACTTGCAAAGCGGCCTGAGATTGCCATTTTTGTCCCATCGCTACCATCACGGTCTCTCCAGGCATTCCTATGATCCCTCCTGGTAAAGCTACCTTTTGAAGCATGGGATTATATGTGAGACCACCGGATCCATTCACCTGTGGCAAAGCACCAGCTCTCACTTCATCAATCTGATATTGTGCATTTTCCAGTTCCAGTGCAGACTTCTTTGCTTCAGCCTTATTTTCCAATGCATATTTGATAGCCTGTTGAAGTGTCAGCACTTCCTGAGCCTTCACTACGGAGCCAGAAAACAGCCCGGCAACCAGTATAGCTATGATTCTACTTCTTTTCATTCTAATTTATTTCCTGTTTATTCTGTTTTCAAATATTAATTTTGTTGCTCTCTTTTGACTATCCAATATCTTTTCTACATTTTCTTGATTCGGAATACCCGTGATGATGTCGTGCACATTGTGCATGATACCGATGGCCTTGACGATTTCGATATAGACACTACAGGTTTCATCGACGTCCTCAATCAGAAGTTCTCCGCTTTCCACAGCCTTCAGAAGTAATGACTTTAGATGAACAAGCTCTTCGGCATGACACTCTTCCAGAAAATCGTTGATCTCCACCCCCTTGATCCATTCCAGATTTTCATTGATATGCAAAACGTAGTATTTCTTCAAATATGATGCCCGTAGTTCCAACAGAGAAAACATGACCTCCAAAAAGTTGTTGCGATACGAATGGATAATGCTTTTTTCCTCCTTTTGGATCTGCATGACAACATGACGGATCACATCCTTGATAAGGGCGAATTTGTCCGGATAATAGTAATAAAGATTGGCTTTGGTGATACCGAGATCGTCGGCGATCTCATTCATCGTCGTCTTGTTAAAACCATAATGTGCGAAACGTTTTAACGCTACCTCAACGATCTCCTCCTTACGTTTGTCCATTTTATCTTTTGACTTTTATTAAAAATTGTTCAAAAGTACAAAAAGGTTAAAACAAACATCGAGAAAAGATTGAAAAAAACAATTTTATGACAAAAATCATAAAATTTCCGTTGCCGTTCATCGCAATCGACTTCATCAAAGATCCCCCACGACATTAAAAAAAAACAGACATCTGTTGTGTTTACTTAAATTTTAGAGTTTGTAAAACAAGAACCAATTGCCTATCCCCAAGTCCATGAAACATCAGAAGCATTCTTCTTTTACGTTCGATTACACATTTATGCTACACGAATAGAATAATTTCTTTTTTTTATCAATTTTCTATAAGAAAAAGAACAATAAATCTATTTCTCGTAATATTTTGTTACAAAAATGTCTATTAAAATTTTACATTTGTCAATAGCAACAGATAAGTTTCAATAGATATGAAGCGAATTATTAATAAACCAATAATAAAATCTATAAAAAAGTAATGATCTTAGGAGTACTGAAAGAAACCAAAACAAATGAACGACGCGTTGCGCTCAGTCCGGAAATAGTCAAACTTCTTATCAAGAAAGAGTTTCGCGTTCAAATCGAAAGTGGTGCCGGACTCGGTTCCAATTTCTCGGACAATGATTATACACAAGCCGGTGCAAATATTGTCCCAAAATCAACAATATACCAAGCAGATGTCATTCTCAAGGTAAATGCGCCAACTATGGAAGAAGCTTCTGAATTTAAAAACGGGGCAATAAGCATTTCACTTTTGTATCCCTACACACAACCTAAATTGTTGGACATATTTAATAGCCGCCAAATAACCGCATTTGCGATGGACGCTGTACCGCGGATATCCCGTGCCCAAAAAATGGATGCATTAAGTTCACAGGCCAATCTAGCTGGATACAAGGCCGTGATCATGGGTGCTAATGTATTAGGAAAGATATTTCCTTTGATGATGACTGCAGCAGGTACGATTACACCGGCTAAAGTCCTTATTTTTGGAGCCGGTGTAGCCGGTCTGCAAGCGATTGCGACGGCAAAACGCCTGGGTGCAGTGGTCGAAGTCTCTGATGTACGTCCCGAAACAAAAGAACAGGTCGAATCGTTAGGAGGCCGATTCCTCGTCGTCGAGAGTACAGAAGAAGTCAAAATAGAAGGCGGATATGCAAAAGAAGTTTCGCAAGAGTTCTTGGCCAAACAGCAGCAACTGATCAAAGACAAGATCAAAGATGCTGACCTGGTCATCACAACTGCGTTGGTCATTGGCAAGAAATCACCTCTCCTCGTGACCGAGGAGATGGTCAAATCGATGAAGCCCGGATCGGTCATAGTCGATATGGCAGTCGAATCCGGCGGCAACTGTGCTTTGTCGGAATACAACAAAACTGTCGAAAAACATGGGGTCACCATTATCGGCGAATCCAATATCCCTTCCCTCTTACCGATCAATGCAAGCCAATTGTACGCAACCAATATCAGTACACTCTTGCTTCATCTGGCTACCAAAGACGGGTTCAAATGGGAGCTTGAAGAGGAAATAACAAAGGGAGCCTTAGTCACCCATCAAGGCGAGCTGGTACATGAACTTACAAAATCTATTTTGGGCAATTAGGGAATGAAAGATTTGAAAAAGAGGAAATTGACCATTCGACTAATCAACGATATAAACAATTAAGCTATTAAACGATTAAACAACAATTAACACTATAAGCTATGACTATTGACGCTTTTATCATTCTGCTTTATATATTAATATTGGCTAGCTATCTTGGCTTTGAATTGATCAACAAAATACCTCCTACCCTACATACACCACTCATGTCGGGATCGAATGCCATATCCGGCATTACGATAGTCGGAGCTATCATTGCCTGTAATGAACTAGGTTATGTATCTGTCAGTAAATGGCTCGGAATGGCTGCCCTTGTTCTAGCGACTATTAACGTTGTTGGTGGTTATGCCGTGACCGACAGGATGTTGAAAATGTTTAAGAAAAAATAAAGTACATCCGTTATGCCTTTTGCATAAATATATCATGGCTGTTGTTATGTTTTAACTGCAAAATGTCCAAACTGGTACTTGTTATCCATTAAAATTACTTTAAGAAAAAAATGAATATCATTATACAAATATCTTACCTAATCGCCTCTATACTCTTCATCATAGGTATCAAAATGCTAGGGCGTACCAAAACAGCGCGTCAAGGAAACGCTGTGTCTTCCGTGGGTATGTTTATTGCGATCTTAGCTACTGTTGTACAGGTGGAAGCTATTTCCTTGGTTGATATATTGATCTGTATTGTCATCGGTTCGGCCATAGGACTCGTAATCGCCTTTAAAGTACAAATGACCAAAATTCCCGAAATGGTCGCGTTGTTCAATGGTTTCGGAGGATTAGCATCTCTTGCTGTGGCCTTATCTGATTTTTGGTTAAACACACAAGAGAAAGGTATTGCCGTAGACTCCATTACCGGTATCAGCGTGGCATTGAGTATTCTCATCGGAGGGATTACGTTTACAGGTTCGATCATTGCCTTTTTGAAACTTAGCGGCAATATTTCCGGTCGTGCCATTGTCTTCACAGGTCAGCACCTCATCAATCTAATATTGTTGATTTCTGCTATTAGCATTACGGTATTTGCCTTGACAGACTTTTCTAACCCCACCTATATGGTCCTATTGGCTGTGGTGTCCTTGATCATCGGGGTGCTTGTGGTTATTCCTATCGGAGGAGCGGATATGCCCGTAGTGATCTCTTTATTGAATTCCTATTCGGGAATGGCTGCCTGTGCAACCGGTTTTGTACTCAATAACAATGTACTTATCGTATCCGGAGCGCTGGTGGGTGCATCAGGTATTATCCTTACCCAAATCATGTGTAAGGCCATGAATCGTTCACTGATGAATGTGCTTTTGGGTGGATTTGGACAGACCTCTGCTACAGGTGGAGAAGCCGCCGACGGCCCACAAATAGTCGTCAAAGAGGTAGGCGTAGAGGAAGCAGCCCAAATCTTTGACTCTATTTCTTCTTTGATTATTGTCCCCGGATACGGAATGGCTGTAGCACAGGCACAACATACCATCCGCGAGTTGAGCGAATTGTGTGAAAAGAAAGGAGTCAATGTTCGTTTTGCTATTCACCCTGTAGCGGGAAGGATGCCCGGACACATGAACGTACTATTGGCCGAAGCGAACATCTCCTATGACAAACTAATTGAAATGGACGAGATCAACGATGATTTTGCCAATACGGATCTGGTTTTTATCGTCGGAGCCAATGACGTCGTAAACCCTGCCGCAAAGACAAATCCCAATAGCCCAATTTTCGGAATGCCTGTACTCAATGTCGAAAAAGCACAAACCGTGATTGTCAGCAAAAGAAGCATGGGCAAAGGATATGCCGGTATCGAAAACGAGCTATTCGGCGCAGACAACTGTTTGATGCTGTTTGGCGACGCCAAACAAACCATTACAAAATTGGTCGGTGAGTTGAAAGAACTGTAAAAAAAGACCTCCGAAGTTTTGAAAACTTCGGAGGTCTTTCAGTATACATTAAACCTATAAGGTTTTCTTTATCTGTGCTCTTCGCACCACTTTCGCGCATTGACAAAGGCCTCCAGCCACGGTGACACTTCATCCTGTCTTCCATCGGGGTAGTTTGCCCAGTTCCATTGGAAGATCGAGCGCTCTATATGGGGCATGGTGACCAAATGGCGTCCCGTACGATCACACATCATCGCTGTATTGAAGTCCGAACCGTTCGGATTGTGCGGATATTGCTCATAGGCATACTTAGCTACAATATGATAGGCCGATTCTTCTTTCGGAAGATTGAATTTGCCTTCACCATGCGAGATCCATACTCCTAACGTCGTACCGGCCAATGTAGACAGCATCACGGAGTTATTTTCTCTTACTTTGACCGACACAAAGTTGGATTCATGCTTCCCTGATGTATTGTGTAGCATCTTGCCATGTTGGTCATGATCGGGGTTGATCAGTTCTAACTCCATAAACAACTGACATCCGTTACATATACCGACGGAAAGTGTGTCTTGACGAGCAAAGAAATTGTCCAATGCTCTTTTGGCTTTTTCGTTGTACAGAAACGCGCCTGCCCAGCCTTTGGCCGATCCGAGCACATCCGAGTTGGAGAACCCGCCGACGGTGCCGATAAACTGAACATCTTCCAATGTTTCGCGACCCGAAATCAGATCCGTCATGTGTACATCCTTGACATCAAACCCCGCAAGATACATGGCATTAGCCATTTCCCGCTCAGAATTGGATCCTTTCTCACGAATGATAGCTGCTTTTGGTCGAGGTTTCGCAGAGTCAATAACCGGCTTCTTACCCTCGAAATGCGTTGGAAACTCATATCGCAATGGCTGATTTTTATAGTTGTTATAACGTTCATCCGCCATTCCGTTTTTAGACTGTTTTTGATCTAATAAAAATGACGTTTTGAACCAGATATCACGTGTCTCGGCTATGTTGAATGTAAAACTATCGTTGTGATTTTTGAATGTCACTTCTGTACCCTCGTCAACTGTACCGATTTTTACAGCATCAATTCCGGCACCTGCCAATACATCCTCGAAAACTGAATCAGATTTTGCTTGTAATACTACAGCAATATTTTCATTAAACAATGCTTTAACAGTATCGGCTTCGCCCAGTCCAGATAGGTCATAGTTGGCAGCCAAATCCACGTCCGCAAAAGTCATTTCCAATAAAGTCGTGACCAAACCTCCCGACCCCACATCGTGTCCCGCTACAATCTGATCATCCAGAATCAATTGCTGTATCGTATTGAAAGCAAGCTTAAAATAAGCCGCATCCCGGATAGTTGGCACTTCTTTGCCAATTTTGTTCAATATCTGTGCAAAAGACGAACCGCCCAGTTTGAAGTTGTCTTTTGACAAATTGATATAGTAAATAGATCCGGCATCTTTTTTCAAGACCGGTTCGATTACTTTATGAATATCTGTACAGTTTCCAGCCGCAGAAATAATGACTGTTCCCGGTGCAATGACGCTTTCTCCATTCGGATATTTTTGCTTCATCGAAAGCGAATCTTTCCCTGTCGGAATATTGATACCCAATTCGACAGCAAAATCTGAGCAAGCTTTTACCGCTTTATATAGACGCGCATCTTCTCCTTCGTTGTTGCATGCCCACATCCAATTGGCCGACAAGGATATGCCTGCCAAACCATTTTTGATAGGGGCAAACACAATATTGGACAAAGCCTCTGCAACTGCCGTACGGCTGGCCGCTGCCGGATCAACAATCGCTGCTACAGGCGAATGTCCTACTGTAGTCGCAATCCCCTCTTTACCCTTGTAATCCAATGCCATCACCCCGACATTGTTCAAGGGCAATTGCAACGGGCCGACACATTGTTGTTTGGCTACACGCCCACCTACACAACGGTCTACTTTGTTGGTCAGCCAGTCCTTACAGGCAACTGCTTCCAGTTGGAGGACTTGGTTCAAGTAAATTGGTATATTCTCTACAGTATATTCTGCATCAGCGTACATGCGCTGTACCGTTTTGTCACGCATATACGTCTTGGGAGAAGACCCGAAGAAATCTGCCAGGGCATAATCCATCGGCACCTCGCCTGTGGTCTGTGACCGGAACGTAAAGCGATGATCTCCGGTGACATCCCCTACTATGTACATAGGTGCACGTTCGCGATCCGCTACACGCTTTAATGTATCTATATCTTTCTCGCTAATGACCAAGCCCATACGCTCCTGAGATTCGTTGCCGATGATCTCTTTTGCAGAAAGCGTTGGATCTCCTACAGGCAATCTGTCCAGATCGATCAATCCTCCCGTGTCTTCTACCAATTCGGAAAGGCAGTTCAAATGCCCCCCGGCACCGTGGTCATGGATAGATACAATAGGATTATGGTCCGATTCGACCATACCGCGAACAGCATTACACGCACGCTTCTGCATTTCAGGATTCGACCGCTGTATAGCATTCAATTCGATACCCGAACCAAATGCACCTGTATCTGCCGACGAAACAGCCGCTCCTCCCATACCGATACGGTAGTTTTCACCACCTAATATAACGATCTTATCTCCGGTTTGAGGTGTATGCTTCTTGGCCTGTTCCAATTTGCCATAACCTACGCCACCAGCCTGCATAATGACTTTGTCGTAGCCCAATTTACGTCCGCCTTCCTCATGCTCAAAAGTCAGCACCGAGCCCACGATCAACGGCTGCCCAAACTTATTACCAAAGTCTGAAGCACCGTTGGAGGCCTTGATCAGAATATCCATCGGTGTTTGGTATAGCCAAGGACGTTCAGCCATGGCATTTTCCCAGGGTCTTGCACTGTTCGACCTTCCGGCAGGCTCCGTAACGGTGCCGGGCTGAAGATCCAATGCAGACTGCTCCAGTCTCGAATAAGCGGTCATGTAAATCGCCGTACCGGCCAAAGGAATAGCACCTTGCCCACCCGCCATGCGGTCACGGATTTCGCCTCCCGAACCTGTCGCCGCACCCGAAAAAGGTTCTACTGTCGTCGGGAAGTTATGGGTCTCCGCTTTGACGGACAGTACCGATTCAAATTCTTTTTCTTCGTAAAAGTCTGGTCTGTCTGCCGATCGAGGAGCGAATTGCATCACCCTAGGACCTTTGATAAAGGCCACATTATCTTTGTAAGCCGACACTACTTCATTGGGGTTTTCGGCGGTAGTTTTTTTGATCAACTTGAACAAGGAGGAGGGTTGCTCCTCCCCATCAATGATAAAGGTACCGTTGAATATTTTGTGGCGGCAATGTTCCGAGTTGGCTTGGGAAAAAGCAAACACTTCCGAATCGGTCAGCTTGCGCCCCAATTTTACCGATAGATTGTTCAAATATTCGACCTCTTCGGGGTTTAAGGCCAATCCTTCGGATTTGTTATATGCGTCAATATCGTCTATCTCCAGAATAGGCTCCGGTTGAATATGAATGGTGTACATATCCTGCGTCAAGGCACTGTATTTCTGTGAGATCATCGGGTCGAAATCGTTGAAATCGGCCGGCACAGGCTGAAACTCTTCTATACGCACAATACCTTGGAGACCCATGTTTTGAGTGATCTCTACAGCATTCGTACTCCAGGGCGTGATCATGGCCGCACGAGGCCCCACATACCAATGCTCCAGTATGTCTTGTTCCAATTTTTTAGCGTTCCCGAAAAGCCAGTTGAGTTTGCTGATGTCTTCTTGTGATAAAGAGTGTACACTTTGAACACCGTATACTGTGTTCGATGGGTTCTCAAAGAAATGAATCATTATTATATAAGTGAATTTTGAATGTTCTTCAAATTAAAGCACAAATTTACAGAATATTTTCGGGGAAAAATATTTTTGTTTCGTCAAATTTTATGAACAAATTTTTGAAAAAAGGAGATCTTTTATGTTATCCTGGTCCCGCTTCAGGTTAGGATCAGAATAACATAAAAGAACGGTTTTACCTCTAACTTAATGAAATTGTTTATACGCTAACGTTGGAATAATTTACAAATTAAATCAAATCAAAAATATCCCGCACTCCCAACAGCTTGCGTGAAGTAAACCCTTCTGCAAACGGCACTTGGATATTGCGGCCAAACTCTCGCGCCCTGGCCTTGGTGTACTCCATAAAATCCGGACTGGAAATATAGGTCTGCGGGCCATCTTCTTCGTTTGTAGCGTTGAATTGTGTCTTGTATGCCAGAACAGCCTGCTCTTTGATATTCCAATAAGGCGTAATATCCAGAACTATATCCGGTTGTATATACTTGTCTTGGACCAATTGCAATTGCAACCTTGGTCGAAAAGCTTCTTGCTCCACATCGTCTTCAAAAGTAACGACTCTCCTCAGACCCGACAGAAAAATAGAATCATTGACCAACTTACTGGCCCTGCCATGATCCGGATGCCGATCATCCAACGCATTCGTAATGATAATTTCAGGCCGAAATTTACGTATGGCACGAATGATTTTCTTTTGCGATTCCTCTTCATTCTGAAAGAAGCCGTCTCGCAGACCCAAATTCTCCCGAACAGACACCCCCAATATCTTCGAGGCTGCCTCGGCCTCTTCCGTCCTGGTCTCTGCCGTACCACGCGAACCCAACTCTCCCCTCGTGAGATCCACAATGCCCACTTTTTTACCTTCGGCAACATATTTGGCAATCGTACCTCCAGCACCCAACTCAGCATCGTCGGGGTGTACGGTCATCACCAGCAAATCTAATTTTATTTCTGACATACTATTGAATATTGTACTGCGTACAAAGATACATTACTGTTCGTAGAGTTCCGCAGGGTCTCTACGAACTTTCTGAATGGACAGGAGTCTGAAACTCTATTTCATTATCAATCCGTAGTGACCGCTACGCTCAACACTACGGATAGAAAGGGTGTGCCTCTATCAACAAGCACAGCCTACTCACTCCGCCAACAAACGCCGGATCTGCGCCTGTACCCTGGAAGAAAGAGGATTGGTAAAAGGACAGTAGAAATCAACTACACGACCAGATTTATCAATGATGTATTTATGAAAATTCCATACCGGTTTGGAGTCGACACGTCCGTTTAGCTCTTTAGAGGATAGATATTTGTACAATGGATGTGCATACTCGCCTTTTACATGGATTCGTTTGAAAACAGGGAAGGTAAGCTGCTCTTTGAGCCGGCAATAGGTCTCCAGATTCAAGCCTGAACGAGGCTCCTGATTGAAAAAGTCGTTGCAAGGGAATGCCAATATTTCAAAGCCTTGATCCCGGTATTGCCGATAAAGCTGCTCCAAACTTTTAAACTGTCGTTTAAAATAACATTTACTAGCAGTATTGACGATCAACACGACTTTGCCCGAAAAGTCTTTCAACGATCTTTCCTGGCCGGAAAACTCAAGTGCACTATAGTCGTAGATCGTATTCATGGCGGTCAATTTATGCTATTGGTACGGCTTGTTGATAGGTCGTACGACTTCATATTCACGGATGATATTCTCTATCACAAAATCCTCTTGCGCGTCGTAGGTAGATTTAAGATTATGACCGAATACCCTTGCTACACCTTGATAGACAAAGGCAGCGACACCTCCTTTCATATCTTTGACCAATTCATAACTGGTATGTCCCGTCTGCCTTTCGATAAGCTTGATCAATATCTTACCTTGGGATACGGAAAGGTTCTTAACCTCCGAATTGATTTTTTCCTTGATCTCACTTTCACAAGCTTTTATCAAACGACGTTCTTCCCGTTTGGAAGAAGCCAAAGCCAGCTCCCGATCCAATTGTTCATAGCGTTTCTGGGCATAAATTGCATACGGCAGTACACGCAATACATTTCTTTTTAAGCGCATATACTGTAACCGTTCTTGTTCACTTTTCCATTTACGCACAGCACGCACGACAACTTCCTCTATAGCAAACCACGGCACCACTTCTCCACTTTCAAGGGTAGTCGTCGCATAATAGGCGACCACGTCAGGTTCTCCCGGTCCATAGTGGGGCAACGTCAAGGGCTCGCGTATCGGCAAAGGCAATTCCTGCCCCATTCCTTTGAACGCAAGCACCATCAACAGTACCATGAAACCTACCAATTTTTTGCTACCCATCATATTTTTGGATATATATTCCTTCTAAAAAGGATTTATTTTATCTATATTTATGTCACAAAGTAAAGACAAAGATTTATAGAATCGTTATCCAACATAAAATTAAATATTTTTTTACAAAATAACGAAATTTTTAAGAGGTTCTTATGGAAGATTATGTGATTGATATTGAGGCAGAAAGCAAGGAAATACGAAAAAGATACAGGGCATTATTGAGAGCATGCAAACCAACTTTACAAAGAGGTGACAAACAGGAGATAAGGAAAGCTTTCGATCTGGCGCTAGAAAGCCATAAGGACATGCGGCGTAAATCCGGAGAACCATACATCTATCATCCGATAGCCGTAGCACAGATCGCCGCCGAAGAAATCGGACTGGGAACCACCTCAATCGTCTGTGCTCTATTGCACGATGTCGTCGAAGACACCAGCCTCACGCTAGAAGATATTGAAGCGCGATTCGGTAAAAAAGTAGCCAAGATCATCGATGGTCTGACTAAAATATCGGGGGTATTCGACCCGAACAGCTCACTGCAGGCCGAAAACTTCCGCAAGATGCTATTGACCCTGGCAGATGATGTACGGGTCATCCTTATCAAGCTGGCGGATAGACTACACAATATGCGCACTATGGAATTCATGGCACGGCACAAGCAGCTCAAGATAGCGTCCGAAACGAGCTATCTCTACGCACCTCTCGCCCATCGTTTGGGCTTGTACGCCATTAAATCCGAGCTGGAAGACCTGTCCATGAAGTACACCGATCCGGACACTTACAAATTTATCGCCAAAAAACTGAATGAAAAGAAGGCCGAACGCGAAAAGTTTGTGGCCGATTTTATCGAACCTGTCAAAAAGATACTCGAAGAACAGGGAATCAAGGCCGATATTTTCGGCAGACCAAAGTCCATCCATTCCATATGGAACAAGATGCGGAAAAAGTCCATTCCCTTTGAAGAGGTCTATGATTTATTTGCCATCCGTATCGTCATAGATACAGTGGACGAAAAGGAAAAAACCGAATGTTGGAAAGTGTACTCCATTGTCACAGATCTCTACCGCCCCAATCCCGATCGGCTTCGTGACTGGGTTTCCACGCCCAAAGCAAACGGTTACGAGTCATTACATACTACGGTCATGGGCCCGAGAGGACAATGGGTAGAAGTACAGATACGTACCAAGCGTATGAATGAAATTGCCGAAAAGGGGTTTGCCGCACACTGGAAATACAAAGAATCCAATTCGGACAATGGACTGGATCAATGGATACAAAAGGTACGTGATATTCTCAGCAATCCCGAGCAAAATGCCTTGGATTTTTTGGATGACTTCAAGATGAACCTCTTTTCCGATGAAATATTCATCTTCACACCCAAAGGTACACTTATTCAATTGCCCAACGGAGCTACAGCATTGGACTTTGCCTTCGAGATACACTCCGACATTGGTGCCACCTGTATCGGTGCCAAGGTAAACCACAAATTGGTACCACTCAGTCACCCCTTGCAAAATGGAGACCAGGTTGAGATCATTACTTCCAACAAGCAGTCTCCCAAGGAAGATTGGCTGAGCTTTGTCGTCACAGCCAAAGCCAAATCCAAAATCCGCTCCTCGCTCAAGGAAGAAAAACGCCGTGTAGCCGAAGAGGGCAAAGAGATCCTGGAACGCAAACTCAAATCGTTGAAAATCACGTACAATACAGACAACATCAACAAGATTGCGAATTTCTTTAAATACCCCAGTTCACAAGAGTTGTTTTACAATGTAGCCAAAGGAGAGATCGACATCAAGAACCTACGCGAGTATGTGGCTAACGAAAAGACCCCGGAGACCCATTCCAACCAATTCACTTCGCACATTAACGGGTTGGTCGAAAAGCTGAACAAGAAAGATGCCGACACCATCTTGATAGGAGATGATATGCAAAAGATCGACTATACGTTGGCTCCGTGCTGCAACCCCATTCCAGGGGATGACATCTTCGGATTCCTGACTGTCAACGACGGCATAAAGATACACCGCACCTCCTGCCCTAATGCTTCAAAGCTTATGGCAAATTACGGTTACCGTATTCTCAAAGCCAAGTGGGCGTCGGCACAGCAGGATACGGCTTTCTTGACGGGCATACGTATCGTTGGTATAGATGATGTAGGTTTGATCAACAAGCTGACTTCCGTGATTTCGCAGGACTTCAAGGTCAATATCCGTTCGCTGTCTATATCCAGCAACGAAGGTATCTTCGAGGGCAACATCATGGTACATGTCAATAACACGGATCAATTGGACAATCTGATCAATCACTTAAAAGGTGTACAAGGCATCACGGGCGTGACACGATACGAGTCGGAGAATTGATTTTTGACATTCACACTATCCTTAGTGTTCAGCGTAGCGATCACTAAGGATTTAACAATGAAAAAGGTAGTCTCCGACTACCTACGAAATGGTTGTACAATCTTAAAATTACATTGAAATTCATTTATGGGTGAACAAGGGTACTCCATAAAAGATCAATATTCAATCCACTTCATTACATTTGCTGTAATCGAATGGGTTGATGTATTTACACGAAAGGGTTATGCCGACATTGTGGTCGAAAGTCTGAAATTTTGTCAAAGGGAAAAAGGATTAAAAGTTCATGCTTGGTGCATTATGAGTAATCATATTCATTTAATTTTATCAACCCAAGAGCCTAATCGTCTATCTGATATATTAAGAGATTTCAAAAAGTACACCTCAACAGCCATCATTAAAGCCATAAACGAAAACACAAGGGAAAGCAGAAAGAATTGGATGCTATGGATATTCAAAAAAGCCGGAGAAAAAAACAACAGAAACCAAGAATATCAGTTTTGGCGACAGGATAACCATCCGATCCAATGCGATACCAATGCCATCATAGAGACAAGACTCAATTATGTACACGAGAACCCGGTAAAAGCCGGAATAGTGATGAGAGAACAAGATTATCTTTATTCATCGGCTATCGACTACTATACAGAAGAAAAAGGATTGATAGATATTGATTTTATTTGATACGGAGTCGGAGACTCCTATTCCATTTATAAAGTCCGTAGAGACCCTTCGGAACTCTACGAACAGACATGTCTCTACTAAAATAAAAAGTCACAAACATCTAACGAGTAAAAATAATTCACGCAAAATCAGAATGAAATTGATAAATTTGCATATAAGCATTAAAGGATAACATGAATCAAGGCGAAAATTACCAAACAGTCAAAAAAATATTCGAAGCGTATCTGGAGAACAAAAGCCTGCGAAAAACACCTGAACGGTACGCTATCCTGGAAGAAATCTATTCCCGGAATGATCATTTCGATGTGGAGTCCTTGTACATTCACATGAAAAACAAGAAATACCGTGTAAGTCGGGCGACGGTGTACAATACGCTGGAACTGTTGGTATCCTGTGACTTGGTGACCAAGCACCAGTTTGGCCGCAACATGGCACAGTTCGAAAAGTCATATGGCTACAAGCAGCATGACCATGTCATCTGTATCGAGTGCAACAAAGTTGTCGAATTCTGCGACCCACGTATCCATCAGATACAGACGATGATCGGCGACCTGTTAAAATTTGACATCAAGCACCACTCCCTCAATCTCTATGGCATCTGCCAAAGTTGCCAGATTCAAAAGTCCAGTGAAGAAAAAGCAAAATCCAAGAAGGAAGTAATTTCAAATTAATTCCTATTACAATGTTTTTAATATTAAATTTGTTCGGAAAATGACTACGTTGTTTTCCGAACATTATTTTTTAATCATTTTGTATTTAATTACATAATCAATAACAACTAAAAGCTATGCAAGTAGATGTGCTACTGGGCCTACAATGGGGCGATGAGGGTAAAGGGAAAATCGTCGATGTACTCTGTCCTCAATACGATTTGATCGCACGCTTCCAGGGAGGTCCCAATGCCGGACACACCTTAGAATTTGACAACAAAAAATTCGTATTGAACACCATTCCATCCGGAATCTTCAACCCTCAAACGTTAAACCTTATCGGAAATGGCGTGGTCATCGATCCGATTATCCTCAAACGAGAACTGGACAACTTGAAGGCTGCCGGATTTGATCCGGTAGGTGCCGGCAAGTTGGTCTTGGCCCGCAAAGCACACTTGATATTACCTACACATCAACTGCTGGACGCCGCTTCCGAATCTAAAATGGGTGACGGCAAAATTGGCTCTACGTTAAAGGGGATCGGGCCTACCTATATGGACAAGACCGGCCGTAATGGCTTACGCGTGGGAGATACCACACTGCCCGACTTTCAGCAACGCTACGAAAAGCTAAAGGAAAAACACCTCAATATACTATCTCATTACGGCGAAATCCCCGATTTTTCCGAACGTGAAGAAGCCTTTTTGGCGGCGATAGAATTTATCAAGACTATTCCGCATGTGGACTCGGAGCATTTGGTCAATCAATACCTCAAAGAAGGAAAGAAAGTATTGGCAGAAGGAGCCCAAGGCACACTATTGGATATAGACTTTGGCTCCTATCCTTTTGTCACCTCTTCCAACACAACTACCGCAGGAGCCTGTACAGGCTTGGGTATAGCACCCAATAAAATCGGCTCCGTATTGGGTATCTTCAAAGCATATTGTACCCGCGTAGGTGGAGGCCCCTTTCCGACCGAACTGGACAACGAAACGGGTGAAAGATTACGTCAATTGGGCCATGAATTTGGAGCGACCACCGGACGGGCACGTCGTACAGGATGGATTGACCTTCCCGCTTTGAAGTATGCCATTATGCTCAACGGCGTGACCGAACTCGTCATGATGAAAGCCGATGTATTGGATACTTTCGACAAGATATATGTATGTACACACTATAAATACAACGGCGAGGTGATCGACTACATGCCGTATGACATCAACTCCATCAAACCGGAGCCAGTCCTTGAAGAAATCCAGGGATGGAATCAAGATTTGACAGGCATACGTACACAGTCAGAAATCCCAACTGCACTCAAAAACTATATAGATTATCTGGAAAAAGCGTTGGAAGTACCTATCCGTTATCTATCTGTTGGACCTGACCGTACACAGACTATCGAGTTGAAAGCATAAAACATGGCTACAGCCATATTTGAGGTACATAAAGCAGTATTCGAACGTCAGGCGCTGGCTTGGGCACAACAGTTTGACCAGGTTTGCTTCCTTCAATCCAATGGATACAGCGATACATATAGTTCTATCGAATCTATCCTAGCTGTTGGAGCTACAGCAGTTTTTGAGAACAATACTGCAGATACATTTCAAGCTTTAGAAAACTTTAAATCCAAACATCCCCATCATTGGATGTTTGGATTTTTTGGTTATGATCTCAAAAACGAAATCGAAGATTTATCGACCTCCTTCCCGAACCCCTTAGGTTTTCCAGACACCTATTTTTTTATTCCGCAGACCATTCTTAAGTTCTCCGCACAATCTGTAGAGATCATATCAGCCGACCCGACAAGAATATTTTCGCAGATTATGGCAACTGAGCTTGAAGAACAAGAACATCCGTTTGAAGGGGAAGTTGTTTCGAGAATGTCAAAAGAAGAGTATATAAACGCTTTTGAACAGCTAAAAGCCCATATACAACGAGGAGACATCTACGAGGTCAATCTCTGCCAGGAATTTTATGCGCAACCAGCCCATATCCATCCCTTGCAGACATACGTCAAGCTCAACCAAGTATCCCCTACTCCATTTTCGACCTTTTTCAAGATCAAAGACAAATATATCCTTTCGGCTTCGCCCGAACGTTTTCTGGCAAAGCGTGGCGAGAGCTTAATATCCCAACCTATCAAGGGTACCGCACCACGAGGCCGTACAGCCGAGGAAGACCGGAAAATCCAAGAAACCTTACGCAATAATCCCAAGGAGATTGCCGAAAACGTGATGATCGTCGACCTCGTACGCAACGACATGACCCGCAGTGCGCACCCCGGAACAGTAGCTGCAGAGCGTAAACTGGAAATCAAGAGTTATAGACAGGTACACCAACTTGTATCCACCATTACTTGTCAAAAGAACAACCAAATAAGTGACATAGAAGCTATTAAAAACATTTTCCCCCCGGGATCCATGACCGGCGCGCCCAAGATCAGTGCCATGCAATTATGCGATCGATACGAACATAGCCGTAGAGGTGTGTATTCCGGAACTGTAGGTTATTTTGCACCAAATGGAGACTTTGATTTCAATGTCATCATACGGACCATTCTGTACAACGACACTAAACAATACCTGTCCTTTCATACAGGGGGGGCTATTACAGTTGATGCCGTGGCAGATGATGAATATAGAGAATGTTTACTAAAAGCGAAAGCAATGTTGGAAACATTAGGAACGAAATTGCAGGAAGTTGCCAAAACCAAATAATAATGACAACTTTACTCCTAACTAATGTTATTTCAATTGTAAATATGCTGGAATTCAAGTAGACAGACAATACACAATAATATATTTTTATGAGATTTCACCCCTTTTCTTTTTTACTGATGATCACCATAGCTTTGACTTTTACAGTTAAAGCCCAGGAGAGCCTAACATATCAGACACCTTCTCAGAGTATTGTCGAACTGGTAGATGCCCCCAATGTCTCTGACATCAAACTCAACCCACTCCAAACGTGGATGGTTGTATTGAACAAGCCACGATATATTGATATAGACAGGGCTGCCAAGCCAATCAAAGGTCTTGCCGGACTAAGTGTCGATACTGCTTTGAGAACAATTATCACAAAAAATAACGAGAGTGACCCCTATACTTCGATCAAACTGACCAACTTAACGAGCGGAAGCGATGTAAGCCTGAGTGGAATGCCGAATGAACTGCGTTTAGACAACTTGACATGGCATTTGGATGGACAACGTTTTGTCTATACCAACGAGACACAAAACGGATTGGAACTCTGGTATGCAGACCTGAATTCTCTTTCGACCAAAAAATTGAACATCGATCGTCTAAATGTAATAACAGGGAAACCTATACAATGGGTGAGCGGAGAGGACTGTTTGTTGGTTCAAGTCCCGGCATGGGATAAAAAACCGGCCCCCATCGCTACCCCTATTGCGCGCGGCCCCATTATCCAAGAAAACATGGGAAAACGTACCCGGGCGCAGACTTACCAAAACCTATTGAGCAATACCCATGATGAAGCTCTTTTTGATTATTATGCGGAAAGTCAACTCATAAAAGTCTATCTGGATGGTCGTACAGAAAAATTCGGTGAACCAGGTATATTTACCACCAATACTTTCTCCCCGGATCGTAAATATATACTCATACAGCGTATCCAAAAGCCTTATTCTTACAGCGTAGGACTTAGTTATTTCTCACAAACGACCGAAATCTGGGACCAAAGCGGAACTAAAGTAACCACCTTGCATGAACGCCCCTTGATAGAAAATACCGCAAGCAATATCAACTATGAACGGAAACATCAATGGAGAAAGGGAAAACCTCATGAGCTAGTTTGGGTAAAACGTATTCCAAAAAATAAAAAATACCGTGACGAAATCTTGTCTTTGTCAGCACCTTTCGATGGTACACCTCAAGTATTATATCGTACCAATTTGTCATACAAGGACATTGTTTGGGGAAATGACCATTTCGCGGTAGTCAAAGAGCAACAGACGAGCCAACGGAAGTTAAAATGGTCACTAATCAACCCAACAAACGGAGAACTCATCAAGGTGATCGAGGAAAGGAGCTCGGAAGACGGGTATCGGGATCCGGGCAATTTTGTCATCAGCAAAGGCAAAATGCTTATATCCGGAGATCAGTCTCCTGTAGTCTATACAATTAGTGAAGGTGCTTCGCCCGAAGGTGAACGCCCCTTTTTATTGCGTTGGGATCTGATGAAAGACAAACGGGATACGATATTTAAGTCAAAGGCAAACCATTATGAGAAACCGATCCATTTTGATGGCAAAAAGACCCTTTATTTTACAAGAGAATCCCGCAACGTGCCTCCCAACATGATCCGTAAGGATATACAGAGCAATGCAGAAACAGTACTAACGGCTTTCGAATCCCTTTATCCCAGCCTGGCAAGTACACAAAAACGGTTGATTTCTTACCGGAGAGAAGATGGGGTTAATCTATCTGGCATATTGCACCTCCCAGAGGGTTTTGAGCCGAAAAAAGATGCTCCATTGCCTGTCCTGGTTTGGGCTTATCCCCGTGAATACCTAAGCAAAGAAACTGCCGGACAGGTAAGAGTAACACCACATCGATTTACGGAAATAGCTTTTCGCTCACCTGTATATTGGGTGACCCGTGGCTATGCGGTTGTAGAATCAGCTGCTATGCCCGTCGTCAAAAGGGAAAAAGATCGTCCCAACGACAACTTTGTGGAAGAGATCACACTCAATGCCAAAGCACTGATCGATTATTTGGTGGAAGAAGGCATTGGCGACCGAAAACGCTTTGGTGTCGGAGGACATTCCTACGGAGCCTTTATGACAGCTAATCTACTTGCACACACCGACCTATTTGCCGCAGGAATTGCCCGTAGTGGTGCATACAACCGGACCCTGACCCCATTCGGATTTCAGAATGAAACTAGAATATATTGGCAGGCAAAAGACGTCTATGACCACATCTCGCCATTTAATTATGCCGATCAGATCAAAAGACCTCTATTGATCACACATGGTATAGATGATGAAAATATGGGAACACATCCTATACAAAGCGAACGACTGTATGCCGCCATCAAAGGACATGGAGGTACCGCAAGATTAGTTATGTTCCCTTATGAATACCATGGGTTTAGAGCAAGAGAATCTATTTTACACATTCTTTGGGAACAAGACCGTTGGTTGGAAAAATACGTAAAAAATAGGAAAGATTAGAGTAAAAGATTCTTGTATGTGGCATTTTTTTTATATACCTTAGCCTGCCTAAACTTAAAACTATTGATGCAACAATTCATAGACCAAATCTATAACATTGTCTGGAGCGATGCTCTTGTATATTTCTGCCTACTATCCGGTGTCTACTTTACCATCCGATTCAAACTTCCCCAACTGCGCTATCTGAAAGACATGGTCAAACTGCTTTTTACAGGCAACAGTTCGGATAAGGGCATTTCCTCGTTTCAGGCTTTTTCATTGGCCATATCTGGCCGTGTGGGGACAGGCAACATAGCCGGAGTCGCTACAGCTATCGCTATGGGTGGGCCGGGTGCAATCTTTTGGATGTGGGCAATCGCGTTCTTGGGAGCTTCTTCTGCTATGGTCGAAGCCACTTTGGGACAGATGTACAAAGAGGTAAAGGAT
Source organism: Parapedobacter sp. SGR-10 (assembly GCF_011030405.1). Lineage (GTDB taxonomy): Bacteria > Bacteroidota > Bacteroidia > Sphingobacteriales > Sphingobacteriaceae > Sphingobacterium. Next base: position 80,103 of record NZ_JAAJTJ010000015.1, read on the forward strand.
GGCCAATACCGAGGTGGACCAGCTTTTTATATACTTCGAGGATTGAAGTCCAAAGTATTTGCTTGGACGCTTGCCGCTGTCACAGTCATCAGTACGGGATTTTTGCTTCCCAGTGTGCAGAGTAATAGTATATCCATCTCTGCTAATGCTGCTTTCGGTCTTTCCCATCATCTTATCGCAATCATTTTGATCCTTATTCTCGGCGTCATCATCATCGGTGGTGTCAAACGGATCAGTAGAGTAGCCGAATATGTCGTTCCCTTTATGGCCGGTGCCTACATCTTGATGGCTCTCATCATCATGGCTTTGAACTTTACATCCATACCAGACATCTTCTACTTGATCTTGGACTCTGCTTTCAATGTGGATTCTGCATTTGGCGGCGTCATAGGCATGGCGATATCTTGGGGCGTCAAACGTGGCATATACAGCAACGAAGCTGGGCAGGGAACCGCCCCTCATGCTGCTGCTGCTGCAGAAGTCACGCATCCGATCAAACAAGGGCTTGTACAAGGCTTTTCCGTATATGTGGACACCTTATTTGTCTGCTCAGCTACGGCATTCATGATCCTGTTTACCGGGCAATACAATGTCATCAATCCCGAGGGAGGGTTTCTCGTTCACAATCTCCCGAATATAGCGCCAGGCCCAGAGTTTACACAATACGCGGTTGCACATCATTTTCCACTGATAGGAGATGCCTTTGTCGCCATAGCCCTACTCTTCTTTGCCTTCACTACGATCATGGCCTATTATTACATCGCTGAGACCAATGTTAGTTTCATCATGGGCAAAAACAAAAGTACCTGGATGGTATGGGCATTACGTATCCTGATCCTTGTATCGGTCTACATGGGTTGTGTCACAACAGCAGCTTCGGCTTGGACATTGGGGGATATAGGTGTGGGTATAATGGCTTGGCTCAACTTAATCGCTATCCTGCTACTACACAATAAAGTGTTACTTCTACTCAAAGATTACGATAGTCAGCGAAAAGCGGGCAAGGATCCTGTATTTGATAATTCAAAATTCAATATCCCTGGCATGGAATTTTGGAACAGAAATAAAGAGGAGAAATAGTGTATCTGAATCATCCCAATACATCATTTCTTGTCCTATGACAATTTTATATTCCGTATATGTTCATAAATTTAAAACCTAAACATACGGCAATGAAAATCATAAAAGCAATCTTATTTTCGCTCTTTGGACTACTTTTGATCAATGGTGGGCTGAATAAATTCATACAATACATGCCCGTACCGGAAGGTCTGCCCGAAGAATTGGTAAAAGACAACCTTGCTTTTGCTGAGATATCGTGGCTGATGCCATTGATCGGTTTTGCAGAAGTACTGGGCGGCCTGCTGATATTGCTTCCGAAAACACGAGCTTTGGGAACGTTGATCGTTTTTCCTGTGATGGTTGGCGTATTGCTCACACATATGACCGTCGCACCCGATGGACTGTTTATGGCATTGGTCATTTGGGCATTTATGCTATGGATTATTTGGGACAATAGGTCTAAATACTTAGGGTTGTTAAAATAGCAACATCTCCTACTGATCGAAATCATATGCAATGACATCGAACGAAATAGTAGGCAGTAAATTCACATCCCTAAATCACCCCATACAAACTTCCACCCTTCGCACCTAATTGATCTACACGCCTTTCTACGGCTTCATCCTTGATCAGATCCGGTGCGTGATGAGGTTTGCGCCTTGCATCGATGATGATTGAGCCCTCACAGCCCCAATGTTTGTATTTGGTAAAAGATCCCACCCCATAGATATCATAGGCCGGATTGGACTTCGTAAAAGCGACCCACACGAAATTGTTGATATGATCCGTCGTGAAGCCTGCATCATCTGCCAACACGATCAACGGTATGCCTGTGAGATCCTTTTCCTGCAAAGCCTTACACCAAGTATCCAGTACCTGCTTTTCTTCTTCGTACGTCGTGAACGTAGAGCCTTCTACCACTAACACTCCCGGAAGGGCCAGCTTGGCATGGCCGAACGGCCTTGGCAATTCCAGTCCGGCAGGTATCTCTGTCGCCAACGCCCTCTTTTTTTCACCTGCTGCTGCAAACACGACTTTGGAGCCTGCATTCAGTCCGTCTCCCGAGTAGTCCAAGGTATCGATCGTCGTATTGGTATGGAAATGTAAATCTCGTTTGGGATCGATACGCTCCAGAATATGGGTCAAGAATCCGATGATATTGTGGATATCCAGATTGGGGTTGTCGTCGGAGGCCGCTATAAACAGATATTTGGCCAGGCTCAGCTGGTTCTTGCCCAATATCTGGTTGGCTATGGTCAATATCTCCTGCGGCCTGTCGACCTGTTGATATGGAGTATAGCTTTCACGCCCTATGGCAAAGAGCAACGGATGTACGCCGGCCGGATCGACAGCATGTACAGCCTTTAGTCCATTGATTTCTTTGGGAATGGCATTGCCTGTGATTTCGTGGATCAGTGCTCCAAAACTGGTATCTTCCTGCGGTGGCCTTCCCACTACGGTAAACGACCATATCGGATCTTTCTTGTGGTACACATTATGCACTTTCATCAATGGGAACGGATGCGCAAGGCTATAGTAACCGATATGATCGCCAAACGGGCCTTCTAGTTTGGTCTCATTCGGATAGACCGTACCCGTAATCACAAAATCGGCATCTGCCGAAATACAGAACCCTTCCTCATCGTAAAAATAGCGGAAACGCCTATTGCCCAAAGCACCAGCAAAAATCATTTCCGAGAGCCCTTCGGGCAAAGGCATGACAGCCGACAAAGGATGTGAGGGTGGCCCGCCAACAAATATACTGACCTTCAAAGGCTGTCCGAGCTGATTGGCTTTCTGTTGATGCACACCTATACCCCTATGCAATTGGTAGTGCAGTCCAATTTCCCTATCAGGGATATATTCATTTCCCGACAACTGTATGCGGTACATCCCCAGGTTGGCTTTCATGATACCGGGACTGCTCACATCTTCGGTGTACACCTGTGGCATAGTCACAAAAGCACCTCCATCCATCGGCCAGTTGACGATCTGTGGAAGCTTGCTGACCTGTGTCTTACCATACAGTATAGGGGCTCCGGATTTTTTCTTCCAGGGCAATGCGCCCAACGCAACAGCCGATGAACCTATATATCGCAGCGGGTTTTTCAATACAGCCGTAGGATCCATCTTGACGTCCACTAACCTCTTGATATGATCGAGCGTATCGCGAAACATGAACTTCGAACGATCCATCGTACCGAATAGATTGGACACGGCCGGAAATTCAGAACCCTTGATGTTTTCGAAAAACAAAGCGGGGCCCTGTGCATCATATACCCGCATGTGTATAGCCGCCATCTCCAGATAGGGATCTACTTCTTCTTTGATGCGGATCAGGTGACCATGTCTTTCCAGATCGTCCACACAGGCAGCTAAACTCGGATATCCCATTTTTGTACTGTATTTAGTGAATTACAAAAATAACAGAATATTTCTTCTATAAAAATTTCCTTCAATGGCAGATGGCTACTTCGAAGATACGGTCATGCCAAAGGTCAAATCTCATGGGCTTCATCCATACCATTGCACATCTTCGATATCAATCATAGGGTTACTTCCGTAGATTTTCTGATCTGTACACCGTATTTTTCTTTAAGTTCTTCAAACTGTTGCTGTGTACTGCTTTCAAAGCCTCCAATGGGTGACATACAGTCCTCGAGCAACGTAATACGGGCAGTTATCGATCTGTCATCTGCAAAATGCTCCAAAATCTGTTCGACCGACGCCAACACACAGTGACTAGAAGCCTCCCCTGCGATAAAGATGGTATCGTACTCACGAATAGCGTCCAGCACTGCATGATTGACATAGTATTCTTTGTCATATTCCGCTTTGATGATACCATACATCTCGGTATAAGGGTTTTGTCCTTTGTAGATCAGCTTGGGTGTAGCGTTGCGTACTGCCGCATGAAAATAAAGCATCTTGGTGAATTCGCTTTCGAGCTTAGCCCCGGCCGTACCTTCCAGACAGTGATAAGGCCAGATACAAAGCTGTTTCTTGCCTGCAGATTCCAGGTTACGCAGATATTCCAAAGAACGCCCGGTTTCGCCATTTGCCGCTGTCCAGATACCATTTGCCGCATCTTCGTAACTGATGATTGTAAAGGGTGCCGGATGGTTACCCTCTCTGTCCAACCACCAGACCGGGTGAAAGATCTGCATCATGGAGTGGCAATCCAGGCTGCATATCACTTGGGTCAAGGATTCTATATTGCGATACATCCACTGCGTAAGGCGTTGTACGTCTCCTTTTGAGCCCTGTACAGCCAGGCTTCCGATATTTTCCATAAAATCATTCTGCACATCAATAGCCAAGAGGAGTGTTCGTTTCTCGTCTTGGGAGGCGGGTGCGATGTGTTCTCTTTGGGCCAATGCCAAGATGTCATTTATGTTTTCTTTACTCTCGTATGAAGCGATGCGAGCCACATCGATAATATTTTCATATGCTGTATTCATCTCATTAATTTATCAATTCGTCAATGTCTGCGTCACCATAGTTTGTTTATTAAGTACAATTATCGCAGACAGTTTTAATTTTATTGTGGAGTATCTTTTACCCAACAAACATGAAGAATAGTTTTTATATCCCAAAATAAATCGAGCATGTTTAACGCAACACAAAAAATATGCAGCCTCCTACGGTCGGTTTCCGTTTTTGAGAAAATCGTCATCTCGAACGAAGAGAGAGATCTATGGATGAGCAAAAATTAATTCTATATGACTATAGATTTCTCCTCTTACCTCGTCGAAATGACGTTTTGAGGATTCTTGTGGTACACCCATTCCGAAATTCAAGGTAAAACATAGTGTTGATTCTTCGTATTTTCGTTTAATCAACCTATATTTATATTTCGATGACGGATAGGATTCGGTGATGGATAAAGCTATAATAGTTGAGTAAAAGTAACGGAATGCATACACCCAGCAAAAATACCGTATATACCATAGGCCATTCTACACATAGTTTCGGTGAATTTTTGGCGATGCTACAGTCTTTTGGGATTAAAACACTGGTCGATATCCGACGGCTTCCCGGCTCACGGAAGTTTCCCCAGTTTGACCAGGAGAATCTGGAAGCGTCGCTACTGGAAAACGGCATCCGGTACATGTACATAAAAGAACTGGGTGGCAGAAGGAAAGTACTTAAAGATTCTAAAAACACCCGTTGGCGAAATGCTTCTTTCCGCGGCTATGCCGATTATATGGAAACCGAAGATTTTGTACAGGGTGTTGAAGCATTGGAAGCCGTCGTCTTGGAATCGCCAACCGCATATATGTGCGCCGAAGCCGTGTGGTGGCGTTGTCATCGTGCCTTGGTATCCGATTATCTGAAAGCCAAAGGTTGGACGGTGCTGCATATTATGGACGTGAATAAAGCGGAAGAGCACTCCTATACATCGCCGGCGAACGTGATTGGCGACCGGATATCTTATTCTGATGAAGATTTGTTTAACCAATAAAATAGTTATGGGTACAAAATTTAAAATAGGTGACAAAGTAAGCTGGAACTCAGAAGCCGGAAGAGTTTCGGGTACGATAATAAAGGTGCATACAAAAGATTTTGATTACAAAGGTTATACACACCACGCCACGGAAGCCGATCCGCAATATGAAATAAAAAGCGACAAAACAGACCATATCGCAGCACACAAAGGTACTGCACTGACAAAGATTTAATTATACTAGGGTCTGATCTCCCGCAGACTGCTCTTCTGCATAAATTTACGCTTTCGACCTGTACGATTCCGATGGTCGGTCAAAAGATAAGGATATAGAAATGACCGACGAGGTGAAGCCCAAAAATCCCCATACGGCTCTTGCCAATGTAGGCGTGATAAAAGCCATTGACTGGAAAACATTTGAGGGAAACAAAAGCGGCAATTATGTGGCGGGATTACCTCACTTCGTTCGGTGATCCCTTGTGTGGAGGCTTCAACCAAAATGAATCCATTCGCTACGCTCATTTCTTATTTCTGTTGAACAGGCTTCACTCAAACGAGTTTGGCTCACCCTATTCAACAGAAAACCCGACTTACGTCGGGCTTCATTTTGGTTGGCGGAGAGAGCGGGATTCGAACCCGCGGTACCGTTTCCAGTACGACAGTTTAGCAAACTGTTCCTTTCGGCCACTCAGGCACCTCTCCTTAAAATTAACAGTGCAAACATAATGTAAAAAAACCAATCTGCAAAGTGTGCAAAACGTTTTTTTAACAAATTTCCTACAACGAAATTTAAGCTATTGATTTTCAATTTCTTTATGGGAATCTTTCTTTTTATTGACATCGTAGTCTATACGCACATGGTATATGCTCATCAGCATACTTTTGAACAGTTCTGCGGCACTGTGTATATCTTTCAATGTAATATTGGCATTCTCAAACTGTTTCTGTATCAGCTTATGCTCAATGATCTTATCCACGAGCGTATTGATTGATTCCTTGGTCGGCTCTTTCAGAGACCGTGCTGCCGCCTCCACCGAATCGGCCATCATCAGCACAGCCGTCTCTTTCGAAAATGGAATAGGTCCCGGATAGCGAAAGATCGTTTCATCGACCAATTTGTCCGGGTTATTTTTCAAAAACTCATTGTAGAAATAATCTACACGGGTCGTGCCGTGATGTGTACGGATAAAGTCGATGATCACATCCGGCAGCTGATGACGTCGGGCTATTTCTACTCCTTTGATGACGTGGGAGATAATGATTTGTGCACTCTGCTCGGATGTGAGCTCTTCGTGCGGATTGCTTCCGGTCTTTTGGTTTTCGATAAAATAAAGTGGATTGATCATCTTACCGATATCGTGATACAATGCTCCGGCACGTATCAATAAAGGGTTCCCCCCTATTTTATAAATCGCCGCTTCGGCCAGATTGGCTACTTGCAGAGAATGCTGAAAAGTCCCCGGCGCTTTCAACGATAGCTCCCGCAATAGCTTCGAATTGCTATTGGTCAATTCCATCAAGGTAAGGTCGGAGACAATGCCAAAGAGCTTTTCAAAGGCGTAGATCAATGGATAAGCCAACAAGGTCAGCCCCACACTGACGACAAAAGGAAGGAGATCATTGAAATATATGCTTCCCAATGACCCATTCCGCGTCAGTACCAAACCGATGTACCCGATGATGTACGTAGCCAGTATCAAAATACTCGAAATCAAGAACTGCTCCCGCTTGACCATGGACTTGATACTATATATAGCCACCAGACCGGAGATGAACTGCAAAAACACAAAATCGTAGCTATTGGGTACGAACAAAGCCGCGATCAATACCATGAGCAAATGAATATTGAGTGCGACGCGTGTATCGAACAGGATACGTAATATAATCGGCACACCACAATACGGAATATAGTACAAGCTGCCTATCTTTACTTTGATAGCCCAGGTCAACACGCCTAACATGGCAATGATGACGATAAATATAATGAACAGGAGGCGGTTGTTGTAGAAGATCTCCCGTCTAAAATAGTACAGAAAGACCAACAGCAGTGTCATCACCATTCCGACAATAAAAAACTGCCCCAGAGCAACGTAATTCTGGTCACCACCGATCTTATTCTCATCCTCAAAGACTTTTTTCAGCGACAACAGTTTTTGATAAGTCTCATTGTTGACGATCTTGTCCTTTTCGGCAATCAATTCACCTTTCTGAACCATCCCCCGCGTCGTTGAAATGTTGGCCAATGCCGTCTGTTCGATCTTGTGGGTCAAGGATTCATTGTATATGTAATTGACCGTAATGTAGTTTTTCAACAAATCGGCTAGCCACTCTTTTCTGCTTATCTTGGAATCTTTATTTAGATTTTGCCGGACGTATTCGTAAGCCGTTTCGATGGTAAAACAGTCGACCGTATTTTTCTGCTGGGCTATATTTCCCGACAGAAGGGTAAAATTATAGTTTGATTCTGTGGCATCTACTTTTTCGGGATCTTCGCCTTTGTTTTGATACCTGTTTACCAATGAGATTACGCCTCTATTGTAGATATACGATAGGAGATCCTCCCCTTTCTCCCGATAGGTATCCATCTTGAGGTTCGGAACGGTATCCATGAGACTGGACTGCCATTTTTCGGCGAGGTCGGTCGTGAATTGATCGATCTGCTCTTTACTGATGTGCGCTTGCAGATTGTACGTGGGCTGAACGGTCTTTAAGATATGTTGCCTATCCTTATCCAGTTCTTCCTTTGTCTTGAGCACAGAAAAGTTGTAAGGCGAGACCAAGTTTTCATGGTTCCATGGCTTTCCTTTTTGAAATTCATATTCAAATCGAGGTTGCTTGGGCAAAAATATGCAGATCAGCAACACCGTGAATGTGACCATGGCGTATTTGACAAAGGGCGAATCCGCTTGAAGTTTTGTGTTGAAGTAATTTATCTTAAGTTTAGCCACAGTTTTCTACATTGGATATATCTTACAAACAAATGTAAGATTATCTTGTCAATTTAAAAAAGTCCATTTCTCAATCGCAGACTTCCGAAGTTAGGATTTATCAATTTAAAATCGTATATTTGACTAATTCACAGAGGCATCTATTATTCTTATCCCCAAGCCACTCGCTTCCCTTAAGAACAAAGTACCTTTCATTTTATCACAATAAATCTTTAATTCTAATTAATGGCTAAAAGTCAACTTACATTCAAAAAGAAAGAAACAGCAAAAAAGAAGCAACAAAAAAAACAGGAAAAGCTGGAAAGAAGAGAAATCAACAAGGCAAGCAACAACAAGGGTAAATCCCTGGAAGAGATGTTTGCTTATGTAGATGAGTTCGGAAACATTTCGGACACCCCTCCTGCCCAACCTTACAAATTCAAGGAAGAAGACCTGCTACGCCCCGCAGATCCTGAGGACGAATACCTATTCGGCAAGGTCTCCTACTACAACGAAGAAGGACATTACGGTTTCATCCGGGACAACGAGTCAAGGGAAACCGTCTACTTCAATGATAAACTCGCTGGTATGGTATTGCCACTACACCAAAAAGTCAAGTACAAGTACACACGCTCGAAACAGGGCAACCAGATTTCGGAAGTGGAAATGATATAATACCTTGCATTATCCATAAGGTTGCTCCTGAGCGGGCAACCTTTATCTACACATTTTAACAGTTAGAAACATGAACAAACATATCGTATTGAAATATCCCAATGCGTTGGCTGAGGGATTGAGGATAAACTATAACATGGAACACAGAGGCGAAATCCATACGATCGAATGCAGCATCGACGAGAAACAACCTAAACCTTCTTGGCTACAGCTGCATAAATTCAATTTCACCTCCCTCAAGACAAAAGGTTGCTACAGCTTACTCTTCGAGGAAAGCAAGTACAACAAAAACCTCGATACACTATTGTTTATGGATCAGGTCTACGCTTTGATTATGTCACAGGCAAACTACAAGATCGATTAAACAAAAAAATGCAGCAAACTTTAGATTTGCTACATTTTCCAGATACCCTTTAAAGGGGGTATTCCAAATTGGGAAATTATCCTGCTACGCGTACATTGACGGCGTTAAGTCCTTTTTTTCCATTTTCCACTTCATAGGTCACTTGATCATTTTCACGGATGTGGTTGATCAAACCTGTAGAGTGTACAAAAACATCAGCACCGCCATCTGCAGGTGTGATAAAACCGAAACCCTTGGTCTCATTAAAGAATTTTACTGTTCCTTCTTGCATTGTATTACTATTTTATTGATAAATTATTCTACTAGTTATTCCGACAAGGCATTGCTTACCTTCTGGCAAAACAAGGTGCTTTATAAATGTTAACAGAAATATATGAGGAGATTTAAAATCGAGACTTCAAGGCCACCCAGCGCGTTACTGCTGTATATATTGTTGATAACTATTAAAATGGCAACTGAAAGAGCTTAACTGATAATGTGAGAGAAAACCTCAACAATGTCAGAATGAGCGTAGGCAGAGCCTTGTATAAAGCAAAGATAAGACTATTTTAGCGTAAATAAAAGTTTTTTCTCATTTATTATGGATTGAACCTCTCTTAAAGCTGGCACATGCCTAACGGACAGGCAGGCACGACCCCTGTCGTGTACCTAATGCTATTAAGTTAAGCGTACTTTTGTCATCCCGACAGCTTGTCCCGAAAGCATTCGGGAATAGGAGGAATCTAAAAACCTACAGTTGGAAGATCCAATGTTGCATCAGCCCCGCTGCCACCAACACGACCTTGATGCCTGCTACGCAGTCGGCAAGCCTCAGGATGACATAAAACGACGTTCACATCCTTAACTTATCTGGACATCGCATGGATCACCTGCACATGCGACCTGAACGCACCCCAAAAGGAGGCAAACTCATTGTACTTAATATTATATTCCTCGCAAGTCTGTCTGACAATACGATTGATAGCCGGGTAGTGTACATGGCAGATTTTGGGAAACAGGTGATGCTCCACTTGAAAATTAAGGCCACCGAGTATCCAGGTCAATACTTTACTCTTCGTCGCAAAGTTGGCTGTAGATTGGATTTGGTGTATCATCCATTCCTCTTCGACCTTGGCTTCGTTGATGGTCTTAAATTCCGTTTCCTCAACCACATGCGCCAACTGAAACACCGTTGCCAGACTCATGCCGCATACTGCACCTGCAATCAATAGCCCCAGCAACGTTGGCAACCAACCGACAACGACCACGGGAAGGACAATAAACAAGCCAAAATGTATGACCTTGCTTGTCCAAAAAATGATCCTTTCTCTCATTGGAAAATCAAACTGTGCTTTGCTGTCACCCATACGCTGCCTAAAATATTTCTCGTAGTCCTGATAAAATATCCAGGCCAGATAGGATATACCGTACAACAGAGGAAAGTAAAAACGTTGGTAACGGTGGTGTTTCTTCAGTTGCTGATCATGGTGTATCCGCATGAACTTTACTTCGATATCGTGGTCTTCGCCATCAATATTGGTGTAGGTGTGGTGCGCGATGTTGTGTTTAAGCTTCCAGAAATAGATATTACCTCCCAAAAGGTTGAGGGAATAGGACAGTATTGTATTGAGTCTCTTATTGTCCGAAAACGAGTTGTGTCCGGCATCGTGCATGATATTAAAACCGATGGCAGCCAGATTGACACCAAAAAGCATACACAAAACGATGCTGATCGCCCAATGTGGCTGCACAAACACCAAAACAGTATATAATGCTACAAATGTCCCCAGCAAAACCGATGCCTTGATAAACATCCGTCGATTGCCGGTCTTCTTTTGCAATGTCTTCTTGAAGTATTCGTTTGTTTTTTGCTTAAGGGACTTGGAAAACAATGTGTTTACATTGTTGAATTTAATGGTTGGATTCATTTAACGTGTTGGGGGGAAATGTATGATGACTTGTGTTATTATGCTAGACTAAATTGGCTAACCGTTGTAAATGTACGGTTTATAATCTGTATATCCTCCACAATAAGTTGTTAAGGAGTGTTAAAAAGCAGTGTAATACAAAATCTTCTCTTTTTCTTGGATATTCGCTGTTTTTTTGCACCTTGTGTATAGCCTATGCTTAGGCGGGTCCTATACAGCTTTTATCATCCTCAGATATTTCTTGTGTCGTTCCCGGATCATACCCAAGTGCCTCTTGGTTTGTTATAGTGTTGGCAATGACTTTCTTCTACAAAACCATTCCAAAATAATCTTATTTTTGTCATTCGACCGCGTCTAAAACGAGAGTATCAAATCTTAATTAGGAAATATGAATAAAATCGTAACAGTTGTATTTGCTGTATGTCTCCTGTGGACTATAGAAGGATCTGTAGGCAGGGAAAAGACTATAGGCAGACAGGTAAAAGTATTGCAGATCAACGTGTGGCAGGGTACCACGGCCGTACAGGATGGCTTTAAAGGGCTCGTGCAGATTATCGAGCAGACCGACCCCGATATCATCCTCCTCTCCGAGACGCAGGGTAAAAACATAGATGTCGTCAATAAACTAGTAGATACCCTACAACAGCTAGGCAAGACATATTACGGAGAGACGAACCGTAGCAGTGCAGGCCTGCTATCCAAGTATGCCGTAAAAAATGCGCAGGGCTGCTGTGCCTCCGATACACAGGGACCTATGGCCAAAGCTTATATAACGATCGACGGAAAGACACTAGCGGTCTATTCGGCACATTTGGACTATACGCATTATGAATGTTACCTGCCTCGGGGCTACAGCGGAGTGAATTGGAAAAAAATAGCCTCTCCCGTAGGGGATGCCGACTCGGTCTTGACGGCCAATAGACGCTCACAGCGGGACGAATCTATAGCTGCGTTCGTACAGGATGCAAAAGCTGAAATCGAACGAGGAAACCTCATCTTATTGGGTGGCGATTTTAACGAGCCGTCGCATCTGGACTGGCAGGCAGACACCAAAGACCTCCGTGACCACAATGGTCTGGTCATTAATTGGGATTGTTCCGTAATGCTTACTGAGATAGGCATGGTAGATGCTTACCGTCAAAAATTTCCGGATGCAGTCCGCTATCCCGGATTTACCTTTCCGTCTGCAAACAATGCCGTACCTATCCATAAACTCACTTGGGCACCCGAGGCAGACGAAAGGGAGCGTATAGACTTTATATATTACTATCCTGATGTTACATGGTCGCTAAGCGATATGTCCATAGTAGGCCCTACGGGGACAATCGTGAGAGGAAAACTTCAAGAGAACAATTTCGCCGATCCTTTTATTGTCCCCACAGACATATGGCCTACTGACCATAAGGGTAATTTGGCGACATTTGTGATCTATTAGAAAATCGTATCGAACGAAAAAAAACATTCTATTCAGATGTCTTTTAGTAGAGCCGGAGGCTGTGTAACTTTATCCATAACTCACTGATAGTATATCATTTATAAGCATCACTTTTACGAGGTCTCGCTAGTGTCTCGCAAAAACTGACAACCTATATTCCCTATTGTAATTCTTTAGTTTTTGATGTAGGCTAAAGGAAGATCGCAATGTTGTTTATTCTTCTTCCAATTCTTTTCCTCAGATCCTGATAAAATAACGGTAGTTTGAATTATATTAACGTAATTATACATAATTCTAACGTTGTTATATATTAAATTAATGTATATTTATTATATTATACCGTTATATCAGTTATTAATTACATTATTTATATTTATTTTTACGTTGTTTTAATTTATATTAACGTTAATACAATATATTATAACATATTTATATTTTGTAATATCGTAATGTTAATATCTATTAACGTTAGTTTGAATTAAATATTCGTTGTTATTTTTCTTAATAACGTTGATACTAATTATATTATCGGTATATTAGTATATAATTACATTATATTGTCTCACAATGAGTGTCATTATCTAATCCAGAATATAAACAAGTAAATCTAAAATTGTTAGTTATGAGTTATATACGTGTATTAGGAGGCTTCGGTCAGTATAGAGATAGCGATTGGTCGAAGCGGATGTCGTGCTTACTGCAATGAGGGGGAATCCTCACTTCCCCACCCCCACTCCATCGCTTTCAGAAGTGGAAAAATACCTATAATGAGTATTTGGTGAATTTGGCGCGAGTTAACTGGACATGCGGACGTGTCGACAGGGTGCTCAAACGGGAAAGCAAGGCAAGATTAGCCACTTTATTGGGCGAGCTGGCAGCCCATGTCAATTTTGTGGCCAAAGGTAAATTGTCCATCCTGTATACATCGGGGTTTCCCGTGTTTACAGGACGCAGGAAAGGTACCGTTCCCGCAGTACCTACCGGTGGCCAGCTTTCTGATGGTAGACTCCTCGACGAAATCCGCTTCGATTTTAATCCGTTGGGCAGAGATCTGACCTATGAGTGCAGGTATGCGGTATGGACGTCATATGATGAAGTTGAACCCTATTCGTCCCAACTCCAATGGGAGAATTCACTTTTTACTACCCGATCCCGGAATAACGTGATTAAAGGAGTTCCGTTCCGATCAATAGTTTTCATTAATCGTTGTAAAAATCTACTTGATCTCAATGAATTGGGATTGTAGTTGATGAATGGAGCCGGAGGGATTGCTTGCGCCCTACAACCCCGCACGCAAGGCCGCAGCCATCACTTTAGGGGGGTACAAAGCAACCGAATGCCCGACAATAGTCGGGCATTCGGTTGCGTTTGTGGAGCCGGAGGGATTCGAACCCTCGTCCAAACATAGTATGATTTACGCTTTCTACATGCTTAGTTTCTCTTTAGTTGTCGGGAGACGGAAGGTGAGAAACTTACCTATACCGTTCTCCGTAGTTGCTGTATCTCACAAGTGCTTAGCAACATCACACTTGCCAGTTCTATAGTTCGATGCCCCTAATGTTAGACCAAAGAACAGGATCTAACGGGACAAATAGCTATGTTAAGTCTAACTTAAGCAGCTAAGGCGTAGTTATTTTCGCCATTTATAAAGTTGAAAGTTCAGATTAAAGTGCTAGACTAACAATGCACTGCATGCTTACATAACCATCGCTATCCTGTCAATTCCGGTCGACCCCAATGTTGTTATGTTTTACAAAATTACGTATTTATTTGAATTATAAGACAACAAAAGGTTTAAAAATCCCTTAAAAAAAGAAGCTACCCTCCATGACAAAGGGTAGCTCCTATCTATGAACTAATAAAACATAAGAGTGCACTACTTGTTCGTAGCGATGTTAAGCTTAGTCTGTGATTCTCCTTCGACCTCCTCAACATAAGCATACACAGTATAGATTTTACCTGCTTCCAACTTTGCATTCTCCAATGTTGCAACATCTTCTTCCTGCCCGTTGATTTTCACGGCAAGGGATACTTCTTCTGCAGGATCGGCTTCTATAAATGTGCCAATCGTTTTATAGGCTACGTCTTCCATCAAAGCGTTTTCACCGTCTCCAAGCCACAAATCAAGATTTCCATCCAGATCAGCCAGGTTGGCAAAACGGATTTTCACCTTACCTGTGGATGGATTGGTCAGATTGTCCTCCGCAATAATGATTTCAGCATCTTCTCCTTCACCTATAGCAAAGGCAGAATAAGACTTATCTCTAGCAAATGTATATTTGTGACTTGCCAAAGTATCCGTCTCATCTGTCTGAAAAACACTGATGTTCTGTTCTCCGGCATCTACCAAAAAATAAGCAGATTGTGATCCGTAATCAATACCAGACGAATTTAACTTAGTAGTTCCGGCATGTAGGTCTATTTCATCAATACCTTGCAAAAGATTCAATACCGATGTCTGTGCTTTCTGCGGTATAGGTACATCACAACAATCATCTCCTTTGCACGAGGCGAAACCTAGCGTAACCACAGAGGCAATCACAAAAGCAGAAACTCTGAGCAATTGAGGTACTTTAAAATTAATGTTCATGATTCGTCAATTTAAAATGTTTAACCAAATAATACTTAAATCTAATTTATCATGAAGGCCTTCGAAGTATATATACGAACATCGTGGACGATTCGCTACAAATATTTTTTTTAACATGGGTCTGGTTTGGATAGGAGCCCACCTGTTAATGGGTGCGTACAGTACAGCCTATACCCGAAATGGCATACGTCAGCAGCAGTCGTAAAAATCAAGCAGGAGCCTTCAAAAAAGCAAGCTAGATCATCTTTTTGGAAAAGAAGAACAGCTCGTATCGAAGACTTTCGTATACCAAGCCGAGCGACACTAAAGTTTCACTGAAAGTTTTTTTAAGACCTTTTCAAAATTCCCTTACAAATATCTCCGATCAATCCCGGCCCTTCGTAAATAAAACCTGTATAAACCTGTACGAGAGAAGCTCCGGCATCCAGTTTTTCCAGAGCATCTGCGGCCGAATGTATTCCTCCCACGCCGATGATGGAAAATGCCCGATTGGATTTTTCAGACAAATAACGTATCACTTCTGTAGAACGCTTGGTCAGCGGCTTTCCACTGACTCCTCCCGTTTCCTTGACCAATGCAGGATCACTTCGCAAGCCTTCTCGGGAGATTGTGGTATTGGTGGCGATGACACCGGCTATCTTAGTCGTCATGACGATCTCGATGATATCATCCAATTGACTGTCGGTCAGGTCGGGTGCTATTTTCAACAAAATGGGTTTAGATTGGGGCTTGGCATAATTGCGTTCCTGTAGGGTATTCAAGATATGCATCAAAGGTTCCTTCTCCTGCAAATCCCGTAGACCGGGTGTATTTGGAGAACTGACATTGACTACAAAATAATCTACATAGTCGTACAAAGCATTGAAACAATAGATATAATCGTTGACAGCCTGTTCGTTCGGTGTGACCTTGTTCTTTCCGATATTGCCGCCTATGATGACACCTTCCGTATTCTTGAGATACTTCAATCTCCCCGCAGCGACATCCGCTCCCTGGTTGTTGAATCCCATTCGATTGATCAATGCCTCATCTTCCACCAATCTAAACATGCGCGGTGCATCATTGCCGGGTTGAGGCCGGGGCGTGACCGTACCGATCTCGATAAAGCCAAAACCAAAATTGGCCATTTCCTCGATATACTCCGCATTCTTGTCAAATCCTGCTGCCAAACCAACTGGATTCTTAAATTTCAATCCAAAAACCTCCCGTTCGAGCCGACTGTCGTTTACCGAATAGATAGATTTCAAAAACGATTTTGCACCCCATATTTTGGTAAAAGTCCTTAATCCACCTGTTACTGTATGATGGGCCCTCTCTGGATCTAACGAAAAGAAAACCGGTTTAACTAATTTGTACATGTTGAAAAGTTAAAAGTCAAAAGTAAAAATTTAAAATGGAAATGTTCAACGTTTAAAGTTTAAGGTTTAAAGTTTCTGACAACTTACCACTTATCACTTACCACTAAAAAAATTACTACTTTTGCAGGGAAATGATTGCGATAAACAACTTAACATTTGAAATAGGCTCCAGAGCCCTATATGACGAAGCAAACTGGCACATCAAACCCGGTGACAAGGTCGGACTGATCGGTGCCAATGGTACCGGAAAATCCACTTTACTCAAACTGATCGTAGGTGAATACAGCCCTACCTCCGGAACCATATCCATGGCCAAGGACCTCAAGTTAGGGTATCTCAATCAGGATCTTTTGTCCTATCACTCGGACAAGAGTATTCTTCACGTTGCTATGGAAGCCTTTGCACGACAAAACCAATTGCATAGTGAAATCGAAGAACTGTTGAAAAAACTCGAAACAGACTATTCGGACGACATATTGAACAAGCTCAGCGACAGGCAAATGGAATTTGAAGCCCTAGACGGTTATAACATTGAATTCCGTGCCCATGAAATCCTCGCGGGATTAGGTTTTTCTGAAGCGGAACAGCAACGTCCCTTAGCCACTTTTTCCGGCGGCTGGCGTATGCGTGTCATGCTAGCCCGTATACTGCTGCAAACACCGGACATCCTCCTGCTCGATGAGCCGACAAACCACTTGGACCTTCCTTCCATCAAATGGTTGGAAAACTACCTTCAAGCCTTTGAGGGAGCTATCGTCATCGTTTCACACGACCGATACTTCCTGGATCGTATTATCAACAAGACCGTGGAATCTAGAAGGGGCAAATTGACTCTTTACGCAGGCAATTATTCGTTCTACCTCGAAGAAAAAGCCCTGCGCGAAGAGATACAAAGCAATCAATTCAAGAACCAACAGGCCAAAATAAAGCAAGAAGAACGGCTTATCGAACGTTTCCGTGCCAAAGCTTCCAAAGCCAAAATGGTACAGTCTCGAATAAAAGCACTGGATCGCATGGAAAAGGTTGATGATGTAGACGATGACAATCCCGAAGTAAACTTTAGCTTTAAGTTTTCAAAACCCTCTGGCCGTCATGTGGTCACGTTGGAAAACATTTCGAAATCCTACCCAAACCTGGATATCCTCGAAAACACAAACGGATTGATCGAAAAAGGCGACAAGATTGCTTTGATCGGTGCCAACGGTAAGGGAAAATCGACCCTATTGCGTATCATTGCTGATGCCGACAAGGACTTTTCGGGAAAAAATACTAAAGGACACAACGTTTCGCAAACATTCTTTGCGCAGCACCAGTTGGAAGCTTTACACTTAGAAAACACCATATTGCAGGAGTTGCAGACTTTTGCCCCTAAGCATACCGAGACCGAGCTCCGTTCGTTATTAGGTTGTTTCCTTTTTACCGGTGATGATGTATTCAAAAAAATCAAGGTATTATCAGGAGGTGAAAAATCCCGTGTGGCCTTAGCCAAAGCCCTCACGGCTGATGCCAACTTCCTCGTACTCGATGAGCCTACCAACCACCTGGATATGGCTTCCGTCAATATCTTGATCCAAGCCCTGCAACAATACGAAGGTACATTCATCGTCGTATCCCATGACAGGTACTTCCTCGATCACATTGCCAACAAGATCTGGTTTATCGAGAATAAAGAAATCAAGGAATATCCGGGTACATACGAAGAATACGAAGTATGGAATGCCAAACGTGTCAAACCTCTCGAACAGCCCACAAAAAAAGTTGTAAAAGAAGAGCCGAAACAAGAAAAAAAGGATTCTGAAGAAGACGTTACCCGGCTATTGCAAAAGAAAAACAAGGCTTTGGCCCAATTGGAACTACAGATCAGCGAAAAGGATGTTGAAATAAAGCATTTGGAAGAACTCCTTGCCAAAGACGAAGTATTTTCGGATGCCGTAAAACTACAGGAGACTACCCGTAAATACAATTCTACGAAAGCCGAATACGACCAATTGCAAAAGCAATGGGAGGAACTGGCCGAAGAGATTATGGAGCTAGAGGAAGTTAAATAACAGCACTTTTCTAAAATGCTGTTATTTCTCCCGTGCCGGAACCGTCCACAAAAACAAGGTGTGCCCGTCTACTTCAATTTCCTTTTTTGGTTTCCAGTCCCCCATATCAAAAGCATGGGAAACTACTTTTGTACCCGGCTTCATCTCGTCGAGGATTTTTGGGCGTAGCTTGAGATTGACAGAAGGCAATAAATAAAGCGTCAGCACATCTGCCTTGCTGAAATCAAAATCAAAAAGATCGCCTTCAATAAAGGTCACTTTGTCGGTCACCCCTTCCTTTTTTGCATTCTCATTGGCCTCTTGGATACGTTGCGGATCCAAGTCTATCCCAGTTGCGATAGCACCCCTTTTGGCAGCGGTAATCACGATACGTCCATCTCCACATCCCAAGTCGTAATGACGATCTCCAGATTTCAGACCAGCTAGATCCAGCATAGCATCCACGACGGATTGGTCCGTAGGAACATAAGGTACGTCCAAATCTTTCTTCTGCGCATAAGTCTGTAATCCGACAAAGATAAAAACTGTAACGATGATGTTTTTCATGTAATTCATGGGTTTATAGTTTATGTGTCTTAAATAAATGTCGCTATATTCAAATAA
>NZ_JAAJTJ010000016.1 GCF_011030405.1 Parapedobacter sp. SGR-10
AAGAAATATATAATTACCTAAAAAAGCAATAGCCCGAGGTTTTGACCCTGGGCTATTGCTTTTTTAGCTATTAAGCTTTATGCTAGCTCTTCAGATATTCGATATATGCTTTCGCAAATTCGTCGTCTGGAGCTATTTTTACAGTCTCTTCGAAAGAAGCCAAAGCACTCTTGTAGTCTTCTTTGGTCACATGGAAATAACCAATATAGTTATAAGCATCTACCAAATATCCTCTTTCTGCTTCGGTCAATTCTTTGCCTTGCAATTGCTTGTCTTTCAACAATTGGGTCAACTGTGTGAAAGCCGGAACAAACAAGCCCTTGCACAATTCAGGAGTTTCTGGATTGACATTGTCCAGTGAAATATTGACATAACCTGTCAAATACAACGCTCCGGCTAGATATTCATCATAAACTTTCTGGTCGTTGGATTTGATGATGATATCAAATACCTTCAACGCATTCCTGAAATAAGGCATATAGGAAGCGGTATCTACCGGGGCAACATTTGCAGAATCAGCTCCTGCCGCCGCTGTTGCAGCATCTTTCTTCGCTACACCTGAGCGGAAGTTAGCGTTGCCCAATACATAGTTCGCCTCGTAGTAGTAATCCGTACCTTGCTGCTGTGCAGGCACACTCAAGATCGCCGCCGCTACCTCGTAGTTGCCTTGTTGGAAGGCCAACATACCGGCAGAACCGATCTCGGGCATAACTTCTGGATTTTTCTCTAATGCTTTTTTCAAATACGGAATACCTTTGTCCTGCTTACCGGTTTGGATATTAGCAAAACCTGCAAACAAATAGTCCAGATCAATCAAGCGGCTTGTATCAGCTTCTGCAAACAGTTTATCAAAATACTCGACCCCTTTTTCAAAGTCACCATCCTGATTCACTGCGATCAAGCCCAAGTAACGGTATACTTTTGCATCGACACCTGGTACATTGGACAATTGAAGAGCAACGCTTTTCAGCTCATCATACTGCTGTCCCCATACCAAGAAGTCAGCATAGCGAACATTTGCTTCAACAGATTTATCTCCCGTTACCTCAAGATACTTTTTGTAATAATCTACTGCTTTCTTGATTTCAGCTTCATACTTTGCCTTTTCCTCATCGCTATTGTCTGGAAACGTCTTTGCAAACTGCAATTGTGTCTCCGCCAATTCACGGTAGATCGGCCCAAAATTAGGATACTCGGTTGCTTTTTCCGTTAAGTTTTCCAAAGCCACATCGTATGCCTGTGCCCGACGCTGGATGACAGCCTGACCAACGTGTGCTCTTACCAGATTTGGATTGATATTCAATGCATCACGATAATTGACGTATGCCTGGCTCGCCTCATTTGGAATCCCACTGTAGGCATCACCAAGGGCTACCAAAATGTCCGGATCTTTCTGATTTTTGGCTCTAGCCTGTGTCAGGTAATCAATAGCCTTTGCATAGTCCGGCTTAGGCGCATCAATATAGGCACGTCCCACATAATACAATGGAAGGTAGTCTTTTTTGCCTAGTGTAGATGTAGCTGCCGTAAACTTTTGCTCAGCTTCAGCTGCATTACCCTTCTCCAGATCCACAATACCCAAACCGATCTGATTTAATTTTTCCTTCGGTGCATTGGTAACCCCTTGGTTAAATATAGTCGCTGCCGAATCAACTTTCTCGTTGATCAGATATATTTGACCTAGATAAAAGTAACTCTCTCCATCCTTTGGTTTTTTGGTTACCAAATTCTGCAGCATGTCTTTTGCCTTGTCATACTGCTCGGCCTCAATCGCTGCTTTTGCATCTTTCAAGCTCTGGGCATTTGCCGAACCGACAATTGCTCCGGCCATGAATAGACTCAAAAATAATTTACTTTTTGTCATCATCTTATTTACAATCTTATGTTATTTACAAATTTATTTCATCTCTAATGATAATCTCCCTACCCGGCATGGTCGCGGGCAAAAGACCTGATTTCAACACGATGCGTTGTCCTCTATCTCCGGTCATAAAGGCCGAAAAACCTATCCCAAGTCCCATATTGGGTTGGTAGTTCAACACATATATCGTTCGCTTCAATGGATACTCATCTGTCGAAAGGTTCGCCTGCGAAGGCAACACGTACCGTGATCTGCCACCTTCCTCGTTTAGCACGCTTAAGATACGAATTTTATCCATTTCTGTAAAAGAACTTTTCAAAGATAAGTATTGATTGTAACTTATAAAACCAATTTTATCTATTGTTTTTGCTACCTCTGTCAATACTTCTTCACTGCTGCTCAACGTCTCTACGTATGTGTTGGCCACCTTTTCGATCTTACCTCCCTCGACAAAATATCGAAGGATACTTGAGTTTAGATTGTCAAACACCAGCCTGACATTCTTTACCTTATTCCCTTTTAGTAATTCGATGACCTCGTCCACACGCATGCTTGTGTCCGCACTGCCCGTATTGGTCACAAGGACAATCCCGTCATAAGCTACAGGATAGATCCTCCCCGAGATAGACTTCTTTTTGAAGTGCTCCTTTTCCTCCTGCGAAAGCTCCCTAGCCATAAAAGCGATATGTGCTTCGCCTTTGAGCAGGGTGTTCACCGCCTGTACCTCCGGATTGGCCAATGTATTGATCTTGGCGTTGTAATACGAACTTTCAAAGACCTCTTTCTGCTCCAAAAACAAAGGTAGGATGGTCTCGTCCACACTGACCGGGAGCACTCCTGATAGGATATCGTCCTTTTTTTCCTTTTTCTGATTAGAATTACATCCTATCATCAAAAGGAAAACGAATAAAAGAACAATCGCATTCCATCCAACCTTCATGTCAATATGATTATTTTTTTTGTAAAAGGATTAAGACTTAACACTTTTTAACGCATGAAATTGTTCTGCCATAATCGTGCAAAGCGCATAAACGAATAAACGATCAATAAAATACCAAACATGTTTTTGTAAGCAGGATTAATCTCCAATGGAAAATTTTTCCAAAAGATAATCAAGAGCCCAAGCACAAAATAAAACAAGAACATGCACAGCCCCAAAATGGACAAAAATCGCTGTGTAGGCGATTTCTGTCCAAATTTATTATTTCTTGAGTTGGTACTAAACCCCATTCTTACATTTGCGTTAAGTCCAAACGAATAGGCAGGGTATAAGCGACACGTACCGGTCGTCCGTTCTGTATCCCCGGATTCCATTTCTCCGCTTTCTTCAACAGATTGATGGCCGCCTGACCCGTACCATAGGACAAATCCTTCAGCACTTTGATATCAGTCAATTCGCCATTTCTCTCTACGACAAATGAAACCGTGATCGTTCCTTTCACTCCGGCATCGATCGCTCCGGAAGGATATTGATAGTTATCAGCAATCCATTTTCTAAATGCGTCCATACCTTTTTTGGGTGATGGGTTGATCTCCACAGACTCGAATATACGGTCCCCTTCTCCTGTACCACCTTCTACACCTTTGGTACTACCCGTAGCCGAACCGGCCACATCTTTAGTACCCCATTTTCCTTCGGTCGTGATGCTTCCACCCTTCATCCCCTTCATGGCCACAGGACCAATCAGTTTCTTCTTATCCGTAGCTTCTTCCGTAGTAGCTACTTCCACCTCTTCCACGACCTTTTCTTTGGGCACTGGTTTGATCTCGGGCAAGGCCACGACATCCAGTGCAGGCTTAGACTCGGCAATCCGCGGAGCCTCTTCCTGTACAGGTGGCTTTTCTTCTTCTTCAGGAAGCTCTGGCAAGTCCTCCAAGGTCAGCTCTTCGGTGAAAGCAATCTCTTCCTTGGGAGGTTCTGAGCTCTTGAACAGCTTCAAGTTAAATGCCTGCGGAATACTGAACGCTGCTACGGCTACCGTAACGATAAGTAGCGCCGTATTCGTAGCTTTGGGGCCCAGCTTGCGCAACTCGTACGCACCATAGTCCTTATTCCTGTTTTCGAAGACCACATCAAGCCACTCGCTCTTGAATATATTTAATTTAGACATATCTTTTCTATTTTATGACAATACGTATAACCATTAATCGTTATATATATTCTCTTTTTCCAATAGCTCAACCTCTTCTTTCATGATGCGGTTTGATATCATATAGCGCTTGATGTCTGCGATTTTCATTTCGTCTAGTGCATCGATGATATTCCTGGTAACGGACTTTTCACTTGGACGGATGACCACGATGACATCTTTACCGCCTGTTTGTTGGGGTACCTGAGCTTTTACCTGTAATAAAACGGCCCGCAAACCATCCTTGCCATAATCCACCACTGTAGGACCTTGGAGCGGATTGGTTACGACTCCTTGATACCACACCATCTTATTATCAGAGCCTAGTACTAGTGTGACACTCCGGCGCTCATCGATATCTACCTCATCCTTTCTGTCTGTCTCCACATTCTTGTCCGGCATGGCCACGTCCATGGCTTGCGGTTTGTTCAAGGAAGTGGTCAACATAAAGAAAGTGATCAATAAGAATGCCAAATCCACCATCGCTGTAAGGTCGACCTTACCACCATTCTTCTTGGCTCTTACTTTCCCGCCTTTGCCTTGTTTACCGGAATCTTGATTTAATTCTGCCATTTGCTTTTAATGTTATTGATCAGCCGATTTAAGTCCAGTCACAAAACTAAACTTATTCTGCTTCTGGTTACGTAACGTTTCGATGATCAAGTTCAAACTTGGAAACTTCTCATTCGCGTCTGCTTTAATTGCTACAGTCAGCAAATCGATATCGTCCGGATCCTTCCCTAGCTCAATTGCTCTGTTCTTCAATATCTTAGCAGACGATAGCCTTGCTTGTTTCACCCAAGAAGACAACTCGTTCGTCAGATTCGTAGTTGAATCCACCGGAATTCCCTTCTGAACCGTAGCCCTTGTGGCAGGATCCATCTTCAAAAGTTCCTTCATATTACGGATAGGAACTCCGAAGTCTTCCATACCTTGGAATTGGGTTTGTTCTTCAGGCGTAAACTCTATACCGTAGATACTACCCATACTTCTCAATGTCTCTACACGAACGTTTTGGTCACTCATGCTGAAGAATACCTTCCCCTCGTCACCTACCGTAATAATAGCCAGGTTGGCATCGGGAAGCTTCGCTTGGGAATACGAGGGTGCCGTATCGACAGTCAATGTCTCGGGTTGTCTCGCTGTTGCTGTAAGAACGAAGAACGTAAGAAGCAAGAAAGATACGTCACACATCGCCGTCATATCGATCGATGTACTGGCTCTTTTTACTTTTGCTTTTCCCATTTCTTTTAATCTTTATAAAATGAACAACTCTATTCTCTTTCCTTAATGATGCTCTGCCGAATCACTTTCCATAAAAAAAGTGAGATTATTTTTTCGGCAGCAACGATCTTACTTGTGGTTTGCCGCGTACGTCTGTACGATAGAGAAGCCGGCTTCGTCGATAGAGTAAGTCAATTTGTCGATCTTGGCGGTCAAAATATTGTAGAATACGATCGCAAAGGTTGAAGTTGCGATACCTGTAGCCGTATTGATAAGGGCCTCAGAGATACCGTTTGCCAACTTAGCTGAATCGGGAGCACCACCTGTCGCCAAGGCCGAGAACGCCCGAATCATACCTGTTACCGTACCCAATAGACCTGTCAATGTACCGATAGAAACCAATGTAGCCAGTACGTTAAGGTTTTTCTCCAACATAGGCATCTCCAATGCTGTAGTCTCTTCGATCTCCTTTTGGATAGCCAAGGCTGATTTTTCTGCATCTAAGCCAGGGTTAGCCTCTACGTCTTTGTATTTCAACAAGCCTGCCTTGATGACGTTGGCAACCGAACCTTTTTGTTTGTCGCACTCTGCGATAGCTGTATCGATACCTCCTGTCTTCAACAATGACTGTACCTTTCTGACGAAGTTGCCTACATTACCGGTACCTGAGGCCTTGTTGATCACGATAAAACGCTCGATAGAGAAAACAAATACCATCAAGAATAAACCGAGAAGAACAGGCACGATGGCTCCTGCATGATAAACCATCCCTAAATAGTTACCTGGTAATGGTTGGTTTTCTGGATTATTGTCGATAAAGTTTGATGGATTACCCATTACAAATTTATACACGATAAAACCGATCACTAGACAAATAATGATTGCTAAACTCGCAAATAAATTACCTGAATTGCCACTTTCTTTTTTTGCTGGGCTGTTAGTTTTTGGTGCGTTTGCCATTTTACTAATTTTTAGATTTTTACTTTGTTTAAATTATTATTGTTAATCCTGTTTATATGCAAAAACTGTTACTTAAAAACTGACGTTTCCATAACAAATATACCATTTTGGAATAAAAGTCAAATTTTTTTGTAATTAATTTGAAAGCATTCTCTACATTTTTTCAAAAGAGGATGAGCATCAGCGGCAATCATATCCTCCCTGTACGTCTTTGGACTCATAGCTCTCATTTCCGTACCAAATATTATGCAATAAAAACCATTTTTTTTCTGATATGCAAATTAATGAATCGTTAAATGTTAAAAATAAGTAAGCATTCACTCATATTGAAGTGCGACACAAAAACGACATAGACCTCAATTTTCCCTCATAAAACGCTCGGAACGACCTCTTTAGTATCAGATAAAAAATTTATCCATGCATTTTGACTCCATATCCATTGATTTTCAAGTAGTCAAATATTTTTTGTTTGAAGTCTCCTTGTATCAAAATCTCCCCTTCTTTGGCACTTCCCCCTACGCCACATTTCTGCTTCAATATTTTTGCTAATGCTTGTAGATCTTCATCCGAACCCACAAATCCTTCTACAATAGTCACTGTTTTACCTTTCCGCGCCTTTCTGTCCAACAGTACTTTGAGCTTTTGTTTTTCGTTAGGGATCGTTTCTGTCTCGATATATTCTTCGGCCTCTTGGTAAGAAAAGTCAGCATCAGTAGAAAATACGATACCCTCAAAGCGTTGTTTTTTTTGTTTTGCCATGTTTTTAGTTGTCAGTAGTAAGTTGTCAGTGGTCAGTAGTAAATTGAAAGCCTATTGCCTGGAGCTTAAAGCCTACTGCCTACAATTAACAAATAATCTTTAACGACCCCGGCTGTACCCGGATATGCAAATCTCCTTCAATATTCAGAGGCTCTCCATCGACATGCACCGGACCGTGATCCGTTCTTCTGATCTTTATATCCTTGCCGGGAATGATTTCCACATATTCGGACTGATCTACCGAACGATTGAACAAGTGGAATACCATCATCGGTAAGATATACAAGGGGAATTTCTTGACAATACACACATCCAACACGCCATCGTTGACCGAAGCATTGGGTGCAATATAAGCATTGTTGCCATATTGCGGTGAATTGGCAACACTGATCATAAAGGCTTCTCGCTCACACTCGTCTCCGTCTATGGTCAGCTGGTATCGACATGGTTTGTATTTGCCCAATACATTGATGACCGTCCGAAGATAGCCTACAGGACCCCGCAACTGCTCATTGGCAAACTTGTCACTCACAGAAGCATCAAAGCCCAGACCGGCAATATTGAAAAATGGATGTTCATTGATTATACCGGAATCAACCTCCTGTACATCAAACCGATTAATACGTCTCAGTGCAGCAGTCTCATTCAGCGGAATCCCCAGATAGAGGGCGAGTCCATTGCCCGAGCCTTCGGGGATGATACCTAAGGGTATATCACTACCAAGCAGAGCCGAACCAAGTTCATTGATCGTGCCATCTCCCCCCACAGCCACCACAGCATCGTAACCATCCGCTATGGCCTGCTTGCCAATTTCATAGGCATGGTTTGGTCCCGTGGTCTGTTGAAAAGTCGGATGAAACCTCTCCAAATCCAATACCTCCAACACGGTCTTCTTAAAAGCCGTTTTCTTTTTGCCGCCCGAAATAGGGTTGATGACAAACAGTATTTTCTTCTGCTCCTGCATGGATATTCACTGACTAAAATGTAAAGATATAATTAACTTTTATTAATTCAGAAAGAGTTGTAGCTTTGTGGCGACAAAAAGTGGATTGATTTGCATTTTACTGCAAAAAGTAAAGAAGGAGATTGCAACCACGAAAAAAAAGTGCTAAAAACCGCTACAAACATCTGTTTTTCACTTGTTACGCTCGTACGCGCTCTCCATCCTTCTATAATTTTTTAAACATTCTTATGGCATACTTATTTACTTCCGAATCTGTATCTGAAGGACACCCTGACAAAATCGCCGATCAAATATCGGATGCACTGATAGACAATTTTCTGGCTTGGGACGAAGATTCCCGCGTAGCCATCGAAACCTTGGTAACGACCGGTCAGGTCGTCCTTGCTGGAGAGGTCAAGTCTAATATTTACCTTGACGTACAAAAGATTGCCCGTTCGGTGATAGAAAGAATAGGCTATACTAAGTCTGAATATATGTTTGAAGCCAATTCCTGTGGCGTGCTTTCGGCTATACACGAGCAGTCAGCGGACATTAACCAAGGTGTGGATCGCAAAACAAAACAAGATCAAGGTGCCGGAGATCAAGGCATCATGTTTGGCTATGCCAACAACGAAACAGACAACTATATGCCATTGGCCTTGGATCTATCACACAGGTTGCTGTACGAACTAGCAGCCATCCGACGTGAAAATAAGGAAATCACCTATTTGCGGCCTGATGCAAAATCGCAGGTCACACTGGAATACAGTGATGACCATAAGCCTATCCGTATCGATACCATTGTCATCTCTACACAGCACGACGAGTTCGGTTCGGAAGAGGAAATGCAGAAAAAAATTGCCGAAGATATCAAGAGCATTTTAATTCCTCGCGTCAAAGCACAGCTAAAACCTGAATTGCAAGCGCTATTCAACGATCAGATCAAATACCATATCAATCCTACGGGCAAGTTCGTCATAGGGGGGCCACACGGGGACACCGGACTGACAGGTCGCAAGATCATCGTGGATACTTATGGAGGCAAAGGAGCTCACGGAGGCGGGGCCTTCTCGGGCAAAGATCCTTCAAAAGTAGATCGTTCGGCAGCATATGCTACCCGGCACATCGCCAAAAACCTCGTGGCCGCAGGTATAGCCGACGAGATCCTCGTGCAAATTTCCTACGCTATCGGTGTCAAAGATCCAATGGGTATCTATGTGAATACCTACGGCACGAATAAAGTTGGTTATTCGGACAGCGAAATAGCAAAAAAAATAGGTGAACTGTTTGACATGACTCCTTATAGTATCGAAAACCGTCTAAAACTGCGTCAACCCATATATTCGGAAACAGCTGCATATGGACACATGGGTCGTACACCACGTACGGTCGTCAAAACGTTTGAAAGCTCTACAGGAGAACAAAAGCAAATGGAAGTGGAATTGTTTACATGGGAGAAACTGGACTATGTAGACAAGATCAAAGAAGCTTTTGAAAAGTAGATTATTTGTTATAATTATGAATTACCAATTAGGAAATTATTCATTCTCAATTCGTAATTCATAATTTTCCTTATTAATAATACTTTCGATACAGGTCGTACAAAACAGCCCTGTCGTACGAAGTCAATATGGTATCGACCTCCTTGTTAACAATAAACTTACGCTTGAAGGCACGAATAGCTGCCCCAAGATTGCTGGTGTCATATCCTATGATCTTAAGAGCATCCACTGGGTTAAAATTAGCAGGGGGCTCCAATAGGTAATCTTCATTATACCATATCCCAAAGCCCCTCTCGGCAAGCTTCTTCCACGGGAAAAAAGCATTGGGGTCATCTTTGCGCGTTGGAGCGACATCAGCATGACCTATAAAATTCAGTTGTGGAATGTTATACCGTGTCTTTAGGGTATCCAAAAGCACCAATAAAGCTCCAATCTGTTGCTCCGGAAAAGGCTCCCTTCCGTTATTGTCCAATTCAATACCTATGGATACCGAATTGAGATCGGTGACTGCTCCCCATTTTGAACGTCCGGCATGCCAAGCACGTTCATAATCATTAAGCATTTGGACGATCTGGCCGTCCTTTCCTACGACATAATGTGCACTGACCTGTGTATGTTCCAATTGGAATGTACGTATGGTCTGGGCTACACTATTTTGTGAGGTATGATGGATAATGACAAAATTAGGTTTGCGCAGATCATAATGAATAGCACTGGCCCAATCAGCCTGTTTGTATATCCCGCTTCTCTTTTGCTCAGCAAGTCGCTCTTCCGGCGTCAATAGGGGAGCAATTGGTATCAAAGAGGTATCCAACAGTGGTATGTCTGGTTTTATCGTATCCTTTACGACTTCTTGTACAGCCTGTTGGAGAACAGCTGTATCGACAATAATCCGTCCGGGCAGTGGTTCCTTTCCCTTCAGCTCCACAGTCGTCGTCTTCCTGGACACACAACTTGCCATGAAGAGCAACAAACCAACGACCACAAGAAAGGAAAAATTTCTCATTATATCCAACTACTACTATCTTGGTAGGGCAAACACCATGCCCAATGCCAA
Organism: Parapedobacter sp. SGR-10; assembly: GCF_011030405.1. GTDB lineage: Bacteria > Bacteroidota > Bacteroidia > Sphingobacteriales > Sphingobacteriaceae > Sphingobacterium. Next base: position 10,436 of record NZ_JAAJTJ010000016.1, read on the forward strand.
TGCCTGGCTCCACTGTACCTTCGCTTTGGGTGCATCATCCGGCTTCCAACCATTGTCGTATAGCATGATACCTGTCAAAGTCACGTTTACCAATTTCGTCACTTTTGCCGACAATGTGACGTCGAGACGATGATCTGGATTTTTCAGCTCCTTGTAGTCGGCAAACATATTGTAACGGGATTTGAGATTCAGATTGTCCGACAGATTTCTGTCAAGATTGGCTGTAATCTGAAAAGCCAGATCATTTCGGATAGTATAACCGGGATCAAGGCCAAACTTCTTCTGGTCAGCAGTTATCGGTGGATTGTCGGGGTAACGCTCAGCATATTCATCTATCGTCAAAGGCTTGGATTTGGAGTTGATCATCAAGGTCTGACGAGCTGTACCGGTACCGAGCCGTAGCGAAAAGGTCTTGTCAGGCTTGTACTCCAAACCAAACGATTCGGTGAAATATCCGGGCCCCATAAAAGCGGTTTGAACATCTTTTACCCTTTCCTTGGTTTCTTCTTCTCCGGTCTCCGGATTGGTTTCCTTGTAGGACATATACGCATACCCTACATCAAACTGCGACTCGAAAGTAAGGGAAAAGAACAAAGCCCATTTGGCCGAAATCTTGTGGGATAGCTTATTGTCCCAAAAAATCCGGTCGACATTTTTTTTCGCCAGCTGCTTATCGTTCTTGATTTTACCGTATTTCAGATCCACTTCCGACACGAAATTGAAATTATTGCGGGTATAATCGGACTTGTGCCATAAAGTACCTCCCAACGAAAATGAATTGACTCCCCCCGCACTCCAGTTTTCGCTAAACGAGGCTTGATTGGCATTGATCCCAAACTTGGTCCAATGTTTCCAATAATTGACCTCCAAACCCAATTTGGGTATAGGTACCTGAATAGGGTTGACCTGTATTTTAGAGACGGTATCCTGCTTAGTCAATGTGGTCTGAGGTTTGTCGCGAAGATCTCGCAGATTCTCCTGAGCGTATACACCACAAGCAAAGCAAAGTCCTAAAAAGACACCTAGTACGTGTTTATAGTCAATCAATTCTATTTTATTTTTCATCAATTTCTATTTTCATTAAGTCCGGCAACGGCTTATAGTACGGATTTATCTTAAACTGTTCGTATTTTGAAAGAATATATCCTGTCATCTGATAAGAATTTGCCATCTGTACAAAGGTATAGGATGGTCTGTACCTCAACATAAAATTGTCCAACAATTCGCCATCCAATCCTGTGACATTTTTGACCAACATTCTTGAAAACTTCAGATCGATCATATTCTCCTCATATTCTTTCTGAAAATAAGCCGTCAGCTTTCGCGCATTTTTTCCCTCCTTACTCAGCAAATTATATATTGTGCCGATACTCAGGCCTGCTCCATTGGGCCCTACCGAAAAATAATCTCCCGGATCGGCAAGTTTATACGCTTTTGCATAATCGATCCGCCGTTGTGCCAGTATCTGATCGGGACTTTTTTTCGCAACAACCGTGACCGGCTCAATGTATATCGATGTTTTCTCCAAATAAACCACCATCACCTGCTCACCCTCGTATACTAAGGTGTCGCTTTTATATTCTTCCCGCTTGGCAATCAACACATCCCCTTTTTTCATCGCAAGGTGAAACTCCCCTTTCGCATTATTGAAGACATTTGCCCCGGATGTATTGTTTACCAACAAGACTTTGGCTACACGCTGACGGGTATCCTTGTCCAAAACCAAGCCGGCCACTTTCTGCTGTCCCATTGCAACAGCACTCAGCAAAAATAAAAAGAATGCACAGAAAAAGCCGACAATTGTGTTCACAATTGTAAAACTACATTATAGATTGATGACTTGAATACTATTTAACAACTTTTAAAGCTATTTTGTGATGACCAATAGCTGTCCTATGGACAGATTATCACTTTCCAGACCGTTTAGCTGCTTGATTTGTTCGATTGTAACATTGTATTGACGACTGATACCATACAAGGTTTGCGATGCCTTTACCTCATGGATGACCATCGCCACCGGAGGCTTTATTTCTTCGGTCTTGGCGACCTGCTGGGTCTCTTCTTTTACTTCGATGATGTTTTCTACAACCTCTTCTCGCTTTTCTTTCTCCACAATCGTCTCTCCCCGGTCGTATCGGTACAGTTCGTATCTTTCGATAAGATCAACCAATAGGTCGGGATAGCGGGGATTGGTGGCATACCCGGCTTCTTTCAAGCCTTTGGCCCATCCTCTATAGTCATTTTTGTCCAATGTGAATAACTTTTCGTACCGTTTTCTCAACAGAAATTGAGAATGATCCTTAAAGGACTGCTCTGCATTATCGTACACCCGAAAACAATCGTTTGGGTTGTCATCGGCGCGCCTGACACTCCTTCCATTCCAAACTCCGCCACACTTTATCCCAAAATGGTTGTTTGCCTCTCTGGCCAGGTAGCTATTACCATTGCCTGATTCCAATAGGGCCTGTGCCAGCTTGATACTGGCCGGTATGCCATATTGGTTCATCTCACGGATGGCAATATCTTTATATTGATTGATGTAGGCCTGCCCCGAAAGGGATACACCAGAGGAAGAGTTTCGCTGTGTGGAGGTCTTAGACGGTGGATTGGACGTCCTTCCTCGCTTGGTCGCACAGGAGGAGAACAATGTAAGCGCTACCAATAATGCGAATAATGATTTTACCATAAATTATGAATACTAGTTGACCGCCTCCTTATCATACTCATCCAGATTGTACCTGTCTATAGTAGAAAGTACTTTATGTCTCCAATCCTTTGTGACCGAATAGCCCGACCTGGCTATGGCCAAGGTCCACGCCTTGTAATCTGTCGCGGACTTTTCATTAAACAAGGGTTGTGTGGTTCTCTTTCTTCTCAGCAGGCCAACAAAATCCCTATAAGAAGCCAATGTAGACTCGTAGCCTTTGTATGCCGACCGGATTGCCTTACTGTTGTTTTTACCTTTGATGCCGAAATGATTGTTCAGATGTCTAGCGATCCGGCTATTGCCATAGGCACTCTCATGGATCGCTACGGCTAATATGACTGACGCCGGAACACCGGTCTCCTGCATGAGCTGTTGTGCAACACTTCGGTACTCCTCAATATAGCTGGATGGCGTAAATTTCTTTTGCCCAAATCCCAACATGACTGCACATACACAACATAGGAAAGTCAACAATAGCTTACATAACGATTTCTGCATATTCTTTTTTTTAGTTCAACCTTACTTTTTGCGTAATACAAAAAGCCCATCTCTAATCGGGAGGATCAATTTTTCCATACGCTTGTCCTCCGCCAATGCATGATTTAATTCCAAGACCTGTTTAGTCTGATTATCCGGGTTACTATCAAAAACCTTGCCTTTCCACAAAACATTGTCTACCAACACTACACCTCCGGGGGGGATACGATCTATCAGCATATTATAATAGGTCAGATTTCGTTTCTTGTCTGCATCGATAAAGACCAAATCAAACATTCCTGCTATCGTCGGGATGACCGTTATAGCATCACCAATGTGATAGTGTATCCTGGAGCCATAAGGTGACTCCGCAAAATAAGCTGAAACCCGTTCTTCCTGCTCTTCGTTGATATCTATCGTATGAATCGTACCATCTTCCTGCAAGCCTTCCGCCAGACATAATGTAGCATAGCCCGTAAATGTACCGATTTCCAAAATCTGTTTTGGCCGAACAAGCTTACTGACCATGGACAGCACCCTTCCCTGGTAATGTCCGGACAGCATGTGCGGCATGGTCTCTTTCAGATAGGTCTCCCTATGTATCTTTTTCAGCAACCCGTTCTCCTCATCACATGTCTCTTCCAAATAGGTACTTAGCTGATTTTCACACTGAATCATAACGCAAAAATAAGCAACTTATTTTAAAATGTCAGATTTCGTTTTTTGTCTAGGGTTTAAAATGTCGGCATCAAAAGACGTAAGCTCTTACGTCTCTACATTATTTTCTATAAATTCTTGATCTTAAAATCCTCATACGCCAATCGGATGCCTTCTTCCAAAGGGATTTTATGTCTCCAGCCTAGACTGTGGATCTTGGACACATCCATCAGTTTGCGCGGTGTACCATCCGGCTTGCTACGGTCAAAGGAAATGTCCCCTTCATACCCGACGACCTGTTTGATCAGCAAGGCCAAATCTTTGATAGGGATATCCTCGCCAACACCTATATTGACAAATTGGGGTTCATCATAATACTGCATCAAAAATACGCAGGCATCCGCCAGATCGGACGAGAAGAGAAACTCTCTAAGCGGCGTACCTGTACCCCAAATCACCACTTCGGACACACCGTTTTCTTTAGCCTCATGAAACCGACGGATAAGTGCGGGCAACACATGCGAATTTTGAGGATGGTAGTTGTCGTTGTAACCATACAGGTTGGTCGGCATGACCGATATAAAATTACAAGCATACTGTGCACGATAGGCTTCGCACATTTTAATACCTGCGATCTTTGCGATGGCATAAGGTTCGTTCGTGGGTTCCAGCGTGCCGGTCAAGAGATATTCCTCTTTCAAGGGCTGCGGGGCCATCTTGGGATAGATACAGGAAGAACCCAAGAACATCAATTTCTTGACACCATGAACGTAAGATTGGTGTATGACATTGTTTTGTATAGCCAGATTTTCGTAGATAAAATCGGCCCGATAGGTATTATTTGCGACTATTCCGCCCACCTTTGCTGCTGCAAGGAACACATATTGAGGTTTTTCTGATTTGAAAAATTCCGCTACAGCAGCCTGATCCCGGAGATCCAACTCCTGGGATGTACGGGTTACGAGATTTTTAAATCCTTCTTCTTGAAGTTTTTTCAAAATAGCAGAACCGACCATCCCTCTATGACCGGCAACATATATCTTATCTTCCTTTTCCACGGATTAAGTGTATTGATTGTTGCAAACTTAGATAAAATCGGACAAACTTCCGAAGTCTTGAAACAGCGAAACCCTCAACTTTGCCTTTAAAAATATAAAAATAAAGTTAAACTTCAGAAGTCTTTGAACAGAAAAAATAACCTATTTTTGCAGCTCAATATGGATTATGGGCAAGGATAAACTAAGGAAATTTGCAGAGGTGGCTACATTCAAAAATGTAGTCCAACTAGACGCCGGAAAAGAATACAAAGGACGGTGGGCTTCTACGTTTTTTGGAAACAACAAGCCTTTGGTCCTCGAACTGGCTTGTGGAAAGGGTGAGTACACGATCAATCTGGCCAAGATGTTTCCCGAAAAGAACTTTATCGGCATCGACTTCAAAGGCAACAGGATATGGCGCGGTGCAAAGACAGCCTTGGAAGAAGGGATTGACAATGTCGGTTTTTTACGTATTCAGATCGAGACCATTCTCGAGCATTTTGCCGAAAACGAGGTGTCTGAGATATGGATTACTTTTCCCGATCCACAACCACAGGATAGCCGGGAGAAAAAAAGATTGACGAATCCGAGCTTTTTGGCAAAATATAATCGCATTCTTCAAGGGGGTGGCATTATGCACCTCAAGACGGACAACGATGGCTTCTACGCCTATACGTTGGAACAAATCGCGTTACAAGAACTCCCCAAACTAAAGGAAACAACTGACCTATACCAATCAGATTTAGTGAACGATGTCCTTGCTATCAAGACATACTACGAGCGTAAATATCTGGCGGAGGACAAGAACATCAACTACGTGCAATGGAAGTTTGATAAATTATGAATAAATAATATCATAATTCTATAATTCGTAATTATCTACTCCCATCCCCCACCCAAAGCACGGTACAGGTCGACAAAGGCTTCGAGTTGTTCGCGTTTGAGTTCGACCAGTGCAAGGTCGCTGTTGAGGGCGTTACCCTGTGCAGTGATGACTTCCAGATATGTTGCATACCCACTTCTAAATAATAGGTTGGCATTGCGGACGGCGAGCTGGGCATTGTCCACCCTTTGTTGGGCAAGAGCCAGTTGCTCACGTTGCTTGTCCACGGTGACAATAGCGTTCGACACTTCGTTGACGGCTTCCAATACCTGCTTTTGAAGGCTTATTTCAGCCTTATCCCGCTCCAATTTGGCCACTTCGTATTGTGTTCGGAGTGTTTTGTTTCGAAAGATCGGAGCTGTCAATCCTGCACTGACATTCCCAAGCAACGCACCAGGAATATTGAACCAATTTTGTGGCAACATGGAATTTACACCCAATGCTCCTCCTAAGCTCAATGAAGGATAGCGCATCGTTTGCTGAATATTCACTTTTGCGTTAGCCGCAATAAGCTGAAACTCTGCACTGCGTATATCCGGACGATTGCGAAGAATGTCCAATGGCGCACCTAGGGATATAGGTGGTTCGCCCGTAGTGCCAAAGATATGTTCCACATCGCGACTGCGATTGACAGCATCGGGCAACTTTCCGGACAGGATACGCAATGCATTCTCCTGCAATATGATCTCTTTTTCCAGCTCGGGAACAAGGGAGGCGGCCAAAAGCCGTTGGGATTCAGTCTGTTGAATGGCCAGCGCTGTAATTTCTCCCGCATCATATTGCAATTTGATCATACGAATGGTACTGTCATTGAGCATGACATTTCGCTTGGCCACCTCTATTTTTGCATCCAAAATCAGTAGATTAAAATAGCCCTTGGCCACCTGCGCAATGAGATTGGTCTGTATAGCTTTTCGTGCTTCGTCGGTATCCAGATACTCGGCCAATAGCTGGTCTTTCCTATTACTGATCTTGCCCCAGATATCCAGTTCCCAACTGAAGTTGAGCTGTGTCCCAAACTGGGACACATAGGTAAACCAATCATCAGGTGCATCTGTCTGCTTTCGATCATACCATCTGGAAGCAGGGTTAGAGCCAAAGTCTCTAGATCGCCATTGTTTATTGACCGTGGCAATGTCCATATCGACCGAAGGTAGGTAGTTTGCTTTATTTTGCAACAATTGACGGTTGGCGATCTGTAAGTTGAGTAAGGCCGTCTTTACATCATTGTTGTTTTGCAGAGCCGTATCGATAAGATCTTTCAATATAGAATCTTGAAAAAAATCCCCCCAATGTACATGTGCCATTCCGGCCGTATCTGCTGTGCTGTCGATAACGTCTCCCCTATACTTTTCGGGAAGATCCAGATCTGGCCTGCTATACCGATGACCAACCTTACAGCCCTGCACGACAAGGAGGACAAAAACAGCTCCTACGGCCAATCCTTGAATACTTTTCCATTTTATCATTTAATCTTCCTCCTTATTTAACATGGCTTTCACTTTTTCGTCAAGAGTCTTAAATACCACAAACAAGACGGGAATAATAAATACGCCAAAGGTCACACCAAACAGCATACCGCCTGCTGCACTGTAGCTGATCGAGTGGTTGCCGATAGCAGAAGGGCCCACGGTCCACATCAACGGGATCAAGCCCGCGACAAAAGCCAAACTGGTCATCAATATAGGACGCAGCCTAAGTTTGGCTCCATTGACCGCAGCATATACAATAGTCTGTCCCCTCCGACGTTCCTGTACAGCAAACTCCACAATCAGTATAGCATTCTTGGCCAATAATCCGATCAGCATGATAAGACCTACTTGTACATAAATATTATTTTGTAATCCAACCAGAGCAATGCTCAAGTATACACCTATCAACCCGACAGGTACAGACAGCAGTACTGCCCATGGCAAGATATAGCTTTCATATTGAGCGGCAAGCAGAAAATAAACAAACAAGATGCTCAATGCAAAAATAAGCACAGTCTGGGATCCTGAACGACTTTCTTCAAAACTGATTCCTGTCCATTCATAGCCGTAATTACCGGGAAGCCTGTCTTCAGCCAACTGCTGTATAGCTTCCATAGCATCGCCGGAACTATATCCTTTCGCCGGTGTAATATTGACCGAAATAGCATTGTATAGATTATAGCGGGATACGGTTTCAGGGCCGACGACTTTTTCTAGTGTCAGCACCGTACTGACAGGGACCATCTTGCCTTCATTGTTACGGACAAAAATCGAATTGAACGATTCCGGATCCTTTCTAAAGTCAAAATCAGACTGTACATACACCCTGTATTGACGGCCAAACCGACTAAAATCCCCTGCTTGCACACGGGCAAAGTAAGTACGGATCGTGGACATCAGTGCATTGATGCTCACACCCAAGGATTTAGCTTTGACTACATCGATATTGACTTCATATTGTGGGAAGTTGGCTTTGAAACTGGTATATGCTGTTGCTATTTCCGGCAACTCGTTGAGTTGATTGATAAAGGTGTCCGCTATCGTATTGAAATCACGGATATCTCCACCCATACGATCCTGCAAGACCATCTCTACCCCGGCAAAATCTCCAAATCCCTGCACGGTAGGCCTTGGATACACAGAAAAACGGGCCTCGTTGATTTGCGAAAGATCTGATCGTACGCTATCCATAAAAGCCTTGATATCTTTTGTCTTTTTCCTATCGGCATGGGGCAGCAGGTTGATATAACCTGTAGCAAAAGCCGAACTGGAACTTCCTTCCAATGCATTATAGCCCGATACAGTGGTCATACCCAAGATGTCTGCACGGTGTTTTAATATACTGTCTGCACGATGAAGCACTTCGGTGGTACGAGCCAACGAAGCTCCGGGAGGCATGGCCAACACATAGGTAACAAAGCCATCATCTTCTGTAGGAATGAAACTCTTGGGCGCTCTGAGCATCAAAATCACGCCAATAACTGTTATCACACCCAATCCTAACCAGGCTATTGTTTTACGTTGGATCAAAAAGTTGACCGCAACAAGATACTTGGAGGTCACCCGCTCAAAAGAGGTATTGAAGTTTTCGAAAAAAGCGATCTTAAATCGTTGAAATTTACTGTGATTTTTCTTTTCTTCTTTTCTACGAGCTGTAGGACTTTTGAGCAACAAGGCACATAATGCGGGGCTAAGTGTCAAGGCATTCAGTGCCGAAATAAGGATAGCCGTAGCTAATGTATAAGCAAACTGTCGGAAAAATATCCCCGCCGGACCTTCCATAAACCCTACCGGAAGAAACACAGCGGCCATGACCATCGTAATGGAAAGTATAGCGCTTGTGATTTCGGACATGGTGGACAAAGTAGCCTCTTTTGCCTTCATGCCCGTACTTTGCATTTTATGGTATATCGCCTCCACGACGACAATCGCATCATCCACAACGATACCGATGGCCAGTACAAGAGCAAACATGGTCAGTACATTGAGCGAAAACCCAAACAGCTGCAAAAAGAAAAATGTACCGATCAAAGATACCGGAATGGCTATCGCTGGTATCAAGGTAGCTCTCACGTCCTGTAGAAAGATAAAGACAATGATAAAAACCAGTATAAATGCTTCAAATAAAGTGTGCTTGACCTGATTGATCGATTCATCGATCTGATCCCGTACAGAATATGTGATTTCGTAATGAATACCTCTGGGAAAAGACTTGGCCTGTTCTTCCAACACCTTACGCACAGCGACATCAATATCATGGGCATTGGATCCGCTTGTCTGTGTGATATTGAGCGTAAGTCCCGGATACCCATTGACCTTATTGTCGCTGCTCAGATTCGTTGCACCGAATTCAATCCTTGCAATATCCCTTAGATACAGGACCGATCCATCTTTATTGGTTTTGACAACGATATTCTGAAACTCCTCCGGCTGGGTCAAGCGCCCCTTGTGCTTGATGACGGTTTCAAAAGCCTCTCCCGAGGTCTCCCCAAATCTTCCCGGAGCAATCTCAAAATTCTGATCCTTGATGGCATCCATGACATCCTTGGGGATCAAGTTATAAAGTGCCAGTTTTTCGGGATTGAGCCACAGCCGCATAGCGTAATCCCTGGCTCCCAACCGAGATACCTGAGCCACTCCGTCTACCCGCAGCAGGGGACGCATGAGATTGATCTGTGCATAGGCCTGTAGAAAGGTCTCGTCATAGATCGTGTCTTGATGATCCGAATAGAGGTTGATCGTCATGATCACACCACTCTGCCGGGGCATGACGGTGATGCCCGATTCATTGACTTCAGCAGGAATGGCGCTGGTAGCCTTGGATATCCGGGTCTGTACATTTACAGAAGCAATTTCAGGATTGGTTCCCGTCTTGAAGAAGACCTGTACCGAACCTGATCCGGAATTGGAGGAAGAAGACTTGATATAAGTCATGTTTTCAACCCCATTGATAGCTTCCTCTATGGGCAAAAGCACACTGGTAGCCACTGTTTCCGCATTGGCTCCCGGATAACTCAATGAAACAATAACGCTAGGCGGTGCTATTTCGGGAAACCGGGAAACCGGGAGCATGACAAGGCTCACGAGCCCCAATATGACCAGTAGAATAGATACGACTGTAGCGAGGACAGGTCGGCTGATAAATTGTTTGAGCATAGTAATGAATAAGTAGTACTGCCGTTCGTCGGATAAGTTTAAAAAACCAGACAAACAACACCTGCAAAAAAATTATGTATCCGTTTTTTGAGAATACTAAATAGGTGTAATAACCGATCCGTCTGTCAATTTATCAAAGCCACTGACTAGGATACGCTCTCCTGCACTTAACCCTTCCGAGACAATGTAGTTGGCCTTACTCTTACCCGAGATCGTAATATTTCGGCGCTGTACGGTATTATCTTTATTGACGACAAATACAAAAGTCTTATCCTGTAAATCGCTAATGGCAACCTGTGGTATTTGGATAACTTGTTTTTTGACCTCGGTTACCTTGAGCGTTCCGCTGCTTCCTGATCGCAACATATTTCCCTGATTAGGAAATGTGGCACGTAATGAGATGGCGCCGGTCGTCCGATCTACCTGTCCATTGACAGCATCGACAATCCCTTTTTTCGGATACTCTTCACCATCGGCAAGCACGAGCGTGACGTCTGGGAATGTCAATTTCTTGTTTTCATTGTATTGCACACCATGGATACTATCTTGATGGGCCTGCATCTTGGAAAAATACAGATAATCCGACTCACTCATGGAAAAATAAACATAGACTTCCTGCACATCGGACAGATAGGTCAGCGGCTCTTTGTCTCCTTTGCCGACCAGATTACCGACCCTTTTGGGTATGCGTCCGATATATCCACTGACTGGTGCGGTGATGGTCGTAAAATCCTTGTTGATCTGTGCACTTCTTACCGCAGCCGAAGCTTGATCCAGTGTAGCTTTGGCCACTTCATAATCGGATTGTGCAGCAGCCAATTTGACTCCCGAAATAACATCGTTCTCTACCAGAGGCTTCAGACGGTCTATTTCGAGCTTGGCATTTTTGAGCTTTGCCTTGGCCACTTGTTCCGTAGCGATCATGTTATTGAGATTTTCCTGATATGTAGAAGGGTCGATCTTAAACAGCTTTTGCCCCTTTTCGACATACTCACCTTCGTCGACATAGATCTCCTGCAACAGCCCTTCTACTTGGGGACGTATCTCTACATTGACTTTACCCTCGATATTACCGATATAGTCTTTGACCGTGACCGCATCCGAATACGCTACTTCATGGACGGGAAGGGCCAGTGGTTTTGTTGTATTTTCTTTTTCTCTTGATACGCCCGATAAACAATTGGTCAATAAAATGGATGTTCCTAGCACGCCTACAATGCCTATGATGATGGTTATTCTCTTCTTCACTTTATACATGTATCTCTCCTTATTTTCCTTACTTCTTTTGCAACTTTTTTGTTACTGTTAACGTGTTACAACAGACAATTATTATGCCACTTAACAAAATTTAAGGTTTTTTAGGAACTACAGGTAGATAGCGTAGATAATAGAGGGTGTCTCAAAAGGTCTGGCAATTCATATAATCGTCATTTCGAACGAAGAGAGAACCGAGTGAAACGAGCTCTCCGCAGGAAAATCTATGGATGAATTAGAATTAACTAATTTTCAACAAGTTGAAAAGCTGCTTAGCCATAGATTTCTCCTCGTACCTCGTCGAAATGACGGTATGATTGGCTTTTTAGACACTCTCGTTCAGAAGTCTAGTTTACAAACTTCTTGTGCTTCCGTTTCGATATTTTCTCTACGTTTACCGGTTGTGGCAACTTCACATAATAGCCTGTTCCGTCGTAGGGTCGTTTGCGTGGGTGTGATTTACATTCTTCCGAACAGCAACCGTCCATTTTCCAACCGCACTCGTCACACTGGGTGAAATGTTCATTGCACTCCGGATTGGCGCAGTTGATCATCTTTTTAGTGGTTGTACCACAATTTTTACAGGTAGAAACGACTGTTGGATTGACGGAGTTAACCGGAACAGTGACACGATTGTCAAAAACATAGCATTCGCCTTCGAAATCCTTCCCCCCCGCTTCCTTTCCATACTTGATGATCCCCCCATGGAGCTGATAAACCTCTTCAAAACCTTCTTTCAACAATAGGGCCGAAGCTTTTTCGCATTTGATGCCACCCGTACAATAGGTCAATATTTTCTTTCCTTTATATTTTTCAAGCTCTTTGACCTTTTCCGGAAATTCACGGAAGTTTTCGATATCCAATGTTACCGCGTTTTTGAAACGGCCAACACTATGTTCATAGTTCGAACGCACATCCAATACCACGACATCATCACGGTCTTTCATTTCCATGAATTCTTTTGGCTCGAGATGCTTTCCCGTTTGTTTGTTCGGATCGATCACTTCGGGGTTTCGCAAACCCGAATGTACGATCTCAGGTTTGTAACGACAATGCATCTTAATAAAGGAGAGCTCGTCCACATTGTCAATCTTAAAATCTGTCTTGGCAAATCTTGGATCGGCGTGTACGGCATCCATATAGGCTTTACAGGCTTCCGATGTACCCGATACTGTACCATTCAAGCCTTCGTTGGCAACGATGATACGTCCGACCAAACCCAGTGATTTGCAAAATTCCAAATGATCAGCGGCAAACTGTTCCGCATTTTCGATAGGGCTGTAGCAATAGTACAGCAATGTTTGATATTCTGCCATAAGTCATTGATACCGCTGCAAACGGCGTTTAATGTTAAAATTTCGATGGGCAAAGATACGAAAAAAGAAAGAGACAAAAATTGATGGGCATCACTTTTTGACAAGAGGTTTCAATAAATATTCCAATCCGTTGATCTTGATCTCATATAACGTAGCAAGTTGCATACCCAATTTTCCCGGAGGGAAGCCCTTATTGTGAAACCAGGCCAGATAAGGTTCGGGTAGACGGTACAAAGGCCAATCCTTATATTTACCGAAAGGCATTTTGTTGTTTGCCAATTCGATCAGTATCTCGGGGTTGAATAGATCATTCTCTTGTTTTGCCATGTGAAATGCGGTGTTTGATCAATCGAAATGCAATAATGATATGGTTGAAAAAGTTTGGCAGAAAGCCGTAATATTTGTTAAATATCTGATATCTTTCTTTGAGACTTAGGCGATGTCTTTTTTGCGACATGCCGCCTACGAGATACCTCACGATGTAGGCATGCACATTTTGGGTTGTTTGAGCTTTTTTTGCCGCCCGAATGACCCAATCTATATCTGCACTCAATTGGTATCGCAGATCGTACGGTTCGGCAATACTTCGGCGGATATATATAGCTTGATGGCAGATATTCATGCCATACCGAAACGATTTCCAGTTAAATGTCTTAGGGGCTTTGTGCCTTCTATCGCCTATGATACGGCGTTGTTCGTCGACTAACTTGGTCTCGCCATAGATGATATCGGCACCCTTGCCCTTGTCTACCACGTACTGTATGGTGTCTTTGTCAAACAATTCGTCCCCCGAATTCAAAAAGAGCACATAATCCCCCGTCGCTACGGCCAGTCCCTTGTTCATCGCATCGTAGATTCCCTTGTCTTTTTCGGAAATCAGCATAGTAATATGCTCTTTGTAGCGCTCGATAACGTCTAGCGTACCATCCGTGGAAGCTCCGTCAATAATAATGTATTCTATAAACGGATAAGTTTGGCCAACGACCGATTGGATGGTGTATTCGATATCTCTGACATTGTTATAGACGATGGTGATAATGGATATTTTGGGGTCTTTCACTATTATTTTCTTTTATTACGCCACAATTTCAAGCCAAAACGCACAGCTCTTTGCAAAATATTGCCTTTTCGATGCCTGTAAAAATGTTTAATGGACTCATAAGCCACTCTGTGTTCTTCAATCTTGTCGGGAAAATATGTAACGGCTTCTTCTGCCAGCATCACACGGTACATACTGTCATTGTCCGAATGTGTTCCGGAGCCATCTGTTCCGATATTCTGTATCATGGAATGCCGTGGATACAATACCAACCCTCCCTGATTGAAGATGGAAAGATACCAGCGTATAGCCCATGAATTGATCTTTCCGGCTTTGAATGCATTGATCTGCTTCCAGAAATTTTCGCTGTGGTCAATGCTAAAGCGTTTGATATCTTGCTTTGAAAAATCAGCTGTGAGCGCGTAGATATCGGCATTGAAGTCTGCCCAAGCCCTTTTCCACGTAGCCCACCCCCAACTGTTGGCAACCCGAAAGAAAAAAGTTTCGGGCAGTTTCTCCACATTTTTGACAGGGTACATATAGCCGCTGATCTCCATGACCCGCGCTTCCTGCTCGTACCGATCCAATCCATCATTAAAATAGCGTAAGCCATAGGGGGAGATTTCCAGATCGTCTTCCAACACGATGGCCCGTCCATACGCATTGACCACCTTGGTGACTCCGTCGATGATATTTGCAGCAAGCCCCCAATTTTTCTCTCTTTCGACAATAGTGATCGTCTTGAAAGCCCAGGGTTCTCTCAAAATCGCCCGCACCTCATTGACCTTGGCAATAGCCTCTGCATCTTTGGCTCCATCGGAGAAAACAACCAACTCAGACTCAGCAGCCTGTTCGGCTTTTTCCAGCGCTTCTATTGTTCTCCGCGTGTGGAATGGCCTATTGTAAACAAAAAGGGCTATTGGAGCAATCATATAAGACCGATGCTGAATGTTTTTTTAACAAAGATAATGAGTATATACCTAAAAGGCCATGGTATCTTGCTTTTTTATTATACACAGCGAAAAACTTTTCTAACTTTGAGTGATCGATTTGATATATGAGTGATAATGCCAAACATTTGACCCTTAAGGGCTTATTCTGGAATGCCATCGATAGATTTGGCAATCAGGCTATAGTGACTATTGTGGGAATCGTGACGGCACGCGTCCTCTCTGTCGAAGATTTTGCAGTCGTAGCTGTATTAACGATTTTTTCAACGGTAGCAACTTCCTTTATAGACAGTGGCTTAGGAACATCATTGGTCCGTACTAAGGTTGTCGAAGAGAAAGACTACTCCAGCATGTTTGTGTTCAATCTAGCAATCAGCAGCCTTCTCTATCTGATTCTTTTCTTTGCCGCACCATTTATCGAAGACTTCTATCACATCAAAGGCTTGACGCTATATGCGCGTGTCCTATTCTTACAACTGCTCATTCATGCTTTTGGTATAGTCCAATATATCAAAACCTTGAAAAATATGCAGTTTAATATCACGGCGCGTGTAAATATACTGTCCATCTTCCTGTCCGGCGCAATTGCCATAGTGATGACCTTTCTGAGTTTCGGTGCTTGGGTATTGGTTTTGTTGCCGGTTCTTAATTCGGTTTTTCGGACAACTTTCTTTTGGATCTGGGGGGATTGGAGGCTGGATATGCGTGTGAGCAAAAGTTCCCTAAAAAAACACATGGGATTCTCGCTCTCTTTTATGGTTGCCAATCTATTCGGCAAAACCATATCCCCCTTGTACAACTCTATCATCGGAAAATATTATAATACCCTCCAAACGGGTTATTATTATCAGGCCAATAAATGGGGCGAAACCCCAAATCTACTTATTTCCTCCGTGGTTCAAGGCACAACTCTTTCCACGTTGACATTGCTTCAGGATGATCCTCCCCGGTTCCTCAATGCCTGTAGAAAGACCATGTCTACACTGTCGTTTGTCTTGTTTCCCGTGAGCTTATTTGCTATCAGTGCGGCTGAGCCGGGATTTGTATGGGTACTAACCGACAAGTATCTCCATGCAGTAGGGTACTTCCAATTGCTCTGCTTTGCCGGACTGTTTATTTCATTGACCGAGCTGAACGTCAATTTTATCAATATCAAAGGCCAATCAAAATATGCCTTGCAGCTGGAAATTGTGAAGATCGGCTTGGCCTGTTTATTATTGTTCCTGACTTACGACAAGGGTATCCTGTACATTATCTGGGGGCAGATGACGGTTCGGATTATTTGTTTTATCATCTCTACATTGTTTAGCCGACGTGTATATGGCTATCATCTGGGCTTACAGTTGAGGGATGCACTGCCTTCATTTCTGATGGGTGCAGCGGCAGCCTTTATTTGTTATATGCCACAATATTTTTCTATATTGAACAATCCCTTTGCCATGCTTATTTTGCAAGGGATTATTTTTCTACTGATTTATAGTGGACTTAGCCATCTTACCCGCAATACCATTTGGACGGATGTGCTCGAGTTGGTAAAAAGGCGTTTTTAAAAAAAGACTTACATGGAAATAGCTAGAGGGAATTGGATCGGTTTTCAAACAGTATTCTATCACGAACGCACGGGAAATTACGGCACGAATATCCATGATGTTATTGATTACGGAAATTTTGAGATAGACCTATTGGGATTGGCGGCTTATCTGGATTACGGTTACTGTGTATTTGCCCATACGCCTGTCAAACATGTACGGTATCTTCTGCCCCACCAGAGCTTACATCTCGCGGATGGAAAAATCTACATTCAGGATAATCCGGACACCACATTGGATCTTCTTGACAAGACGACGCATGAAGAAGACGTACTACAGATGATCAGCAAAGACGTCAACAAATGGGCATCTTCTCTTGAAGGGGACATTCTAATCCCTACCAGCGGCGGATTTGACTCGAGGCTGCTGAATGTAGTATTGGAGGACAAAACACGTGTGCATGCCTATACCTATGGCACTTCCCAAAACCAAAGTGATTCCAGAGAGGTCGTCTATGCACGTGAACTGTCCAAGAGGTTAGGCACAAAATGGCAACGTATAGAACTCGGTAGGTTTAATGCTTATCAGGACGAATGGTTTGCACAATTTGGTTGCTCTGTAGGCTCATTCGGAACCTACCATATTGAATTTTTTGATAAAATAAAAGCAGTCGAAAACCAAAATAAATTGGGGCTGTTGAGTGGAATCATCGGTGATGCTTGGGCGGGTGCAGTGCATGTAAAGCCAATAGAGCATGTTGGAGAATATCGGTCAATAGGGCATACCCACCAAATGACTGCCGATGCCAAAAAAGCGATGACCGCAGATTATACCGGTCTCGTGGAACACGTTTTTTCGGCACAAAAAGATTTATTAAAAGATCCTAAATACCGCATCATCACCGCCATGCGAACCAAAATGATGCTTTTGCAATCGTTGATGTCTATTCCTGCCCATTTTGGATTTGCAGGCCATTCTCCGTTCCTGGATGAAAAAATAGCCCTAAGCATGCTCAATATTGTGGATGAAAGACGAATGAATCGGGTCTGGCAAAGAGATTATTTTCGAAAGAACAATATTCTTTTTGAAGAAGAAAAACATTCATATACCTATCAAAATTCACTCAATTACTATGCGTTATTGCATCATGAGTTGGAACCTTTGAACATTGAAGTACTACGAGAGGTAATCAAACCTTCCTATCTTGCATGGATAAACAGAAAATTACAGCATATCCATACCAAACAACGGATATTCCAGACATTGATGCACACACCTAAAGTAAAAGGAGTCATGAAATTGTTGGGATTCAAAAACGATCTTATGGAGGCATATTTTGCCTACACGACAATCAAACCTTTGGAAAAGCTACTATTAAAAAGAAACCATCATGTCCATATCCCATAAATTATTGTTTGTTGGGGATGTTGTACTGCATTCCAAGCCTCAGTTTTCAACAGAAATCCAGCAACTGTTTCGTGCTTCAATCATGCGTTGCTGTAATGTGGAAGCCCCTCTGCAAGGTGCCGGAAAGTCTGTAGACAAGACCGGGCCATTGGTGTATCAAGCCGCACGTGCGGCGGAATGGCTACAAGAGTTAGGTTTTAATTTATTTGCTTTGGCCAATAACCATATACACGATTATGGAGATGAGGGATTATTGGCGACGCGAAATTCCTTTCCTTTAGATAGTATTGTGGGAGCTGGACGTGAAGAGGATGCTTACGGCATGTGCGCAAAGACTATTGATGGTATAAAATATGGCTTTGTGGCTTATGGGGAGAATGGCTACGGAGCGTTGAACGGAGACAGAAACGTAGGCTATGCGTGGGTAAATCACCCAAGAGTAGATCGTGATATTGCAAGATTCAAAGCGCAAGTAGATGTACTGATCGTACAGGTGCATGCCGGTGTAGAAATGTTGGACGTACCTCTTCCCGAATGGAGAAAACGCTTTTACGAAATAATGGATCAAGGGGCGGATATATTGATTGCCCATCATCCACATGTGTTGCAAGGGATAGAGCTTTATAAAGACAAACCCATCTGTTACAGCCTGGGAAATTTTTATTTTGAGTACCCAAGTGATCATCCCCAATGGAATATAGGTGGCCTTTTGGAGATAGAGCTAAAGGATGCCAAATTCCACCACTGTAATCTGCATGTCGTGGAGAAAAAAGATGTATCCGTCGTTTTATGGGACAAGGAGCGCGCAAACACATTACTCGAACGCTTGAACGATAAACTATCGGGATCGACGTATGAACAGTATGTGGATCGAGAAGCGGTGACTCTCTGGAAAAAGCATCATGCTCAATATTATGCAAAGGCTGTCAATGGCATGGTCGATTATTCTTTTAAGGGTATACTCAAATCCATTAAAAGAATGGTATCCAGCAGAAAAGTTGATTACAATATGATGTGGCACAATTTGTGTATTGAAAGTAATCTCTGGCTCGTAAAAAGAGCCATTCATCGACTAAAAAAAGGCCATGACACTCCATAACACAACCCTACAATTCTCATCAAAAGGTAGTTGAATTGTTTTTAATGTATTATATTTCCATGGATTATGGACAAAATAAAAAAACTCATCTTAAAATATCTTCCTATTCATAAATTTTTAAGCTTTCGGTCTTATTCTCAAGATGGTGAAGATATGGTCATCCGAAGCTTTTACCAACATCTTAAAAGATATAAAGGTTTTTATGTGGATGTTGGTGCGCATCACCCTTTTAGATTCTCCAATACCAAATACTTTTATAATAAGGGGTGGAGAGGCATAAATATTGAGCCTTCTCCTGAAGTAATGCCATTATTCCGGTTGTTTAGGCGACGGGATGTCAATTTAAATTTAGGGATAGCCGAACGCGAAGATGAATTGACTTACTATTGTTTCAACGAGCCTGCATTAAACGGTTTCTCCAAAGAATTGTCGGAAAAACGAGATACGGAAAACTCACCTTACCGACTTTTGAAAGCGATTTCGGTCAAAACAATGCCCCTTAAAAAAGTATTGGATGAATATCTTCCTAAGGGGCAACACATAGATTTTTTGAGTATAGACGCAGAGGGATTTGATCTCATCGTTCTCAAATCCAATGATTGGCAGCATTATAGGCCTTCATTTGTACTGGTCGAGGACGATATCGATCTATCCGAGATGATGGAGTCCGAAATATATAAACAGATGTCAGCCCTCCACTATAAATTGGTTGCGAAAACTTCCCGCACATTGATATTTCAAGACGATGCAAACAGCATACAAAATGATTAAATCACCGTAATGCTATTGGCAAAATCTTTCAATGCTCTATCCTTCGGATCCATATCGGTAATCAAATAGGTGACTTCTTTCAAAGGAGCTACCCGCATCTTTTGATTAGAGTTTAGCTTTTCGACAATGCTGAGGATAGCAAGGCTCTTCGAGCATTTGATCATCGCCCGCTTGATCTGTACGACTTCCCAGTCTGAATCGGTAATACCTTCCTCTATCGACAAACTGTTCGTTCCCAAAAGGCACAGATCTACCCGAAGATCGGAAAGTTCATTGATCACTTGCGAACCTGTCACGATATTTGTGTTCCTGGAAAGTTTGCCACCCAAAAGAATGACTTCCAGGTTTTCTTTTTCAGCCAATTCCAAAGCAACCAATGGGCTGATCGTAAAGAAAGTGCACTGCAAATCGTTGGGAATCAGTCTCGCAAGCTCTATCATAGTGGTGCCACCACCGATAAGGACGGTCATACCACTTTGGAGCAATGAAATGGCTTTGCCGGCGATTTCCTTCTTGCCTTCCTTGGCATATACATCGCCATTCTGGAACGGAAACTGAAAAGACTTGGACAATGCACCACCATACACCTTGATAAGCTTGCCATTTTCGGCCAATTCGTTTAGATCTCTCCTTATCGTGTCTTCGGATACATTCAATTGTAAGCTTAGGTCAGTCGAAAGTACCTTATTGTGTAGGTTGATCTGATGGATAATATATGCTTGTCTTTCCTCTTTTAACATAATGAACGTATTTGGGTATAAAAAAGCCTTCTACTGGCCGGAAGAGTCTGGATCAATTTTGTTGGTTTTGGTTACACCTGCTTTGAATCGAGGCTTGAAGCCCGATGGTTTACTCGCTTGATCCGGCTCAGGTTGCTCATCGCTTGCCGTGGCTTCAGGTTCTTCTTTGATAACGGATTTTGTTACACCAGCCTTAAAGCGAGGCTTGAAGCCTGCGGGTTTTTGTACAGTATCTTCATTTGATGCCGAGGATGGAGGAACTTCAACCACTTTATCCTCTGTCTTAGTCACACCGGCTTTAAAGCGAGGTTTGAAACCTGCGGGCTTTGATACAGCCTCTTCGTTTGATTCTGACGGTGAAGGAGCTTCAACCGCTTTATCCTCTGTCTTGGTCACACCGGCCTTAAAACGGGGCTTGAAGCCTGCGGGTTTATTTTCCTGCGCAGTAACAGTAGGATTGGTATCGGCCGTAGGTTCTGATTTTTCGGGCTCTATAGGCTTGGTCACATTGGCTCTGAATTTGGGTTTAAAACCTAAAGCTTTGTTGGTGCCACTAGATGTAGTTACAGCTTGTTCTGGTGCAGCGGTTTCGATTTTCTGAACCGGTGCTTCCTCCTCATGTAGCCTATAGCTTTTTCGAAGTTTGTTGAACCAAAATTTCTTCGTATGGTCAAAACTCTTTTCGCCCATAGCATGGTAATGCCGATGGAATTCGGTATAGAGTTCCGGCTTCGCATTCCTCAATGCCTGAAGGTCTATTTTCTTTTTAGCAAAAAACTCTTCGAAAGTTGCCATGTACAAATGTAAGGATAATAAGAAAGAGGGCAAAGCCCTCTTTCTTATTATCCTCTACCAATTATTCCATATTGTGATATACAGCCTGTACATCGTCATCTTCTTCGATCTTATCGATCAGTTTTAAGACATCGGCAGCTTGTTCTTCACTCAAAGCGGTGTGGGAAAGGGCGATTCGTTCTAATTTTGCGGAAGTCACTTCGACACCTTTCTCTTCCAAAAGACGCTGCATGTTTCCAAAGTCTTCAAAAGAAGTCTGGACGACGACTTGGTCATTGCCCTCCTCATCAGCTTCTACATACAACTCTTCCAATCCCCCATCGATCAGCTCCAATTCCAATTCATCCATATCCAAATCATCGTTTGCAGGAAAGCGGAAAATGGATTTGCGTTGAAAAATAAAGTCCAACGATCCTGTTTTTCCCAGTGACCCGCCTGCTTTGGTAAAATAGCTACGGATATTGGCCACCGTACGATTGGTATTGTCTGTCGCCGTCTCTATCAGCACAGGCACACCATGTGGGCCGTAGCCCTCGTACACATACTCTTCATAACCTTTGGCGTCCTTCTCCGATGCTCTTTTGATAGCAGCTTCTACCCTATCTTTAGGCATATTGACTGCCTTGGCATTCTGTATAGCCGTCCGTAGCCTAGAGTTGTTCTCTGGGTGCGGCCCACCCTCTTTTACAGCGATGGCTATCTCTTTTCCCAATCGGGTAAACTGAACCGCCATCTTGGCCCAGCGTTTAAATTTTCTTTCCTTTCTGAATTCAAAAGCTCTACCCATTCTCTACTGTTTGTTTTTAAGGTTGTTGATCATATCTTCTGCCATCTTAGGTAGATCAAAAGCTAAGGACCAGTTCCAATCTTTACGGGCATATTCGTCATCGATACTCTCTGGCCATGTATCCGCTATCGCTTGGCGCGGATCTCCTTCAATGTAAGACATTTCAAAATTAGGAAGAATTTTTTTAATTTCAGTGGCAATCATTGCCGGTGTGAACGAAATTCCACCCAAATTATAACTGGAACGTACGCGGATATTTTCTGCGGGTGCATCCATCAATTGAAGGGTTGCCCTGACCGCATCATCCATATACATCATCGGCAAAGCCGTATCTGCAGAAAGAAAGCAAGCATAAGAGCCTTTGGCCAGCGCCTCGAAGAAAATGTGTATGGCATAATCCGTCGTACCTCCTCCGGGTGCTGTCTTCCAGGAAATAACACCCGGATAGCGGATGCTCCGGACATCCAGACCATATTTGGCATGATAATATTCACACAGCCGCTCTCCCGCCAGCTTGCTGATGCCATATATGCTGTTGGGATCCATGGTACAATATTGCGGTGCCGCCGTTTTGGGCGAGTGAGGACCAAACACAGCAATAGAGCTTGGCCAAAAGACCTTTTTAATACCCAATTCGAGGCATAGATCCAATACATTCAGTAGACCGTTCATATTCAGATCCCATGCTTTCTGCGGATATTGCTCTCCTACGGCCGAGAGCATGGCTGCCAGCAAATAGACCTGTGTGGGTTTATGTTTTACAAAGAGTTTTTTCAACCCCTCTTTATCCAAGACATTTATCGTTTCGAAGATCTCGTCACTTCCTCTATGCTGAGGCTCTCTGATATCAGAAGTGATGACATTGGATACCCCAAATTTTTTGCGCAGGGCGATGGCCAATTCTGTGCCGATCTGACCATTCGATCCAATGATTATTATGGTGTCTTTCATCAAGCAAAGATAGTTTATTTATTTGCTAATTGTCAATAGGCCAACGTCTGACGGGTCACAACAAAACCGCCTTTTTGCAGCTCTCGAACACCTTTTGCAGTATATATCTCGACGGAAAAAATGTATATCCCAGAGGGTACAAAAGTGCCGGATTCGGCACGGCAATCCCAGGTGACCTTGCCCATTGAACCTGCACTCTGCTGTCGAATCAATCGGCTGATTAATCGTCCGCTTTCTGAGAAAATATGCACATTCATCATATAGTCCGAAGCATTCAATTCATAGTTTATTTCCAAAAAATCTTCGAATCCATCTTGATCCGGAGATACGGTTTTGGAACTTAAAAAAATTTTATTTTTTTTCAAAATAAGGTCGTTTTGTACAGAATTTTTGTAACCCGGTGTAGCCCCTCCGCTCCAAGTGGAGGCCGAGCGGAAGTTGTCGTGCGCATTGGTCGGGTTATCCGGTGATTGGCGCTCGAGCGAAATCCCTTTTTCATTCTTGAGAAAAGGCTGGTGCATATCCGCATGGTAAGATAGCGAATCAATCATCTTGTCGGGAGAAAATAAAGTAACTATACCTTTTTGGTTGGCATAAGCCGGCAAACGGGGCATAGCATGGACAAATTGGTTTTCATCCGTTTTATAATGAGTGTACAGGACGGTCGGATCGGTTGTCAGTGCCAAGTGCTGGCCGGGATGGATGAAAAGCTTTTCCGTACTGATTACTCTCGTTCCTAACTTCCAGTCCTGTAAGTTGACGGGATGATCGCTTCTATTCAGTATTTCCACAAAATCTACTCCACCAGGCCTAGGATTGAACAAGACCTCATTGATCACAATATCGTTGTACTGGATATCGCCTTGTTGGAATAGGGTCATGTCCTCCACATCCATATCGTACCCACACCACCGCACACCCTTACTTTTCAATGTATAAATGAGGTTCTTTTCAAAGTCCCGATTAAAGTAAAGGTAAAGTGTATCTTTGGAAGAGGAGATTTCAATACGCTCAGGAATACCCATATGCGGAGCTACCTCAAAATTCTCCACATGGAAATCCATATCTTCAACTGTTGTATTCCAAGAAAGAGCAAGTTTGTTGTTTTCTATTCCGGCGGAGTTGACAAAGATTTGCGGCATACGATACAAATCGTAGACGGAATTAGACACACAAGGTGTGCCTCCTAACGGATGATCAGAGGCAATCCAATTGAAAGAAACATTACAGCGGATATTCGGATTGATCCGTTCCAAACTCCATCCGCCATTTCTTTTGGCCGTACTTCCATACCAACGATTCGAATACTCTACCCGATCAATAAGTTCCTCATCACGAGTCAGCGAAATGATTGCCCCTGTATTGTTGAGTGCTGGCCATCGGCTCAATGCTAACGCATCTCCAAAAGGCTCAAACTGGGGCAAAGCTGCACTGCTGCATAGGACGACAAATTGTTGTGGAGATAGGCTGTAAGACGGCAGATCGACGAGGGTATTGCCGATCCCAATTCGGTATGCTGCCAATTCGATGGTCTCCGTACTGTTGTTGAACAGCTCAATATATTCGTACGGCGGCAACTGTCCATTATTAGGATTCGCCATGATCTCATTGATGACCAATGTCGTTTGGGCCAATATTCCACATGAAATAAGGTTCATCCCAAACATCAATACCATATGACGTAATGGATACAGCATACTCTTGGCTAGCATAGGCAAAGGGCAGACTACAAGGTCTGCAACCCCTCGCTATTTAATCGCAAGATAACAAATATTCGTGAAAAAATAAAATATTCCGAGAACTACTGTAAGTGGGTATATTCAACAATTGCTTTTATTTATCAGAATAATGAACTATCCACCGATAAAGCCATTAAAGAAGGTCGATCATACTTATTTCTTTCATTTCTTTCAAAGTGATCGATGCAGGAAAAAGATGTCAATTCTTTTGTTTAGGATTATAGCACAATAACGGTGTTTTAAATTATATTTACGGAATTATATTTTATTTCAACGTCGGTTTATATTAAACTAACGCTTATAAATTATTTTATACCGTTATTTTATTTATTAATTACGTTAATTAGACATATTTTTCTATTATTTTAATCTATAATGCTGTTGATATAATATACTATTACGTATTTATATTTTATAATATTGTAATATAAATATATTTTAACGTTTATTTATATTAAAAATACGTTGTTATATTTTTAAATACCGTTAATACTAATTCTATTAACGCTATATTTGTATATAATTACATTATGTTGCCTCACAATGAGTGTCATTATTTAATCCAAAATATAAACAAGTACATCTAAAATTTTAGTTATGAGCTATATACGTGTATTAGGAGGCTTTGGTCAGCATAGAGATAGCGTGTTATTAGTAGAAGCGGATATTGTGCTTACTGCAATGGAAGGGAATCCTCACTTTCCGGATCCCACTCCATCGCTTTCAGAACTGGAAAGTGCCTATAATGAGTATTTGATGAATTTGGCGCGAGTCAACTGGACACGCGGACGTGTCGACAGGGAGCTCAAACGGGAGAGTAAGGCAAGATTAGCCACTTTATTGGGCGAGCTGGCAGCCCATGTCAATTTTGTGGCCAAAGGGAAATTGTCCATCCTGTATACATCGGGGTTTCCCGTGTTTACAGGACGCAAGAAAGGCATGGTACCGGGAGTACCTACGGGCGGGCGGCTTTCTGATGGGCGACTCCTCGACGAAATCCGCTTCGATTTTAATCCGTTGGGCAGAGATCTGACCTATGAGTGCAGGTATGCGGTATGGACGTCATATGATGAAGTTGAACCCCATTCGCCTAAACTCCAGTGGGAGAATTCACTTTTTACTACCCGATCCCGGAATAACGTGATTAAAGGAATGCCGTCTCGATCAACAGTTTTCATTAAGGTACGTGCGATAAATAGCCATGGAACTGGGGACTGGAGCGATATTGTGAGTTTGAGGATACGGTAGTGTTTTGATTATCTTAAAACAGAAAAGGGGCTGTATCAAAATGAACGATACAGCCCCTTTTTTTGCCCGTTTGCCTATATGTGTCTATCGGCAAATCCATTGATTTGGATGCCGACCGATTGACCAAAAGTGCGAAAAGCTCCTAAAAACAGCACTTTACATGAATTGTAAAAAAATGAAAAAAGTGCCTTTTTGATAGACACGTATCGGAAGACAGCCTGCGCCAATCGCTCCAATTTTGTGGTGTTAGAAATCATTAAAAGTATTTGTTATGAACATCGACAGAATGGAATTTATCGCATGGATGGAACGTATAATGGAGCGTTTCGATATTTTGAAAGAGTACGTCCTAAACATCAAGAAAGAACGGCACAGCATAGACGGCGAGGAACTACTGGACAACCAAGACCTGCTCCTCATGCTGAAAATCAGCCACCGTTCCCTGCAACGATACCGCTCCACGGGCAAGCTACCGTATTACACCATCAGCGGAAAACTGTACTACAAACTATCTGATGTACACCAGTTCATCAGGGAAAGTTTCAAAGCACCTATACGGCGTACAAAAGAAAACCGATGACAAACCCTACCACGAAAAGACAGGTACGGCATAGCCGTACCTGCTTCGCCTACTTTCGGGCAATATAATCTTTAAATAATCAATATCATGAGCGAACAGACAATTGAAAATCCACAGCAATATCCCGAACAGCTTTCGGATGTGCTGTTGGTGATGGACAAGGAAAAAAAGAAAATCCAAGCGGTCACGGGTGTTGACGAAAACGGCAATCTGAAAACTGTTGATGCCACCAAGAAGAACCAAAGCCAATTTATGCGGGTTGAGAGAGCCGGAGATTTATTTACAAATTTCTTCTCCAACTTTTGGCGACAGCTTAAAGACCCGACCCATTTTTCATTCTTCAAAGTACCTGCAAAGGAAGCGGTCGAAACCGCCAAAGAAATGCAGAAACAGCTAGATGCACCCACCAAAGAGGGCGAGGCTGTCATGGCAAAGCATGAGGTCAAAGAGCCAAAGGAGCAACAACAGGAAACCAAAAAGGATGTGGAAGCACCACAGGCGACACTGGAAGCGCAGCAATCACAGGAAAAAAGCGAATACCGCTATAAGGCGGAAGATGTGGACTGGAATTATTTAGCGCAATTTGGGATAAACAAAGAGAGGCTTGACAAAGACGGGCAATTGGATTTGCTGTTAAAGGGCTATAAGACCAATAAGGTATATCCCACAAGCGTCAATTTCGGTGCGGTTATCATGCGCTCGGATGCAAGGCTCGGTTTTCAAGACGGTGAAGACGGAAAACCTGTACTTATGATGTACGGTGTACGGCATGAACCCAACCTCAAAGCCCCTTTCTTTGGTCACGAGTTTACCAAAGAGGACAGGGAAAACCTGCTCAAAACCGGAAACATGGGGCGTGTGGTGGAATTGACCAACCGCAAGACAGGCGAAAAGATACCGTCCATTATCAGTATCGACCACCTAACGAACGAGGTTATCGCATTCCGGCAGGATAGGATAAAAGTACCCGATGAGATTAAGGGCGTAAAACTGACCGAAGACCAAAAACGGGATTTGAAAGATGGGAAAGCCATTTATTTAGAGGGGTTGGATTTTAAGAACAGTACGAACAAAAATGCCCATGTGCAGTTCAACGCCGACAAAAAATATACGGAGTTTCTCTTTGGTGATAAAGCCCCCAAACAGACACAGGAAAACGACCCGAAATACTACCGTGGCAAAACGTTCTCCGATGAACAATACAAGCAACTCACCGAGGGCAAGACGATTTACGTTTCGGATTTCAAGGATGGAAAAGGAAACCCGTATAAAGGATATGTCACGCTTAACAAAGAGACGGGAAATTATGATTTCAGCTTTAAAAACCCCAATGCGTTGAAAAATAAGGCACAGCCTACCGAGGCGCACAAAACACAGGTTGCCGTAAACTCCAACGGGAAAACCAACGAGGCTACCAAGAACATCAACGAGCCTCTGAAACCGGAGCAACAAAAGCCGAAAAATCAAACACAACAGCAACGGCAGAATGAACACAACCGTCCGGCTAAATCCAAAGGGGTAAGGAGATAACACCATTAAAAAAACATTTCTCTTTGGAAATCCCCTCTCACAGAAAACGGAGGGGTTTCTCAAAGAGAAATCTAACATTCAACCATTCAAATGAGATAGTATTATGAAAGCAATCATTGCAGAAAAGCCAAGTGTGGCGAGGGAAATAGCTACCCTATTGGGAGCGACCGAAAAACGGGATGGCTACCTCGCAGGGAACGGCTATCAGGTTACGTGGGCATTGGGGCATTTGGTCGGACTGGCGATGCCCGAAGATTACGGGGTGTCGGGCTTCCAAAGGGAAGCCCTGCCCATATTGCCCGACCCTTTTATCCTTACGGTACGGAAGATAAAAAAGGACAAAAGTTATGTTCCCGATAACGGAGCGTTAAAACAGTTGAAGATTATCGAACAGGTCATCGGTAGATGCGATAGTATTATCGTGGCTACTGATGCCGGACGTGAGGGGGAACTCATCTTTAGGTACATCTATGAATACCTAAAATGCCGTAAACCCTTTGAACGTCTATGGATAAGCTCGCTCACAGAAAAGGCAATTAAACAGGGTTTTGACAACCTAAAAGCCGGAAGCGATTTTGATGGGCTATACAGAGCCGGACAAGGAAGGAGCAAAGCCGATTGGCTTGTGGGCATCAATGCCTCGCAGGCGTTGAGCATTTCGGCAGGGCGTGGCGTTTACTCGCTTGGTAGAGTACAAACACCAACGCTTGCCCTTATCTGTAAGCGGTATTTGGAAAACAAAGACTTTGCCGTCAAGAAATACTTTCAAATCCAGTTGGAACACCGTAAAGAATTTGTGGACTTTAAGAGCCTTTCTAAGACCAAATGGGATGACAAAAAACTCGCTGACGATACGCTGAAATCTATTCAGCGTAACGGAACAGCGACCGTTACGGCGGTGGAAACCAAAATGCTGTCGGAGCAACCGCCTTTGCTGTTCGACCTTACGGGATTGCAGAAAGAAGCAAACAAAAGGGCTTCCTACACTGCCGAAGAAACATTGAACATTGCCCAAAGTCTGTATGAAAAGAAGTTTATCACCTACCCCCGTACAGGGAGCAAGTACATCCTCGGAGGTATGTGGTCGGAAATCCCTGCACTGGTAAGAAATTTGGAAGCACGGGCTTCCTGCAAAAAAGCGGTCGGAAAAGTGAAATGGGGTCGTTTCAATAAGCGCATCGTGAATGACGTAAAGGTCACAGACCACCACGGTCTGCTGATTACCGAGAAAATCCCGTCCGAACTGTCCGCACACGAAAATGTTATCTATGATATGATTGCGCACCGCCTACTGGAAACCCTTTCACCTGCCTGTACCAAAGAAATAACCGACATCGGATTGCAGGCTTTACACTATGATTTCACACTGAAAGGATGTAAAGTTACCGAAGCCGGATGGCGTGGCATCAAAGAAAAATTTTTAGATGAGGACAGCGAGCCTGTGCAGGAACTGCCGGAATTAAAGGTCGGCGATGAGCTGAAAATCAAAGAGGCATCCGTACTGGAAAAGAAAACCAAACCGCCTGTGCTTTACACCGAGGCAGGTCTGTTGTCCGCAATGGAAAATGCCGGAAAGGAAACCCATAACGAGGACGAACGGAAAGCCCTAAAAGACATCGGTATCGGTACACCTGCTACAAGAGCCTCTATTATAGAAACGCTTTTTAAGAGGGATTACATTAGGCGTGAAAAGAAATCCCTTATTCCTACCCATAAGGGATTGCAGGTTTACGGGACTGTAAAGGACAAAAAGATTGCCGATGTAGCCATGACCGCCGAATGGGAAATGGCATTGCAGAAAATTGAAAACAACGAGGCGGATGCAGGTGTTTTTCACCGTGAAATGGAAGCCTATGCCACTTCCATTACACGGGAACTTTTGGACACTGGCATTGCCAATGAAAAACAACCGGAACTGACCTGCCCTAAATGCAAGAGCCGTCAGCTATTGATTTGGAACAAGGTTGTAAAATGCCCCGATGAGGCTTGTGGTTGGCTTCAATTCCGTATTGTTTGCGGAGTGCCGTTAAGCCTTGCCGATATAGAAAGTCTTTTGACCAAAGGAAAGACCAACCTTATCAAAGGCATGAAAAGCAATTCGGGCAATAAATTCAATGCCTATATCGTCATGAACGATAAAGCCGAAACCTCCTTTGAGTTTGATAACAGGAAACCAAAAAGGAAATAAATGTTTTGTTTTTTGGACGGCATACAGCGTGAGGGATAGAAGCGACATCCTTTTGCGGTCCTCGCAGATCCGCAAAAGATATAGCGGATAGCCCGACCCGTCTGCATTTTTTTTAGCCTGGGCATGGGGATAAAATGCAGACGGTGGCACGCCCAAAGCCTACTTTTCATCCTGCTCGTCCATTCTCCGTATAAGTTCCTCCCGAAGCGCATCAAGGAATTTAGTACGGTTCATCTTCCGGTTTCTCAGCTCCAAATAGGTCTGATAGAAATTGCCCAAGTCAATGCCAAAGGCACTTTCAAAATATTGGGCTACTTCCCTTATATCATTGTTCCCGTTGTCAAACACGTTTTGATAATGCAGGGCATAAATCAGTTCTATCAACGCCACTTTGCTACCTGTCCATTTCAGCTTCTTTTGGGCTTTCGATTTATTTTTTTTGAATTTGTGATACAACTGGTCTTCGATGTAGACCTGTATCAAATCGTTGGCTATTATCTTGGCGACCTTGTAGTCGTGAGAGGTTGAAAAGGACTGGTCGGACTGGAAATAATAGGTATCCAACCACAGCTTTATATCATGCCTGCCACGAACAAAATATTTCTCGTCAAGGAGCGAGTTATTGCTACGGTAATACTTGTAAAAATCAAGGTTGTTGTCAAAGAACCTCTTTAGCTTTTTCAGTTCTTTGTTGAGGTATTTCCTTATGGGCTTTGCACCATAGGGTTTCTTTGTCTCGATTTTGTAAATGGCGTTGTAGTAAATGAGTTTTGACAGGATTACGGGTTTCTGATATTTAAAAAATCTGATTTCTTCTTCGATGTTCTTAAATCCTCTTTTCAGAACATGTTCTTTTACTTCGGACAGGCATTCGAGAATGAGATGTATAACCGCTTCCATACGTTGTATGGAGCAATCGGCTTCAATTTCTAATTCATTGATTGCTGTTTCCAGTTTATGTAGGGTTTCATTATAGAATTTATTCATCTGTTTATTTTGAAATAGATGTTATTGATTAATACAGAAAAGCTAATACTATTCATATTAGCTTCCTTATGCAATTACGGCAACGTATATCGTGTTGATGATGGAACGATGGAGAGATTTTGTTACATATTTTAATGGTTGTAATTTGATGCAGGCCAATTTTTAGAAAATTTCACCTGCATCAAAAACTGCATTTCATACCGATGTTTCTGCGATTTGCATTTTACAACCTTAATTATTTATTTTTAATAAGTCAAAGCAAGTCCTACGCCAAAACCCATATCACTATCGTAGTGAGTACGTATGCCGATGTTCTTATTAATGATATACCTGAACTCTCCCATATATTCTAAGTCGGTATTCACCATAAAACCTGCTCTTAATCTTTTTGAAATTGGTATATCTTCACGCATTAACTGAAATCTCACAATTCCGTCGTGATATACTTCAGCCTGAAAATTGACGAGCATCGGTAATGTGTACATAAACCCTAAGCTGAACGCTCTCCGAGTATCTTTCTTATTGGTTTGTCCAAATAGGTTCTTTTCGTGTTCATCTTCTCCCATTTTCCGGTAGCGATAATCAAAACCTACAAAGGGCATAAACCACTGCATCTTTCCAATGTAGCGACCTAAATGCGTTTCTATTTCATAGCCATGCATACTATTATAACCTAAACGCCATTCTGTTCCTAATTGATAGCGTGCATTCATCAGCATAGCTTCTCCATCATTACCATTAGTTGCAAAATCGTTTTGTGCCATAAAGTGGGGCATATTACTTTCTCTTTGTAATTCTTTATAGGCTTTTGCCTTATCTGGTAGATAGGGGTTATTGTAATCCCCAACTTCGAAAACCCTATTCATTCCCGCCATCATGTGGTACAGGATATGGCAGTGAAAGAACCAATCGCCCTCCTCATTGGCGGCAAACTCGATGGTGTCCGTTTCCATCGGCATAATGTCAATGATATTTTTCATAGGTGCATTTTCACCTTTGCCGTTCAGTACCCGGAAATCAAATCCATGCAGGTGCATCGGGTGGCGCATCATGGAGTTGTTATAAATAGTGATGCGCAGTACTTCGCCTTTCTTAACGGGTATTTTGTCCGTTTCAGAAAGTATCCTGTTGTCCATGCTCCAAACGTAGCGGTTCATATTTCCGGTAAGGGTAAATTTTATGTCCTTTACGGGCGCATCTTTGGGAAGCGTAGTATTGTAGGGAGATTTGAGCATGGCATAGTTTAAGGTAACAATATCTCCCAAAGCATTTGCATTGTAACGGTTGGGGTCGCTGTCCATATTCATACCCTCGTGCTTGCTATGGTCTGCTTTCTTTCCTGCTTCCCCGGTTATTTCGGGGTACATGACCACGTTCATATCCATTTGGTTCAGGCTCATCTTCATGCCCATATCGTCCAAATCGCCGTTCATCTTCATCATGTCGTTCATCATCTTCATCCCCTCGAAATACTTCAGTCGTGGCAGCGGAGAAATAAGCTGTTTGACACCGTTACCGATAAAGTAGCTCGCCGATTGTGTCCTATCCTCGGTGGTCGCCAAAAACTCATACGCCAATCCGTCTTCGGGGATGGTAATGACCACATCATAGGTTTCCGATACGGCAATGATTAACCTGTCCACTTCGACAGGCTCCACATCGTTACCATCACTGGCGACCACGGTAATCTTACCTCCGGCATAGCGCAGCCAGAAATAGGAAGATGCACCGCCGTTGGATATGCGAAGCCGTACTTTGTCCCCTGCCTTTAAGGTTTTGCCGTCAACCGTTTTTAGCTCCGGTGCATTGCTGCCATTGATAAGGATTTTATCATAATATACATCGCTCACATCCATTGCCAGCATCCGCTTCCACTCATTGGTCACTTTCACGCCAAATTTTCCCTCTTTAATGGCTTCAACGTATGACTGCGTAGCGTTCTTTTTGATAGCCGCCCAATCGTTGGCATTGTGCAGCATCCGGTTGATGTTGTTGGGGTTGTAATTTGTCCATTCGCTTAGGATAAGGGGTACGGTCGGCAAATCGTCAATCCCTTTTCTAAATGTCTTGTCATCCTCCCGTTTCTTCATGATAAAACTTCCGTACATGCCAATCTGCTCCTGCAATCCTGAGTGGGAATGGTACCAGTGCGTACCATGCTGGATAATCGGAAAACGGTAGGTGTAGGTTGTGCCCGGTGCGATGGGTTTTTGTGTAAGCCAGGGCACACCGTCTTCTTTATTGGGCAGGAACACACCATGCCAGTGAAGTGATGTGCTTTCTTTCAATTGGTTGTGCACCACTATTTCGGCAGTGTCGCCCTCGGTAAAGGTAAGGGTGGGCATGGGGATTTGCCCGTTTACGGCAATTGCCCTTTTTTGCTTACCTGCATAGTTGACAAGCGTATCTTTTACATACAGCTCGTAATGCACCACTCTCTGTGCAAACAGCGTTTGCGTGCAAAGCAGTATCAGCACTGTTTGCAAAATTCTTATAGGTATTTTATTATATCTGTTCATGATTTGAAAAATTTTATTTAATGCTGTCTTCCATTGTGCTAAACCACGCTATCAAAACCTGCTTATCCTCCGGTGACAATACTGCATTGCGATGAATTAGTGTGTATGATGACAACGGCATTTCCCCGTCCTTAACCTGCCCGGCCATAGCCCTGAACTTGTTTCGCTGCCTGCGGACAGAATAGTCGCCAAATTCGCTAAAGTTGAGTTCCTCTTTCCCCTTTTTTATATGCTCTGCCATGTACCATGCGCCGGGCTGGATACGGCTGTACCACGGATAATGGGTATTGTTGCTATGGCAGTCATAACAGGACTGAACAAGGATAGCCTTTACATTTTGGGGTACGGCGTACACCCTTTCGATATGGGTGGCTGGCACTTCAACCGCCTGGTTCCGTAAGGGCTGAAAGAACTGTATGGCAATCAGGACGACAGCCAGCCCCAATATGATTTTCTTCTTTATGGTCATAATTATTTTATTGTGGCTTCATCTTTTTGTGTCTACTGTTTTTTCACATACTTGGCATAATTCTCCTTGTTTTCAAAATAAGAAACTTCACCGTTATTTCCTGTCACAGCAATCACCGCATTAGCTTTGTCTACCTGCTTATGGGAATAGGGGTCTATCGCCATCCGCACGGTCGCATCTTTTGGAATACGTTCCTTACACATTTCGCAACATCCGTAATAGGTTTTACCATCAAATTTTACTTCAAACTGCTTTTTGCCGATATAGGCATCGTTGACCATGCAGACTTCATCCGATGGAACCAATTCACCTATTTGGGTAGTATGTCCGTTGCTTTCCGGAGTTGCCTGCGAATGCTGCTGTTCCGCTTCATCCTTATTTGACCCCGCCTGACCGCAAGCGGT
Source organism: Parapedobacter sp. SGR-10 (assembly GCF_011030405.1). Lineage (GTDB taxonomy): Bacteria > Bacteroidota > Bacteroidia > Sphingobacteriales > Sphingobacteriaceae > Sphingobacterium. The sequence continues at coordinate 45,127 of NZ_JAAJTJ010000016.1, forward strand.
GAATAGCAGGGTTAATAAGGAAATAAAGCCAATTATTATTTTGTTCATGTCCAAACTTGTTTTTTTAAATTTTATTATTTACTTTCTTCAAACTCTTTTAGCTTGCGCTTCATTAGTTCAATTTCTTCCGCTTGGGTTTTAAGTATATTTTTTTGCAGCTCTATCAGTTCCGGGTCGGTCAGGTGTGCCTTTTCGGACATCAATATGGCTGCTGCGTGATGGGGTATCATACCCTTTGCAAACTGCTTGTCCCCGACATTGATTTGTTCCCTGATACCAAACCATGAAAAGATGCCAACAGCAACCGAGATGATGGCTATCGCCCAATTCATCTTCCTGTTGGGGTACATTACTTTCATTATCGCTAATTCGATAAGCAGCATTGCCGAGGTCATCAGCAGGGTCATGTACAAATTGTTGATATTGGGTATCAGGTTCTGCCACCCGTCAATCATGGCGTACATGATAAAATACATCACTGCGAACATTGCGACAGCCATCACCGCAAAGCGTTTGTACATGGCCGAAGCATGTTTTGTATTGTGCGTGCCATGCTCCGAGGAATGACCCGCATGGTGACTGTTTTGCATATTTTCCATAACCCTGAATTTTATTTGCTGTTAATTGTTTTTTCCACCTTACCGCAGGTCAGCATTTTAGAACCGTAGTAAGGGTTTTTGATTTCCTTGTTTTCGCTGAACCAAACAGCACCCTTACCGTCATTGAACATCGGGCAATGGTCCTGATACAATGTTTGCGATGTACCGAACAAATCAATCAGGTCTTTCAAATCTTCGCCAAGCGAGGCCAAATGTTCCCGCTGGTGGTGGATGTTGCCGACATTTTCCCCGATATGTTCTGCGTGTTCTTTAGCATCGTCCGCTATGTCCATGTACTTTTTGTGCTTATCGGCAGGAACGGCTTTCATGTCCACTTTATTCAGGGTAGCTAACAGCTTTTTCCCTGAACTGGCGGCAGCTTTGTCATCGTCCGAAACAAGGGCGTTCTTTAAGGACAGATAATCGGTAACTATGGGCGCAATAGAAAAGTTTTTTGCTTCTTCTTTTCCTGTTGCTTTTGCTTCCTGACCGCTCGGAGTTTCACTCACAACGGGCGCAGCTACCGTATCATCCTCTTTTGGTTGGGAAGCTGACTGTTCAAGTGATACAACAGCAGTATCACTTGAAGACTGCTCGTTTTTGTTGGATGCCTGATTGCATGATACTGTTACAAATGCCATGATAACAGCAATGATTGATAATGTTAGATTTTTCATTTTTATTTATTTTTTGATTTTTAAAAAACTTGCGTTAATAGCCACTACAATGGTGCTTACACTCATAAGCACAGCACCCATAGCGGGACTTAAAACAAAATTCGGATAGAGTACGCCTGCCGCAAGCGGTATTGCCACCACGTTGTAGCCAACCGCCCATATCAGGTTCTGTACCATCTTTTTGTAGGTAAGTTTGCCGAAGTCAATCAGTTTGACCACATCCCTCGGGTCGCTGTCTACCAATATGATATCCGCTGTTTCGGCAGCCACGTCCGTACCGGAACCCACGGCAATGCCCACATCTGCCTGTGCCAGTGCAGGTGCATCATTTACACCATCACCAGTCATTGCTACGATTTCGCCTTTTGCCTGAAACTCCTTTACTTTCTCCTGCTTGTTGTGCGGAAGCACATTAGCCAAATACCCGTCCATACCCAATTTTCCGGCTACGGCAGCAGCAATCCTGTCGTTGTCCCCGGTGAGCAGAAAGGACTTGATGCCCATTTTTTTGAGTTCCTCAATCGCCTGTGCCGAACCCTCACGGATGCTGTCTGCCAAAGTAAAGATGCCGATTACCCGGTCATCAATGAGGACAAAGTTGACCGTTTCGGCCTCTTGATTGATTTCGTTTGGAATTTCAGGCAGGGAAAGGTGGTTTTCGGTGAAATAATTCGGGCCGCCAGCTACGACATTTTTCCCGTTCACAACACCTTTAACACCTATGCCCTGCATATAGCTGAAGTTTTCAGACTTCCATAAGGCAAGGCTCTTTTCTTTCAATGTAGCCATAATGCCTTTGGCGATATGGTGTTCCGAATTTTGCTGTACTGCGGCAGCATACTGGATAACCTCATCGGCATTATATTCGTCTGTTAACGGTATAACCTTTTCTACGGCATGGGAACCTTTGGTGAGCGTTCCGGTCTTATCAAAAATGACAGTGGAAAGTTTTCGGGTGGTTTCAAATGCTGTGCGGTTGCGGATGAGCAGACCATTGGTCGCCGATAGCGTTGTGGAAATGGCGACCACCAACGGGATAGCCACGCCCAATGCGTGCGGGCAGGCCGTTACCATTACCGTCACCATTCTTTCAAGCGCAAAGGCAATATCTCCACTGCTTGCATACCAATAGGCAAATGTGCCTATGCCAACGGCAATGGCAATAAAGGTGAGCCATTTGGCAACTTTGTCCGCAAGGTTTTGCGTATTGGACTTAGTAGCTTGTGCCTCCTGCACAAGATTGATAACCCTGTTCAGGTAGCTGTCTTTTCCAACGGCTGTTACCTTAACTTTCAGCGCACCATCGCCATTGATAGAGCCTGCGATGACCTTTCCGTCCTTTTCCTTTTTCACGGGAATACTTTCTCCGGTAAGCATGCTCTCGTTGATATACGAAAGCCCCTCCAGTACCAATCCATCGGCTGGAATTTTTTCACCCGGTTTTATGATAGCCGTTTCACCGCTTTGCAGGTCTTCAAGCTTTATTTTTACCGCTTCTCCGTTTCGCTCCACCGTGACATCGTTAGGCAGCAAAGCAACCAATGATTGCAAAGCCCGTGAAGCAGCCATTTGGGAACGCATTTCCAGCCAATGCCCTAACAGCATGATGTCGATAAGCGTAGCCAGTTCCCAAAAGAAGTCCATGCCCTGCAAGCCAAATACAACGGCTACGGAATAGACATAGGCTACGGATATAGCGATAGCAACAAGTGTCATCATCCCTATGGCTTTGGCGTTCACCTCGCCAATCATTCCCTTTAGGAACGGCAAGCCTCCATAGCTATAAATCACTGTACCCAATGCCAGCAGCACATATTTATCTCCATTGAAAGCAAGGCTGAAACCCAACCATTGCTGTATCATGTGTGACAGGAGCAGGATAGGGATTGTAATGACGAGGCTTATCCAAAAACGAGCGAGAAAATCGCCTGTATGATGCCCCTCATGTTTGTTAAAGCTATCTCTGGCTTGGTTATGATGAGAATGCCCGGAATGCCCATGTCCTGATTTTTGTACATGAGAAACTGAGCTACCGCCAACGGGAACCAGTGCCATGCCACAAAGCGGGCATTTGCCTGGTTCGTCTTTTAGCACCTGCGGGTGCATGGGACACGTGTATTTTTTCATAATAAGGGGTTTTAAAAGTTATGTTGCACTTAATTTTTTTGCCATCTCATGGGTCATTTCTTCGGCATAAGCACCATAGGCATCCACAAGTACGCCTTTATTCTTACCATCATTGGACGATATGGCATAAATCACGGCATTGTTATCAGGACTGCTGTCGAGGCTTTCAAACCTATGGGTTTCCGTAACCGTAAAATCCTCCGGTTTTAGTTTCAGGCTCCTTGACGCACAGTACAGGCAGTCCGGCAACAGACTAAAGTCCATACTGTATCCACGCTGTCTTAGGTCTTTAAGCGCCTGCACCATGTCATTGTACTGTACCATAGCTTTCAGACCTGTTATTTAATGGTTTCGACCGTACTGCCGCAGGTAAGCATCTGTGAGCCGTAATATGGGTTTTTAACAGCATTCTCTTTACTTAGCCAATTGGCTCCCTTACCTCCATTGTACATAGGGCAGTGCTGGTAATAAACGGGAGTATCCTGTTTAGACACTTTGGCCAGTGTGTAGATGCTTCCCGAAAGTGCCGCAAAAGCACTTCTTTGTTTTGCAACATCTTTTGATTTTGAAATGCTTTCCGCATTGGCCGTCAAGTCCTGCATCACTTTCATCCAAGCCGTATGTTCCTCTGCCGATAGCTTATTCATATCGACTGCTTTAAGGGATGCAGCCAATTCAGCGGCTTTGGCAGATGCGGTCGCCGCATCGGTTTTTATCAAAGCATCTTTCACTGAAAAGTAGTTGTCAAATACAGCTTTTAGCTGTGATTGGTTTTGGGCTGCATCTTTGTTAGCGGATGCTGCCATTTGGCCATGGTCGTGATTGCCATGTCCGGCATTCATGTCCATTCCCGCCTCTTTGTTTTTGGCAACCGTCTTCACGGGTCTATCATACTGGCAGCAACCAGCCAGTTTAGCATATACGTCATCCGGCGCACGGAACTTCTCACTGTCATAACCAGCCAAAGCAATACGTTTCAGGATTTCATCCTGATTTGTTTTGTCGCCGTCATAGGTGAGCGTAGCCATCTTGGTATCTTTGTTCCAGTCCACGCTGGCTACCTTTTTTACGTTACCTGCTTTTTCGATGGTGGTTTTGCACATACCACAATTGCCGTAAATCTTTACGGTTTCTGTTTTCGCATTCTTGATTTGTGCGAAGCCGTTTATTGATGATAGTAACACGGCGATTACCATCACTATTTTTGATAATGATTTCATAATAATTACATTTTGAGAAACGGGGGATTGATAAACCCGTTTCTGTTTTAAATTTTAAGTAAATGATACAAATAGGGGATTTGCAAAAGCCGGAACAGCTTCTGACAGGACACACCTATGGCTATCAGGCCATAGTTTTAGCTTATTTTAGGCGGTAGCCAAATGGAGAAAAAGCCCGAAGAATAGTAGGCTTCTTTGAAACCGAATTTTTGCTTTTTAGCTGCTGCTAAGTGATTTTTTGCCTTTAATTCGATTATGGTTGGGACATTTAGGGAAGTGGTTGAAGCACCGCACCTGCAAGAGCTGTGTGAACAGCCGCCCCCGCATTTGTCACTTTTGCATTTTTTACAGGATTTGCCCTTGCAACCTTTTTTATGTTCTGATTTTTTGGATTTCTCCTTTGAGCAGGAAGACTGCTCGGTCTTTGTTGAATTTTTGGAACAGGCATAGCTCTGACTTGGCATCATAAAGAAAACCAAACAGAACAATGTCAAAATGCCTATATGTATTCTATAATTTTTCAACGCAACAAAGTTACAAATTAGATTGGTTTTTTATGTGATTTTTAAGATTTTTTTGCTTATCTGAGCAAAACCACCTATCCACTTTTCCAGGATTTACAAAATACCCTTTTTCGCCAACCACAATAAAAAATTGGCCGGAAAAAGGGCATTTCTAAAACAGCTTGCTTATCACTTGAAAATATAACGACTTATTCTACTAACTTCAATATCCTATATGCCCCTCTTGCCACAATTACAAATACAATTGCTCCGATAATCAAATCGGGGTAGCTTGAATTAAGCCAATGAACCAAGAGACCTGCAACGATAACGCCCGAATTGATAATGACATCGTTCGATGTGAAAATCATACTTGCCTGCATGTGGGCTTCCTTACTTTTGTTCTTTTGTAACAGGTAAAGACAAAGCACATTTGCCATTAGTGCCAAAACTGAAACGATAATCATCGTTTGAAAATCGGGCATCTTTTCAAAACCTAAAAAACGTCTTATTACTTCCACAAAACCGATAACAGCCAACAAGATTTGGAAGTACCCTGCAAATTTGGCTATGTTGTTTTTTCTTGCGACCGTACCCCCTACAGCAAACAGAGCCAAAGCGTAGACGATACTATCGGCAAGCATATCCAAGCTATCCGCTACCAATCCCATTGAGTTGGAAAAAATACCGAACAACATTTCCACTCCAAAGAAAACGAAGTTGATAACCAGTACCATCCAAAGTAGCCTCCGTTGTCTATTGCTTGTATCCGTTTCAATAACTGTACTGCTTGCTTCGGTTGAAATCAACGTTGTATTTAGGTTCAAAGTTTCCAAAGCCGATAAAATCGGCTCTGGGTTTCCTTTATGATAAACGTTCAGCTTTCTGTTTGGAATATCAAATTCCAATGACTTTACCGTATCAAAATCCTGCAATTTCATACGGATTAATTGCTCCTCACTGGGGCAATCCATTTTGGTAATATTGAATATGGTTTTGTTCATATTTTAAAGTTTAAATTTTATTCCACCATTAATTACAAATCCGTCCAACGGTGCATAGATGTCTCTAAAAACAGGGTTGGTTATTGTGCCTGTATAGATGTTGTCAAAACGTGTCTGCCTTGTATCAAGGAAGTTTTCAAAGTTGATATACAAAGAGAACCGTTCCCAAATCTTTTCAGCCATAAAGCCACACATCCAATAGTCCTTTCCAGTTGTACCGTCATTCAACTTTTGAGGGCTGAAATAATAGGCTTCCAAACCAATCTTCCATTTATCCTCTATTTCGTACATCAGTACGGAATTAACACGGTGTTTTGGGGTCAATGGATTTTCGGTACTTGTTCCGTTTTCCAGCAATCGGGTATCGGTAAATGTGTAGCCCAAAAATAGTTTCAAATCATCATAGCCGATTTTCACATTGGTTTCTGTTCCCTTGGTATGGATGTAACCCGATGAATTGATAAACTGATAAGTATTTGTTGCCATATTTTGAAGCAACAATGGATTGTCTAAATAGGTGTAAAAGAATAAATGGTTGATGCTGAACGTCCAGTCATCGCCCATATTCGTGCGGTAATTGATGTCTGCATTTGCACCGTAGCTCTTTTCTAATTTATTGGTATTATCATCAATAGGCATAACGTTTTGATATTGTATGCGTTCGCTTTCTTCGGTAAAAATGGTTGGTGTTTTATACCCAAATCCACCCCCGATGCGTGAAGTCAATCCGTTTGCAATATGGAACAATGCCGATACTCTTGGTAGAAAAACAGCCCCGTAATCCACCACGTAATCCGTTCTTAAACCTGTTTCCAATTGAAACCAGTCCGTAGCCCTAAAAGAATTTTGAACGAAAGCCCCGAATGTCGTTTGATTGTAATCCCTTAACGGAAATGAGGTAATTTGTTTTTCTTTGAAGTTATCCGTCCAAATATTAACACCTGTTATCCATTCAGACTTTTCTTTGCTGTGGGTATAGCTCGCTTCCGTAAAAGTGGCTGTTTGCGTTCCCTCAAACTCGTAATTGGGAATAGCTGTATTACGGTTAAAATAACTTACGCTGTTTTTGACTTGGACAAAACTGTTTTCATTTACTGTATGGTCAAAAACAAATTGTGTGGAATAACGCTGTGTTTTGTTTTCCTCGAAAAACTGGTGTGTGTTGTCCGCTTTGCCCTTTATATAAAGCATGTCGCCACCCAAACGGTTTTCAATGGTGGCGTTGATGCCAAAGTTCATTTTAGTTTTATCATTGAAGTAAACAAATAACTTGGGGTTCAATACATACCTTTCAAATTGGGGAATGGCAGAAAGTCCGATTTGTGCAGGGTCGTAAGCTACGTTTCGGTTGTGCGAAGCGAATATTGTTGTTCCGATTTTATTAAACTTTTGTCCGTAAAAACCGTTGATGTCCAATCCTCTGCCCGATGTTCCGTTTAAATGAAAACGCAAATCCCTTTCTTCCGTTGGTGTCTTGGAAATTAAGTTTACCAAGCCTGCTATTGCTCCACCACCGTACAGCGTAGATGTTGAACCCTTAATAACTTCAACCTGCTTTAAGTCAAGCGGTGGAATTTGCAACAAACCTAACCCACTTGAAGCACCGGAATAAATCGGGAAACCGTCTTTTAAAATTTGCGTATATCGCCCGTCAAGTCCTTGAATACGAATACTTGCATTGGCACTTGTGGGTGAGGTAGTTTGGACATGAATACCTGTACTCTCGCTCAAAAGCATACGAATATCCCCTGCTTTCATATTTCCTTTTTCGTCCAATTCTTCACCTCCGATAAATTCAATACGGGTAGGAATATTTTGTATGCTTCTCGTGCTTCTGGTAGAGGATATGACAATTTCGTCTAACTCCTCTGAACTTTCTTTGAGTAGGATTTCAATAACACTGGTGTCCTTTAATGGAAATTCTAATGTATCAATACGTTCATTGAAGCCTATATAACTAAAATGTATTTCCTGTAATCCATTAGGAATATTGAATAATGTAATTTGTCCGTTCTCGTTAGATGTTGCTCCAATTGAAGTGCCTTTTATAGATGCCGTTACGCCAATTAAAGGTTCTTTCTTTCCACTGCTTTTTACGACAGCGGTTAATGTATTTTGTGCATATACACAAAGGTTTAGTGCCATGAAAAATGACACAATGAGTATTTTTTTCATTGTAAAAATGATGCTTAATGTGAAGAAATAAACAATTACGATGCAAAGCATCGTTACTAACTAACTTGTGCCGAAGCACTATACATTAAGCGATTTGTGGTGGATGCCAAATAGAATAGGGGAAGTCAGAAATAGGTGACGTAGTTATTACTCCTAATTTCTTTTCAGGTAATTGGAAAGAGTTAGCAATTGAAAAATAAAATGACGTTATTACAAACCCCGTACAGGTATTACATTTAGAAAAAGGGGAGCAACAATCCATACCGCAATCATCATTGTCTTGTTCTTGACTGTCTGTTGTTTGTTGTGCGAGGTCAAGGCATTTATCTTCCACAAAGCAAGGTGCTGTTGATAACACCAACACCATTAAAGCTAATATGAATGATAAATATTTCATTATGCAAAGGTAAAAAAAATTAGTTTTCAAATATCTACTCTTGTTTCATCCCTTAAAAATACCTATTCTATGTGTAATACTTTCCCTTTAACCATAAACTTGCTCTTACCAATAATATCAATACCGGAACTTCCACAAGTGGGCCGATAACGCCCACAAATGCCTGTGGTGAATGAATGCCAAAAACAGCTATTGCTACGGCTATTGCCAATTCAAAATTATTTCCTGTGGCTGTAAATGCGATGGATGCGTTTTTGTCGTAAGGAACATTTAAGAATTTGCTGATAAAGAAGCTCACGAAAAACATCAGTACAAAATAGATGATAAGCGGTATAGCTACTTTTACTACATCCATTGGCAACTCCAATATTTTATCACCTTTCAGACTGAACATCAATACTATGGTAAACAATAAAGCATATAATGTAATGGGTGATATTTTGGGAACGAATTTGCGGTTATACCATTCTATACCTTTTGACTTTACAAGTGCGTAACGGCTTATAAAACCTGCTAAGAAAGGAATACCTAAGTATATCAATACGCTTTCGGTTACATCTTTCATTGATACGGTTACGTTGAAATCGGCTAAGCCTAATTTATTGGGCAGAACATTGATGAACAGCCAAACAAAGAAGCTGTACGTCAATATCTGAAAGATACTGTTCAATGCTACCAATAATGCCGTATATTCTCTATTACCCTTTGCCAAGTCACTCCATACGATGACCATTGCGATACACCTTGCCAAGCCAATCAGTATCAGACCTGTCATATAATCCGGTTCGTTCCGTAAGAACAGAACGGCTAAACCGAACATCAATAGTGTGCCGATAACCCAATTCAGCAATAAAGATATGCCGATTACTTTGGTGTTTTTAAGGGCTTTGGGCAACAATGAATAATCCACCTTAGCCAACGGGGGGTACATCATCAATATAAGCCCTATCGCCAAAGGAATATTGGTAGTGCCTGCGGATAAAGCATTTGTAATATTGGAAATGCTCGGGAAGAAATACCCTAATCCTATTCCTGTCGCCATTGCAAGGAATATCCATAACGTTAGGTAACGGTCAAGAAATTTTAGTTTTGGTTGCATCGGCTAACTTTTAATCATTGAAAAAACATAGAACATCTCCTGCGCTATCTGTAAACTCCTTTCAGCATATACCTGTGCCTGTTCGGGTGAGCCGTCCGAAATCTTGGGGTCTTCAAATGTGATGGGTATTCTCTTTTCCGCTCCGGCAATGAATGGGCATCCACCGTCCGCCTGCGAACAGGTCATAATGGCGACAAATGCCGATGCAGGGTTGAAAGGGCTATCGTATTGTTTGGAAAACCCAATAATAGGCAACGCATTATCCCCGTATTTTATGGCATATACAGGATTATCGGTCTCTGTTATCTTGAAAATAGTAAAGCCTTGATGGATCAATGTTTCTGCCACTTTCGGGAATAGTGCCGTTTCCTCCGTACCGCCCGAATAACAATGTACGTTCGGGATATTGAAGTATGCACTTGCCAACTGCGCCCATACCTGTGCTAAATGGCTTCTTCGTGAATTATGGGTACAGATAAAATTGAGGTTTATATCCTCACCGTTGTTTGCTTTTTGCCGTACAAAATCTATCAGCGGTTGCAGTGTGGTTTTACGTTCCTCTTTTACGGTTTGGAAGTCAATAATCCCGTTTATGGTTTCAGCTAAATTTTTATACATTACGATTGGTCTTTAGTTTTTAGCAACATCCCGAATTAGGTGTACAACAAGTGCTGTTCAGTTCTGATAAGTTTATTTTTTGCTTCTCGACAGAAATGCCACAGGCATCGCTTGCCAAACAAGCCGTCTGTTTGTTCTTTAGGATGAAATGCTGACCGTTAAAGTCCAAGTCAAATTTGCCAATCGTTTCGCTTTGATATTCTACTTCGATTTCGGCATCTTCCATTCCCAATTTTTCTTCTGATAACTTGATAATGTTCAATAGTTTGGTGGGTTTTAACCTGTGTTCATAGTCGTTGGCATCCCACAGTTGAAAGTTTACCGCTTTCTCTATACGGACTACACCACCGCAATCAATAAAATGTTTGGTGATTTGCCCTATTTCCGTAACGTGGAAATGTTCGGGAACAAATGTTCCGCTCTCTAATTGAAATTCAACATTGTCCAATGTTGGCAAGATTTCTTTGATTTTTGATAGTTTCATAATAACTGAATTTAAAAAAAATGAAAAAAGTAAACTATATATTGCAATATAACGATGTTATATCCTAAAAAAACACTACGTACAGCACTTGGTTACTTGTACTTCTTGATTAAAAAAAGTGTTCAATTCGGCTTGAATTTCTTTCCATATATTTTCATCAATGCAATAGCAAACGGATTTACCCTCAATAGTTCCCTGTATGATACCGATGTTCTTTAACTCTTTTAAATGCTGTGAAATGGTTGCCTGCGCCAAACCTAATTCCTCAACCAAATCATTACAAATACAGGCTTTTTGATTGATGATATATTGAAGTATAGCAATCCTTGCCGGATGTGCCAAAACCTTAAATAGCGAAGACAGCCTATTCTGTTCGTCCGAAAATATTTCTGATTTGGTAAGCCCCATAACCTTTTCTTTATATCGCAATATTACGATGTATATTTTAATCACACAAGAAATTTATAAAAAAATTATTCCTGTTGCACTAAATACTGTAAATCGGGGTCATTCTTGATGCGCTCCATTTCGCTTTCGACAATCTGCATAACGTCCGCTTTGACCTGCCTGTAATTGGCTTCAATGACCTGCTTCATGTTGTCGTTGCCGTTTTCATCGGTAAAGGATAATATGTGCGGTATCTTCTTATAGGCTTTGGTTTCGGCAGAAACCTTTTCGTTATCCACCACGATTTCGGCATGAAAGATTTTCTGCTCGATGCGTTCATCGAAGTTATCTGAAACAGACCCAACGAACATTCCCTGTGTTAAGGTAGATATTTTGGATGCAGGTATAAGGGTGTCCAATTGGGTGGATATGGATGTGGATTTATCATTGCGGTTAATGGTGATGCTCTGACGTTTCTGCAATACCTTTCCGAACCGTTCAGAAAGTGTTTTTGCTGTCTCTCCAACGACCTGTCCACTAAAGATATTACCGACCAGATTTTGAATTACCTTACTTTCTTTATCGCCGTAATCCCTCGTTAACTGCGAATAGTCTTGGATGCCAAAAAGTGACGAAATCCGATTGGAACGTGCTGTACTGATAAAATCCAAACCCCTAAAATAAATTGTGGGCAACTCATCTATGACAATGGAACTTTGAAGCTGTCCTTTCTTATTGATGAGTTTTACAATCCTTGAATTGTACAATCCCAAAGCGGAGGAATAGATGTTTTGACGGTCGGGGTTATTCCCGACACATAGTATCTTCGGCTCTTGGGGGTTGTTGATGTCTAGTGAAAAATCATCACCCAATGAAGCTATGATTTTATTGCTCATTAGATGTTCAACTAATTAATAGAGTTCTACTTAAAAAGCTGTAGCCTGTTACACCAAATAAAAAAATGTGACAGGTTTCTCTTACTTAATGTATTGAAATGGAATATTTTATATGGAGAAGGAATCAAACTTGTGTAAACACCCTTATTTGAAAAGACCAAATAGTTGTTTTGGCCATTTCCTATGAAAACGTTGTCTATGAATTCGCTAGTAATCTTCGTAAAACAAACATCGCGAAAGTCTAACAAAACGATACAATTACATTTTTGAATGATTTGCTCATAGCTAGTTTTTTGGTAATTGGTACTGATATACACTTCATTACCGTTATTCCAGAAAAAGTCAATAATTTCATCAGTGTAGTCATTGTACTGAGTCTCCTGACTTATCCATACAAAATATTTCATAGAATTAGTTGTATTAATGGCATTCTAATAAAAATATAATAATTGTTTTTTGTCTAGAAATAATAGTTTTCTCCCACTTTTAGGTCAATTAAATTGGGTTTCAAAGTTCCTTTTAATTCTTCTTGTTTAATGAGTTCAATGGGTTCGCCGATTGGCTCGTCACTTAGGTCAAACGTTCCATAGTGCATTGGTATAAAATTTTTCACTTGCATTTCATTTACTGCTTTTATGGCATCTAAAGGTGAAATATGGTTGGGCGACATAAACCACTCTGGTTTGTAAGCTCCTATGCCCATCATACAAATGTCAATTTCCCCAAAAAGTGTAGCCACTTCTTTCAAATGACTGTCATAGCCCGTATCTCCACTGAAATATAGAGTGTTTTCGTTATCCTGAATAATAAAGCTTCCCCAAAGATGTTGATTGGCATCGGTTAAATTTCTGCTACTCCAATGGCGTGCTGGCAAAAAGTATATTTTAACTTTGGAGGTATCGGTATGATATTGTTGATACCACCCCGCAAGCTGTGTTTTTGGCGAAACCAACATTTTGTTAAACCATTCATCCATCCGAAGTCCTGAGAGTATTTCAGCAGTTGGGTTGTTTTCGATGATTAGAAGAAGACTTTTCTTATCTAAATGATCCCGATGATCGTGACTGATTAATACATAATCTAAATTTCTCAAAAGATCGGGGGAAAATGGCAGTTTGCTTTTTCTTTCGGAGACACTCACATTCGCAAATACAGGATCAGTAATGAGTGATATGCCATTGATCCGAATAAAAAAGGTAGCGTGTCCTAACCAAATCACAACGTCTTCCTTATTGTCTAAAAAACTAAGATCTTCGATAAACGGTAGTTGAAAGGTGTCATTCTTTTTAGCGTTTCTTTGAGGATTTTTTTCACTCATCATTTTTAAAATAGAGGAATAGGTCGGCGTATAAGGGTGATTTAAATTGCTAAACCTTCCTTTTTCGTCTATGCGATTTCCCTTCCATTGGCTATTGGGCAAAATACACCCAAGCTCGGGATTGCTTATAAATCTTATGTTTGCGTCGGTTGGTTTCATAGCTGTATATAAATAAATTAACGATAGTGAGCCGCAAAACAGGAATACCCATTTTCTCTTCTTTGCCGATAATGCTATCGGATTTTTTCCCTTATTCATTTTGTTGCAGTTTTGATGGTAACACACCAAACATTTTCTTAAACGAATCTGAGAAATGTGCTAAGCTTTCAAATCCGAGATCTAAATAAATAGCGGATGGTTTTTTATGGTACTTTTCAATCTGATAATAGGCTTCTTCTAACCGCTTTCTTTGTAACCACTGGCGAGGGGAAGTATCAAATGTTTTCTGAAAATCACGTTTAAATCCAGCCAGGCTTCTTCCGGTTAATTTGGCAAAGTGCTCAATTGGTACATTAAATTGGAAATTAGCTAACATAAACTTCTCTAGATCAATTTTATGTGGTTCAGAAAAGTCAAATAAAAAACTATTTAGTTCAGGCTTTATGACCAACAATAGCTGAATGGCTTCTTTTATTTTCGTATCATTTAGACTGGAAGGTGTAGATATAATTTGCTTTGTATAAGGAAGTAAGGAAGAGAAAAAACCCTCCAAAAAAGCATTGTCGGTAAACAACACATTCTCGGGACCATTATATTTTTCCGTATTTTGAATACGGTTTTCTAGACTATAGTTTCTCAATACTCCCTCATTGAGTGTTAGTAAGATGGCTTTATGATGCTCCGTATCTGATGGCGATTTTGTGACTTTTACAAATTGATGTTTGCGAACCAAAAGGATGTTTCCCGGTTTCATCGTTACTTTTTCGTTATTCGTTTCAAGCGTTAATTGTCCTGCAATTTGCATAGCCAAGATACTTTCTGAGAGAAATCGATCCGACTCTTTTTTCTTGTCTGTTCCAATAGTAAATACAAATGGATGGGTTGCTATTTCCTTTTTATCCATAATTCTTTAAAGATTTATACATCAAGATTTACCATTTTTGCACTTTCTCTCCATAGCAAGTCTCTAACTTCGTCATTTAATGCCAATTTAGATGGCGTTGGGAAAGTCAATTTACCTCTCACTAAGGATGCATACATTTTATTCGCCGGAGGTGATTTTTTACCCAAAGCGAGCGCTGCTAGGATTTTTCCCGCATTTTTAGGTTTGCCTACATACAAAAAAGGAACAAATACACTCACTATAGAGAGCACTGGTCGTACCAATACCGTAACCAATGCCTTCATCCACACCGATTGTTTGCCCATTAGGGATGTTCCTCCGGTTAACCCAGGATTGAATGCCATAATACCGAGGCTTTTGTTTTCCTTTGTGCTCAATGCAGCCAATGATCGTGCTGTGAGTAAATTGCAAAGCTTGGTCGATGCATAGAACCGCATACCCTTAGGACTATGCTCGTTGGGATAGGCCAGTTCGCTTGGATTTAGACTTTTAGGACCAAATGGTACAATCTCTGGATCGTGCGTGTCACTGGTTGTGATAACAATTCGGCCCTCATCATCCATTTGCGGCCACAATAATCTCGCCAATAGATAGTGTGCTAAATGATTGGTAGCAAATGTTAACTGAAATCTGTCTTCACTAAGCTCTGATGGATCAGTAGCACGAATGGCTGCATTCAATATTAAAACATCAATTTTCTTTCCCCCTAATTCTTGTTTTACAACATCTACGAATTCACGAACGCTGTTTAAAGAGGAAAGCTCTAATGGTAAAACTTTTACACCATCAGGCACTTCCCGGCCTTTTCCACGAGCACCTACGTATATTTTGTTGTCTGGTGATTGGGCTATATTTTTCAAAGCCTCAGCACCTATACCTGAGGTCGCTCCAGTCATAACGATAATCATAATTTTTTATTTTGAATGAATACACCACAAAGCTATCGAATGGACAAAGGCATAGTTTTCGTACAAAGCTCAAAAAACTTTCGCGTAGGGCTCAATTGAATGTTACCGCCTGACATACACAAACTATTCCAAGAGCAAGTCTATGATTACTTCAGCATCGGCATTATTCATCTTCCATAAATCTTCCAAAGACTGTGCATTTTCTATTGCAATACCTTTTGCTTTTAATTTAATATTGGCTTCTTCATAGTTGATATTTAATGCTTGAAAAGCATCACGCACAGGCGCTTTTATAATTCTATTCATTATTTGAAGATCCACAGGCGGATATAGCCTTTCCATTACAACAAGTAGAGAAGTAATCATTATTACGCCAAACAATGCTGGCAAAAACACAGCTTTTTTAAAATGAATTTTCAGCGCTTTCCAATTGAGTAAAATATGGAAAACAGCACTGATTGTAAAGAACAAGCCGAGCACTTCGTGCACTACCTCGGTATATCCCTCAAATAAATGGAAAAACATCAATAGTCCCGAAAGGCCGACTACTACAAATAAAAGTGAGATAAAAGGTGTGACATAATTTCTATTTGGCTTCATAACATAGCATTGATTTGATTAATGAAATTTTGAGAACTTATTTTCGAGCTGAACCAGCCATTTCAGACGTTTTTCGTGCTTTACTCTTTTTACTGATGTATAGCTTATCCAAGCTACATTTCGATAGCCCATCGTTTTGAAAACACTTTTTATCATAACTTTCTTGATTAAATTGCCCATCAGAAGTGAATACACTATCCCTGGCTTATTCATCGTAGTAATAACTGTGACGCTTTTTAAATGATGTAAAAGCGGAACTAGACCGAAACCTCTCGGATGATGGTCATAGGCCAATCCAGGCGATAACACTCGGTCAATAAACCCTTTGGTTGTGGCAGGCATTATATCCCACCAAATCGGGAAAATAAAAATGAGGTGGTCAGCAGTTTTAATTCGTGCCTGATAGCTGATAACTTGCGGGTCAACTGCGCTATGTGCCACAAATGCTTTCAAATCTGCGGATGTCATTCTTGGATCAAACTGGTCTTTGTCAAGATTGATCACATCCACTTCGTGACCATTTTTTTGAAGTCCTTTGGTTACTGCATTCAAAATGGCATTGCAGAAACTTCCTTCGTATGGATGATTAAATACAATTACGGTCCTCATTTTTTATTGTTTAATTACAATGCAAAGTTGAGAACAGAATAAGGTTTGGAGCGATAACAATTGTTAATAAATACGTGTTATCTTCTATTTCGGATGCGGCTTAGGGAAACGGAAGTAATCCCCAAATAAGAGGCAATGTAGTGTTGGGGTATGCGCTGTACAATGTGCGGATATTGCGCAATCAATGCTTCGTAGCGTTTTTGAGGGTTGTTTTTGAGAAAGGAAAAGGCAAGCTGTTGGGTTTCGAACAATCGCTTAAAAAGATGCTCTTCAAATTGTTTTTGTAATTGGGGTGAATTTTCAACAACCGATTGAAAATCTTTCTGGGAAAGGACTTGTAAAACACAGGGTTCAATGCTTTCGATGCTATATAAACTTGGCTGTTGGGTTCGGAAACTCTCAATCGAAGAAACACTATCTCCTTCAAAAAAAAAATGCGTAGTAATTTCCTTACCATCATTATTTACCCAAGTACGCAAACAACCCTTTTCGATGAAGTACATCGTTTTGGAAATTTTTCCTTCCTGCAATAGGATGGTTTTTGCAGGAATCTCTACCTGTTTGAAAAGAGATTGAAATATTTCCCAATGTTTCTGTTTATTATCTGAGTGTTTAGTCATGCGTCACTTCCTTTGCCTTAGTTTAATTCACACACAAATGTACAAATTTTGGAGTGTGTTAACCCTAACCCTCAAAACGAGACAAAAAGGAATAGGCAGGTATATAATACTCAAATAGATAAAGGGTACTTGCATTAAAGCATCCTGATTTGGAAATCCTACAAATTGACCAGTGTATTATGAAAGATAAACGAGATAAGCAAGGTTCTTAAGGTATTTGTGGTGGGAAAAAATGTTCAGGAGATTACGCACGAACACGGAGTTAATCCGGCCTCGTTTTACAAATTGCGTTAGCGAGCTGAAAGGCGTAAA
The DNA here is from genome assembly GCF_011030405.1 of Parapedobacter sp. SGR-10. Classification (GTDB taxonomy): domain Bacteria; phylum Bacteroidota; class Bacteroidia; order Sphingobacteriales; family Sphingobacteriaceae; genus Sphingobacterium. Next base: position 62,743 of record NZ_JAAJTJ010000016.1, read on the forward strand.
CGAACTGGAGGAAAAGAACCGTAAGCTTAAGAGAAGTTCGCTAATTTGTCCTAGGTTTGGAGGACACGAAGGAGGTCATTGCACCCCAATCAAACTGAACCCTTTTTTAAAATGGCTTTTCCATTGGAAAGAAAAGTAACTGTGTCGTGATTTTGACACAGTTACTTGTACTTGGTTACTAGTTTTCTAAAATCAAACGATCCTCCCCGTTTCGGGGCTTTTCTGTTTTGTCTTAACCACAAGTCCATCCATTTTGTCAAATCGACCTAAAAAAGCATCATAAGTAATGAGCCGAATAACACTTGTAATCGGCTCACATTTTAGTTCATTCGGGATAGAATCAGCGATCACATATTGGACCAGCCCTAATGCTGGGTGTCCCTTCCATTTCGACTACAACAACCGTCGTTTTGGTTACACCTGTTTTTTGGTCATTGCAGAATTTTGTATCAACAAAAAACAACTAAAATGAAAGTATTTGTAACAGGAGCTTCGGGTTTTATCGGCTCAGCCGTCGTCAGCGCGCTAACCCGGGCAGGACATCAAGTAGTAGGCTTGGCACGTTCCGAACAATCAGCAAAGAAAATCAGTGAGGCAGGTGCAGCGGTTTTGTTGGGTAGTCTGGAAGATTTGGAAACCCTGAAACAAGGCGCAAATAATGCTGACGGTGTTATTCACGCAGGTTTTTTCCACGACTTTAACCAATTCGCCAAGGCAGCAGCAATAGACAAAGCAGCTATTGAAGCAATGGGCGAAGTGTTGATTGGGACAAGCAAAGCGATGGTCGTCACCGCAGGGATTTTAGGCTTGCCGCTCATTGATGGCGTGATTACCGAAGAAAGCCGTCTCCCCCAGGGTTTTCCGCGTTTTTCCGAAACTGCGGCTTTGGCTTTGGCAGAAAAGGGCGTTCATGCCTCGGTAATTCGTTTGGCACCGTCCGTTCACGACAAAGGCGACAAGGGCTTCGTTCCGTTTATCATTGAGCAAGCGCGCAAAAACGGGGTTTCGGCTTATCCAGCAGCTGGCACCAACCGTTGGACTGCCGTGCATCGATTGGACGCAGCAGAGGCGTTTCGCTTAGCCGTCGAGAAATCGGCAACGGGCGCGGTGTATAACGTTGTTGGAGACACAGGCATTGAAGTAAAAAAAATTGCCGAATTGATTGGCGAAAAATTGGGTTTGCCCCTTGTATCTTTGTCGGAAGAACAAATTGTAAAACATTTTGAATGGATGAGCGGATTTATCGCCTTTGACAGTCCGGCAATCCATTTAAAGACGCAGGAACAATTAGGTTGGAAACCTGAACACCTCGGATTATTGGAGGATATGCGGCAAAACTATTTTTAATTTTGTGATGGAGCAGCGACAGCCAACAAGAGTAAAAACAATCAGCCAATTTCACCAGCTTCGTGGTCTGCCGAAGCCCGAGCATCCGCTGATCAGCATCGTAGACTATTCTTCCGTAAAGCGCCCGACTGGAACCGAAGTGAGCTGGATTTTCGATTTCTATCAAATCGCGATTAAGCGGGGTATCGATGGAAAATTCAGATATGGACAACAGGCGTATGATTTTGACGAGGGTATGATGTTCTTTATCGCGCCCCATCAGGTTTTCAGCGTTCAAGTCGACCAGCATTCTGTCGCAAAAAAACGATCGGGGTGGATGTTGCTCATTCACCCCGATTTCCTGTGGAACACACCGCTTGCACGTGGAATTAAACAATACGGGTTTTTTGATTATTCGGTAAACGAGGCTTTGTTCCTTTCCGAAAAAGAAGAAAAAACACTCGACGGAATTTTAGCAAACATTCGGCAAGAGTATCATTCCAACATCGACAAATTCAGCAAGCAAATCATCATTTCGCATATCGAAGCATTGCTCAACTATGCCGAGCGGTTTTACAACCGCCAGTTCATCACGCGGGAAAAAACGAATCATCAAATTTTGGCCCGTTTGGAAAAATTGCTGTCCGATTATTTCAATAGCGACGATGTGATTTCAAGAGGTCTACCGACGGTTCAATACGTTGCCGAAAAATTAAACGTTTCGGCAGGTTATCTCGGTAGTTTGCTTCGGGTGCTAACCGGACAAAACACGCAGCAACACATTCACGAACGGTTGATTGAAAAGGCTAAAGAAAAATTAGCTACGACAAACCTATCAGTTAGCGAGATCGCTTACGAACTAGGCTTTGAGCATTCGCAGTCGTTCAGCAAACTTTTTAAGGCAAAAACAAAGCTTTCGCCTTTAGCGTTTAGGCAATCGTTTAACTGAAATTAAGCCGGCCATGCAACGGTGGTATGGAAGAAAGGCGTGATCGGCCACTGCAATGAAGCGCAACGGTTAGTCCGGCAACCGCTCACCGGTCTCGCCGTGATAATCGAGCGACGTCTCGCCGCCCTCAAACACGATGTGGATATCAACATAGCGTTCCCGCTGAGCCACCGGCATGCTCCACCGGATGTCCTTGCGAAAACCGATGTACATGATATCCGCGATGTCATGGTCTTTTGCCGCATCATCCAACGCTTTTTTCAAGGCATCGTACCGGACCGACTCCAAGGTGAAGAGGCGATCCTCATCATCCAGCGAGTAATGGATGAAATGGGTGCCGACCGAGTTGCCGCGGATGGTCGCGCCTTGCAAACGGCCCGGTTCATCGGTTGGCTCAACCCGGATGTCGGTAAAGTCCTTGTAAAAAAGCAGCGATTCGATGCGACGGTCGCCGATATAGGCGACTGCCTTGTCATAGGCCTTTTTGAACATTTCCGGATTGAAATTGCCTTTATCCTGAAAAACCAGTTTCTGTGGAAAGTACCTAAGCCGCAGCCGGAGCCAGTCCACATTGCCCGTCGCGGTATATGGTGAAATAAACCCGGCGCCGAACAACGCTAAAATCAAGATGAAACTTACCGATCGTGCCAGCCCGTTCGGATTGCGTCCCACCAGGAGCCACAGACCGGTTTTCCGCCGCTCCGGGTAAACCTTATCCGCCTGGAACGTCCTGATATCCGCCGGGATTTCGCCCACCGGCAGGGTAGTTGACACCATGCCATATCCGGGGTCATGCGGATCTTCAAAAAACGTGACGAGCGATCCCTCCTGGAGTGGGTCGCCCTCTTCGACCGTCAGGAATTGGCGTACCGTCGTCTGGTAGGGCGCGCCAGACCGTTGAAACACGGTTAACTGAATGACCATCAGCTCGCGGGTCTCCAACATCCGCACACCGCCGAATCGGATCGCATCGATGCGTGCCGGCGCAGCGAGGCCGCTCGTTAGCGCCAGGGCACGTCGTTTGCGGTCGGTATACCGGAAAAACACGCGGCTAAACAACAAGCCCAGCCCAATCGATCCCAAAAGATAAACAACTATAAACCAAACGGGCAGGAAACCCTGCATGGTGGCTACAAAAGCACCGATGACGACGCCCAGAAAAAGCCATACCAGTGCTTTATAGCAAAAGATGCCGAACTGTTCAAGTGTTGGGGTTAGCTGCGTTCCATTCATGCGATTAATGCCGTCTTTTCAAAAAAAGCCAACGGGTTTTATCCATACCTGCTATCTGGTATACCAAGAAAACTTCCCTGTCTTTACTGACTTTCACGTTTGGGCGGTATTTACCACGTGAAAATAGGCCGATAGGAGCCCCGTCAGGTTAGTCGTTGGCTAAAGATAGGGAATTTTGTGCTTAGTTTGCAATAAGGAATCTTGCTAAACCCCCTTTTGGGGGTGTTGGGGAAAGTTTTGCCACTATACCTTTGTTTCGTCAAATGATGGAAAACGGTCAATATCACGCCGAAACCCTCATACGGATAAAATATGAACCCTAAAAGTACACAAAAATGAAAGCAACAATCAGAAAAACAGGCATACTGTTCTTGGCAGTAGCAGCGTTGGCAAGCTGCTCCAAAAACGATGATAAAGAAAATGTCGGTAAGGAATACGGACGATATCTCAAAATGAGCATCGACGGCGCTAAGTGGGAAACCGATGGTTCTTTCGACATAAAATTCGTCGAACGAGGTTTAGGCGTTGATGATCACTCCGGTGAGTACCATTTATTGCTCTCTGCCATGCAGTCGGGCGATAGAGAGACATTTCAGATCAGCCTTCGCCTGCCCGCTGACAAAATTGATAACCCCATCGGGTCGTACCCAGTAGCTTCAGACGCTACGCAGTCAGGCATGATGGTCGGTACAGCCGAAATCAACTATTATAACAAAGCAGCTTCCGGCGTTATTTTCTCGTCCCGCACCGATCCTCAGGGTTCGCCACATGTCGGCACGCTGACGATCACCGAATTTGAAAAAGGAGACGGTGCATTTGCCCAAAGACAGATCAACTGGCTAAAAGGGACGTTTTCCGTTACGCTAAAAGGTACGGAACAAGGGCAGAAGACCGGTGAAATCATTGAAATAACGGACGGCGAATTTGAAATGCCCAATGCTTTACATCATATCCAATTATGAATTAAAAGATACACGTATGACAAACACAATTAAAAAAATGGCAGGCTTATTTTTTATAGCCTTAGCAATGACATCCTGTTCTAAAAACGAAGACAAAGCTGAAGAAGGCATCGCTGAATGCTCATACAGAATTACCATTGACGGCGAGACGACCACCGCCAATCGCTTCGGGCAGGACTGGATGACCTTTACCTCCGAATCCTATGAAGGAGATGCAGGATTTAGTCTTTCGATTGTACAAACGAAAGCAAATGGTCAACAAGACCCGGTATTCGATTTCTCGTCTGACGGAGCCAGGTTCAACCGTGAAACACCGGTGGGCACGACCTACACTGCCAATTTGTTTCATGCATTCCAATTAAGTGCTCCGGAGTTTGACGGTTTTGAATATGACAAAGGAAGGCTTGGGAATGATGGTGAGATTACCCTTACCGTAACAGAAAACTCCATCCAACGGATTCGGTTCAATGTCGCTGGAACTGTGATGAAATGGAAAGGAGGCGTAGAAAATCCACAAGAGGTAGCGTTAGCTTCCGTAGATGCCGAACTTGTTTTTGGTCGGGCCAATTACAATGAAATGACTTCAGGAGGCGTGATTTTAGCCAGTGCAAACTGCGATTGCCGGGAACGATAACTCCTTAGTACTCACCTTTTATAAGACAACTCACATTTATCAAACAAATTCAAGACAACGATGAAAAAAGCAATCTTTACCCTTATGGCGATCGTCATCGCCGTAGCAGCACAGGCGCAGCAATTTCAGAATGGAACCACCGCGGCCAACCTCGGTATCGGACTCGGCACCGCTCTGGGTGGTCTCGGCAAAGCCCGTCCGGCCATTTCTTTGTCCGTAGACCACGGCATGTGGGATATCGGTGGCCCCGGGGCGATCAGTCTCGGTGGCTACGTTGGCAACACCGGCTACAGGTACACAAGCGGTACCTATACGTACAAGTGGAACTACACCATCGTTGGAGTTCGCGGAGCATATCATTACAATGGTTTTACCAACGTGCCAGAGTTGGACGTCTATGGTGGTGCCATGCTCAGCTACAATATAGCCAAATACTCCTCCGATGGCGATGACGCTTCCTATGCCAACAGCTACGGCAGCGGGGTCGGTTTTACCGGATTCATCGGCGGACGCTGGTTTTTCACCGACCGTATCGGCGCTTTCGCGGAGTTGGGTTACGGGGTATCTGTACTGAATGCGGGGGTTACATATAAATTCTAACGAAAGAGGAATGCGTCCGGCCCCTTTTTCAGAACGGTTTTGACAAAACTTTAACACTTCTCCTGTAATCTTTCGGGGTAGTTATACAGTTATACGTCTCTATAGTAAATACGTTATAAAATTTGTCTTTTCATAATTTAGGTTTATAATTGGTTAGTTAGAAAGCCCCGATTTTTAGGATTTTACACCTTGTGTTGCGTTAAATGACTATTTCGTCCTTGTATTAAACCGATGCACTCTATATCCCAACATTCCTGCATGGAGATCAATTGAAATATGCAGGGCAACAACAATCCAGATGGTTTGCGTGAAATAGAAAATTAAGCTAAACACCAAACCCAGAATAAATGCTCCTACTAAGTTTTTCATTCCCGTATCTATATGGGTAATAGCGAAAATAACGTTAGTAAATAAGAGACTACCGATTATGCCGATATGTTTTAATGCAAACTCGTACACAAACATCCTAAACAGAACTTCTTCACAAAACCCGGCACTGATGGCTACTATGATAAACCATGATAGTTCCTGTCTCGATGTTGGTAGATAGTTTACGACCTTTTGTGATTTACTGGCGAAAGCAGTAAGGTTTCTTTCGTTAATCCGTGAGTGTGGATATTTCTATTGAACCGAATGATTTAAAAATTGCTCCCTTTATACTATCTACATCTGTTGAAAATGCATTCAAGCACCTCTCTACAAAATGTAAGTGGGTATCTGTATCCATCCAATATAAGGAGAATAAAATCGAATTGAATGTAAAGAACAATTATGACAACAAAATAAACGAAGAGCCAAAGGGAATAGGATGCCTTGCTGATTTATTAAAGGACATAGAAGCTCAATCAGAAAAATAATCATAACCAATCATCAACACTTCACTTGAAACTTTTGTGGGTTTCTGTGAGTGTTGATGATTTAACATACTATTAGACTTGATTTCGCTCTGGATTAGGGTAAAATTCATCTATATTCTCTGATATTGAAACTGTCTTAGCCTTCCCTTTGACCATTGTTTCCGCTACGAAAATCATTTGTCCCTTTTTATTAGTAAAATAATCTGACTGAAGTAATCTAAAATGTCCCTTTCTAAAATGTGGTATTTTTGATAGCGGTGCATTTTCACTCTCTTTGACCTTTTCAGACACTTGAAAAGTAAGGTTTCTCGCTAATTTGTTTTCACTATAATCAAAATAATCCTTTGGAACACCATCGGTAACACAATCCGGAAAACAATTCATATACGCTATTGTATTAATTGCAAGCCGAAACGTATTGGAATGCGTGTTAGATATTTCGTCATCTTTTTTTAATACGTCTGCATAAAACTTATCTGACATAAGACCATTGTTTTCCCCTAATGAATAATATAGTTCCAGACTACCATCACTCTCAATGCTTAAAGAAAATGCATATCCGTGAGCTTCGTAAGGTAAATGCAGCCCAAATTTAAATTTTACAGATTGTGTTTTTTCATTTGAATAAAGATGAAACACCTCTCTATTTTGCCCATTCTCGAGCAAGAACTTTTTAATACCATCCAAATCCGACAAAGGAGTTCTTTCAAGAAAATTTCGTAATTCTTTATCTAAAAAGAAAATATGCAAAAGCTCACCTTTGTTATCATCTCGCCATAATTCTAAACCTGAAATTATTAAACTTCGAGACTCCTGGGTCTCACTAAACCCCAAGGGTTTAGACAAGAGATTTCTCTTAAGCACAAAGTATATCTGTTCATCTGTAAATTCAGGAGTAAGTTTCTTCTGTGTCCCATAGACATGTTTCCAAAAGAACTTTAAAGGTTTACTGTAATATACTTTTTTGGCCATATAACAAAAGGTCTTAAAAACTTAGGAAATAAGGCATTCCGTTCCGGGATTACCGCCATTAAGATACGCCAAATCAAGCTAAAAAAGAAACAGTATTGCATACACTTTCTTTTTTAGTGCTACGCAATTTGTCATACTTCATGGATTGGTAACCCCTACACTCCATAAAAACAACCTTGTCTTTTGAATGATTATTGCGTTCCTTATAAACATTCAAAATCCAAATGTTTTTAGAGTTTGGCTCGCCTGCGGATCGCAAAGGCTTCGCTGTTGTCACTATTTTTGAAATACCCACCACACAATCCCACAGGTCAAAAATACCGCCAACAGGCTTCGTCTATTTCATAGATATCGTTGAACCGCGCTACGCACTTTACTTCAACGACCTTTGCTCAACTCGCAGGACGGCGAGCGGAAAATATGGGATAATGCAAAATGAAAAGAACGGCACGAAAAAATACATGGGTATAGTAATGTAAATTTTCACGCTGTGGGTTGGGTGAAATATAAGCTATATAAAGATGTTTGAGATTGAAATCAAGGCTTGTGTTGGGTTTAGGATTATGGAGGATTAGAATGCTTTAGAATGATTTATGAGAGAAAGGGGTATTGAGAGGGGACATGGAAATCATTAGGGGGTATATAAAATGAAAATGATGTCCAGAAAAGTGCGCCAAAAATGCGCCAAAACATCCAATTTTTACTCAAATATGGTTTAAAAACCGTATCTTAGTATATAGAATTAATTAACAGAAATATTAACTCGCAAAGGTCTTTTTATTCCTTTATAACACTGATAATCTGCCCTTATAACGCAAAAAAGCCGTTTTCTATATGAAAAAACGACTTTTTGATGTGGTGACCCCGGAGAGGCTCGAACTCTCGACCCACTGATTAAGAGTCAGTTGCTCTACCAACTGAGCTACGAAGTCAATGGTACAAATGTAAGGGCTATCCTATAAAATATCAATCATTTTTTTGGATTTTTTGACTATTATAAGCGGGTGTCCAAAAAACCTTTTCAAACGCCCGCTTATCTATTTTAAAAAATAAACTTCGTGCTCAGGAAGTTGGAGGTATGCGAGCTCACAATGTCGTTCAGTAACTCTTTATTATCTTCGGTAAACTTGGCCGCAACCAACGAACGTATTGAAAACGAACGTATCGCATCCACTACGGACAATGTACCCTCGGCACTGTCTTTTCTACCGGTGAATGGGAACGTGTCCGGTCCACGCTGGCACTGACAGTTGATGTTCACACGGCTCACCTGATTGACCAGGGGATCGATCAAGGAAGAAATTACAGAGGCACTTTTACTAAAGATACTGACCTGCTGTCCGTGCGAAGAGCCGATAAGGTACTCAATCGGTTCCTCCAGATCATCAAACGGTACAACCGGAATGACCGGGCCAAACTGTTCTTCCCTATAGAGTTTCATCTGTGAGTTGACCGGATAGACAATCGCCGGGTAGACAAAGGACTCTTGGACCTGTCCGCCATTTTCATTGACTACTTTCGCACCATATTTCCTGGCATCTTCGATACATTCCGTCAAATAGGCAGGTTTGTTAGGTTCGGGCAGAGGTGTCAAAGTCACCCCTTTTTCCCAAGGCATGCCATATTTCAGCTTGCTTACCTCTGCGGACAATCTTTTTAAGAATTCCTGTGCGATACTGCGATGTACATAGATGATCTTCAAAGCTGTACAACGCTGGCCGTTGAATGACAAAGATCCCAATACCGTCTCGGAAACCGCCAGGTCCAGATCCGCATCTTTATTGATGATCGCTGCATTCTTGGCATCCAATCCCAATATAGCCCTTAAACGGTTTACTTTTGGGTGAAGCTTTTTCAACTCATCAGCCACACGGCTGGATCCGATCAAGGTCAGTACATTGATCTTGCCAGACTGCATCAAGGATGGTACGATGGCATTGCCCCGTCCGTAGATTGTATTGACAACACCCTTCGGAAAACTTGTGCGAAAAGCTTCCAACAAAGGATAATGCAATAACGTACCGTGCTTAGGTGGTTTGAACAACAGCGTATTGCCCATGATCAGGGCCGGAATCAAGGTTGTGAAGGTTTCGTTCAACGGATAGTTGAATGGTCCCATACACAAGACTACTCCCAATGGTGATCTTCTGATCTGTGCAATAATGCCCTGTTCGATCTGAAAACGTGACGAATCCCGGTCCAGATCCTTCAAAGCGTCTATAGTGGCATAAATATATTCGACGGTCCGGTCAAATTCTTTGACCGAATCAGAAAATGATTTCCCGATTTCCCACATGATCAGCTTGACCACGATATCCTTCTTTTCGATCATCTTGTGTGTAAAATCTTCTACACACTTGATCCTGTCGGCAACACTCATCGTAGGCCATGCACCACGACCATTGTCATACGCCTTGACAGCAGCCTCCAAAGCTTCCATCGATTCCTTTTCGGTACAGACAGGATAGCTGCCGATACGTTTTCGTTGGAGTCCGTCCTTTGTTCTTACACAGATAGGTGAAAAGACTTCACTGATTTGACCTTGCCAGGTCAACATCTCGCCATTTGACAAAAATTCCCTTTGATCGACTTGCTCTTCTAGGGCAAACTCCGCAGGGATATTTTCCTCATCGTAGAAAATACTTTCTAGGTCTAAGCTCATGATAAAAAAATAGGTGAAAAATATTTTTAATAATATTGCAATATTAACACCTAAAATTGGCTTTTCAAAGAAAAATCAATAACAAAACAACGAAAACGTTATCAAAATATCAAAAACCTCATGTTTTGTCATCTGTCGGTCATGGGCTTCTCATGAACAGGAAACCTTATGCTGTCGTCTTTTTCTTCTTTCGTCTATCTAGAACGACACCTCCTATCAATCCAAGTATCAAAATAATAGATCCTATAAAAGAAGCTACATTACTTTGCTTCATCGTAGGTGGATCAAACACAAACTCTACCGTATGGTTTCCGCCGGGTAATTGAAGACCTCTCAAAATATAATTGGCACGGATAATCGGCAACTCTTCTCCATCTACATAAGCCTTCCAACCCTTGTCGTAATAGACTTCGGAGAACACCGCAAACACATCATTTGGTGCCGTGTACTCGTACTTCATGCGGTCGGGATGATACGAAACCAATTTTATATTTGCATTCATAGCCTGTCCCAAGCGTGATACGTTCATTACATTTTTGAACTCATCATGGACAAATGCCTCTTTCGACGGATCAAAACTGTTGATGGCTTGCATTTCCTGGGCATTATCCTGTACAAGGGTCACTTTATTGACAAACCAGGCATTGCCGGCTGCCGAACTCCGCCGCTGGATACGCTCTGCACCATTGTTGGGATCTTTCGTAATCGTATAGCGTACATTGAACATATCCAAGACATCCTCATTTATCGCTCCGTTGAACTGATGTTCCAACAGCTCTTGAAACCGCATCAATTTGGCAGCATGGTATCCCCCTAGACTTTTGTGGAAATAAGATGCCCGCGCATCCGAAAAAGTATTTGTCGTCAGATCAATGACACGATAACTCAGATCCTTGTCCATCCGGATCAATTGATCCACTTCACGTTCTTTAATCGGCGACTTGGAAACTTGCTTATCCACAAAGGTATCGTTGTTAAGGTAGCGCTTATCCACCGACCACAGATCAAACAATGTCAAAATGCCCAATCCGACAATCAATACAGTAGCACTTGCTTTTTTCTTGATATAAAACCATACCAGCACAAAGGCAATGCCTACGATAAAAAACGAACGCCAAGCATCCGCAGAAGCCAATGCCGACCTGTCTTTGATCAGGGCACTGGACAGCTTTTGTGCTAAATTGTTGTCCCCAAACTGTTGCCCTAGCATGGCCACAAAATCATTGTAGGTAGAAGGTTTGAAATGTAGAAACAGTGAGGGCATCACGGCTACTACAAGACATAGCCCCCCGACCCCAACAAAAGTATACAGTACTTTTTTATCCAAATTGGGAATTTCTTTGCCCTTGGTCAATAGCTCATTGACGGCCAAAACGGCCAATAGAGGAATCAATATGGACACAATGACCAATATGGATTCTACAGCTCTGAACTTATTGTATAATGGGAAATAATCAAAAAACAGATCGGAGATCAACGGAAAATGACGACCCAAAGACAGCAACAAGACCAACGCACCGGCAGAAAGAATCCACCATTTCAACCTATCTTTTACAATAATCAAACCCAGTATAAACAGGAAAAACACGCCCGCACCAAAATACCAAGGTCCTGATGTAAAAGGTTTTTCACCCCAATAAGTCGGTAGATTATGCACCATTTCCATCGCTTGGTTTTTTGGCACTCCAAGGTCTGTAAAAAATTTAACGGACTGCGAATTTTCGCCCAACACCCCGTAGGATTTCCCTCCATAGGCATTAGGTATCAGAAAGGTGAGGTTCTCCCCAACACCTTGACTCCAGTCATAGGCATACTTCTTGTCCAAACCTCCTGAATTGCCTCCCTCATCTGTCTTAACAATATTTGCTTTGCCACGTATAGTCAACTTACTGTACTCGTACGTAGGGAACAATACAGAAGCATTGATCGCTATAGCTAGCGCTGCCGCAACTACCTGAAAGCCCGTGGCCTTTACAAATTGAGGTATTTTTTTGTCTCTTATTGCATAGTACAATTCAAAACCTACCAGCACCAATAGGGCAATGAAAAGATAGTAGGTCATCTGTATATGGTTGGCTCGGATTTCCAAAGCCAAAAACAACGCCAATAGGAATGCGCCCCAATATTTATGACCACGATAGGTCAGAATGACGGCACCAATGATAGGGGCCATATAAGCAATAGCATAAGCTTTGTTGATATGGCCGGCCTCGATATAAATAAAATTATAGGAAGAAAATGAAATAGCGATCGCACCAACTGCGGCCAGCCACGGGCGGACACGAAGCACATTCAATAAAAAATAACTCCCCAATAAAAACAACAAAATGACATCTGCCGGCTGTGGAAATGCATATCGAATAGCTTTGCCGATATAAGTCGTAATATTTTGGGTATGTTCATACCAAATTTGGTAAGTCGGCATCCCCCCAAACATCGAGTTCGTCCACTGCGGGGCATGGCCATCTTTATCTTTGTATTCAAAAATCTCACGTTGACTGCCCATCGCTTGTACCACATCCGATTGGGAAAGCGCTTTTCCTTGCCAAACCGGTGAAAAGTAAAAAAAGACAAGCACAAGAAATAGGGCACAGACAATAAGATGGGAGGAATTTTGCTTAAACCAATTTTTCATTCGTGTTTTTTATTTTTTTTAATGGTAAGAAGCCCTCTAAAATTTTAAACTTCTTTTTTAATAGGTCAAACTTAGATAAAATGCTTCGCATTCACGAACCGATCCGCCAATTGACGGAGGCCATTGGATACAAATATAAATGAATAATACCTATAGCAAAAAATATTCATGAGTAATTTCATCAGAGAGGCACATGCCAGTTGCAAATAAAAATTGGCGCCCCATCAATTTCCCTTTTCAATTAGTTTTTTGATGTCGGAAAGTTCCCCAAAAAGTACCAAAAGGTCATTTTCCTGCAATACAGTATCTGACTTGGCTATACCCGAAGCCTCTTTGTAGGATATAGGCGTTCCCTTTTCCATACGTTCTGTGTCGGTCAAGGTGGTCAAGACGATGACCTTGTATTTATTTGTCAAATCGGCTTCCCGCAGCGACATACCTATATACTTCGGCGGCACACGTGTTTCGATGATACTGTATTTTTCCGAAACCTTAAACGAGTCCACAATATCGATATTGTCCAGTCGCAGTGCCAGCCGTTCGGCAGCTTCTTCTTCGGGCATGATATACTCGTCGATCTGCATGGCCTCCATAACCGTCTGCTGCAGATCGGACACCACACGGCCGATGATACGCTTTACACCCAATTGTTTGACCAGAGCCGTGGTCAGCATCGACGCTCCCTCATCCTCGCCAATAGCAACAATGACCGCATCACTATCTTTCAACGGTAACGAACTGACAGCCTCTTTATCCGTCGTGTCCAGACATATGGTATGTGTCACTTTATCCTTCAATTGTTCCACAATGGTTATTTTCTTGTCTGCGCCTATTACCTCATGGCCCAGCTCAGTCAAATGAATGGCCAATGACTTGCCAAAATGTCCCAAACCTAACACTATATATTTCATGGCTTCCCTGTTCTTTTAGAATAAAACTTTTTCAGTCGGATAAATATAACTCTTGTTTTTTGTATTCTTGATAAATGCCACCAGCAATGTAAGTGTACCGACACGCCCAACAAACATCGTCACGATAATGATCAGCTTGCCCATGGGACTCAGCGAAGGTGTGACTCCCAGGCTCAAACCACAGGTAGTATAGGCTGATATCACCTCAAACAGCAGTTTTTTCATTTGTTGCTGTGGATCCGAAAAGTTCAACAGTACAAATGACAATCCAATAGTCAACACAGAAACCACAATGATGGCAAAGGCTTTCTGTACTGATTCGGGCGCAATCTGTCTTTTGTATATCTCTATACTCTCCTTTCCCCTTGCTAGAGCGACTATATTCATCAATGCTATAGCCACGGTGGTTACTTTTACTCCTCCACCTGTCGATCCGGGAGAAGCTCCTATCCACATGAGTGTCGTGATCATGATCAATGTAGGCATACCGACAAAATCTAGGTTTATGGAATTAAAACCTGCCGATCGGGATGAGTTTGCCATAAAAAAGGCTGTCACCCATTCGCCCACTACACTTTTGTCACCTACCAGCGAGTGATTCCGCTCCATCAAAAAATAGGAAAGGGTGGCCAATACAATGACAACAATATTACAGGCCAGAACAAACTTAGAGTTGTATCGAAATATTTGGGCTTTATATTTTGGATTTTTATGAAAAACATGCCGGTTGATCCATGCCTTTACTTTCGCCCGAAAGTATGTATAAAAATTGTACACCGTACCAAAACCCAATCCTCCCAAGATAAAGGTAATAGCCAATACCAGCTGAAAACTGTAATTGAAGCGGTAAGCGCTGTGCTGTATCCCTTCATTTAAAATGGAGAATCCCGAATTACAAAATGAAGAAATAGCATGAAAAGCCGCAAAAAACATACGATCGCCCACCGAATCAAAAAGTGCTTTATCTAAGGTAAAAAAAATCAAAACTGCACCAATGAATTCAAAAAGCAATGTAATGAAAATAATCTTCAATAAGGTAGAGATGACGGAATTGAGCTTGTTCTCGCCTAGGATTTCACCAAACATCAATTGATTTTTGAACGAAAATCCTCCTGAGAAGAAATACCCAAAAAAGCCGGTAAATGTCATGATTCCCAATCCACCAACCTGTATCAATATCATCATGACCGATTGGCCGAACAATGTAAAATTGGTCGAAATATCGGTCACGGACAGTCCTGTAATACATACAGCGCTAGTCGCCATAAAAAGGGCATCCAAAAAACTTAATGGTGCTGTTTGCGTCGTTCGCGGCAACATGAGCAGCACAGTACCGATCAGTATCAATGCAATAAAGCTGATAACAAATAAAATAGTCGGGTTGAAATAAAAATTGTCGAAGAACAGGCTCCGCTTGGATAGTTCGGATAGAAATATGATTGCAATGCCCAGATAGATCCACTCACTTTTGGCCAGGAAATCCAATGTATGTACACTGGTCCACCGCGCCACGACGACCAACAAAAAGTAGAAGATAATCAGCAAGGCAGAATAATGTGAAACGCCGACTTTGTTCCACGCAAAAATAGAAGACAACACACGAAACAGCTCACAGGCAAACAAGGCATAAAACATGATACGTATAGCCTGAAAAGTATATTGGGCAATCAAAGGGGTAGTGATATAGCCTACGTGAATGATGACGGTCAGTGCACAGACCAAACTCACATAAAACATGATTTGGTCTACAGCCTCTGCTCGATACCGAAAGATATATTTTAAAAAACTAACGATAGCTCTCATGGTACAATAGTAGCAATATCGCTACTCAAAACCGAATTATTGTCAATCATTTTCAAGCATCTATCAATTTATACTATACAAAGATGTATCATATCAATGAGTTTTCTATTTTTGTTCCTCCTCACGGTCTTCTTGAACATCCGTTTCCTCTTCTTTTTCTTTCTTCTTAAAAATATTCTTAAAAAACTTCCCGGTATCCCGTACAACTTTCTTGGTTCCCTTGACAACATTTTGCGCCGTATTGGCTGTTCCCATCAACCGCGCCTCCCGTTCGGGGCTTATTCCAGCACACTGTTTGATGCCTTCCAACATGCTTTGCCATAGCGTCTTGAAAAAAGGATATTCTGCAACCCGAGTATAATCTACCTTTCCAATAGTGTATTTTCCGTCCGCATCAGGATTGCTGTTGTTGATGATAATTTCATTGACCAAGAAAGACGCTAGCTTCTTGGCTTTCTTCTCCTCGCCTTTTTCAGGCTTATTCAGTAAGTTTATTTTTAGGTCATCGTAATCGAACCGAAACTCTCCCCAGTTCTTATAGTCGTTGCCTTCCATATTGAAAGCCACCTTATGTATATTGCCCGATGCAATCTCCACATTGAGCAAAGGTCTCAAAATCCGGTTGAATGCAGTCGCTTTCATCGTACCTAACATGCCCTTGTAAGTATGGAATCCCTGCTTGCTCAACATATTAAACCCAAATTGTGCATGCAACGCACCTGTCCCCATAATCTTGGCACGAAGATCTGCACGCATATATTTATTGTTCCTTAACCTCGTCGTATCATTGGTCACGTTGGTCAATAGACCATGCGTGTGGTCAAAGCTGATAGCTCCTTCTTTACTATACTTTGCACTGAATTCGTGATACGTTACCGATACATTGTCCACAAACACAGTGTCTATTGCCAACAATTTTTTCAGCTTCATCAATTCTTGATGAGGGGAATGACCGATTTTATTGATTGGCCTTTTCGGATAGCGTTTATCCGCGAACAAATCTACTGATCCGTTCTTGAGCTGTATCTTGGCCGCGATGGTCTGCTGATCTTCGATAAAGCGCTTAAAATCCAGTTTTTCAAAACGCAAAGTATCAAACTTAAGGACGGCCATGGTCACGTTCTGTTTCTTTTGCCGAAAAAAAGCCACTTTCTTCATCTTGGGAGCATACTCCACTTTGGTAAACAGCACATTTTGATCCCTCGTATTGATTCGGAGATCTTTAAACTTCGCTTTATAGAATCCATCCGGCAGCTCATATTCAAAAGATGGTATCTGCACATCGACCATCTTGGTATAAAACAAGCGTGTCGTGTCGGCCAAAGACGTCTCATCCACCAACACATCATGTACCCGGATATTGACCTTATCCAGGCTGATATCCGAACTCTTGCCTTCCTCTATTTTTGAGTATTTAAAACGTATATCATCTACCTGTATATCCTTTACATTGATAGAAGTAAACATATCTTTGATGCTCTCATAAAGGGTTTGCGAAGGTTTGTCCGCGATCGTATCGTTAAAAGCATGGTATTCGCTCATCAAATGTATTTCGGGTTCATCAAATACGATAGTCTTGATATTCAGTTTTTTGGAAGAAAGTACATCCATCAGACTAAAACGGCGGACTTTCAAGGCACCAATCTTGATATGATATCTATTATTGGGGGCTGTCTTAAGCAATATCATCTTTTGATAAACCGCTGAATCGGGCACCAGCTCGGCACGCGATAGCGTGGCATTGCCTAGTCCTATATTAAGGTCCAAGTCCTCGTATTTGAGCGAATACAGGCCCCCTGTAGAATTATGAACCACTTCCTGGAGCTTGGCTTCGACGATAGGACGCCAATTGCGACTATAATACCAGGTCACAAGGACCACTGATAGTATAAGGAGTATGACGATGCCTGCTATCCATTTCCAAAGAAGCTTCATACGAACTTTTATGTTTATGTCTATAATGGTTTAAACAAGATCGAAAGGGAATTGTTTTTTAGTCCACGGTTTAAAACCTTGGACTAAAAAACTATCCTCTATTATCTTCATTGTGGTAAATACTCAAATAGCTATCGTATCTGGAAGGCTCGATCTTACCCTCTTCCACCGCTTCAAGCACCATACATCCCGGTTCGTTGATATGTCTGCAATTGTTGTATTTACAAGTGTTCAACAGAGCTCGCATTTCTGGAAAGAAGTGGGATAGTTCGTTCTTTTCTATATCTACAACACCCAACTCACGGATACCGGGGGTGTCGATCAGCCAGCCCCCAAACGGCAAATCGATCATCTCGGCAAAGGTAGTCGTGTGCTTGCCCTTGTCGGACCATTCAGAAATATTGCCCGTACGGAGCTCTACTCCGGGCACCAAACTATTGATCAAGGTCGATTTGCCCACGCCCGAATGTCCGGATACTAATGTGACCCTATCCCTTAACAAGTCCTCCAATACCCCTATATTGATCTTTTCCAAAGCCGAAACCGCAAAACATGCATAGCCGAGATTTTCATAAATGGACATATATTCATCCAACAGCACCAACCCCTCTTCACTAAATAGGTCTACTTTATTGAACACCAGCATAGCCGGAATATCGTACGCCTCAGCCGTTACCAGAAATCGGTCAATAAACCCAAGGGAAGTTGGGGGGGAGGCCAAAGTCACGACTAAAACAGCTTGGTCAAGATTGGCTCCAAGGATTTGTGTTTGCTTGGAAAGATTGACCGACTTGCGGATAATGTAATTCTTTCGGGGCTCCAAGGTATGGATCACGGCACTATTGTGATCGTCTTCCCAATCAAAATGTACCCAATCACCTACCGCGATAGGATTGGTCGTCTTGATACCCTTAGTTCTGAACTTCCCTTTGATACGACATTCGTATCTATGGCCATCATCACCCAATACCTGATACCAACTGCCTGTCGACTTTGTCACCAACCCTCTCATAATCTCAACCTCTTCCCTACATTATCCAATAGGATGCTCTTTTAAATATTTTTCCCAGGCCCATGCAGAAGCCATCATCTCGTCAATGCCAAGTTCGGCTTTCCACCCTAGTTCTTGGGACGATTTGGCTACATCACCCCATACTTTAATGATGTCCCCTTCACGGCGGGGACCAATGACATAATTCAGTTTTTGTCCAGAGACTTTTTCAAAGGCTCCAATGGCTTCCAAGACCGAATACCCGTTCCCGGTTCCCACATTGAACACATCGTATTTACCATTTGGATTGCCTTTTTCCAACAATTGGATAGCGGCCACATGGGCTTTGGCCAAGTCCACGACATGAATAAAATCACGGATACACGATCCATCCGGTGTATCGTAGTCATTTCCAAATACCGTCAGTTTTTCACGCTTGCCAATAGCTGTCTGCGTGATGAAAGGCAACAGGTTTTGAGGCACTCCAATGGGCAGCTCACCAATCAATGCCGTATGGTGTGCACCCACAGGATTGAAATAACGCAAAGCGATCACATTATAATTATCGTAAGCATTGGCTGTTTCTTCCAATATTTCCTCGGCAATCTGTTTGGTATTACCATAAGGAGAAGCAGCTTTTTTGACCGGTGCAGATTCGGTCACCGGAAGCTCATCCGGCTCGCCGTACACCGTACAGCTTGACGAAAACACAAAATTGACGGGCTTGTCCTTATAGGCATTCAATAGATTGAGCAACGAAAAAAAATTGTTGCTATAGTACTTTAAGGGATCTATAACGGATTCGCCTACCGCTTTGGAAGCTGCAAAATGGATAATCCCGGTAATATCGGGGTTGTTTTGTACAAATGTCGTTGTTTTGGCCGTATCACACAGGTCAAATTGATGAAATTCGGGTTTTACACCGATAATTTTTTCGATTTGATCCAGGATCTGAACACTGGAATTGGATAGATTGTCCACAATCACAGGGGTATAACCTGCCTGAAAAAGCTCTACAACAGTGTGTGAACCTATATAACCTGTTCCACCGGTAACTAATATTTTACGCATAGTTTTTTATATTACAAATTTTTAAAATACTCAATTGTTTTCAACAATCCCTCTTCCCGATTGACCTTTGGTGTCCAGGAAAGAAGTGTTTGGGCTAATGTAATGTCAGGTCTTCTCTGCTTGGGATCATCCATCGGTAATTCTCGAAAAACGATCTTGGAGGTACTATTGGTCAGACGGATGATGTCCTTTGCCAGCTCCAATATAGTGATTTCGTCTGGATTCCCAATGTTGACAGGTAGATGGTAGTCGACATGTAGTAACCTAAATATGCCTTCAACTTGATCAGAGATATAGCAAAACGAACGGGTCTGCATCCCATCGCCATAGATAGTGATATCCTCTCCCCGCAGTGCCTGCTCCACAAAAGTCGGCAATGCCCGTCCATCTTCCCTCCGCATACGGTGACCATACGTATTGAAGATACGTACAATACGGGTATCCAATTCGTGTGCATGGTGGTAGGCCATGGTCATGGCTTCTTGAAAACGTTTGGCTTCATCGTAAACTCCCCGAGGGCCTACCGGATTGACATTCCCCCAGTAGTCTTCGGACTGAGGAGACACCAAAGGGTCACCATATACCTCCGATGTGGATGCCACGAGTATCCGTGCTTTCTTGTCCTTGGCAAGACCAAGTAGATTGTGCGTACCGAGCGAACCTACTTTTAAGGTTTGGATAGGCATACGCAGATAGTCAATAGGGCTAGCCGGGGAGGCAAAGTGCAGAATATAGTCCAGCTCACCTGGGACATGTACAAATGTAGTGACGTCATGGTGATGAAACTCAAAATTTTCAAACTTCAGCAAGTGTTCGATATTGTGCAGGCTACCCGTGATGAGGTTATCCATAGCAATAACGTGATACCCTTCCTCTATAAAACGGTCGCAGAGATGTGAGCCCAAAAATCCTGCAGCTCCGGTGATCAATATTCTTTTTCGCACACTCGATTGCACTTGGTCGTGAATTTGAAAAGGGTTTAATATCTTTGACGAAGATAAGTAATATTTCACAATATGCGGTTATTATATGACCTTGGGATTCGGATGTATGGCCTATTGGTGCGTATGTTGGCGCCCTTTTATCCCAAAGCAAGGCAATGGGCCGACGGAAGGAAAGGCATCTTACAACATATCAATCAAACGGTTGCAGCAGGGCAAAAATACATTTGGTTCCATTTTGCTTCTCTGGGCGAATTTGAGCAGGGAAGATCTGTCATGGAGCAGATCAAAAAAAATTTTCCACACGAAAAAATCGTAGTTACTTTTTTTTCCCCGTCGGGTTATGAAATCCGCAAGAATACACCTTTGGCCGATTATGTCTTTTACCTGCCCGAAGATACACCTGCGAATGTGCGGCGATTTCTGGATATCCTCGATCCTAAATTAGCTATTTTTACAAAGTACGAATATTGGTATCACTATTTCAATGAACTCCATAAACGCAATATCCCCCTGTTGATGATCTCAGCCATTTTTCGGGAAGAGCAGTTATTTTTCAAACCTTATGGTGGTTTCTATCGTTCGATCTTGAAAAAAGTATCTTTCTTTTTCACGCAAAACCTCGACAGTGTGCATATGCTGAAATGGATCGGTATCACACGTGCTGGATTGGCGGGCGATACACGGTTTGACCGAGTGGTGGAATTGCCCGGACAGCACAAAACCAGACCCGAAATAACAACCTTTGTGAACGGTCGTCCCATATTGGTTGCCGGTAGTACATGGCTACCCGACGAAGAAAAATTACAAGTGCTAAAGGAGCTGTACCCACAATGGAAATTTATCCTGGCTCCGCATGAAATTGACGAGGGGCATCTTCTTCAGATATCGAAACTGTTTTCCTCTTCGATTCGTTTTTCCGAATTGGCCACGTCCACGACAGAAACAATACAAGGTGCACAAGTACTCATCATCGACAATATAGGCATGCTTTCTTCGTTGTACTATTATGGAGATATTGCCTACATCGGCGGTGGCTTCGGTGTCGGTATCCACAACACATTAGAGGCAGCAGCCTATGGCATACCCGTTATTTTTGGTCCGAAGTACGAAAAATTTCAAGAAGCAGTAGATCTGTTGGTATTCGGAGCAGGTTTCTCGATAGGCAACAAAGAAGAATTGCAAAAAGTATTCGCACATCTTATGGATACGGAAAAGAGGAAGACAGCGGGCGAAGCGGCAAAAAAATATGTACAACAGCGATCCGGTGCTACACAGATCATTATGAAATACCTGGAAACGGAAAAACTGTTAGGGTAAATTATCCAAGTTTCAAGAAAATAAAAAAAAGTATATGAAAGGTCAGCAGCTCACTCTACTGTTGTTAAGCATGTGTTGGTCCATGGCTGTACGCGGACAACTATACTATTTTTCCAATGCGGACAGTACCTTGATCGGTGTACGAAATGCGCAGGGGGATACGATCATTGCTCCGGCTTTTCCCTTATATGGTTTTCATCCCGTGGATTCCATAACCGAAGCTACGATTGAGTTTAACGTTCTCCCTTTTGGTATGGATTATGACTTTTCAAAACCTGCCATCCCAATGGGCGCCGTATATGATCGCATGGGGAAGTTCTTATATTATCCACAGTTCTTTGACAATGGTCCGGATTATTGGCAGGAAGGATTAAGAAGATATGCTGAAAACGGAAAAATCGGTTTTGCTGACCGCTTGGGCAATAAGGTAACGCCACCCGGCTGGGAATTTGCCGAACCATTCAACTATGGCTATGCAAAGGTCTATGATGGCAAATTGAAGAAAGTGACCTTGGCCGGAGGCGAGCATTGGACTATTGCACCAAAGGAAGACAGAGATACCTTGAGGTTCCATCTGATCGATCGAAATGGCCAGCTTGTCCATCCTTTGCCATCACAGCAGAGTGCAAAAGATTATCTTTTCGAGAGCAAATATTATCCATATCCTTTTTCATATTCGGCAGAGGAACAATCCATCGTAGACAGCGTAAACCGTATTCAGGCATTGAGCCTGATCCATGGATTGCCTTACGTCCCTTATAAGGCAAATAGAAAACTACAGTTTGAATTGACAGAACATCCCAATCTCTATTTCCCTTACTATGTGTTAGCAGGTTTTGACAATCAGCGGTTGATCGACAATTTTTCCGTGCTCGTTCACCAGCATACCAAGGCTATATATATCATCGGATGGCAATATAGCGATAAGCCGAAGCCCTTGCACAAATGGATATTGAATGAATTGGAGCAAGGTTTACGGATCGAGCGTCTGGACGACTCGGTCATAAAACGAATTCGGGAAGAGGTCACTAAGTATAAAGGCAGTTAGCATTATTCTACAGGAAAAAAGCCACCTCCAAGGAGGCAGCTTTTCAAAATTAATATAAGAAAATTGAAATTGGACAGTTAATAATAGGTGTATCGCCGTACACCTGCGATATGGCGTGCCAGTCGCATGACTTGATGCGTATATCCATACTCATTGTCATACCACACGTAGAGGATGGCATGCTGCCCATCGGCAGAGACGATGGTTGCCGGGGCGTCCACCACTGATGCAGCAGTCGTGCCGATAATGTCCGAAGAAACCAATTCCGAATTATCCGAATAGCGTATCTGCTCTACCAGTCTACCTTCCAGTGCCCCTTTGCGCAGTATGCCCTTGATGGCTTCAACGGATGTCTCTGTGCGGAGCCGGAGATTCAATATGGCCAACGAACCGTTGGGCACGGGCACCCGAATTGCATTGGATGTAAGTTTTCCTGCCAATGGCGGTAAGACTTTGGCCACGGCACTTCCTGCTCCGGTCTCTGTGATGACCATATTCAATGCTGCTGCACGTCCACGCCTTGCCTTCTTGTGCATATTGTCAACCAGATTTTGGTCATTGGTATAGGAGTGTATAGTTTCGATATGTCCACTTTCTATCCCTAAAGAAGCATGGACAACATCCAGTATAGGACAGATGGCATTGGTCGTACAGGAAGCGGCAGAAAATATTGCAGTCGTCTGCGTATCAATACTATTTTCATTGACTCCATACACGATATTAGGCACACCCTTGCCAGGAGCCGTCAACAATACCTGAGCGGCACCTTTAGACAAAAGATGTCTGGACAATTGTTGGAGATCACGATAAGCGCCTGTATTGTCCAGGATGAGTGCCTGCTGTATACCGTATGCTGTATAATCGATTTCCTCCGGCGATGCCGCAGAAATCATATATACCGTCGTCCCATTCATGATGAGCGCATTCTTTTGAACATCTATTTCAACTTCTCCTTCAAAATCACCATGTATAGAATCATTCCGTAGGAGTGTCGCTCTTTTTCGCAGCGTGTCCGCGTCGATATGATCCCGCGTCACAATGGCCCGCAATCGCAGTTGCCGGCCTCCACCTGCCTTACTGATGAGTTCACGTGCCAAAAGACGTCCAATGCGTCCAAATCCGTATAGCACCACATCCCTGGGATCAAAAGATTCATGCTTATCGGCGCCCAGCAATTCATTTTTCACAAAATCCGGAAGTTCGTCTTCGGAAATCCGGTTCTCTCGCATTTTTAGCGTCAATTTGCCTATATCGATGCGAGAAGGCGCAAGATGAAGAGCATGTACTGCCTCGGCCACCCTCAAGGTTTCATCAATATGCAAAGGACGATCATTCGTAAGCGCTGTTGTGTTTTGGTGTAGGTTCAAGATGACGCTGACACGCCGATCAATCAGTTGGTTTCTGAAAAGTACTAGCTCAATAGACTTATTGAACCATAGGTCACTGACAATTTTTATAAAGTCTACAGCTTTATTTTGTTTGTCTTTATAGCTTTTGATCTCCCCTTCAAAAGCTGCTGGTTGTATCATAACTTTTTTTGTAAAGATTATGGGACAAACTTAGGTATAATCCAAAGTAAAAACCAAGTACTATTGAAAAATTAGTATTTTGCAAATTACTTTAGGGTATTTCATTGGCATAATTTCAATAAAAACGTCAAATTTATACCATATTATCAAAGAATAAATAATTGGGAGATAATGTGGTCAGCTATGACCTTTCCCTGATCCGTCAATACTAGTGAGGCATCCTTATGGAGCATTTGTCCTTTTGACAGAAAAGGATGTACCTCCGCCATCAGATTATGAGACACATCTTGACCAAACTCCTGTTCAAAATAGATCATATCAATTCCCCACATCGTTCGCAAGGAGGTCATAATATATTCGTTTATCCGATCGTGAAGACCCAGATCCTCCGTTTCGTAAGCCGGTTGGCCCTCTTGTACAGCAGCAATATATCGCATATTATGGGCAATATTCCAACTGCGTGACCGACCATTGTAGGAGTGTGCCGAAGGACCTATACCAAGGTAATGTTTACCCTTCCAATAGTTAGTATTATGCTGGGCATACATTCCCTTTTTTGCAAAGTTGGATATCTCGTAATGTTCATAACCATATTGGGTTAAGGTGTCCATGAGCACCAACATTTGTTCCGCACTTTGTTCCTCATCTATAGGGGCCGATTTTCCCTGACGGATAAAATGAGCCAGGGCTGTCTTTTTCTCGACCGTCATGGAGTACGAAGAAATATGGGGCACCTGCAGATCGACCAAACGCTGTATATTGGAATTCCATTTCTCATCGGTCAATAACGGATAACCATAGATAAGATCACAGGTAATGTTTTCAAAACCGGCATCCTGCACCCTTTTGATGGATGCATCTGCTTCCTGGGCATTATGAGCCCTATTCATCCACTTTAAATCCTCTTCATAGAAAGACTGAATACCTATACTGAGACGATTGATAGGTGTAGAACGGAGGGCCTTTACTTTATCGATATCCAAATCATCGGGATTGGCTTCTAATGTGATCTCTGCTTCAGCACTAATCTCAAAATGCGCTGCTACACTGTCGATCAGCTTTTGGATCTCATCTACGGGCAGAATGGACGGGGTACCTCCACCAAAGTAAATACTATGTACTGTCCTATCTTGTAGATAGTCTTGACGAAGGCCCACCTCCCGGCGCATAGCTACAAGCAGGTTATCCATATACTTTAGCGAAGTGGAGAAATGAAAATCACAGTAATGGCAAGCCTGCTTGCAGAAAGGGATATGGAAATAAATCATGGGTACCCGGTTTCTATAGAGCAAAGGTGTACAAATGAAAGGGTAAAATACTAAAATCCGCAACCAATTGTTGCGATTTATGTTTCATTAATATCTACTTTTAAAACATAAACTCTTTCAATGATTTATATCCCAAATTCTCCATTAATACATCCCAATTTTTAGGTAGATCTATTTTAACGCTATAAAACGCTCCTCCTGGTATTGTTTGCACTTTATTTCTATCACTATCACCTGCAACAATTATTGAGGTCATTCCTTTCTCCATAACAGAAACTGTCAGCACCTTTTTTTGGGAGTTAACATTTTCAAATTCAAACCATTTAGGTAAATCAGTAAGCTGAGCATTTTCCTTTCTGTTAATATTCGCTTGATATTGATTGAAGGTATATTTCTCATATTGCTGGCTACCAGGATTAGCCCAATAATTGGCATAGGCTCGCATATAAGAAGGACGCCGAGCAGTCTTTATCAACATATCTTCCAGCCCACCCTTAGAATAAGATTTCGAAAGATCTCTTGCCACAGATTCAGTAACTAATAGAGTTCTATGAACAGTTGGATTAGTCGCTCCTAGTGCGTTCTGTTGCTTTTCGGTTATATCCCAAGATATTAGCTCAATTATTTTGTCTGGATCTGGAGTTGCTGGAGTGAGATTATTCCCCCACAATAATGCTGAAGCCGCAGTAAACACATTATCATGAATAGAAAATCCCTTTTGAACGTGATAAGGCATCCATCCTATTCTTTCACACGCCAATTCATCTTCCGAAAAAAACCAAGGCATTAGATATCCAAAAGTTCCCATACGATTCTCTTTTATTGAATAGCCCGAAAAATTTAATAATGCCAAAT
The DNA here is from genome assembly GCF_011030405.1 of Parapedobacter sp. SGR-10. Taxonomy (GTDB): domain Bacteria; phylum Bacteroidota; class Bacteroidia; order Sphingobacteriales; family Sphingobacteriaceae; genus Sphingobacterium. The sequence goes on from NZ_JAAJTJ010000016.1 coordinate 89,245, forward strand.
TTATAAATCGTCCTATAGTCACGTTATTGGGATTGCTTATCATACCTTGACCACTATCCAACCCTAGCTGACGTGCTAGTGGACCATTAATCCACCCATATGGAGTCCATCCATGAGTACTAGATAACGGTCTTCTGTAGTTCCCATTAGACATTGCTTTGGTATAGGCTATCAAGATGGGCATATATTCTGGCTTGCAGCCTGCCATCACACCATTTACTGCTACATGCCATGTTAATATCTCTCTATTTGAGGGAGGGACAGTGTTTATTACTTGATCCCAAGCATAATCTGTATATTTCAAAAAATCTTCAATTCTGTCCAATGTAGGAGGAACAATTGGAAATCCATCCGACCAGTTGTTATCAACAAAATAGTTATTCACTTCCGTGTAAGTGCCACTAAAAATGATATCCTTAGGATTATAAACAGTCTCTTTATCATATTTTTTTAATTCATCCTCTGTAATACCTTTCATTAGGGCATCTATTACTTGTGGAAAGACAATTTTTTGCGTATTTTCTATCAATTCTTCTTTAGTATGAGAGGTAAATGCTCCTGGGTATATTGCAACACGAGGGGCTGATAAACCTTTAGATATACTTGTCGAGATTACTAAATTTGAAAAGGATGTAGCCGCTATAGTAACAGCAGGTATACCTATATATTCAGCAGAAATACTATTACCTACTTCTTTCAAAGTACAGATACCACATCCGGCATTTCCAGAAATAACAGCTTGAATCCCTAGCTCTTTTAATTTACTTTGAAATTCTTTTACTTGACGACTTTGAGGAGTGTATTGGCCCGCATTGCCAATTTCATTTAAAAGATAAACTTTTGAGTTTGGAAATCTTTCCAGAAATAGTCTTTTTAATTCAATATGAGTGATGTGAGCATTAAAACTTCCGCCTACTAAGGCAATATTTATTCCATTTAGTGACTTTAATCTTTCGCTTTGTTTAATTGGATTTAGTTTTGTCATCCCCGTTGGGAATACTATTCCATAAATTGGATCATGTGTAGTTTTTGCAATGTTCTTGTTAATAGGATCTATACCCTCTTTTGCCATGCCCATATTAAAGTTAAAAAATAAGGTACAATTAGAGAGAAGCAATAAAATAATATTTCTAATCATAATATTTAAGTGGTTTTATTTTATAAAATTCATTACTTGAAATGTCAATATTTATTTAATAGTACTTCTTGTATTATAAAATGTGAGTTGTAAAATACGTTTATCTTTTTTATATAGCAGATATACCGACTTAGACTTGCAAAATATTCTTAGGTTTAAGAGCCTGTTTAAAATGCTATTCAAATTTTCTATTTTCATGCTCAACCTTGGTGAATTGCGAAGCTTGCCTAACGTAGGCAATCATTCATACACTACACCTATGATTTATAGATCCGATGTTGCATCAGCCCCACATTCCACCAAGGAAACACTCAAATGGGTACATATCGCCATCAGCAACGCAAAACGGACATTGCTGGGCAATTACTATAAAATCAAAAGGAAGTACCTACAGCTGTACCTCAACGAGTTCATTTACAAATTGAACAGAAGGTGTTTCGGTGACAAATTATTTGACAGACTGGTCATTGCGAATATAACAGGTGCGTAACGGATAATCAGATTGTCTAATTATCATCTTTATTTTATATTCTGATGGCTTTTTTTGAAGGAAAACAAAAGGTCAATAAACAACCCAGTACCTTGTTAGTGTGGAACTACTCTTGGGTTTGAAGGTTTCCAAAGTATCCCAGTTCACCTTCTTTTTTGATCAACGAAGCGATGCTGGTATCGTTGAGGATTTGTAACATCGCATTGCGTACGTCGACAAAAGTATCCCGTATTCCACAGGCATGCTCCTCCACACATTCGTCACAAGAACGGTAAAAGTTCAGACTGACACAAGGCAATAGGGCGATAGGACCATCGATAAGGCGCATGACCTGTGAAAGATAAATATCTTCGGGAGCCTTATTCAAGCTATAGCCTCCGCCAGCTCCTTTTTTGGAATAGAGAATGCCCGCATTGCGCATCTCCAACAGGATCTGCTCTAAGAATTTCTTCGGAATCCGTTCCTCTTCTGCGATCCTTATAATCTGCATAGGGTCCTTTCCGTAATTCCTACCCAATACCATTAAGGCTTTGATGGCGTATTTTGTTTTCTTAGAAAGCATAATCTATATTTTCCCAAACTTACATAAATTCATTTTTATATGCAATATAATTGCGACCGCATATAAAATGGATTTATGTAATTCTCCTCTGCCTTTGAAGGCTCTTTTTATAGAGGAAAAATACAAAAAATCCTGCAATATTCTATTGTCCCAAAACTTCTGTAATAGGTTTACCTATATTTCCGTTTGGCTCCATGACATGGAGTAATGAGGCCAATGTGGGAGCAATATCTACTATATGGACTTGTTTGTTGCTTACCCCCGGTTTGATACCCCATCCCATAAATATCAATGGTATGTGCGAATCATATGCTGACCATACGCCATGCGATGTTCCAGGACTTCTGGGCGTACCGTTATACCATTGGGGTTCTGCAATGATTTGAATCGCTCCGCTTCTCTTCCTGTTGTAGCCATTGATTATCTTTTCCCGTATAGGAGCAGGAATAAACATATCTCCTGGATTTGCTGTTTCCATGTCGATAACGTAAGCTACACCCTCCTGTTTTTTTAAATATTGGGTAATGACTTTTTTGATCGCATCCATATCCAATTGCAACGAATCAATTTTATCATAATTCAAATGCACCTGATAGTTGAGAACACTACGTATGATCTTACTGTGTCCAAATTTGCTTTGCAATTCTTTATCCAGTTCACGTTTAAACTGGCGTGTAAACAAATAGCCTCCGTTGCCCTTGTTGTCCGTATAAAACAACGGATTATAGGAGGCGGCATGATCAGCCGTAAGGAAGACAGTATAATTGTCTTTTCCTACCCGCTCGTCCAGATACCTTAAAAAGGTGGCAATATCTTTATCCAGTCGAAGATAGATATCCTCTATCTCTACAGCCGTCAAAGAATACCTATGACCGACATAGTCCGTCGACGACAAACTGACACACAGAAAATCCGGCACACCCGGCTGGTTCTGCCCCAATTTTTCATTTTTTATGGCCTCTTTGGCCATATCCAGGGTCAAGGCATTGCCATAGGGAGTAGTTTTGATAAGCTCCAGGCCAACATCTTTCATCAGCTCGGATGTACGATGCGGAAATGTGGCGGTTTTCTCTCCCGGCCATTTGCCTTCGTATCTGTTGTCATCGGCAATACTATTGACATAAGTATCTATGGGGTAAAGTGTATTCCAATCTTGTTTTAAGTATTTCTCCGCCAATTTTTGTGCATTGAATTTCGTCACCCATTGTGGTAAGTTTTGCATATAAAATGTACTGGAGATCCAATTGCCGCTCTTACTGTCAAACCAATACGCTGCATCCGCAAAATGTCCCGCAGGAAGAATCCTTCCACGATCTTTAATGGAGATGCCGATGACCTTTGATCGAAAATTAGTAGCCAATTTGACCTCATCGGTAATCGTGGATGCCAACAAATTACGCGGTGACTGTTTGCCTTCCTTTTCGTTAGCTCCTATTCCTACTCCCTCTACATCATCATCCTGCGTGCAGTACATAGACTGTCCGGAGGATTGAAGCATAAAGTTGTTGCCCGAAATACCATGAATAGAAGGAACTGAACCGGTATACACCGAACTGTGCCCTACTGCCGTAAAAGAGGGAATATAATTAATAAGTGTGTTTTCGCAAGAAAAACCGTCTCTAAGCAAACGTTTGAATCCGTCTTCGCCATAACGGTCTGCAAAACGATATAGGTATTCATAACGCATCTGGTCAACCATCAACCCGACAACCAGCTTGGGCCGCTGTACCTGAGCACATGCCATGGAGGCAGCTAACAATGTAAAAAGTACGATAGCGAGAGGATATAAGAATCCGTTGAAAGGAATTTTTTTAAACATAACTACTTGTCCGATTAAGTATTCTGTACAATTTTACGGTATAAAATATGTATTCAGAAAATTTTAAGGTAAAAGTTTTTTTACCAAACATATAATAATGGATGGGTAGGCAAGCAAAAATTTTATAGATGAGGATGATCGATAGTTAGCATATCGGAGAAGAATAAACAAAAACGGCCCCACGGTATATACCATGGGGCCGCTGCATACAGCAAATA
>NZ_JAAJTJ010000017.1 GCF_011030405.1 Parapedobacter sp. SGR-10
TTAATGAAAATATCGCTACATATACTTACTTTTTCATATGCGTAAAATATTGTAGTGGTGAAGGTACTTATTGATGATATAATCGAATGTTAAAGTAGAACATTAAAATGGGATTTTTAAACAAAATTTTTGGTAAGAAAGAACAGCAGGTTCAGAACTATGGAGACTTTTGGGAATGGTTCAAAAACAATGAACAGGTCTTTTATAATGTCGTAAAAAGTGGTAAGGACATTGAAACAGATTTTTTTGATAGGATGTCCCCAAAGCTTAAAGAAGTGAAGGATGGAATATTCTTTCTGACGGGAATGTGTGACGAGCATACGGCCGAACTGATATTTACGCCGGATGGATATATCAAAAACATTGTTTTTGTGGAAGAGCTCGTCAATGCAGCTCCGACATTGACAAATTGGAGTTTACAGCATTAAAACCTGCAATGGACATCAAAAACGTCAGTATCCGAATGGGAGATTATACGTTTGATAGTGAGCACTTGTCGTTTTATCCGATCGAACATGAAAATTATCCGGATGAGGTAGATATTGTCGTAATCCATGAAGACCTGAATGAAGAAAACAAAGCACTTATTACCAATGGAGTTTATATTTTTCTGGACAATTATCTCGGCGAGCTGAATTCACTGACCGAGATTGACAACCTCACGGTAATATCCAAAGACCAGGTACAGCAAGAGTTGATTCCCATAGGAAAGCTTAAAGATTATCTCATATGGCGGGAGAAAGAATTTGTGGAAAAATATAGCGGAACCCGTTATGATACCGAAAATGACCGTTACGCGAGTTTGGAAGCAGAGCTGCAAAATGGGTTGCCTTTGATTGTTATCGTCAACACCACCTTGCTCGAATGGGATGCTAAGGCCTCACACCCCTGGATGTTGAAAGTGGCCGTAAAATACGATGGTCGCCACAACAACGGTTTTCCTGACAAGAATACCTATGAACTGCTCAATCAGTTTGAAGATGATATCATGCTGGGGCTGAAGGACTTTGAAGGCTATCTCAATGTGGGAAGGGAAACTGCCGATGGAGAAAGGGTTATTTATTTTGCGTGTAAAGACTTTAGGAAACCGGCAAAAATCGTATATGATTTGACCGTAAGATATACAGACAAACTAGACTTGTCCTATGAGCTGTATAAAGATAAATACTGGCGGTCGCTGGATATGTTTAGACCGAATTAAAATATTTTGGGAAAACCATTGCTATCTTTTTTTGTTGTAACAAAAACGAGACAATATCGAAAAAATAAAGGTTATGCTATCGGTAGGGAAGGTAAGTTAGGGTTATCGTATCCTTATGAATAAGCAAAACCAAATAAACACACAACATATGAAAAAAAGTATCTTTATCCTTGCATTGGCCGCTGCCACAGCGGCTTGCAACAATTCAGGAAGACAACAAGAAGAAGCTACGGAGGAAATAACTCAAGCTGATACTATCGAGGCTATCGTTGTGCCCCCTGATATATTTGATAAGGAATGGAAGCTTACGGGATTGAATGGCCAAGCTATTGTATTGGACACCTCGTTCAATGCTGAACCTCACCTGCTTTTTGACAAAGTCAATAACAGGGTAATAGGAAATGCCGGCTGTAATGGCTTTGGAGCCAATCTTGAACGCATAGGAGATACGGGTATAGTGATATCGGATATTGCCGCTACAGAGATGGCTTGTCCTAATCTTGAAATTGAACAACAGTTTATCGAGGTCTTGAGAAAGGTGACGAGCTATCGTATCGAAGGCAATACACTGACACTCACAAGTGAAAACAACGAAGCGTCCGCTCAGTTGGAAAAGAGAAACTAATCTTCTTTAACCCATGTTTCCTTGCAAACAAAGGAGGCATGGGTTGAATAACCGTTTTTTAACCCTCTATTTCATACAAACTCTCTTGAAGAATAGACAGGGCTGCTGTCATCTCTTCTGTGGTCATATGACCGAATCCCAAACGCATCGCCGTTGTTTGTCGATTTTGATAGAGGATGTTTTTGGGAATAAAAAGATCGCGCTTTTGGCATTGCTTGGCAAGGCGTAGGAGAGGTATAGGGTTATTCCATTCTAACCATAATGCTAGCCCTCCACTGGTTTTTTGGTAGGTTAACCTGTCTGAAAACCGTTGTTCTAATAAATTACAGAGGTGGTCACGCCGTTCACGGTATATTTTGAGTGATTTTTTAAGGAATCGGTGTATATCGCCTTCCTCGATCAGTTCACCCAACACGTGTTCCATCAATATATCACCCTGATGGTCTATCAGCCCAATGTATTTTTGCAATTCGCTCATCAGATTGATGGGAGCGACTACAAAACCTGCCCGGAAACTCGGCGCTAAGGACTTACCAAATGTACCTATATAAATGACCATCCCTTCTACGTCTGCACTGGCGATTGGCATGGCAATGCCTTTTTCATATTGAAAATCATAGTCGTAATCGTCTTCGACAATGACAAACCCGTATTCCTGCGCTAGTTTGAGCAAAGCTATCCGTCTTTCAGCACTAAGCGGCACTGTTGTCGGGTAATGATGGTGTGGTGTGACGTAGATAAGCCGTACCTTTTTATGCTTTAGTTTGGCGTGGATAGCGTCTGTATCTATTCCATCTTTGTCCAGGGGAATAGTTTCTATTTTTGCTCCGGCATCCTGAAAAATCATGTTGGCCGCAAAGTTACTCCATTCTGCCACAAGTACCAGATCATCTTTTTTGAGTAGCAGCTTGGCAATCAGATACAGACTCATTTCGGTGCCACGGGTGATCAGAAGGTTATTTTTTGAAATATGCAACCCACGCGAATAGTTGAGATAATTGCTCAGTTGCTCCCGAAAATAGGTGCTTCCTTCATAATTGTAGTGTTCGAATTTTCGACGAGTGCTTTTCCTTTTTATGGAAGCAGAATAAAGGCTGGATAGTCGGTCAAACTGTGTCAGACGAACATCGGGTGTGCCATCGTTGAATTGGTATTGATTGGAAGCATATTCGAATGGGCTGTTCAAGATGTTGGATATAGAAAAATCGAACCCCGTCCTTTCGGGGTATTGTACCAAGGATACCGTCGATGTATGCCATCTGTGCTTATTGTTGTGACTGTTGTTGATCACAAAAGTACCCTTATTCGGTACGGTTTCGATCCAACCCTGTGCTTCCAATTCCTGGTAGGCATTCACGATGGTCTGTCTATGTACCTGCAAGAGTTGGCTCAAGGTGCGTGTGCCGGGTAGTTTAATCCCCAAGGGTAGGTATCCCCGTTGTATGGCATTGACCAGTTGTTGGGCCAATTGTAGATAGAGAGCAGACGTATGGTGTCTGTCCAATTGGATAAAACTTAAAAATGGAATTTCAGCCGGACTACTCATATTCTTAAAAGTGGACTGGTTAAGTGTGCCGGAAAGATACGAGTTTTGTGTGAATTTTATAGGCTTTAGGCGATAAGCTATAGGCAATAGGCTTTTTATAGCTTTGGGCTTATGGCATATAGCTTACAGCCTATAGCCTAAACTTTTAATAATATGTTGAGAAAATTTGTGCTTTTGGGTGTCTTTGCTACACCGCTCGTGAGTTTAGCCCAGTCTATGGGACAGGATACCACTGTCATGTCAGAAGTTGTCGTATCCGAAAACCGTCTGCAAATTCCATTTAGTAAATCTACAAGAAATATACAGGTAGTCACGAGGGAGGATATACAACGATTGTCCGTGAAGTCTGTCAATGAAGTCTTGGCTTTTGTCGGCGGAGTAGATGTGCGGCAGCGTGGGCCTTTCGGTACGCAGACTGACATCGGGATAGACGGTGGCAGTTTTGACCAAACATTGATTTTGCTGAATGGTGTTAAGATTTCGGATGCACAGACCGGACATCATTCGATGAATATTCCTGTGCCATTGGATGCGGTGGAACGCATTGAGGTATTGAGAGGCCCTGCGGCACGCGTCTATGGGATCAATGCACTTACGGGAGCCATCAATATCATCACTAAAAATCAGGAAAGCAATTCTTTTTCTGTCCATGCACAGGCAGGTTCTGGATTCAAAGAGAAGGAAGAGGGAGATGGTGGAGGTATCTATGGCGGTGGAAGCCTCCAGTTGGTGGCCAACATTGGTAGCCGTTCTTTCCAAAATCTATTGACCGTATCGCAGGATCTATCCAATGGTCAACGGTACAATACAGCATCCCACAACAGAAAGGCGTTCTATCAGGCTCGTCTGCACGTTGATAAAGACAATAGTATACACTGGATGGCCGGAACCATCCACAATACTTTTGGGGCCAATGGCTATTATGCTGCTCCGGGAGATAAAGAATCGCAAGAAGTAGTCAATACCTCCATCGTCAGCGTAGGATCGGATCACAAAATAAGTCCTCGTTTTACCCTCAAGCCTCGAATCAGCTACCGATACAATGAAGACGATTACCGTTATTACAGGGATGATCTGAGCAAAGCTCGCTCGGAGCATAGCACAAACGCTTTTTCGGCAGAATTGAACAGCACTTTCCAATCTTCTATCGGTGATTTTGGTTTTGGCTTGGAGACACGTTCCGAGAAGATCGAAAGTACCAACATCGGCAACCATAGCCGCAATAACCACGGTGCCTATGCTGAATATCGTACCGAAGCCATTCGCAATGTACTATTGAACGTAGGCACATACCTCAATTACAATACAGATTATGGTTGGCAGGTGTTTCCGGGTTTGGATGTCGCGTATCTATTCCATCCTTCGTGGAAAGTGGCGTTCAATATTGGTTCCAGTCAACGCATCCCATCTTTTACGGACCTGTATCTCAATCAACCTGCCAATATCGGAAATCCAGATCTTAAATCGGAGAATGCATGGCAGTACGAAGCCTCTATGCAATATCATGCCGGGAGCGTAAAGGTACAGACGGGTTATTTTTATAGAAATATTACTGAATTTATCGATTGGATCCGGGAAAATGAAGCTGATCCTTATCAACCGTACAATTTTGGTGAAAATAGAGTGCAAGGCTTCAACTTTAGTGTAGGGCAACAGTTGCGGATAAATGAACAAAGTTCATTTAGTTATCAAGGTAGCTACAATTACCTCGTTCCGAAAGATCTTGTGTACGAGAGCGATATCCAATCCAAATATATCTTGGAAAGCTTAAAACATCAAGCTATCTTTCGATTAGCCTATCAGTATGATGTATGGCATATTTCATCGGGCAATAGATTTATCAAGAGAGAGTTGAAAAACAGTTACTTTTTGACGGATTTACGTGTCGCATATCGTCACAAAGGGGTGAATTTGTATGCAGATGTGACAAATGCGCTGGATAAGTCGTATATAGAGACAGCAGCAGTTCCTTTGCCGGGCAGATGGTTTTCTTTGGGAATAAATTATACGTTGAGTATGAGATAATGATCTATGGTGGGTCTAAGCCCACCACAACAGCTCAATATACCTTTGGACTTTCCAACAGGTCCGTGATACATCCCAATACTTCAAACTCGCTATGTCCATCTTCCAACATTGAGAAAGTCAGGTAAGCGGCGTATATTTCGGTACTGAACATGATGTGCTTGTCCTCCACAATAGTGTCTATAATCTCGTCACGTATGTCGAGACCGATATGCTGAAGCTCGTTATGCAGGCTGGTGGATATGGTTTCATGACATTCTCCGGAGGCAAATCCTACAATAATGTGGAGTAGCAAGGTGTCAAATACATCAGACCCTAGGTCTTTGAATTTGTTGGCATAAAGCTCGTAATCAAATCGCTGTTTGGCACTGTTCACGATTTTATCCCAAATGAGAAATTCTGTTGTTGTTTGCATAGGACACAAGTTTATAACGTAATAAATATAACGAAAAAAAACTTTTAGAACAAAATAAAAAGGTGTTTTTGTAGATACGTTGTACTGTGCCTAGCTCTAACCTATCGTGTATATACCTCTCTAAAGAATACATCCCGATATATCGGAACGCCAGATTTGTGCTAGCGCACGCGTGTCGCGAGTGCTTAAAATTTGGTCTTTACCATTCATTTCCTTCTTTCCAAAATTTTATGGATATTGTGGAGAAGATTTTTTATTAAGTTTATATATAAAGGTAATAGGGTAAGAATATGGATATTAATCTGTTAGGAAAAAAAGCATTGATCGGAGGTAGTTCTTCGGGAATCGGCCGGGCTATCGCGCTACAGTTGGCCAAGTGTGGGGCAGAAGTGATATTGATGTCAAGATCGGAAGATAAGTTGAAATCCACCTTGTTAGAATTGGATACCTCTCACGGTCAAGACCACGGATATCTTGTAACAGATTTTAACAATTATCATCTTCACAAGAAAAATATAACGGATTTCTTTGCCCGTCAAGGGGTCGATATCTTGATCAACAACACACAAGGCCCGACTGCGGGTACAGTTCTTTCGAAGGGAGAGGAAGATTACCGGCAGGCATTTGAATTGTTGTTTCAGCATGCAGTATATACGACCCAATTGGCACTTCCATATATGAAAGAGCAGGGATTTGGTCGTATAATCAATGTGTCATCCATGACGGTCAAAGAGCCTCAGGATAATCTGGTGCTCTCTAATACCATGCGGACAGCACTGGTCTCGTGGAGCAAATCCTTGTCCAATGCTGTAGCTAAAGATGGCATTACGGTCAACTCTATCTTGACAGGCTATTTTGAAACGGATCGATTGAACAGCTTGATGGACGCGCAGGCCAAAGCTGAGGGACGTGCTTTTGAAGAGGTGCGGAAGCAAAGAATGTGCGCTGTACCCGTGCAGAGATTGGGGCAACCCGAAGAATATGGATATCTTGTCGCCTTTTTGGCATCGGAATATGCTTCCTTCTTAACGGGAGCTGGCATACCGTTGGATGGCGGGATTTCGGGTACGTTGTTTTGATTTTTAATCTATGTGTATAGAGATGAGAGACGTAAGATCTTACGTCTCTACAATGTTTCTTTATCCTACTTTTCTAAGGTAAGGTTCCTGCTGACCGTCGATCACCTTGGTTTCTTTTCTCTCTACTTTTTTTAAGAACACAAAAGCCAAGACGGCTCCTGCGGATGCCATAACTACACCGATCAATGAAGGGTAATTGTACGCAAAACCATAGGCAATGGGAATGGCACCAAAATATGCTCCTAATGAATTGCCGATATTGAAGGATGCCTGTCCACCGGCGGCTGCAAAAGTTTCTGCACCTTTGGCATTATTGATGAGCATCATTTGCAGAGGTGACCCTATCGTGAAGGCAACCATGCCTGTAATGAACGCCATTGGATAGGCCAATGCGGTGATATGTGCCGTAAAGAACAGTATGGTAAGACATAGTGCCATGGATGAAAAACACAGTATAGCGGCTTTACTCGGCGAAATGGTGTCAGCCAGTTTTCCACCGATGATGTTTCCAAAAAACATACCCACGCCAATCAATATCATAACGGTAGAAATGCTTTCGGGTGCAAGACCAGATACCGAGGTGACCAATTTTGAAATGTAGCTGATCCAGGCAAACAGGCCTCCTGTTCCGATAGCGATGACAGCTACCATGAGCCATGCATCCCATCGCTTAAAGTAACTGATCTGTTTCTTGATATTATTGCTTTTGTTTACAGGTAGTTGTGGCATCCAAAAATAGATAGCCAAACAGGTGACAAGACCGAGTAAGCTAATGGCTCCATATGTAAGTTGCCAAGCATAATGATGCCCTATATAAGTTCCGAAGGGTACTCCGGCGAGATTGGCGATGGTCATACCCGTAAACATGACCGATATGCCTTGGGCTTCTTTCCCCGGTTTTGCCAATTGGGCGGCCACGACAGAACCTATACCGAAGAATGCACCGTGCGGAAGACCGGCGGCAAACCGTGCCAGGAAAAGCGACCAATGTGTGGGCGCTAAGGTAAAGAGACCGTTAAAAAAGAAGAATAGAAGCATCAGGAAAAGCAACACCCGCTTGGGAGGATAGGTCGAGGACAATGCGACCAAGGTAGGTGCTCCGACGACGACGCCCAATGCATAAAGACCGATCAGGTTGCTTGCTGTAGGGATATCGATACCGATGTCTTTGGCAATATCGGGCAGTATACCCATCATTGTGAATTCTGTCATTCCTATGGCTAATCCGCCAAATGCCAAAGCAATCAATCCTTTATTCATATTATTCTGTTGCCCAATTCTGAAATCGGCACAAAGATAGAAAAAGGAATGTCAATTCTATGTTAAGAAGTCGATCAAAGCATATATTGCCAACTAAGGCAATTTAAAAGCTTGTCTGGCCAGGAGTTTCCAACCGTCAGACGCTTTTGTCCATACCAATACAATACCTAGTCTTATGTCGGCGGGACCTTTGCCGGGATCGTTTGTTCTGGCCAATAAGGTATGTCTCACAATGGCTGTGTTATCTTCTATATCGATGTGTTGGTCTTCGATCTTTATCTCCTCAAATACCGAAGCTCCGGAGGCGATGGTTTCGACAAATTCCGATTTGTTTTCGATTTTTCCGCTCGAATGACCGTAAGACAGTTTGTCCGAAGCCAAACCACTCAGGCTTGCGCTGTCTGCTTGGAGCATGGCCTGTACAAGTTTGTCCACGGCTTGCTCGATAGGTACTACCGATGTTTCATCGGATGGGGCAGAAGGGGTTCCACAAGAGGCCATCAGAATAACCGTGGCTAGAATGAGTTTTGTTGACATATTTGTTGATTTAAATCGTGTTGACGATATAAATATACGTTAACAATTTATCAATTGCCATCTAAAAACAGAATTTCTATAAAATCTGAACTTTATCCATTCTCGACAAGATGTATGAATTTTACTTTTCGAAGGCTTTGTTGCCAGAAATAGGGAAGTTGCATGATTTCTTCTTATCTTTAAAAAAAGAAAGTTACGTATGAAACAGCTATTGGTTGCTTCATTGGCAATGCTGCTGATGTCGTCCTGCAATTTTTTGGTAAATAATGAAACATCCAAAAAAGAGTTTGTGGATGGTTGTAAAAAAGAGTTTGTGCAGATGGGGGTAGAAGTGGAGGATGGTCTTGTAGAGGACTATTGCACTTGTTCGGCAGACAAAATACTATCCAAGTTTGATATTATTGACCTGATCAAAATGAATGATACAACCAGTCAGGTGTACAGGGAATCGCAGGAGTTGATAAAACCTTGTCTCGATGCATTCAGAGCACAATTGGAAGAACCGGAATATTAACATATGGCGTCATCTTTAGAAAAAGCGAGTACGGCACTTCATATTATCAATACCGTACAACAAATGGAACAGATTATTTCCAATATCCGGAATAAGGAGTTGCAGTACGTTCATGAAAACGACAATTTGCCGTTTGAGCCTCATGTTTCGGCAGAGGGCATAGCGAATCGCAAATCATTTTTGAATAAAAAAACAGGTGTCGAGATACCTTATCTAGCAAATGATGCCTCCTTTGAGGATTATGATTCGCTCAATGGAAATATAGAGAACTATATAGGCATGGCACGTATACCGACCGGTGTGGTCGGCCCGTTACGCGTGATCGGTTCAGCGGCGCAAGGGGATTTCTATATCCCACTGTCTACTACGGAGGGGGCATTGGTGGCCTCTTACCATAGGGGGGCTAAAGCCTGTTATCTGGCAGGGGGCGCGACCTCTATATGCCTCATGGAAGGTGTGCAACGTAGTCCTGTATTCAAGTTTGATAGTTTGGCAGACTTGGGCCTTTTCGTAGCCTGGTTGCTGCCGCAAGTAGACAAATTTAAGGAAATCGTCGGCCAAACCAGTCGTTTTGCCCAATTGATGGATGTTAAAATCCAAATAGAGGGAAATCATTTGATCGTGACATTTGAGTACCATACCGGCGATGCTGCAGGGCAGAATATGGTTACGATATGCACAGATGCAATCTGTCAATATATTGTGTCGACCTGTCCTACCAAACCGACTTTTTGGTTTATTGAAGGAAATTATTCGGGAGACAAAAAAGCTACAGCACTCTCTTTTACCAATGTGAGGGGAAAGAAAGTGACGACCGAAATTGTATTGCCCAAGGAAATCATACAACAGGTGCTCAAGACTACGGCGGAGCAGATGAGCGAATACTGGCGCACGTCAACCATGGGCATTATACAGAGCGGAGCAATAGGAGCACATGGACATTATGCCAATGGGTTGACAGCATTGTTTTTAGCGACGGGGCAGGATGTAGCTTGTGTGGCCGAAGCGGCTACGGGCATCACAAGGATGGAGATACGCGATGATGATTCGCTCTATGCGAGTGTCACGCTTCCCAACTTGGTGGTCGGTACAGTAGGTGGAGGAACGCATTTGCCCACGCAACGGGAATGTCTGGAACTGATGGGATGTTATGGGCAGGGCAAAGCCCGCAAGTTTGCCGAGATATGTGGAGCCGTGGTGTTGGCGGGCGAACTGTCCATTGCAGCCGCACTTTCTGCAGGTCATTTTACACATGCGCACCAAAAATTTGGCCGTAAAAAATAACATGAAGACCAAGGAAAATATCTACAATGTCCCCAATGCGTTGTCTGCATATAGGATTTTGGCACTGCCTTTCATCATTTACGCTATTGTCGTGCAGGATAGGACATTGTTTATCACGTTGATTTCCATCAATCTGGTTACCGATATCCTTGATGGGTTGATCGCCCGGATGTTCAGATTACAGACTGAATTGGGGGCGAGGTTGGACTCGTTGGCAGATATCGGTACGTATATCATGGCCTTCAGTGGCATGATTGTGCTCGAATGGGATTTTGTGACTGCGTATAAATGGGAATTCATCCTGTTGATCGGTATGTGGGTTTTACCACAACTGATCTCATTGGCGCGGTTTGGGCGGTTTCCGAGTTTCCATCTTTATTCCAGCAAGATTACAGGTTATATCCAAGGGATATTTATTTTTACGTATTTTCTGTTCGGCTTCCATCAAGGATATTTTTATTTTATGTTGGTATTCAGTTGCCTGTCGTATCTTGAGGAACTGTTGTTGGTGCTGCTCTTGCCCGAACTGAGGTCCAACTTAAAGAGCATATTTGTTGTGTTTTCAAAAAAAATCTAGGCGATGTATTGGACGTTGTTCTATTTGGTCGTTGTTTTCTTTGCTATTGGAGCTATAGCTATTGCTCACTTGAATACCAAAAGTACGTCTGTACAACAACGGGAAAGATGGGGCAAATATGTTTTTTACATAATCATTGTGGCTATTACCGTGTTGGCTATCCGTTATGGATATATGTGGCTGTTGGCGTTGCTACTCGTGAGTATCGGCCTGTTTGAAATCTTCAAAGTCTGGACAGAGAGCAAGAAGAGAAATCTTGGGGTATTGTTGTTGGCGCTGGTAGTCTATGGCCTTACCGCCTATTGTTTTTATCGGTTTTCGACGATAGCAGATACACAAAGTATCTTGTATGTGTATACGATAGTGTTTACATTTGACGGATTTGCGCAGATCAGTGGGCAATTGTTTGGGAGGCGCAAGATATTGCCACGCATTAGTCCCGAAAAGACCGTGGCGGGGGTGATAGGAGGATTGGTAATGGGTGTCCTGGTCGGACTTTATATGATGTGGTTGAATCAACGGATTGGTACTTGGCAATGGATGTTACCCTTGCTGGTATGTCTAGGAGCGTTTGTGGGAGACACCTTGGCCTCGTGGTACAAGCGGATATGTGGTGTCAAGGATTACAGCCGTATGATACCGGGACATGGTGGCGTGTTGGATAGGTTTGATAGTTTTTTATTTGCCGGGGCTGTGATGTTTGGCGGAGTAATTGCTTGGATAGCGTAAATATGGAATGAAGAATACGCGAATATATAATGAGTATAGCAAAGCGGAGGAAAATATAGCTTCGTTTTTGCGGCGGTTTTGGATTTACCAAAAAGAACGATTTCCATTATTGGGACACGGTTTGCTCGTGACGGCTTTTAGTTTTTCGGCGATAGCCTACAGCCGCATATGCCGTGGTGCGGAAGGGTTTGTGGATTGGACGACCTTTTTGGTAGGGATATTTACTACGGTCAGTTTATTCTTTTTGGTACGGGTATTTGACGAATTCAAAGATGCGGAAGAAGATGCGCGGTATCGCAAAGAACTACCGGTGCCGAGAGGAGTGATTACGTTTGCGGAGCTGAAGATGATGGGTGTCATTGTGGTCTGTTTGCAGGTCGTTCTTAATGCTATTTTCTTTCCCAAGATGTTGGCGCTGTATGCCGTAGTCATAGGGTATCTGTGTCTGATGGGGAAAGAGTTTTTCGTGGCAACATGGTTGAAGAAACATCAGTTTTGGTATGTGGTCTCGCATATGTTGATCATACCATTGATCGATATCTATGCCAGCGGCCTGGATTGGCTGTTGGCGGGTGCGGAGGCTCCTAAAGGATTATTGTTCTTTTTTGCAGTATCCTATATGAATGGTATTGTATTGGAGATAGGCCGTAAGATCAAGAGTCCCGGCGATGAAAAGGAGGGTGTGCAGACCTATTCGGCGATGCTGGGGACGCGGAAGTCGGTAGGGATATGGTTGGGAGTACTGTTTGTCACACTTTTGTTTAGCCTATTGGCATCGGGCTATGCAGGTTATGGTTGGCTGGCTTACGGGGTATTGACGGCATTGTTTGTACTGTGCAGCATACCGGCTTTTTTGTTTATACAAAACAAATCGGGCAAATCTGCAAAGGCCATAGAACTGTCGTCTGCACTTTGGACGATAGCTATGTACCTCAGTCTTGGGGGAATCCCCATGTTGGAGCGCTGGCTGTGGGTTTAATGTTGTATTTGGGTAGCACATCAGCGTGAAGTTACGTTCTTGAATAGAGAATTTATGTTAATCAGAGACTATCAATTTCAATATATAGACAATCCGGCAATAGGTGGCAAGGCCCGAAATTTATTGCGGCTGCGCCAAGGCAATTACCCGATGCCCAGATGGGTTGTATTGCCTGCGGATTTTTTGACAGAAGTATTTCAAGACGTGACCTCTGTCACGGATCAACAGGATCTGCTCGATGCCATAGACAGATACCAATTTCCGAAACAGCTTTGGGATGAGCTATTGGGGATATTTCCGGATACTACATATTTTGCGGTACGTTCGTCCGCCATTGATGAGGATGGCAGGAATCTTTCTTTTGCCGGTCTGTACGAAAGCTATCTGTATGTGACCAAGGATCATCTGTTGTCCCGAATCAAGGATGTCTGGCGTTCGGTGTTTTCCGAACGCGTATTGCGCTATCGTGCCGTGAATAACCTGGGGCCAAGTATTGGTATAGCTGTCATCGTCCAGGAGATGGTGGATGCAGAAGCATCGGGTGTAGCCTTTGGTATCAATCCGGTATCGGGCAACCGAAAGGAAAAGCTGATCTCCGGTGTATTTGGGTTGGGTGAAGGGTTGGTGTCGGGCGAATTGGAAGCCGATCATTATATCGTTCAGCATAAGAAAATAATAAGGGAAACTGTCCGAAAGAAGGAGAAAATCATTTTGGATACGGCCAATCTGGGCGGAACGATAAAGGTAGAAATACCCCGTGTCCATCGAAACGACCAGGCTGTACCCGATGAGGTGATTTGGCGGCTTAGTGACATATTGGATGCACTGCATGACGAGCATGGTCTCTATCAAGACGTAGAATTTGCCGTGCAAGGTGGTGAATTGTATCTCTTGCAGGCTCGGCCTATCACCAATCTGGATAAGTCGGCAGACATCTCGGCCGAATACGTGCTTTGGGACAATAGCAATATCATTGAATCCTACCCGGGTGTGACCACACCGCTCACTTTTTCGTTTATCAGCCAATCCTATGAGGGAGCTTATAGACAATTTTGTTCGTTTTTGGGTGTAGATGAGCCTACTATCCAACGTAACCAGTGGGTGTTTGCAAATACTTTGGGATTTATTAACGGTAGGGTCTATTACAACCTCAAAAGTTGGTATCTCATGCTGGCTATGTTGCCGGGCTATAGCCTCAATGCCCGTTTTATGGAAAAGATGATGGGCGTCAAGGAGCAATTTGATGTACCCGAAAGCTATCGCCTGTCGTCCGGTACAGCTTGGTGGCGCATCATTAAGATGGTTTGGCAGATGTACAGGCGTTATAAGGCATTGCCCCGTAGCCGTGGACAGTTTAAGAGGCTATTGGACAGTACCATATCCAAATATAAAAAGATAGACTTGCAGCACAAAAATGCCAATGAGTTGATGAACCTGTACCTCAACTTTGAATCGAAATTGCTCAATCAATGGAAAGCACCGCTCTTGAACGATTTTTTTGCAATGATAGGATTTGGTTTGTTGCAAAAGCGGTGCGAAGGATATACCCATGGACAATACCCCAATATCCACAATGACCTATTGTGCGGGAGCGCGGATATCATCTCTACACAACCTATACACAGAAGCATTGCGATAGCTTCTTATGTCGATAAAAGCGCGTACCTGCGTCATGTATTTCTAAACAATGAGCCTGAGGATATCTGGAGGTTTCTGCAGCAGGATAAAAAAGAAGAAAGCCAGCAGGTATTGGATGATATCCGGCGATATATTGATGAATTGGGAGAACGGTGTGTGGGGGAATTGAAGTTGGAGACGATTTCGTATACGCAGGACCCGTCCAGGTTTGTGGCCGTCATCCAATCGTATGTCGAAGCCGGTATCACCACGGATCGGACAAATTCTAATCTCGAAGAGGAAATACGTCTTGCTGCCGAGCAGACGATGAACAAGGCATTGCGACGCAGTCCGTTGAAAAAGTGGCGACTTCGAAAAACTGTCAAAAAGGCAAGAGAACTGGTCAGCGCACGTGAAAACCTGCGCTATGAGCGTACACGTGCCTTTGGTATCGTACGAGAGCTCTTTGTCTATATGGGCAAGCGTTTTTACGAAGAGGGACATATCGAATTTGTGCGGGATATATTTTTCTTGACAAAGGACGAGATATTCGCTTATATCGAGGGGAGGAGCGTAACCAAGGACCTAAAAGCCTTGATTTCGGTGCGTAAGGAGGAATACGAACTGTTTAGGCAAATGGATGCGCCATCGGAGCGGATTGCGACGTATGGGCCGCTGTATCAAGGCAATGACCTGTATAGTAAGCATAAAGTTGAAGCCTTGGCGGGCGATTTTAAAGGGATAGGTTGTTGTCCGGGCCATGTGCAGGCAAAGGTGCGCGTGGTACATCATCCCTCCGAGGTCAGATCTCTGGACGGTGATATATTGGTGACAGGAAATACAGATCCGGGTTGGGTGACCCTATTCCCCAGTGCTGGGGGTATCATCGTCGAACGGGGTAGCCTCTTGAGCCACTCGGCCATTGTCTCGCGGGAGATGGGGATACCTTGCATCGTCGGTGTGACGGGTTTGTTGAAGACCTTGCAGACAGGCGATTTAATCGAAATGGATGGCTCTACAGGAGAGATCAAAATATTGAGTAGTGTGCATCATGAGTGATTTGAGTCAAAAGGTAGATTTCAATTTTATCCGCTATGCCAACTGTTGGGAAGATGCCGATATACTGCTTCGGGGCTTATCGCCTCATGCAGACAGTCGGATATTGTCTATCGCATCGGCTGGGGACAATAGCTTTTCGTTGCTGACTACGGATCCGGAAGCAGTCGTGGCAGTAGATGTCAATGCTGTGCAATCATATCTTGTCGAGCTCAAGAAGTGGGCAATAAAATACTTTACACATGATGAGGTATTGCAGTTTTTGGGATTTCGTTCATGTGATGCCCGGCTGTTGCTGTTGGATCGACTCATGGATTTTCTTTCTCCCGATGCGCGGGTGTATTGGCAGAGGAATATCGGGCAGATCGAGAAGGGTATTATCCATCAAGGTAAATTTGAACGTTATTTTCAATTGTTCGCCCGTCGCGTGCTGCCCTTTATTCATAGCCGATCCGATGTAGCAGCTTTACTTGCGCCTAAAGATGAGCCGGCACAACGAGCATATTACCACCGGCATTGGAACACCTGGCGCTGGCGACTGTTCTTTAAGATTTTTTTTAGCCGTAGCGTGATGGGATGGTTGGGGAGAGACCCACAGTTTCTCAAAGAGGTGGGGATCACGGTAGGCGAATATATTTTCAAGAAAGCCAAACGTCATCTGCAAAAGGTGCAGGCACAGCAAAACCTTTTTCTACGGTACAGTCTGACAGGGAACTTTGGAGATTTGTTGCCCCATTATCTGCAACCGGGAAATTTTGAAAAAATCAAGGCCAATATCGACAAACTACATATCCGTCAAGGTTACGTCGAATCCGTCGTGGATGAGTTTGGACATTTCGATTATATGAATCTTTCCAATATCTTTGAGTATATGGATAAACTTATTTTTAAACAGACGGCCGAAAAGTTGATAGCATCGTTGTCACCAAATGGACGCATGGCCTATTGGAACCTGATGGTACCCCGTCGTATATCGGGTATATTTCCGTGGCAAATGACTTATGAACGGGATTTATCCCAAACCCTGACACGGGAGGATAATGGTTTTTTCTACAATCAATTCATTGTGGATCAAAAGAATGGATAAGGCAAGTATTTGGAATACATTGGTATTGGCAGGATGCTATCTGGTGCTTTTTGCTTTGGGTGAATTGCTGTACCGTGTGTTTAAGGTCAAGGCGGAAATCACGCGCAAGATTATCCATGTGGGCACAGGCTTACTGGCCTTACTCTTTCCGGTTTTGTTGGATTCGCATTGGTTGGTTCTGATCCTTTGTTCGACATTTGCATTGATATTGATCGGCAGCCTGCGTTTTGGCTGGCTCCCTTCTATCCATGCAATAGATCGCAAGTCGGTAGGTAGCCTTGCTTATCCGGTAGCGGTGTACGGTTGTTATCTGGCTTTTCAGTTCAATGGCTACGACTATACCTATTATTACCTGCCGATATTGGTCTTGGCGATCTGTGACCCTCTAGCGGCATTGGCAGGCAAACGTTGGCCGATAGGGCAATATACTTTGTTGGGTGCGAGGAAGACCCTGTTGGGATCGACGATGTTCTTTGTCAGTGCTTTGGTATTGGTGTCGCTGTACCTATCCTATATGACGTCAGCCTATGTGCTTTGGCAGGCTGTGATGAGTATAGCCTTATTGGCGACCTTGGCCGAGGCCGCAAGCAAGGATGGTTATGACAATATCAGTATTCCTTTGTCGGTGGTTGTAGGGTTGTTGTTTTCGAAGTACCTGTGGATATGATGCAAAAGCAGATTTTTAAATACGGAGATGCGGATTTTGCCCGATTTGAGGAGGCTTTAGGTGGTGGGGCAATTCCCGGTGATTTCTTTCATTGTGGGGTTTTGGTGTATAACGGGGAAAAGCCTTTGGCAAAAGCTTCTTTGTATTACAATCCTGCGATACACTATGTCGACGATGCTACTGCCATGGTGGGTAGCTATCGTGCCGAAGAAGATGGCGAAGCGGTAAAGTTATTGTTTGATACCCTTCAAACAGAAGCACGATCTTTGGGTGTACACGGATTGATCGGTCCTATGGACGGCTCTACATGGGAGAATTACCGTTTTCACGATAATGCAGATCTACCTTTGTTTTTGATGGAAACACAGCATCCGGCTTATTATGTGCAGCAATGGAAAGAAAATGGTTTTGAAGCTATAGCACATTACTACTCTTCTAAAACGAACCGATTGGATTTTGTATCGGAGGAAGTGGATGCTATACGAACGAATTTGGAAAGCCGGGGTATAAGCATCCGTCCAATCGACTTGGACAATTACGAACAAGAACTGGTACGTCTGCATCCATTCCTGCTGACAGGCTTTGAAAGCAATTTTCTGTATTCGCCGATTTCCTTATCCTCTTTTTTGGAAAAATATCTTCCATTGCGTCCCTATTTGTATGCACCATTTGTTTTGATGGCGGAAGACGAAGGAGAAGTGGTGGGCGTCTTCTTTTGTGTGCAGGATTTTTTGGACGAAGTACAGAAAACTTTGATCATCAAGACCATTGCCCGCCATCCGTCGGCACGGTACAGGGGATTGGGGCATGTCATGGCTGCTCAGATCTACGCTTCGGCACGGGAGATGGGTTTTACGCAGATCATCCATGCTTTCCTCAAATCAGACGGTACATCTACCCCGATTTCACAGCATTTCTTTGCCGAACCGTTCAAGACCTATTCGCTGTATGGAAAGAGCATTTAACATCGTTTCGCTGTTTCTGCAACAGGCACAAAACCTGCCCGATAAAACTGCCATCGTGGAAAAAGGTGGACGGTCTATCAGCTTTGGTGAATTGAGCCGCCAGGTGAAGGAGGCGGCAGCTTACTTTGCACAGCGGGGAATAGAACGAGGGGATAGGGTACTGGTATTTGTGCCGATGGGCATAGATCTGTACCGTACGATTTTGGCCTTGTTGTATAGGGGTGCGACAGCCGTTTTTGTGGATGAATGGGCAGATCGCAAACGATTGGACAAGTGTTGTGCCATAGCCGATTGTAAAGCTTTCGTCGGCGTGTGGAGAGCTCATTTGCTGCGTCTGCTGTCCAGGGAAATCCGTAGAGTCCCGATCAAACTGACGACTACATATCCCTCCCAAGATTCTGTCAGCTTGACAGAAACCTATTCGGGCGATATGGCTCTTATTACATTTACTACCGGTAGCACGGGCACACCAAAAGCAGCGGTACGAACACATGGCTTCCTGTTGGAACAGTTTCGTGTCTTGGAAGAGAAGTTGGATGCCAAACCAACGGATGTGGATATGTCGGTCTTACCTATCGTGCTATTGATTAATCTTGCTGTAGGATCCACATCGGTTATTGCTGACTTTAAGCCGGGCAAACCTTTGGTTATGGACGTGGACAAGGTTATCGAGCAGTTGCAACGGTATGAAGTCACGCGCTTAGTCGCTTCTCCGTATTTCATCAAACGTGTAGCACAAGCTGTGATAGCCCACAACACACCTTTACCTTACCTGAAAGATATCTTTACAGGAGGTGCGCCGGTTTATCAGTCTGAGGCAAAGCTGTATATACAAGCTTTTTCAAGCAAGAATGTACAGATTGTTTACGGGTCGACCGAGGCTGAGCCCATCAGTTCGATTCCTGCCGAAGAATTGGCAGAGGGCGATCTTTTGTCCTATCAAGACGAAGGTCTGCCTGTAGGTAAACCTTACCACAAGACGGCTGTACGTATCATCAAGATGAACGAGAGGGATCTGTTTTCCATTTCGGCAGAGGAATTTGAAGCGATGACATGTGCCGATGGTGTGTGGGGCGAGATTGTCGTGGCAGGGCCACATGTGCTTGCACAATATTTCAAGAATGAAGCGGCATTGCATAGCAACAAAATATATGTTGATGGGGTGTATTGGCACCGGACAGGGGATGCAGGTTATCTTCGCGGCGGCTATTTGTATCTCGTAGGGCGTTGCCGAACCTTAATCCCCGGAGAAGATCGCTATATTTCGCCTTTTGTCTTTGAGAATCATGTGCAATCCATCGCAGGGGTAGAGTTAGGAACGCTTTTGCAGATCGATGGCAGCCTTGTTGCCTTGATCGAGTTGACCCATGCGCAAGCTGACAAGGAACATATCCGGCAGGCGGTTCTGGATATACCTTTGCCTATTGATGACGTGAGGTTTGTTCGCTTACCGAGAGATCCAAGACATCACTCGAAGATCGCATATGATAAGTTGATTGGGGGGTAATTCCTTTTTCATACGCATACACCTTCATCTTATATTTCCAGTCCCTCACGTATTTTTCATATAGATGCGTGCGTTGATCTGTATGCAGATCCAGGTAGTCAAAGATACTCGTGGCAATAATATAAGCCAACATGTCTGTGTTGATGTCTGCTAGTTTTTTTGCGTAGGTGATGGAGCGCTTGTCTTTGGATAGGCGGTAATCCTTGATCCTCAGTGGTTTGACGGAGATGTCGCCCAACATAAAACCGAGCCTTTCCTCCCAATCTCCTATGATTTCGAGGATACTCTGCTGGAGAAGATTGGTTTTGAGCTGTTCGATTTGGGGAAGCGTGTGGGGTAGGTGTGGAGCAAATACGGTGTTCGCACGTAGATAAGGACTCTTTGTCTTGGCATCTACCTTGATGATATGTTTTTTGTCAAAGAGTGGTATTTCCATCCACTCGGTATGCGCGATAACAGCCTGTTCGGCTTCCTTTTGTATGCGTGTGTGATTGATCTGTAGATAGGCCAGCAGTTCATGCCTTGGTATCTGGTGGTGTACGGAAAGTTCAACAAAGGAATCCTTGACACCGACAACATGTACCCCGACTGTGGTGTCAGAAACGGTAATCTTGTATTGTTTTCCTTCTACTTCGAGCAGCATTTCTGTTAAATTTGTTACTTCCGGTTGCGGATGGATTTGGTAATTTTGCACGGTAATATATCGTGATAAAGATGAAGAAAAATTTTGTATTGATAGCTATTTTGGCTGGTATGAATGTGCATTGCACTCAAAATCATGCCATTAACTTGAAATTTATGGACAAAAGTGTAAAGCCACAAGATGATTTTTACAATTATGTAAATGGCAACTGGATGCAGACAGTAGAGATTCCGTCGGACAAGGCCAGATGGGGATCATTTGATGAACTACGCGAAAATACAGACGTAGCTACGTTGAAAATCCTAAAGGAATCCTTGGGCAAGACATATGAAAAGGGTTCGGACGGCCAGAAGATTGCCGATCTATACCAATCCTATGTGGATTTTGATACCCGTAATAAGATAGGGTTGGAGCCTATTCAAGGGCAATTGGCAGATATAGAAAAGGTTCAAGACCTAAATGGCCTATTTGACTACTTTGTAAAATATGGTAAGGAAGGTGGCAATCCTTTCTTCGGAGGCTATGTGTATGCACATATGAAAAACAGCAGTATGAATGCTGTCTATCTTGGTGGCGGTAGCCTTGGTCTTGGACGTTCGTACTATCAGCAGGACGATGAAAAGAACCGACAGACTTTGATGGACTATACACAGTACGTGGATACCTTATATACCAAAGGTGTGGATGGGGCAAAAGGATCGAAGGGTGGGGACGTCGTGGCATTCGAAAAGAGCATTGCTTCTTATCTCAAAACGATAGAGGAGATGCGCGATGCGCAAAAACGTTATAATCCTGTCGCCGTGGCAGATCTGGGCAAGATAGTGAAAAACATGGACGTCGCTAAGTATCTCGATACGATGGGGTTTCGTGCGGATACCGTGATCATCAGCGAATTGGCCTATTACCAAAATCTGGATAAGATCATCAACCCACAAAATCTACCTGTCATCAAGGATTATTTGAAGTTTCATCTGGTCAATGGTGCTACAGGCTATCTGACCAAAGAGCTGGACGAATTGTCTTTTGATTTTTATGGTAGAAAGCTCAAAGGGCAAAAAGAGCAAAGAGCTTTGGACAAGAGAGGGTTGGAGTTTGTGAATGGTTCGGTAGGGGAATTGCTGGGCAAATTGTACGTGAAAGAACATTTTCCCGAAGAAGCCAAGCAAGCCTGTGAGGAATTGGTACAGTATCTGATCAAGTCCTTCGAGATCCATATCAAAGACCTGGCCTGGATGTCTCCTGTAACCAAGGAAAAAGCTCTGGAAAAATTATCCAAGTTTACGGTAAAAATCGGTTATCCGGACAAATGGAAGGATTATTCCAAACTCGATATTGGTAATTCGCTGTACGAGAATGTAAGGAATGTCAATCTATGGGCATTCGAGGATAATCTGGCCAAGCAAGGTAAGCCTGTGGACAAGACCGAATGGGGAATGACACCACAGACCGTGAATGCATATTATAATCCGTTGCATAATGAGATTGTTTTCCCGGCAGCGATATTGCAACCCCCATTTTATGATTACAAAGCGGATGCGGCTGTGAATTTCGGTGGTATAGGAGCCGTCATTGGGCACGAAATATCACATGGTTTTGATGATTCGGGATCCCAATACGATGGCAATGGCAACCTCAACAACTGGTGGACAGAAGAGGACAAAGCCAAGTTTGATGCGGCAGCAGATGCTTTGGTAAAGCAGTTTGAAGCCTATGAGCCTGTACCGGGTGTCTTTGTGAATGGCCGTTTTACGTTGGGCGAGAATATCGGAGATCTGGGTGGATCTTCTGTAGCATTTGATGCTTTGCAGCTGTATCTGAAAGATAAAGGAAATCCGGGAGAGATCGATGGGTTTACGCAGGAGCAACGCTTCTTCTTGTCCTGGGCAACGATATGGCGTACGAAGACTACCGATGAATTTGTCGTCAATCAAGTCAAGACCGATCCGCATTCTCCGGCACAATATAGGGCCGTCGGACCGATCATTAATCTGGATGGTTTCCATGATGCCTGGGATACGAAGCCCGGAGACAAGATGTATGTACCTAAGGAAGAGAGAATCGTCATTTGGTAAGAATAAAAGGGGGAGCTACACGGTCAATCCGGCCTCTATGCCGGCCGGGCATCCGACTTGGAAAGGGCCCAAGTCGGCAAGGCCCCTTGTCCAATCAATGTGGTCTGTCGCACAGGCCAGTACTCACGGCAACAGATACCGTCAAGGCTGGGAAGAGTTCCGAAGCCTTAGGATGGGGCTTCGGAAATATCCCCTAGGCCTTGTCCGACCCATCGTCCCCGGTATCTGCTGTCGTCTGCCACCACTTGTGATTGGACGGAGTGCATTCTACAACGGATATCTTCTTCCTGCATGTAACACCCATGTTAGCGCACGAATCCTTTCGTGTGCTTGTTATTTATAGACACACGAAGGGATTCGTGCGCCAGCGTTAGGCATAGAACTCACTGATATGTAAGTAAGGACAATCCGTATTAGATATCGCTTGTCCATTTCACCAGTATCGGCAGGAATAGCCCTGCAACGGGAGGCTGTGCGATGGGATGCCCCTAGCTCTGTTCAGTTTTGCTGATGGCCATTGCGTTAGACCTAGGGAAGCAAAACCAAGGGCAGCAGTTAGGGCTATTGAGCAGAGGGTTGTGCGACAAGATGCCTTGAAATGGGCAAAAGGTTTTGGTCCTTTTGCCTTACAAAAGGACTAGGCCCGTCTGGCCATGAAGACGGAAAGGTGGTGGAAGGGAAAAACACAAATCATTGATTAAAATAAACCTCCGTATTATCTATAAAAAACGAGATGCCTGCCACCGGACCAAGCAGGTGTTCGCCCTATAAGCAAATATAGGAAGCACCCTCTTTATAAAATATTTTGGCTATGTTTGCCGTTTTTGGGGTTAACATCATGATAGCTGAAATACAAGACAAAGAAATCAAACAGATCTACAGGACTTCCATTGTGCAGCAGACTGCATATTGGTCGGAAGTGAAGACATTGCAGGGTTTACATTCCAAAGCATTTAATTTTAAGGCCAAGGTGTCTGACCTATATGCAGGTACGGACGATAATGCCTACTTTGTGGGTGACCTCTTGATCATCATTCAATCGCTGGATGCCGAACACAGCCTGGCTTATGTCCCTTATGGTCCAGAGATAGAGCCGTCCGAAGAAAACCAGGGCTATTTTCTCGAACAATTGTCCGAAAGCCTGCGTTCTTTTTTGCCACCAAACTGTATCCTTATCCGGTATGACCTTTCCTGGGAATCGCATTGGGCCAAGGATGAGGATTATTATGACGTACACGGAAATTGGCTCGGTGTTCCGGACAAAAAGATACAGGAAATCCGATTTAATTTCAATACCGAACATTGGAACCTACGAAAAGCCAACACGGACATTCTTCCTTCCAATACCATATTCATGGATCTCAAGAAGGATGAAGATACCCTATTGGCCAATATGAAGCCCAAAACAAGGTACAATATACATTTGGCAGGGAGGAAAGGTGTCAAAATACGTACCTTGACTTTGGATAGTCTCGAAATATGGTATGATCTCTATCGACAGACGGCTATCCGCAATAACTTCTTCCTGCACGATATCAGTTATTTCCGTATTGTGCTTTCGGCACGTGCCAATGATACACTATCACCGGCAGATGTTTACCTCTTGGTAGCTGAGGTAGATGACAAACCTCTGGCGGCCATGTTTTTGGTGGTATCTGCCCATCGGGGAACCTATCTGTATGGAGCTTCTTCTTCGGACAACAGAAATTATATGGCGACCTATGCTTTGCAGTGGCGAGCTATGCAGATGGCCAGAGAGAAAGGCTGTACAGAGTACGATTTTTTCGGTGTAGCTCCCCAAGCGGATCCGGCGCATCCTTTGTATGGACTTTACCGTTTTAAAACGGGATTTGGTGGTCAGCTATACCATCGAATGGGCTGCTGGGATTATCCATTGGATAAGGAGAAATATGCGTATTATACCTCGATGGAGTTCAAGAACCAAAGTTATCATCTGAGCTGAGTTTTCTTACAGCACGGTGGCGTAGCGTATGGCGATAATGTTGCGTAGCCCATTCATGTGCTCTTAATTAACTATTACTATATTGTAGATGTAAAAATAACAGTGGTTTTCTAGTGGGATAATAGAGGGTTTGTAGAGGGTTCATAGAGGTAAATCTCTAGAAATACACTCGTATTCCTGTATTTTATTTATAGTTAAACCTAGATGTAGTTGCTTTTATGGAAAATCTATATAGAATCAGGTGCAGTTCTCCGTTTACTCCGCCGTGACTTTGTAGTTTTGTAGCGCATCTATTGACAGATATACAGCTATTCTTTATCTTTGGAAACAGGTAACCACGTGCAAATTATAATCCTTGTGTATCTATAACATAAATTATACATAGAATTTAAGTTAAGTTAATCTGGATGCAGTATTATTGCCGTACACAAAGTAATTGGCTAAAAGTGTGCATAAAATGTTGACGAATACAGAATTTAAGGCCTTTAAGAGTGATGACCAAAAAGCTTTTAAGAAAGTTTTTGGTTTGTATCATTCTGCCCTTATTCGTTATGTGGCGGGTTTGACAAAGATGGATGCCGATGCGGAGGAGATTGTGCAGGAAGGTTTTGTACTGCTGTACACCAATAAACACCGACTCGATCGGGCAGAAGATATCTATCCCTACCTGTTTACTATCGTCAAACGGTTGACGATTTCTTATTTTAGAAGAAAGGTCACCATTTCCAAATACATGGAGGAGCTCAAAGTGCATTGGAACGAGCAGGAGGAATCGACGTTGGCACAGGTGGCCGAACGTGAGATATGGGATGTATTGCAAATGAGTATTGATGAGCTTCCCGAACGGCAAAAACAGGTCTATACCATGAATAAGCTAGAGGACAAAAGCTATCAGGAAATTGCTGATGACCTTGGCCTATCCCGCAGTACTGTCAAAAACCAGATCATCACAGCCACTAAGATCATCCGGTTAAAACTTTCTAAATACCATTTGTTGCTTTTTTTTTACTAATCTACTAGACCTATCTCCCCAGCTCTGCGTTTATAAGGATATACAACAAAATTATAAACGTGGAAAAGCAAGAAATCATCCGTCTATTGCATAGACTTCAGGATAAAACTATTACACCCGAAGAGTTCCAGCTGTTGAAAAAATATCTGGACAGGGATGATATCGGCGATATTTTATTTGAGGATTTCCAACCTGATCATGGAGATGGTTCGGTTTCAGAACAACAATACGAAAACCTGTTTCATCAGATACAGGATGATCCCCGCATTACCCAATTGCGTAAGATCAGAAAATATCAATATTTCAGAAAGATTGCAGTTGTTGCAGCTTCTGTGCTGTTGATCTGCGGTGTGATATATTGGAGTTATCAATACAGTACCTTGTCATCGGTACCGTCTTATACGGCTGAAGAGAATATACCTCTGCCGGGTGGAAATAAAGCACAGATATTGCTGGCCGATGGCAACATATTGGATCTCGAAACACTCAAAAGTGATACACTCATACAATTGGATGGTTACGCTATCTACAAGGGGGCAGACGGACAGGTGACCTATCATCTGGACGGGAGATCTGACGAAAAGCGAGTGGCATACAATACGATTGTCACACCCAAAGGGGGAGAGTATAAACTGTTGCTGTCT
The DNA here is from genome assembly GCF_011030405.1 of Parapedobacter sp. SGR-10. Lineage (GTDB taxonomy): Bacteria > Bacteroidota > Bacteroidia > Sphingobacteriales > Sphingobacteriaceae > Sphingobacterium. The sequence continues at coordinate 26,005 of NZ_JAAJTJ010000017.1, forward strand.
GATGGTACGTACATAACTGTCAATGCGATGTCTTCCCTGCGCTATCCTATACAGTTCAGTGGAGATAGACGAGAGGTGGAACTGTTGTCCGGAGAGGCGTACTTTGCAGTAAATAAGGTCAGTCACCAGGGTACAAAACTACCGTTTGTCGTGAAGACCAAGGAACAGATCCTGACAGTGTTGGGGACAGAGTTCAATATCAATACGTATTCTTCGGGTATTGTTACCACATTGGTAGAGGGAAGTGTACAGCTTGAAAATAAACAGCATAGGGTACGTCTGAAACCTACGGATCAAGCTGTCTATGATACACAGCACGAACAGTATGATATATATACCGTGGATCCGTATTACCTGACGGCTTGGAAGGACGGTAAATTTGCCTACGAGAAAGCTTCTATTGCTCAGGTCATGGCCGATATCTCCAGATGGTATGATGTAGACATAGAATATGCGTCATCTGTACAGGGGACTTATTTTTCGGGTACAATATCCCGGTTTGAAAATATAGATAAATTACTGAATACGATCAGCTTGACGGGAAGTATCAAGTTCAATAGAGAAGGAAGGAGGGTGATCGTGATGAAATAATATTTCGTTAATCTGATAGCAATGAACGTATCATGAAAAATACCTGTCGAATCATTACAGTTATAACCAATTAGACATTAGATATTTATGTTTAAACATAAGAACAAATCAAAGATTTGTAAGGCCGCGCATTGGCGTAAGTACAAATCGCTACAATTCAAACTGTCTGTACTACTCTTGTTTGCGGGGACTTTACAGGTGTGCGCCCTGACGTATGGACAAGACATTACATTGAACAGAAAGAATGCCACCTTGTCATCTGTTTTGAAGGAAATAGAAAAACAGAGCGGATACCATATTTTCTACGACAACAGTATCCTGTCTGCCGATGAGCGCGTATCCGTGAATTACAAAAGCGAGAAAGTAGAAAATGTTATCAGGCAGTTGCTCTCTAAATATAGGGTAAGCTACAGTATAGTTGACAAGAATATCATTCTCAATAAATCGACAGGTTCTATTTCTGCTGTTAATGCAGGTTCTTCCAGCAAAATAGCTGTACAGGAACGTATCGTGACAGGGGTAGTCCGAAATGCTAAAGGAGAAATATTAAAAGGCGTGACCATTGTCGAGAAAGGTGGCACGGCCAGTACAGTGAGTGATGACAATGGACGATACACCTTCAAAGTTGAATCTACTGATCCGGTACTTCTTTTCAGTTTTATAGGGTATCAGCCCAAAGAGATGTCAGTCAGTGGTAATACCCTGAATGTGGTTCTTGAAGAAAGCATAGAAGAGGTAGACGAAGTCGTGGTTGTAGGTTACCGTGCTGTCAAAAAAGAATTGGTCAACGGTTCTATCGCTACGGTACAGATGGCGGATAAGGAGAAACAAACGATTACCCATGCTTCGCAGGCACTGTATGGTACCGGTGGCGTATGGATCAATCAGGCCGGAGCGAAGCCAGGGAGCGATGGAACGACAATACGTATACGTGGTGTAAACACACTCAGCAACTCCAATCCTTTGGTACTGTTGGATGGAATAGAATACAATTTCAGTGAAATAGATCCGGCAGATATAGAGACTATCACTGTCCTGAAAGATGCCGCAGCAGCGATCTATGGTTCACGTTCTTCTAATGGTGTTATACTGATTACTTCAAAATCCGGTAAGGCCGGCAAAACAAGAATCGATGTGCGTAGTCATGCCGGGATACAGCAGGCCAGTTTTTTGCCTAACGTAGTAGATGATCCTATCCTGTACATGCAGATGCGCAACAGAGCAGAAGCTAATTCGGGCAAGACAGCGATTACTTATACCCAAGAACAGATAGATGAATACAAGGCCGGTATGCCGCTGGATCCGTCGGTCTATCCGTCATCCAATTGGTTTGATATCACGATGGAAAACGGTTGGTTGCAGCAGCACAATGCCCGAGTGTCCGGAGGTAATCAACAGTACAATTTTACTGTAGGAGGAGGATACATGTATCACAAGGGTATATTTATTGCCAACGATGATGCCAAACGGTATTCGTTTGATGTCAAGGTATCGGCGCAGGCCACGCCACGGTTGAAAGTGAGCGGTGGTATCATCGGTAATCTGCGTGAATTCAACGAAGTAGGATATGGTACAGGTACCGTGATGAATACCATTATGCGTGGTTTGCCGATCATGTCCGACTATCATCGCAATGGCTATTATGGGTCGACGTGGTTGTTTACACCCGGACGCAATAATATAGAGAATCCACGTATGCAGGCCGAACAAGGGGCCACGTACCGTGATTACCAGGAGACACTGACCAACCTCAACTTGGAGTATAAGTTACCTTTCAATATTACCTACCACAATACGTTGGGTTATAGGCGCGTAGATCACTTTAGCAAAGACTTTTTGCCACAGATGTACACGGTAGATCCCAAGACAGGAGATATACGACACTTTAATGGATCTGCCCCTCGGGTAAAAGATTGGGACTCACTGAACAAACAGTTTACGCTATCCCACCGGTTGGTGTACGAACAGCAGTTTGGAGATCATCAGTTGCACGCGATGTTGGGACAGGATTATCAGATCAACGATGCACGGAACTTTCAGGCCTTTAATTGGGGGTTTTATGACAATTCACTCCGCGAGCTGAATGCGCTGTCCGATCACACCAATGCACAGGCTACAGGTTCCTCCTCGATGGACAAGCTGGCTTCGGTGTATTCCCGTCTGGCATACGACTACAAGCAAAAATATATGCTGGAAGGAACTTTGCGCTACGATGGTTCTTCGCGCTTCGCTCCGGGCAACCAATGGTCGTTCTTTCCGTCCGTATTGATCGGATGGGTGATCAGTAAGGAAGACTTCTTCCAGAGCAATACGATCAATATGTTGAAATTCAGGGCATCGGTAGGTAAGCTGGGTAATCAGGCTGTGAGTATAGGAGCTTACAACAGTACGGTCAATATCAACAATAGCTATAATTATAGCTTCGGAGGTACGACCGAAGGAGGTGCAGCGATCATAGCATTGACCGACCGCAATATCCAATGGGAGTCTACGCTGTCGTATAATGCCGGATTGGATATGAATCTATGGGGTAAGCTGAGTGTCACGGCAGATTATTTCTACAAGCGTACATTTGATATCTTGAGACCTGTCACCATCCCCGGGCAGATCGGAGGGCTGACAGGGCCGACTGTCAATCTGGGTAAAGTGGACAACAAAGGCTGGGAACTGGGAGCTGCTTTCAATGATAGCAAAGGGGACTTCAGCTATGGAATCAACGGATCGATCAGCTATGTCAAAAACAAGGTCGTGGATATCAACGGGCAGCAGGTGATCTCTGGACGCTATATCATTAAAGAAGGCTATTCGATCAACTCATATTATCTATACGAAGCGTTAGGATATTACCAGACACAGGACGAGATCGACAATGCACAGGCAGTATATGGTACACGTTCTAAATTGCGTCCGGGATATATCAAATACGCTAATCACAACAGCGATAACTACATCGATGATGAGGATAAGATCATCACGGGAAGTAGTATTCCGGATTATACCTATGGATTTGGTGCGCGTATGGGATACGGGAATTTCTTGTTGGAAGCACAGTTTCAGGGAGTAGCCAATGTCAATGTGTACCCTACGGCCAATGTAGCTCTTCCGTTTAACAATGGTGCGGGTGTGACAGAAGACTGGGCACGGGAATCATGGACGCCGAGCAATCCAAACTCAAAACTTCCTTTGCTGACTACAGTAACGGATGCCAATGAGAATTTTATCAATTCTACATTCTGGTTGCAGGATGCATCGTATCTACGGATGAAAAATATTTCGCTGACCTACAATTTGCCTCCCGAATGGTTGAAGCGATTGGGCGGAAGTAAGCTATCGGTGTACCTCAGTGGACAAAACCTATGGACGATCAGTAAGTTCAATATGTGGGATCCGGAGCTGACGACTACCAAGGGGGATCTCTACGAATACCCCAATCTGAAGAGTTATAGTGTTGGTTTGAATTTAACATTTTAAGAAAATGAAGATATCAGTAAGACTTTTTTTATCTGTCCTTGTGTCTACAGGCTTATTGGTCTCCTGCGATCTGACCGTAAACCCTACGGACAAATATGATCAGGAAACTTTTTGGCTGGGAGATAAGACCGCCCGTGCGGGCTTGGTCGGATGCTATGCTGCGATGACGGATCAATATCTTTTTGGAAACGCATCTGTGCTATGGGAAGAATCTGCTACACCAAATGCCTATAATTATGATAATAGGCTAGGCTGGAATAGTATTGCTTTGGGTACACATACAGCGGATATGGCCATTTTCAATGGAAGATGGACTGCCGCATATCGGGGCATAGGACGTTGTAATGCCTTGTTGGACAATATCGACCGCAATACGGTTCTCTCTGCTCCGGAAATTGTACAGATGAAAGCACAGGCGAGGTTCTTACGTGCATTGTTCTACCAGATATTGGTTACCTATTACAAAGATGTGCCTCTGATCACCTCCGAACCTCAATTGGAGCAGAAAGATGCCCCGAGGGACTCTCATGAAGATGTGGTAGGTTTTATTGTGAGGGAATTGGATGAGATAGCACCTTTGTTGCCGGTCCGCTATGCCAGTCGGGCGGATGCCGGACGACCTACCCGGGGAGCAGCATTGGCACTCAAAGCCAGGCTTTTGCTGTTCGAAGCTTCTCCGCTTGTCAATACGGCAGGTGCTGCTGAAAAATGGACAGCAGCAGCCAATGCAGCCAAAGCCGTCATGGATCTTGGCCAATATGGTCTCTACAGCAGCTACCGCAACCTGTTTTTGGTAGCGGCTGAAAATGGTACCGAGACTATATTTGATATACAATTTACCAGCGAGCCTAATATGGGGAGCAGTTTTGACGTTACCCTCAGGCAGTTCAATAATGCCGCTCCGACAAAAAATCTCGTAGACAGCTATTGGATGGTCGATGGGAAACCCAGAAATGAATCTGCCTATTCGACATCTGCTCCCTACGAAAATATGGATCCCCGCTTCAAGTCGACCGTGGTCTATCCGGGATCGACCTTCATGGGCGAGACTGTGCGGACGGATGGAGCCAATTCTCGGTTCAAAACACCGCAGACGGGCTATACATTCAAAAAATACAGCATCTACGATGCAGGTGTGCCGGCTACGGTCGAAGAGGCACAGATCGGTGATAACAGGTCGGAAATCAACTATATGGTCTTGCGCTATGCGGAGGTACTGCTGATGTATGCCGAGGCCAAGAATGAGTTGGGCGAGCTGACACAGGATATCTGGAGTGTTACCGTGCGGGAGATACGCAGACGAGCAGGTTTCTCACAGGCTTCTGCCCTGGATTATCCCGGTAATGATCAAGGTGTGTTGCGTGAACATATCCGCTATGAAAGACGGGCTGAGTTTGCAGGCGAAGGGTATTATTACAACGATATACGCCGTTGGAAGATTGCTGAAAATGTGATGCCTGGGGTTATTCAAAAACATGATGGTACAAATATCATCACACGTACGTTTGATGCTGCTAGGGACTATTGGTGGCCGGTGTCCAGCACGCAAATGGAGTTGAACCCTAATCTTAAACCTAATAACCCGGGCTGGGGAGATTAATCAAATTAAGGCTATGAAATTAAAAAATATATTAAATCAAGGGTTTTTGGTGTTGACACTATTCTTGACAGCATGCTCGGATGATCAGCATCCGATACTGGATTTTTCGGATCCTTTTGGCGACAGTGCCGACAATACGCATCCCATACCGGCATTGGCAGATAGCGAACGGCCTATCTTGGTCACGGATGAAACCGAATATCAGGTTTTTATTGTTGATTCGTTGAGTAAGGGGATCATGTGGCAATGGCGGGCCAATGACCATCTGAATACTACGCAAGCCGCTTGGTTTCGTGCGATGGATGAGGCAAAGACCGTGTACAATAGAGAATATGTCATGCTTACGGCTTCGAGCGGTGGAGCTGCCTTGGTCCGGATAGCGGACAAGAAACTGATGTTTTACTCTAATGTCAAAGGGAGTCCGCACTCGATCGAGGTATTGCCCGATGGCAATATTGTCGTGGCATGTAGTACGACTGGTACAGCCGATGGCGATGCTTTGAAATTGTATCGGGTGGATTCTGCCAATCCAATGGTAGCGAATGAAACTAAGCGTTACAACCTAACCTTTGGGCATAATGTCGTATGGGACAAGAACAGAGAGGTGCTATGGGCTACGGATGATCAAAACCTGTATAGTTATACCTACAACTATAATAATCCGGAGAATCCTGAATTGATCAGAAATACAGAGTTTTATCCACTGCCTGATGTAGAGCCGCACGATATGTTTCCGGTATATGGCAAAGACCAATTGTATCTCACGACAAAAAGTGGTATCTATATTTTTGATATACAATCCAAAAACTTTTCGTTGCATCCGTACTCGCAAGGTAATATCAAATCCATTTCGGATGGACCTTCGGGTTTTGGCACATTGATCATCAAGCCCACCACTTCGTACTGGACCAACCGTGTGACCAACGAGCGCGGAAGCAATGTGTTCTTCAAGGACAGTTATAAAATGTACAAGGCCCGCTGGTTTGTTGACAATCCATTTAGCTATCCAACTGATCATCCATATAGACAAAGCAAATAGTTATGAACACAAAAAAAGTAAAAAACATTCTGATCATAGCGTTGGTATCCTTATTTGCATCCTGCAAAGATGATAATACCTTGAATATCCAGCAACCTGATTTTATAGCCACATCGCTTTCTGCGAATTTGGCCATAGAGAGCGGGCAAGAATTTGAACTGTTTGTTCCGGACAACGAAGAAGGGGTAGTGTATATCTGGACTATCCCCGATATGTTGGGTATGTTGGAAGGGCAGGGTACGAATAGAATCAAGGTCATACCGACTATTGAAGGAGGTGTCATTCCGCAGAAAAGTATCGGTGTAGTGGCCAAAAGAGGGAATACAGAAAGCTATACCCGCTGGCTTTATAAGGACATTACCATTCTTATCCCGCCGCCTACGCTGGAAAATTACAGAACCAAGCGTTACGGTACCAAAACCTGGATGATTGAAAATCTGAATGAGGCGGGAACGATGGGCAACCTTGGTCGGATGTACGACAATGACCCTGACAAAGCAGCTATCTATGGGCGGTTGTACAGCTGGCACGAAGCGATGACGGGCATCCCGAATGCTACGGCTGCCCAAAACCCGTATGCTTGGGGAAGTTCCGGTACGGACGATGCCGGGAATCCCTATACGGTAGATGGAACCTATGCCAATTTGTATAATATACAGGTTCAAGGAGCATGTCCCAAAGGTTGGCACGTGCCGAACATGAACGATTGGTACGATCTTATTGCAGCGATCAAGGACGAATATGGTATCCCGGGAAGTACACTTGGCGATGTCGCCAATACCAAGGATGGGTACATCATGGGGGCAGCAAGGAATGTAGGCATCCTAAACTCCCTCGCGCTGACGACTTGGGGCGTTGTCAGTCCTTATCTCAAAGGGAGCAGTCCTATAAGTGCCAATGGGCTGTGGTCAGGCGGTACGACCTTTCCTTATGGTGGAAATGCCACATTCCCAGGTGGAGAGTATCCTTTGTACAAAGACCTGAGCAGTACGATCGAGTTCAATATCCTGCCAAGTGGTCGAAGAACAGCAGCAGGTGTATTTAACGATGAAGGTATTTACTCCTATCATTGGGTTGCATACAGAGGAACAGCCAATTCCAACAATCCAATGCGTGTGACGGTCGCCTCTGGAAATGCCAACTTTTCAAATGGTTTCCATGATCCGCTGGATTCATTTTGCTTGCGCTGTGTGGCTAATTATTAGTGATAGTATTATTGTAACATAGAAGTATGATTATGAACACAAGAAAATCTTTAACTACAATAGGTGGTCTTATTTTGTCCTGTTTGGTTATTTTCATTGTCGGTGCCTGTAGTGATAAAAACATCTTTACGGCAGAGTTACCGTTCCTCTCTATCGGTACAGCCGATGGAGAAGAAGCACCTGTAAATATAGGCGTACCTGCCGCAGGGCGATCAGAAATTTTTTCTATCGTGTCCAATGGTGCTTGGGAAGTAACCAAATATGGTACTTCTACCGATTGGGTCACAGTCACACCCGAAGAGAGCAATATAAACAGTGAGATCACGATTACCGTAGCCCAAAACAAAAGCGAACAGCCTCGTAAGCTCACGCTTCGTTTTGCGGTGGACGGTGCACAGGTCAAATCTTTATCTATATCACAATTAGGGTATGGCCCCAGCATAGCTGTATCGCCTAAATTGGAAGAACCGCTCGCAGCAGAGGGTGGCGACATTACATTTACCGTGACGACCAACGATGACGCCTGGAGCTACACCATAGAAAGTGGTGTAGACTGGATCACTGAAAAGAAAAAAACAGCCACCACCCTGACCCTAACCGTAGCGGAAACTACCGGGACATACCCCATACCACCACGGACAGCCAATATTACGTTCAGTCTGGATGACTACTCGACTACATTGGAGGTGGTAGCACTGATCCAAGAGGGTAAAGAGCTGACATTGGAGGGGTATCAAGTCAAACGCTATGGCACCAAGATGTGGATGATTGAAAACCTACACGAAACCGGGGCTGACAACAATCTTGGTTATGCATTCTCCGATCCCGCTAAAACGGCGCTATATGGCAGACTGTATACCTGGAATGAGGCAATGACGGGTATTTCTAAGGCTACCAACGCACAAAACCCTTATACCTGGGGAAGTTCTGGTACGGACGATGCCGGGAATCCATACATCATGGATGGCACAGCGGCCAACTCTTTTAATATTCAGATACAAGGAGCCTGTCCGGATGGATGGCACGTGCCGAATATGAACGATTGGTACGATCTGGTCGCGGCAATCAAGCAAGAGTATAATATACCCGGAAATACCCTATCCGATATAGCAAATACTAAAGAAGGATATATCATCAGGACTGCGAGAACGACCGGACTTTTGCCTGCGCCTGCTCTTACGACCTGGGGATTTGTGGGTGCATATCTGAGAGGTAGTAGCCCGAAAAGCGATGATGGATTATGGAACAATGGAGATCGTGAAGATGGTTGGGCATTTTACTACGGTGGTAATGTATCTTTAGGTTTTGCCGCAGGAAATTATCCATTGTACAAGACGCTTAGTGCAGAGATTGGGTTTAATATACTTCCCGGTGGTCGAAGAACCAGCGCAGGTACCTTTGAGCATGAAGGTCAGTATTCTTATCATTGGACAGCTTTCAGGCTTGCTTCTGATGGTAGTAAAAACCCTTTGCGCATGACGATTGGCTCTAACAACGCCAATTTTTCGAATGCTGCGGCTAATCCGATGGATGCGATGTGTCTGCGCTGTGTGGCGAATTATTAATTTTTTAGCATCTGTTTTCAGGTAATATTTTCTAAAAGTAGATGCTTTTTGTTTTTTTGAAAAAGCGATATGAATTTTAAACGGCTAAATTTTCTTCTTTTATTTATTTCGATCACCTTAGGCTCTTTTGCTCAAAGTGTAGGCTATCAAGCCCCAAAACTGAGCGATAGGGATTCTTGGTCAATGATCTTGTTGCCCGATCTGCAAAGTTATGTCAAGTATGAGCGTAATCATGGAATACTTGAACTGATGACAGGTTGGATAAGCGAACGGATCCACCCGCTAAATATCCGTATGGTGCTCGGTACCGGAGACTTAGTCGAACACAACAGCTGGCTTACACCCGATGGAAAAAGAGCAAATCAAGCCGGGATTCAGCAATGGAAGGCGGTTTCCCGTGCATTCGAGCGATTGGATGGGAAAGTCCCTTACATCAATGCAACCGGCAATCACGACTATGGTGTGAAGAGCATCGAAAATCGTAAAACGAACTATGATCTTTTCTTTCCGGTAGATAGAAATCCTTTAAGCCAACGTCTGCTGAAAGAAGCGGGAACAAATGACGATAATCTGCCCTCTCTAATCAATGCGGCTTATGAATTTCGTAGCCCTCACGATGAGCTATTTTTGTTTCTGGTACTGGAATTTGCACCGAGAGATGAAACGATCGAATGGGCGAAAAACATCACAAACGATAAAAAATATAAAGATCATAGGGTAATTTTGCTGACACACTCTTATCTGAATGCAGAAAATGAACATATCGTAAAAGAAAACTATCCAATTGAAAATGGTAATTATGGAAGAGCTGTGTTTGAAAAGCTCGTAAAGCCATCTACAAACATAGAAATGGTTTTTTCGGGACATATCGGAAAACCCGATGACTTTAAAGGACATGTAGGTTATCGAACAGATGCAAATGCGGCAGGACGTACAGTTCATCAGATGATGTTCAATGCCCAAGCTTTAGGAGGAGGGTGGTATGGCAATGGGGGAGATGGTTGGGTGCGCTGGTTGGAGTTCATGCCCGATAAGCAAACAATAAAAGTAAAAACCTTTTCTCCTTTTTTTGCTATTTCTCCTGTGACAGATCAGTTTGCTTGGGAAAGAACCGAATATAATGAGTTTGAATTTCAGTTAGACCGAAAATAATTATTAAAAATATGAGAGCATTATTGTTAGATCAGTTGACCTAAAGTAGAGAATATGGAATCAAATCTTACGCACGCATGGATTCGGATATTGGGGATTCCGGCGATGTACTGATCTATGATATAGAACGTGATTGTTTGGCGCTAGCCATTTACACGATTGTATGCATCGATAAAATCCTTACGCATCGTATTGAAATTTTGCAGAACCTGTTGGATAAATGTTTCATCCAACAGCTCAAAGACTCCATTTACGCCATTGAGGACGTCCATTTCAGAAATTTTGAACGACTGCTCCAAGGTTCCCTGTTCAAATTTGATGATGAACTTTTGATTCATGCCAAAAATGGAAATCTTGCAATCCGGGTGGGGGAGTTCTGCGAGTATTCTCATGAGGAGTAAAGATAAAGGATTAAGGACAAAAGACAAAGAATTAAAGAGCAAAGACAACATCTGTCCTTGCTCCTTGTTCTTTCATCTTTGCTCCCTAAAGAACACCCTGTGCCTTCATCGCATTAGCCACCTTGATGAAACCTCCGATATTGGCTCCTTTGAGGTAGTTGATATACCCGTTTTCCTCTTTACCGTATCTTACACAAGTTTTATGGATGTTTTCCATAATAGCTTTTAACCTTGTGTCGACCTTGGCCGATGGCCATTGCTGACGGATAGAGTTTTGTGACATTTCAAGACCAGATACAGCTACACCACCGGCATTGGCGGCTTTTCCTGGCGCAAAGTATACTTTGGCTTTATGGAATACTTTGATGGCCTCGGCCGTAGAAGGCATATTGGCACCTTCGGCAACACATTTACAACCATTCTTCACCAATTTCTTTGCATCGGCTTCGTCCAGCTCATTTTGGGTAGCACATGGTAAAGCAATATCACATTTAAACTGCCAAGGTTTTTCACCTTCATGATACGTTGCAGATTTGAATTTTCGTGGATATTTGTACAGATCTCGTCCCAAAGTTTCGACGTAGGCAAGTTTTTCCAAACTAAAGCCTTCCTTGTCATATATTGTGCCTTGACTATTGGATAGAGTAATGACCTTTGCACCTAATGAAATGGCTTTTTCTGCGGCATAATAAGCCACATTGCCCGCGCCGGAAATGGTAATGACCTTACCTTCCAAAGATTCGTTGTTGAAGTCATAGATACATTCTACAAAATACAATAAACCGTAGCCTGTTGCTTCAGGACGGATATAAGAACCTCCCCAATGCGCTCCTTTGCCTGTCAATACGCCGGTAAAGTTATTTTGAATACGCTTATATTGACCAAATAAATAGCCGATTTCACGGGTACCTACACCGATATCTCCGGCCGGAACATCAGTTTCTGCTCCGATATGGCGATACAGTTCTGTCATGAAAGATTGACAAAAACGCATGATCTCATTATCTGACTTTCCTTTGGGATCAAAATCAGATCCGCCTTTTCCACCACCGATGGGCAGACTGGTCAAGGAATTCTTGAACACCTGTTCGAACGCCAAAAACTTGAGGATGCTTAAGTTCACGTCGGGAGCAAATCTTAATCCTCCTTTATAAGGTCCGATGGCACTGTTCATTTGTACCCTGTATCCTCTGTTGACCTGTATCTCATTCTTGTCATCCAGCCAGGCTACACGAAAAGAAATTACTCTTTCGGGTTCGGCTATACGCTCCAAGATCTTCAAAGATTCAAATTCAGGGTGATAATCATTGATATAAGGTATGATATCTTCAGCGACTTCGGTTACTGCTTGTAGAAATTCGGGCTCGTGTGGGTTGTGAAGCTCCACATTTTTGATGAAACTTTTAAGAGATAGCATTATTTTTTATAAAATTTAATAACAAAAGGTGTGCGAATGTACGAAAAATATATTAAAAATGCTAATCGAATTAAATAATTGTAATCTATGTATTCTTTTAGCGTAAGGAAAATGAAAAAAATCATATATTGCGGGAATAGTGAGTGTCACTATTCTATATAAAATCTATTTATTTACTCGTATTTAAAATATTTGACTAAAGCTACTTTTATTTTAGGATAAGTCTTATCTTTGGTTCTATCCATGCTGTTTTTAGGTTTTATATTCGCTTTCTTTATTGGAATCACACTCGGTTTGGCCGGTAGCGGGGGATCGATATTGACCGTACCTGTACTGGTATATATATATGGTGTAGATCCCAATCTGGCCACCACCTATTCCCTGTTTGCTATAGCTGTATCTTCATTTGTCGGTTCTATCCGAAATTTGATACTGAAGCATGTCGATCTGACCAAGTTATTTGATTTTGGTTTTCCTTCTATCGTTATGGTTTTTGTGACCAGACAGTTTATATTACCTTTAATCCCTAAGGAATTTTACATTGGTTCATGGGTCATCCATCAGAATGTTGTTTTGATGGTGCTTTTTGGGTTTGTTATGTTGTTTTCGGCTTGGCGTATGATTATGGGGGAGGTAAAAGCAGAGGGGGTAGGTGAAAGAAAAGTCTCCCGGTTTATGATGGTGATGCAGGGGACATTGCTTGGGCTGATTACGGGGGTAGTTGGGGCAGGAGGAGGTTTTCTAATCATTCCGGCTTTTGTAAGCTATTACCGTATGCCTATGATTTATGCGGTTTCTACCTCTTTGGCGATTATTGCGCTCAATTCTCTGTTTGGTTTGGCTGGTGATATCGAAAAAATTCCGCTGTTTGATTGGGATATACTGACTCCTTATACTTTGTTACTGATTGCGGGGATGTTTTTGGGCTTTTACTTGTCTCGCTTCATCAACAATGAAGAACTAAAGAAAGGTTTGGGATACCTCATTCTAGTCATTGGTATATTTGTGATCATTAAGGAGATCTTAAGCTTTTGGGGCTGATATATATAGTACAATGTACTCTTAACTGTTTGCGATGATAGGGTCAAATGGCTCTATATGTACGAATACATTGGAGATATCGGGTATTTTGGCCATCAGGTAATCTTTTAGGGCATGCGCAATATCGTGTCCGTCTTTTACACTCAGGTCGGCATGGACCACGGCATGGATATCTACGATAAAAGACATGCCAATCTTTCGAACAAAACATTTTTCAGTATCCAGTACGCCATTGACTTCCAGTGACTTGACTTTGATCTTGTCTACCAGGTCCTCATATAAATTTTCATCCATGATTTCTCCTAAGGCCGGTCTGAAAATGCGGTAACAATTGTAGAGTATGATACCCGAAGCTATCAGCGCAGCCCAGTCATCAGCATATTCATAGCCTTTGCCAAACCACAGTGCCATAGATATCCCGATGAATGCAGCTATCGAAGTGATCGCGTCGCTTCGATGATGCCAGGCTTCGGCTTTGAGCGAACTGCTGTTCAGTGCTTTGCTTTTGCGGATGACAAATTGGTAGGAAAGTTCTTTCCATAGGATGATGATACCCAATACGATGAGTGTCCAGGCTTTGGGCGGTTCATGCGGAGTTTGCAGATTGATGATGCTCTGATACGCAATGACGGTTGCTGATATGACCAAAAATATGACTACGATAAATGTAATCAAGGGCTCTATGCGCCCGTGTCCGTAAGGATGCGTGTTGTCGGCAGGACGTTTGGAATATTTGATGCCTAACAACACAAGGATCGAAGCAAAGATATCCGTGGTGGATTCTATCGCATCGGCTATCAAAGCAAAGGAATTTCCGAAAAAACCTGCCAACCATTTGGCGATAGCCAAAACCATATTGCCCAATATGCTAAAATATGCTGTTCGGATAGCTTTATCTCCGTTGGTTGCCATTGCTCCAATTTTTCCGCAAAATAAGCAATTATTTTTTTTGTCTTGTCATTTGGGTATAATGATTGTATGGGAGCCGTAAATGATCATCCCTGTGGGATGCTTTATGATGCAAATATTTTGCTAAATTTACCTTTTTAGAGAAATACGCATATATCATGGAGCATATACACGATTATCAAAATGGAGTCTGTACGATTTGTAGCCAGGTAGAAAAAGTCTATAAAAAATCGGAATCGATGCAGTCGTCCGTCACCCAGGACAAACATGTGCATGAGCACAGCCATGAAGGGCACGGCCATACCCAGAGTGGTTCGATTTCAATTGCTCGTTTATTTGCCCCATCCGTGATCAGTATAGGTGGTCTGTTGCTGGCACTTGCCTTGGATCATTTCATTGCTCCGGACTGGTTCAAGGGTTGGCTTAGGTTGGCCGTATATCTGGTGGCTTATATTCCGGTAGGTGCTCCCGTGATTCGGGATGCTTTGACTGCTATAGGAAGAGGTAATTTTTTCTCTGAATTTTTTTTGATGAGCATCGCCACTTTGGGGGCCTTTGCTCTTGGCGAGTATCCCGAAGCGGTGGCTGTCATGCTGTTTTATTCCATCGGCGAGGGATGTCAGACATTGGCTGTTTCCAAGGCAAAGGCCAATATTAAGGCATTACTGGACCAACGTCCTGATCAAGCGACCGTAGTGCGCGAGGGGCAGGCGCAACGAGTTGATGCCAAGGCTGTACGTATAGGTGATATCATCGAGCTCAAGCCAGGAGAGAAATTAGCTTTGGACGGTGTATTGCACAATGATCATGCTTCTTTTGATACTGCGGCTTTGACTGGAGAGAGCAAACCGGACAGCAAGAATAGAGGAGATACCGTGCTTGCCGGTATGATCAATCTGCATACACTTTCCCAGGTCGAGGTCACGACAGCTTATGCAGATAGCAAACTCAGTAAGATATTGGAACTGGTGCAACATGCTACCACACAAAAAGCACCGACCGAGCTATTCATTTCTAAATTTGCAAAAGTCTATACACCTATCGTTGTTTTTCTGGCCATCGGGATCACGTTTATACCTTATTTGTTTGTAGACAACTACCTCTTTTCCGAATGGCTGTATAGGGCCTTGGTGTTTTTGGTGATCTCCTGTCCCTGTGCACTGGTCATCTCTATTCCTTTAGGATATTTTGGGGGAATCGGAGCAGCGAGCAAGCAGGGAGTACTTGTAAAGGGCGGTAATTTTTTGGATACGCTGGCCGCAGTCCGACATGTGGTCATGGACAAGACCGGAACCTTGACAGAAGGTGTTTTCAAGGTACAGGAAATCCTCTTCAAAGACGGTGTAGACCAAACGAAAATGATGGGCTATGTCGGTCTTATCGAAAGCAAAAGTTCGCACCCTATCGCTATGGCCATCAGAGACTATTTGGGAGAGATGGATCAGACTGCTGTACTATCAGACATGGAGGAGATTGCAGGCCTGGGGATGAAAGCACTGGTGGACGGAAAAGAACTGCTCGTGGGAAACTTTAAATTGTTGGATAGATTTAAGATTGCCTACGATGTGGATCTTTCTTCGCTCGTCTTTACGACGGTAGCTGTGGCTTATGATGGTCGGTTTGTAGGCTATATGACGATTGCGGATCGTATAAAAGAGGGTGCCAAAACGGCTATAGCCAATCTGCATAGACTGCACATCGGCACCACCATGCTGAGTGGCGATAAAAGTACGGTGGTTCAGCATGTCGCCGAAGAATTGCAGATCGGACAGGCTTATGGAGACTTACTGCCCGAGGACAAAGTCTTAAAGATGAAAGAGGTAAATATCGATACCGGAAGTGTCGCTTTTGTGGGCGATGGTGTCAATGATGCGCCGGTCATGGCTTTGAGTGATGTAGGTATCGCTATGGGAGGGTTGGGATCCGATGTGACTATAGAGGCGGCCGATGTAGTCATACAGGATGATAAACCGGGCAAAATACTGACAGCAATAGAGATCGGTAAAAAAACAAAGCGAGTTGTCTGGCAGAACATTGGTTTTGCCTTTGGTGTCAAAGCGATTGTCCTTATTCTCGGAGCCGGCGGTCTAGCCACGATGTGGGAGGCCGTATTTGCGGATGTAGGCGTTGCCTTGCTAGCTATCCTGAATGCTGTACGGATAGAGCGTGGATAGGAGAAGGGCACACACCACAGGCGTGTGCCAGAATCAAGAGCCAGGGATAGAAGAAGTAAACCTTAGGGTTGTTTTAGCAAACAAATTTATCTAAGTTTGGGCAACAAAAAGAACACGTATGAGTACGCCATCAATGACGTTCAGACAATTACTTTGGAATTTTCGGTTTATATTAATTGCTTTGTTGCTCATCGAGCTTACCTGTGGTTATGTCAGTATCCAATATACGCAGGTCGAACAGTTTCGGGAGGTCAATGCGCTGCATCATGAATGGGCGGACTGGTTCTTTAGGGTATATACGAACATAGGGGATGGTCTGTTTGTGATAGCAGTAGCTTTAGCCTTGGTATTTGTACGGTACAAGTATGCTATTTTGACTATTGTCAGCTTTTTGCTGTCGGGTCTGGTAGCACAGGTCATTAAGAGAGCTGTCAAGATGCCACGCCCCGGTGCAATATTCAAAGATGATCCTTCCTGGTACACCTTGCCCGATTACCATATACACGGCAATTACAGCTTTCCTTCGGGACATACGACGAGTATCTTCGCATTGATGATTGTCTTATATTACGTGTTTCCGACACAACGGAAGAGCCCGCTATTATTTATCTTAGCTTGTCTGGCCGGTTATTCCCGCGTATATCTTTCCCAACATTGGCCCGGAGATGTGTATATAGGGGCATTGGTCGGCACGGTTGTCACCATTCTCCTCATCTATATCTTTGAGCATTCGGTCTGGTATCACAAAAACTGGGCGAACCAAAGCCTCCGCACAAAGACTTTTTAAGTAAACCTTTATACTGTAGTTTTATTGTTCTACATTAAGGTTCATATTGGACAGTTCAACCTGTAACTTCACTTTTGCTTTTAGTGCATTGAATACTCTCAATAATGTATCCAATGTAACGTTGCCTGCATTGTTTTCGAGTCGTGAAATTTGTGCCTTCTGAACACCGATAAGTTTACCCAGTTCTTCTTGTGTCAGATTTCGTTCTTGCCTTGTATGTCTTATAGCCTTACCGATCAGGTCCATTTGAAGCTCATACTCAAAACGATCCCGTCCGGGAGTCCCTATTTTTCCAAGAAGTTCATCTTGTATTTCATCTAATGTATATGTTTTCATTTTTTCTTATTCTTTAATGTGTCATCAAAGTATTTTTTCTTTGCCTGGATCGCTTTTTGGATTTCCTGCTCGGGAACTCTGCTTCGCTTTTTTATAAACCCATGGGTAGAAATTACCAATGTTTTGGTAGAGGAAGTTTTGTCCCAAAATGCAAGAAGCCGATATTGTAGACCCCGATATAGAGTTCTAAATTCCCATATATCGTTGGTCAGTTTTTTAAAAAGTTCCGGATCATTTTCAATTTGAGCTTTACGAATGTTATAAATTATTTTTTCGTAATGTTTTGGATCCAAACTTTTTAAAAATAATCGAACTTCTTCCAGTAGAATGACTTCAAAGCGCTTATTCATTTCGATCTCTTAGCCTCAAAACAAATATACAACAAAAGTTTCGTTAAAAAGAAACTCTTACTAAAGGAATAAGAATGTTTTTACAATCAGAAGCTAATCCTTGGCAAGCACCGCTTCCCGTAAGCGAACAAGCTTTGTCAACAAATTTTCCAACAGATCCAGATGTAGCATATTGGCTCCGTCGGACTTGGCATGGGCCGGGTCGGGATGCGTTTCGATAAACAGCCCATCTGCGCCTACAGCAATGGCCGCTTTTGCAATGGTCTCGATCAAGGCAGGCTTGCCACCTGTCACACCCGAAGTCTGGTTGGGCTGTTGCAGGGAATGCGTGCAGTCCATGACGGTCGGTACATCAAACGAACGCATGACAGGAATCCCCCTAAAGTCTACGATCAGATCCTGATAACCGAAAGTATTGCCGCGGTCGGTCAATATTACTTTTGGATTGCCTGCATCCTTGACCTTGTCTACCGCAAACTGCATCGATTCGGCCGATAGAAACTGTCCTTTCTTGATGTTGACAACTTTTCTCGTTTCAGCGGCTGCCACCAATAGTTCGGTCTGCCGACACAAAAAAGCAGGAATCTGTAAAACGTCCACGTAGGCAGCTGCCATAGCGGCCTCTTTGCTTTCATGGATGTCCGTCACGGTAGGTACACCAAATTCCTTCCCGACTTTTTCCAAAATCCCTAATGCTTTCTCATCACCGATTCCGGTAAAAGAGTCGACTCTGGACCGATTGGCTTTTCGGTAAGAACCCTTGAAAATATAAGGAATTTGCAGTTTGTCCGTGATCGTCACGATGCGCTCTGCGATCCGTAGTGCTATTTCTTCTCCTTCTATGGCACAGGGCCCGGCCATTAAAAAAAACTGATGGGAAGTCCCGTTTTTAATTCCCGGTAGATATGTTTGAATCATGTCGTGTGCTTAATTTCCCAATTCGGATAAAAACTTGATACGCATCAGCTGGATGTCCTCATACGTATAATCTTCTTCCCCCAACTCGGCCAAAGCGGCCTTGATAGAATCTTCTTCAGCAGATCGGAAGTAATCATAAACTTCGTCCTGTCGATCCTGGTCGATCATTTCGTCCACAAAATAACTGATATTGAGTTTGGTTCCCGAATAGACGATAGATTCTACTTCTTTCAACAGGTCTTCGTAGCTGATGCCTTTGGAAGATGCAATATCGTCGAGTGCAATCTTACGGTCTATATTTTGTATAATGGATACCTTCAATGCGGACTTATTGGCAGCCGACTTGATGACCATATCCTGGGCGCGTTCGATATCGTTCTCTTCGACGTATTTTTTGATGAGATCCACAAAGGGGGCGCCAAATTTCAATGCTTTGCCTGCACCTACACCGTGGATCTTCTTCAGTTCTTCCGTAGAAATAGGATAATGTATGCACATTTCTTCTAAAGATGGATCCTGAAAGATGACAAAGGGAGGCAAAGATTTCTGCTTGGCTATTTTTTTGCGCAGATCTTTCAGCATCAATAGCAATTGACTGTCCAATGTACCGGTTCCTTGCGAAACTTCTTCAGATGAATCCTCATCGGTATTTTCCATGGGTCTGTTGAGGATAAATTTGAGCGCATAAGGGTTTTTGAGGTATTTTTTCCCGTCTTCGGTCAGATTCAATAAACCATAATGGTCGATATCTTTTCGGATAAAACCAGCCAGCTCTGCCTGCCGGAGCAACGAATTCCAATAATTGACACCTTCTTCTTTTCCGCTCCCGAATAGGGGGTGGGTATCGTGTTTATAGGCGGAGATAGGTTGGTTATTCTGTCCGATAAACACATTGATAATATGGTGATCGTCAAATTTCTGCCCTTCGTCCCGGATAAAGCCGAGTATTTTCAACAAATCTTCTTCGGCATCAAAATAGGTTTTGGCCGACCGACAGTTGTCGCACATATTCGTACATCCGGTCTCATCAAATTTTTCGCCGAAATAGTGAAGTATCTGTTTACGTCTGCATACGGAAGATTCGGAATAGTCAATGACCTCCTTCAATATCTGGGTGCCGATTTCTCTTTCCGAAACAGGCTTGTCTTTCATGAATTTGGTAAGCTTCTCGATATCTTTTTTTGAATAGAACGCCACGCATACTCCTTCGCCTCCGTCCCGGCCGGCTCGTCCTGTTTCCTGATAGTATCCTTCCATGGACTTGGGGATATCGTGGTGTATCACATAGCGCACATCCGGTTTGTCTATCCCCATGCCAAAAGCTATGGTGGCTACAATGACTTCGACATCTTCCATCAAAAATTTATCCTGTGTATCGGCGCGGGTCTTGGCATCCAAGCCGGCGTGATAGGGTAGGGCTTTGATGCCGTTGATATTGAGTACTTCGGCGATCTCTTCTACTTTTTTGCGGCTTAGGCAGTAGATGATCCCGGTTTTTCCCGAATTGTTTTTGATAAACTTGACGATTTCTTTGACGACATTGTTTTTCGCTCTTACTTCGTAATATAGGTTGGGTCGGTTGAAAGAAGACTTGAACAAAGTCGCATCGTTCATCTGTAGATTTTTCCGGATATCGGATTGTACCTTGGGCGTAGCTGTTGCCGTCAGGGCAATGATCGGGATATTGTCACTGATCCCATTGATGACCTGACGTATCTTACGGTATTCCGGCCGGAAATCATGGCCCCATTCAGATATACAGTGCGCCTCGTCTACGGCTACAAAAGAAACACGGATACTTTTCAGAAACTGTAGGTTTTCTTCTTTTGACAAGGACTCTGGCGCTACATAGAGCAGTTTGGTCTTACCTGCTGTTACATCAGCTTTCACCATATTGGTTTCTCCCTTGGTTAGGGAAGAATTCAAGAAGTGTGCTATGCTATCGGACCCACCAAAGGCACGCAGCTGATCGACTTGGTTTTTCATCAACGCAATCAACGGAGAAATAACAATGGCTGTTCCTTCGCTCATCAAGGCCGGGAGCTGGTAGCATATAGATTTGCCGCCCCCGGTGGGCATGATCACAAAGGTATCCTTCTTATTCAGGATATTGGTAATGATTGCTTCTTGATCGCCTTTAAATGTGTCGAATCCAAAAAATTCCTGGAGGTTGTCGTACAAAGATTTTTCTATTTCCATCAGTTTAAGGGCAAATTTGGAAGAAATTTGACGTGTCTAACATTCAAAAAACTTACTTTTGTAATATTACATAAAAATAGGGATAATTTCTGTGAAAAGCAATTTGGAAATTAAAAAAGAAGCCAAAGAAGTATTGGCCTTGGAAGCGCAGGCTATACAAAGACTGGCGGATCTGCTGACGGACGATTTTGCCGAGGTGGTCAAGTCTATATTGACCTTGCCGGGAAGGGTGGTCGTGACAGGGATAGGGAAAAGTGCCATTATCGCCCAAAAGATCGTCGCTACACTGAATTCTACCGGTACGCCATCGATTTTCATGCATGCCGCTGATGCTGTGCATGGTGATCTGGGGATGATACAAAAGGAGGATATGATCATTGCTTTGTCAAAAAGTGGAAACACACCGGAAATTAAGGTTCTTGTACCTTTTCTCAAGCAGCGCGAAAACAAGTTGGTCGCTCTGGTGGGCAACAAGGATTCGTTTCTAGCCAAACAAGCGGATTATATATTGGATACATCTGTCGAACGGGAGGCCTGCCCAAACAATTTGGCCCCTACCACGAGCACGACGGCACAATTGGCTATGGGAGATGCCTTAGCGGTATGCCTACAGACCGCCCGACATTTTACAGACCGTGATTTTGCCAAATATCACCCCGGCGGTGCATTGGGTAAGCAGCTTTACCTCAAAGTATCGGATCTGTCGGGGCTAAATGGCTGTCCCTCGGTGCTTCCTACGGACAAGGTCAGGCAGACGATCATTACGATTACCAAATTTAGACTTGGAGCGACAGCAGTCGTAGAAAACGATACGATCCTAGGTATCATCACGGATGGAGATGTCAGGAGGATGCTGGAAAATAATGAGGAGATTACAGATCTGACAGCAAAGGATATCATGTCGACCAATCCCAAAAAGATAGAGGGATCGGAACTAGCTGTCAATGCACTGCATATGATGCGTCAGCATAATATTTCCCAATTGCTTGTGACGGACAACGGGGGCTATTCAGGCATCATACATATACAGGATCTGTTGAAAGAAGGTATTATATAAAGGGGTTGTCTGTAGAGACGCGATTAATCGCGTCTCTACAAGGTTGTGTCTCAGATAGCCAAGAGGTGTTGGTTTGCAAACCAGCATCTGCGGTTGTAGCCATTTTCCTATCTTTAATGTAAAAATATTGTGAAAAAAGAGAAAGGGTACGATATGCTATAGATTTTATTTACATTTGGCATGTGTATTGACTAAATTTAGTATAGAGAATATTAAAATAAAAAAGATGAAAAAAGTATTAAGTATAGCAACAGTTTTGATAGCTTTTGTAGCTGTGACAGCTTTCACGGTAGCGGCGATCGGAGAATTTAAATTTGAAAAGGAGACACATGATTTTGGTGAAATTCCCAAAAGCCAAGCGGCTTCCTTTGAATTTAAGTTTACGAATGTGGGAGATGCCCCTATTATTTTGTCCGATGTGGCTCCTTCCTGTGGATGTTCGGTAGCCGATTATTCAAAAACCCCCGTCAAACCAGGAGAAACGGGATCCATTAAAGTGACGTTCAATGCCTCGACAGCAACAGGGCCTTTTACAAAATCCTTTACAGTGAAATCAAATTCTAAAACTCCTGTTAAAATATTGACTATCAAAGGAGTCGTTAAATAAATTGAAATAAATAGTTTAGGTAAAAGCCTTTTTTGTAGAATCACAAAAAAGGCTTTTTTTATTCCTTGGATTACGGTAATATTATTTATACTTTGCGTAAAATAATTCATATCGTTTTGGAAAAATATGCCGTACTTCGTATAGTGCTTGTACTGCTTAGTCCGTATGACATATAAGACCCTATAGGGGATCTGTCGTCAACGGACGCTATACTTAAATCTTATATACTTACAACATGAAATTAATACGTTACGGAGAGCCGGGAAAAGAAAAAATCGGTGTACAGATCGAAGGCAAAAACTATGATGTTTCTGCTTTTGGCGGAGATTATGACGAACGTTTTTTTGAAGAAAACGGTTTAGCACGCTTAGAACAGTTTGTTAAGGCAAATGCAGGTAAATTAGATGAAATTCCGAACGAAACACGTTTGGGTGCCCCCTTTGTACGCCCATCCAAAATCGTTTGTATCGGTCTGAACTATAGAGATCATGCAGAAGAGACAGGAGCTACTATCCCCAATGAACCCATTATCTTCATGAAATCTACTACAGCATTGGTTGGTCCGAATGATACGGTGGTCATCCCGAAAAATTCGGTAAAGACCGATTGGGAAGTCGAGTTTGGTGTCGTCATAAGTAAGAGAGCTACTTATGTAGACGAAAAAGATGCCTTGGATTACGTAGCAGGCTATGTGCTGCATAACGATGTGTCCGAACGCGAATTCCAGATCGAAAGAGGAGGTACCTGGGATAAGGGAAAGGGGTGTGATACCTTTGCGCCTATGGGGCCTGTCTTGACGACTGCTGATGAGATTCCCGATATCAACAATGTACGTCTGTGGCTCAAAGTCAACGGAAAGACCTATCAAGATGGCAATACGAGCAATTTGATTTTTTCTGTGCCCTATATTGTATCCTACGTGTCCCAATTTATGACCTTGCTGCCGGGCGATGTGATCTCGACGGGGACTCCGGCAGGAGTAGGGCTCGGATTCAATCCGCCAATATACCTAAAAGCGGGTGATGTCGTCGAATTGGGGGCAGATCACCTTGGTGTACAACGCCAGGAAGTTGTAAACTGGCAGTCATAAATATGTCTATGGTGGAGACACGCTGTGCCGCGTCTCCACCGTAGACAAAATACCTCATCTACATTTCCCAAAAAATTGCTAGCTTCGCTTCTTTACGATTGTTATGATAGCGCAGCAAGAAAATAAGAACAGGCTTCCTTTGGTTTTCATTGGAAAAGCATTTCTGTTTATCCTACTGGGATTCCTTTTCTATTACGAAAGCTTTCAAGGCCAGCCTGCTTTACATCGTATGATGGTCGGGCTCAATTCTTTTTTGGTGCCGAGCTTGGTTGTGTCCATTATCCGTTTTATCATCCTTTCGGTGTACAATGCGCGGCATGCGAAAGGATCGGTCAGGGGAAATTTTGTATTGGGCATCAACCGAATGGCGACGATGCTGAATGTTGTATTCATCATTGTAGGTATTATGGTGGCCTTTGGTATCAATCCTTTGGAATTTCTGACCAGCCTTACCATTGTAGCGATGGCTATCGCTGTCTTGTTCAGGGATTACATCACCAATATGCTGAGCGGCCTGTTCATCATGTTTTCGGACGAACTGTCCGTAGGTGATCGTATCAAGGTGGGGGAGCACAAAGGCCGTATTATAGATATTACCTTCGGCCATATCCAGATACAGAACGAAGAAGACGACATCGTAATGGTTCCGAATAACCTGGTTTTCACGAATGCCATGGTCAACCTGTCGGCGCATCGTTCCAATCTTTTTACGGTCAAGTTTGAGTTGCCTTTGCAGACTGCTTCGGCCGTACAGCAGTTGGAAGAAGAGATACGGAATGTCATGAGAAACCATCCTAACCTGGCAGAAAGCAACGAGATCACGCTACAGGTCGTCGAAATAGGAAAGGATTTTGTACGGTACAAAGTCGAACTGTACGCCATCAGCAGTAGTAACCGGATGCACAAAAAGTTAGAAAACGAGCTCTTGCGGCATATCCTATTGTACGAACATGATCAATTCAAATCTTCCGCACCTTGACATTTTCTACAAAATGGTGTGAACCTTTATACAGGATCAGATCAGCCCTATATTTGGTTGGAAGGATGTTTTCATGCAGATTGGGTTTGTTGATCTCGTTCCATATCTCATGGGCCTTGTGCCTGCTTTGATCCAGTGTCAGATCTGCATATTTATGAAAGTAGGAGTTGGGATTCTGAAAAGCCGTGACGCGCAATGACTCAAATCTATTGATATACCATGTCAAGATGTCTTTTTCGAGTGCATCGACATAGATCGAAAAATCAAAAAAATCCGACACGAAGACTTTATTGCTATTAGGCGAGCGCTGGGAATTGACCTGCAGTACATTGATCCCTTCGATAATCAGTACGTCGGGATTGTAAAGAGTCAACCGCTCGTGGGGAAGTACGTCGTACTCTAAATGTGAATACAACGGTACAGTCAACGATTCTGCGCCGGATTTGACGGCAGAGAGAAAACGAAGCAAGAGCTTTGTATCGTAGCTTTCGGGAAAGCCCTTACGATTGAGTATATTTTTCTGTACCAGTACGCTGTTGGGGTACAAAAATCCATCCGTTGTCACCAGATCGACCTTGGGTTTATCGGGGAGCATCGACAGTACTTTTTTTAATACCCGTGCCGTGGTACTCTTTCCCACGGCCACCGAACCGGCTATACCGATGATAAATGGGAGTTTCTGTTGATTCCGACGAAAGAAGAGGTTGTTGTCGTCGCGAAGTGTACCGTAATTTTTGATATGGAGCTCTATCAAATGTGCCAAAGGGAAGTAGATATCCTCAATTTCCTGCATATTGAGCGGCTCGTTCAGGGCGTGCAGTTGCTCCAGGTCCTCCGTATGCAGGCTGTGGTTGAAATGACCATTGAGGTTTTTCCATTCCTGCCGTGAGAACTCCTGGTATGGACTGCTCAATGCCTGCTCTTCTAGTATTGACATCATGTTGAATTGTTAAGCGTGCACCTGATTTAGATAAGGTGGTTTACATTCACGAACCAGTCTGCCAGCTGGCGGAGAGTTCCTTCATGCAGCGAGAACAAATATATATGAATAATACCTATAGTAAAAAAAATATTTATAAGTAATTCGGTTTTATCTCCGTTGTACTTTTGTGAAGCACTGTCCATCTCTCTGAGTTATCGTGTGTACACATCTTTTTATCTTGCTTGTTTATAGTTTTTTACATCAAATATCTTGTCGTATTTATCCCATTATTTGTCAATATTTTGTACAAGCAGTTCCGTTATAGGTCACTGTCCCCCTCTAAAGGGCTACCGTGTACCCAGAAACAGGACACTTCAATGCATAAGAGGGCATTAGATCCTATGTTTGCACTGGCTTTGTTAAATGCTATCCCTCTCTGGAGAGGGGCGCACAGGAAAGAGGGGTGGGCAGGGAGAGGAAAGAAGTCAAAACATACTGAAAATAAGCTTTCTTGAGTAATATCCTCCTCCTACCCCCTCCATAGGGGGACATTGGCCTACAGCATTTATGCTTATACAGATCGACATACAAGTAAGAAATGAGGCTACAAAAACAGTGCAGGCAACAATTTTTCATGGCAATAAATATAGGTTGAGTTAATGTCTTTTAGTTCTTAGGCTGGATACTTTTTAAAATAATTTGTGAAAATTAAAAATAGTTTATATTTTAAAGAGTCACAGTAAAATATACTGTCTCCAGTAAACCAATTGTTATTATAATAAAG
This sequence comes from Parapedobacter sp. SGR-10, assembly GCF_011030405.1. Taxonomy (GTDB): domain Bacteria; phylum Bacteroidota; class Bacteroidia; order Sphingobacteriales; family Sphingobacteriaceae; genus Sphingobacterium. The sequence continues at coordinate 52,599 of NZ_JAAJTJ010000017.1, forward strand.
GACGTTAACTGTAGATGGTTATTTAAAACCAAATATAAAAAGCACCAATATTGTTGTTGGGTTTAGAACTATGGAATAGGCTTAAAAGCTTCTATTCCCAGGCTTTACACAATGCATCGGCCATAACAAAAAATAAGCAGATGAAAACATACATTTTACAGTTTTGTCCACCCTAAGTTGATGTTTTGTGAAGTCTTCTGGAATTTATCATGGTATTTGGTTGAAGTGTATCGAGTCAAGTTGTAAGCGTCAACGGGTGACGGATGAGTCGGGATAGTCGAAAACTTATTAGGACGGGGCACACAGACGTTTGTGGGAATGACCAAAAACGATGTTAAAATAGGGCATAAAACGGTTGCCCGGCCGAAAAGACATAGACTGATATTACACTTTTTTGATCTACGACTTTCCTTGTAGCAGGGAAGTACTTTTTCACGATTGATTCAAAGTCTAACTCTGTTTCTCTGATGTCCATAATTACTATGTCTAAATTGATACTTATTTACTAATCTTGACACAGTTTATTTTACACTCTCTCGGGATGACAAAATGCCAGACTTGTAGCACTTCTTAGACACTTCCTTAATGTGGGCGAAAGATATTTCGCCCCTACATTTTTGTATAGATACAAATCCAAAGAACTAAAGGGACTGTTTCCAGAACATTTCCCGGTAGGCTTTTGGCGTATTCCCTGTGATCGATTTGAACGCTTTGTGAAAGCTCACAAGATTGTTGAATCCCGATTCATAGCAGGCCTCTTTTATGGAACCATGCGTATTCCCCAAAATCTTCTGTGCATTGGATATCCGGAGTTTCGTTACGAAGTCCGTTAATGTCCGTCCGGTTTTTTGCTTGAAAAACCGACAGAATGAATTTTTGGTCATTCCGGAGAGATCGGCGACTTCATCCAGATGGACGTGTACTTTGTAACTGTCGTTGATAAAGCCCAATATGAGGTTCATGCGGTTCATATCGTCATCGTGGTACTGTATGTTGTAGTCCGCGCTGACCAGCTTTTCCTTGTCGGGGTGCTGGTCAAAGATATGGAGGGTGTGCAACAATGCAAGGATGCGCTCCAACCCGGAGGTCGCCATGAGACGGAGGAATGAGTTTTCCAGGTTTTTGTCCGAGCATCTGCACATGATGCCGTCTTTTGAATATTCTATGAGCCTACGTATAGGACTAAGTTCCGGCAGGCTCCAAAATACCTGTCCGACAAAATCTCTTAGGAAATGTGCTACCACGACATTGGCCCTGGTATCAGATTCAGGCAGGAGGTACTCCTCGTCGAACAACCAATAATGGGGAACATTGCTTCCGATCAGCACACAGTCACCTGCTGAAAAGGGGGTGATGCAGTCACCGATAAAAAAGGTTCCCTTCCCCTCCAAAATCAATATAAATTCAATTTCATCATGGTAGTGCCATACATTATGGTTTTGCGGGATAGCACATGTAGGCAACCTGGAAAACTGTTCGGCTGAAGATTTTGAGCGGATATTCCAGGTCAATGTCAGAGGAGTGTACAATGCGCTGTATGCTACCGTTCCTTTGATGAAAAAACAGGGAGGTGGTGCTATCCTAAACCTTGCTTCCATCGCTGCATGGGTAGGGATCACCGACCGTTTTGCTTATTCCATGAGTAAAGGGGCTATATTTGCCATGACGCTGTCCGTAGCTAGGGATTATATAGCGGACAATATCCGTTGCAACAGTATCTCTCCGGCACGGGTACATACACCTTTTGTGGATGGCTTTATTGCCAAAAATTACCCTGGTCAAGAACAGGAAATGTTTGGTAAACTTGCTAAGTCACAGCCGATAGGCCGTATGGCAAAGCCGGAAGAAATTGCTAAATTAGCCTTGTTCTTATGCAGCGATGATGCCGGGTTCATTACAGGAAATGATTATCCAATTGATGGCGGCTTTATTAAACTGAACAATTAGTCAGTTATCAGTAAGGATAGTCGGTTTTTTAATTCATAATTCATAATTCATAATTTTTAATTCTCCAATGCGTATAGATTCCCATCAACATTTCTGGATATACAATGTAGAGCGGGACGCTTGGATCACGGATGATATGTCTGTAATCCGACGGGATTTTATGCCTACGGATCTAGCCCCATTGCTCAAGGAAAATAATATAGACGGTGTCATCGCTGTGCAGGCAGAACAATCCCATCAAGAGACACAGTTTTTGGTAGATTTGTCTGCCGTGTATGCTATGGTGAAGGCGGTGGTCGGTTGGGTCGATTTAGCTTCGGGTCAAGTGGTGGAACATTTACGGCACTTTTCCCAATACCCGATTGTCAAGGGCTTCCGCCATATCGTAGAAGGAGAGGAAGATCCGGACTTTTTGATGCGTCCTGCTATACAGCGAGGGATAAAAGCCTTGACAAAATACGGATATACTTATGACTTGTTGATTCGTCCACGTCATTTTGAAAGTACATTGGCTTGTGCAAAGGCAAATCCCGACCAACAGTTTATCCTCAACCATATGGCGAAGCCGGATATCAAACAGAAGGCATTTGATGAATGGGCGGGATTTATTGCCGATTTGGCGGCTTTTCCGAATGTCGCCTGCAAGGTCTCCGGACTAGCGACCGAAACTGATTGGATGAAGTGGCAACTGGAGGATTTTGCGCGGTATATAGATCATGTCATAGCGCGATTCGGTAAGGATAGAATTATGTTCGGTTCGGATTGGCCGGTGTGTCTGCTGTCGGCATCTTATGCAGACAATATGCGTATCATGGGCAGTAGACTGAGCTCATTTACGGAGGAAGATCGGCAGGCTTTTTTTGGTGGAAATGCGGTTAGGGTTTATAATATTTGAGGGCAAGGAGCAAGGATTAAGGAGCAAGGAGTAAGGATTAAGGAGCAAGGAGTAAGGATTAAGGAGCAAGGAGTAAGGATTAAGGAGCAAGGAGTAAAGATTAAGGAGTAAAGATTAAGGAGTAAAGATCAAGGATGAAGGAGTAAGGATTAAGGATTAAGGAATAAGGACTATATCTCACTACTAAATACGCACAACATGGATTTACATTTAAAAGATAAAGTTGTCATTGTCACCGGTGGTGCCAAGGGCATCGGCAAAGGGATTGTGCTGGCTCTGGCCGAAGAGGGAGCTATTCCTGTTATTGTCGGGCGCACACAAGCTGACAATGAAAAAGCCAGGGCGGAAGTCGAGGCATTGGGCATACAGGCTTTAGCTTTGGAAGCTGAGCTTTCTGACCCCTCTGCTTGCGAGAAAGTTGTTCGTGCTGTTATGGAAAAATACAATCGTATAGACGGACTGGTCAATAATGCGGGCGTCAACGATGGAGTAGGTCTGGAAAATGGTAGCTATGAAGGTTTTTTAGCCTCCTTGCATAATAATGTTGTTCATTATTACTTGATGGCTCACCATGCCTTGGGGGCATTGAAAGTATCTAAGGGTGCCATACTGAATATCACCTCCAAAACGGCCGAGACAGGACAGGGAAATACGTCCGGGTATGCAGCATCCAATGGTGGGCGGAATGCATTGACAAGGGAATGGGCGGTGGAATTATTGCCATTTAATATTCGGGTGAATGCTATCATTGTCGCAGAAGCTGCAACGCCACAATATGACCGTTGGATAAGCACTTTGGACAATCCTGAAGAAACATTACGGAAAATCCATGACCGTATCCCATTAGGGAATCGGATGACGACCGTCAACGAAATCGCGGATATGGCCATCTTTTTGCTTTCTGACAGATCGAGCCATACTACAGGGCAGCTTATACATGTGGATGGAGGATATGTGCATCTGGACCGATCGCTGATTCGGGATTAGTCAATTAAAATTGGTAATTATATATTTCTTTAACCAAACTTTGTCGTCATTTCGATGAGGAGGTACGACGAAGAGAACCGAACGAAGTGAGCTCTACGAAGTAAAATCTATGGCCAGATAGTACATTAATCCAATTCATCCATAGATTTATCTGCGATGAGCTCGCATTGCTCGGTTCTCCTCATTCTTCGTCGAAATGACGGGCTGGTTGCTAAAGTATATAATCGCCTTAAAATTTATGGTAATTATATACTTTCTTCATGACCAACCATAAATAACGTCGTCATTCTGACCGGATCCGCCAGCAGGAATCTAAAAGCTATTCCCTATCTTTTTTACAATGGTTTTTGTCGGATTTCATTTACTTTTGTGCTATGGCAGAAGATGTAGAATTACTGGAACAGGATGAGCAGGAACTGTACGAGCATATACGTATTGTAGCGGACAGAGGTCAAGCCCTGTTGCGAGTAGACAAATTTCTGATGAATAGGGTCGAGAATACCTCGCGCAATCGTATACAGCATGCCATAGATGCCGGTACTGTTCGGGTGAATGATCAACCTATAAAGGCAAGTTACAAGGTCAAGCCATTGGACATTATTACCATGGTACTGCCGGATCCGCCACGTGATACCGAGGTGTATCCCGAAAATATTCCGTTGGATATCATATACGAAGACGACGACGTCCTATTGGTCAACAAGGAAGCGGGTATGGTCGTGCACCCGGGATACAACAATTACACAGGTACATTGGTCAATGCGCTGACCTACCATCTCAATATTTTGCCTACTTTGCCCGGCAATACGGGGCGTCCCGGTCTGGTGCATCGCATCGACAAAGATACTTCGGGACTATTGATTATAGCTAAGAACGAGTGGTCTATGACCTATCTTGCCAAGCAGTTTTTTGAACATACGATACAGCGCCGTTATGTCGCTTTGGTATGGGGAGATATTGCTGAAGATGGAACAGTAACCGGATACATCGGAAGGGATGCCAGGGATAGAAGAATCATGAGCCTCTATGATGATCCCGAAAAAGGCAAGTGGTCTGTCACACACTATGAGGTATTGGAAAGGTTGGGCTATGTGACCTTGATCGAATGTAGGCTGGAGACTGGGCGCACCCATCAGATACGTGCCCATCTGAAAGCTATAGGACACCCCCTGTTTGGCGATACCAGCTATGGAGGTGACCGTATTCTGAAAGGAACGGTCTTTAATAAATACAAGCAATTTGTGGATAATTGTTTCCAATTGCTGCCTAGACAGGCGCTCCATGCGAAATCACTAGGCTTTGCGCATCCAAAGACAAAAGAAATTTTGTATTTTGAAGTACCAATTCCCGAAGATTTTCGTTTAGCATTAGAGAAATGGAGATCTTATGCGCAAGGGAAAGATTTAGATAAATAGGATTATTTTTATGCCGATACACTATATCAATCACAACGGTACACTCGTGCCTGAGGATACGTTCATACTGACAGCAGGGAACAGGAGTTTTCGCTATGGGGACGGTATTTTTGAAACGATGTTGTATAAGGATGGGGAAATACGTTTTCTTTCTTTTCATATCGAAAGGCTGCAACGCAGTATGCAAAAGATCCATCTGGATTATTATAATAAGTTTGATACCTATTTTGTAAAAAGTGCTACGGAAGAGTTGGTTCGTAAAAACAATATGGTCGGGCAGCAGGTACGTGTGCGCCTGATCGTGTACAGGGAAGGGGAAGGGCTATACACACCGGAGACCAACAAGCCTTCGTTTGTATTGCAGGTACATAAGGTAGGGGACGAACGCCGGGACAAAAAAGTCGGTCTCATCGTGGATCTGTACACGGAATATAAAAAGCCTTACAGTGATCTTTCGGACTTAAAATCCAATAATGCACTGCTGTATGTCATGGCAGGGCTTTATAAAAAGAAATTTAATTACGATGAGGTGTTGATCCTCAACCAGGAAGGAAATCTATGCGAAGCCCTGACTTCGAATATTTTTGTCTATTATGACAAGGTGCTTTATACTCCGGCACTCAATCAAGGCTGTATAGACGGGGTAATGCGACGTGTGGTCATGGATATTGCCGCACATGAAGGTATACCTGTGGTGGAAGCGGAGATCAATCCGGAGATTATGAAAAGTGCCGATGAAATATTCTGTACCAATGCGGTACAGGGGATACAATGGGTGATGGGGTACAAGCAAAAACGTTACTTCAACAGGATATCGCGGATATTGCAGGAAAGGTTGGGTACTTGGGTATATGAGGAGGGGTAAACATCGTCGTCATTGCGAGACGGAGGAACAACGACGAAGCAATCTGACGATGTCAAAATGCAGATTGCTTCGCCATTCTTCCTCGCAATGACGCATTTTTTTATTACTGCTGTACAGTTTCTAATTTTTCTGCTATCTCCTTGGATTTAGCTTCGTTTTCGACAAAGTCATAGTATTGTTTCAAACCGCGTAATGCGCTTGTGTTCTTAGGTTCGATCTCGACGACCTTCGAGAAAAAGCCTTCCACCGGTTTTAATTTTTCTTTCAACTCCTTTAGCTTGGCAGTCTGCACCGTATTGCTGACGTTGGAGCTATTCAATGCGTTCAGCTCGTCCCGTACCTGGTTCATCAATACCACGCCTGCATTTAGATTTGCATCGGCATAGTTCGGGTCGAGTTCGATAGCTTTTTTATAAGCTTCTAATGCTTTTTCGGCATTGTTGTTGGCAGACTCGGCAATACCGAGGTAGTAATACAGGTTTTTGTTTTGTGCATCTTTTGCAATCTGTGATTCGATATTGGAGATTACTTTTTCATTATTTCCTGCAATCAAGTTTAACTCGATATTCTGTACGGCCGCTGCCTGGTCATTCGGATAGGCTGCTACGGCTTTGGCTGCATATTCTATAGCAGAGGCTGTATCCTTCATAGAAAGATATAGCTTAGGTAGATCCACCATGACGACCTTGTGGGAAGAGAAGTCTTTTTTGTCGATGAGCTGCTTGTATTTGTCTATACCATTTTTATAGTCCTGGCTTTGTATTGCTGCAAGACCGGAATAGTAAGTGACGGTAGTATCTCCGGGCATATATTCCAGAGCCGTGTTGAAAGCATCGTAAGCTCCTTTAAAATCCTTCTTGTCCCAACTTGCTACGCCTTGGGTAAAATGGTAGTTGTACAACAATTGTTGAGCCACGTCGATATTTGCAGCAAGTTTTTTGTCCTTGTCCAAAGAGATAGCTTTTGCAATTCCTTCTTTAGCTTTCTCCGCATGCTCTGCTTTCTTTTCGGCAAAAGCAAGATTGCTATACACCAGAGCGTAGTACATCCAGGCTTCGCCAGAATCCTTGGTCTTGTCATGGACGACCGCAGCGTCGACAGCTGTTTTAGCAGCATTAATGTACGTTTTTCCCAATTGTGGTGTACCTGCGATACGCAGTTCATCGTATTTTTGGATGTTTGAAGCAGCCTTTTTAAGGTTACTGTTTTGAGCGAAAGTGACGCTGCCGAATAGCAGCAGGGCTGAGCAAATAGCAATATGTTTAATATTCATTCCTTAATTATTTGATAGTTGATTCAACAATAAATTAACTCTATCCAATTGGCTGTCATCGCCAACGGTTTTGTAATACAAGGCTAACCCTTTGAGTGCGCCAATGTCATAAGGTTTAATCTCATTGGCCTTGAGCAAGTGATTTTGTGCACTGTATTGATCTTCTAAGTTATTGATATTTTTTAAAAAATCATTCAAAAAAATCAAACCTAAAGCCAGATTCGCACTGTAATTGTTGCTATCCAGCTGAATAATTCTTTGATAATACTTTTTTGCCTGGCCCATATTGCCTGTATTTTCATTGGCATATCCGGCCAGATAGATCAAGTCTATGTTGTCGGGTTCGTACGCAATGGCTTCGTCGATGATAGGCGTGATCGCTCCGTACGATTTGTTGGCATTGTATATCTCGATCAGTTGAAAGAGGATTTGCTTGTTCTGTGGAAATTTGGTTCTAGCCGTTTCCAATATTGACAAATACTGCTGCTCCTCTTTGTTTTTCTTATAGAGCTCTGCTAGTTCAAGATATTTGTTGGCATCGGCTTCTGTGTCTTTTATGAGCTTGCTATAATAAGAAATGGCTTCTTTCGTTTTTCCGGCTTGACTGGCCAATAGGGCTAGGTTGTAAATGACATCTTCTGTATTCGTTCCCAATTTTTCTACTTCGAGATAACTTTGATAGGCATCAGCATATTTTTTTTCTACGATCTCTTTGTTTGCCTTATATATATAGGCAGCGATCAGGTTTTGATGTATGTAATTGATCTCTGTCTCATGTCTTTCCCGGTCACGGGGACGTATGCGTGCCTCCGCCTCTTTGGCTACCAGAATGGGATCCTTGTCGGACTTGATTTTTCGGGTCGAATCGGCATAGGCCAATGAACTGTATATCATAGCCCGGAGTACGTTGTTGCGGGAGTTGGAAGAATCCCGTCGGGTTTTATATCCGGCGTCAATGAATTTTTTTGCACTTTCCAAATGCTTGACGTCGCTGGATAGCATATAACGGGCAAGACTGTTGGAGGCCTCTTTATAGTTCGATTGGCCTACAACAGTCGTTCCTATGCCTAGTAATAATAAAGAGAAAATGATGTTCTTCATTATTTATTATTCTTCGTTTGCCTGCTCTGTGTCTGTCGATTCAGCCGTGTTATTGTCTGAATCTACGTCCTCGGCAAGGTCATCTTCTTCCTCCCGCTGTACTTTGGTGATGGAAGCGATTTCGTCGTTTTCTTTCAAAGTGATCAAGCGGACGCCTTGTGTGGCTCTTCCCATGACCCGCAATGTGTCTACGCCGATACGGATGACGATTCCGGACTTGTTGATGATCATCAGATCGTCTTGGTCCGTCACATCCTTGATGGCGACCAGATTACCGGTTTTTTCGGTGATATTGATGGTCTTGACGCCTTTGCCTCCTCTGTTGGTAATGCGGTAATCTTCTATATCTGTACGCTTACCGTAACCTTTTTCCGAGACGACCAGAACAGATGTCTCTGGATTATCCACACTAATCATGCCAACAACTTCATCGTTTGGTCCTGCCAAACTCACACCTCTCACTCCGGTAGCTGTCCTGCCCATAGGACGTACCGTAGACTCGTTGAAGCGGATGGCTCTGCCCGAACGCAATGCCATGACGATTTCACTGTTGCCGCTGGTCAGACAAGCTTCGAGCAGTTGGTCGCCGTCATTGATGTTGATGGCATTGATACCATTGGCACGAGGTCGAGAATAGGCTTCCAATGAAGTTTTCTTGATCGTGCCTTGTTTGGTACACATGATGATGAAGTTGTTTTCCAGGTATTCCTTGTCTTTTAAGTTTTTGACAAGTATATAGGCTTTTACTTTTTCGTCCTTTGGTATATTGATGATATTCTGCAAAGCCCGTCCTCTGGAAGTACGGCTACCTTCAGGGACCTCAAAAGCCCGTAACCAGAAACAACGTCCTGCTTCGGTAAACAGGAGCATATAATTGTGCGCTGTAGCGGTAATAATGTGCTCGGTAAAATCCTCGTCACGTGTGTTGGAGCCTATAGCACCCTTTCCGCCACGGCCTTGGCGGCGGTATTCGGAAAGTGGGGTACGCTTGACATAACTATTGTGCGATATCGTGATGACAATCTCCTCGTCATCGATAAAGTCTTCCATGGTCATGTCTTCGGCCGAATGGACGATGACCGAACGACGTTCGTCGCCGTATTTTTCTTTGATCTCGACGAGTTCGTCCTTGATGATCTGCATACGCAGGCCTTCGTCTGCCAATACTTGCTTCAAATATTCGATGGTCTTCATCAGTTCGGCATACTCTTCCTTGATCTTGTCCCGTTCCAGTCCTGTCAACCGACGTAGCGTCATATCCAGGATAGCACGGGCTTGTAGATCCGATAGACCGAAGCGCTCCATCAATCCGACGCGGGCATCTTCGGGGGTATCCGAATTACGGATCAGCTTGATGACTTCGTCCAGATGGTCTAATGCGATCAAGTAGCCTTCGAGGATGTGTGCTCTTTTCTCTGCTTCGGCCAGTTCATATTTCGTCCTGCGTATGACGACCTCATGCCTATGCTCCACAAATTCGTGGATCATATCCTTAAGGTTCATGAGCATAGGCCTTCCTTTGACCAGAGCAATATTGTTGACGGAGAAAGAAGATTGCAGTGCCGTGTGTTTATAAAGATTGTTGAGTACGACATTGGCATTGGCATCTCTCTTGATTTCGTAGACGATACGTATATCTCTTGCAGATTCGTCCCGTATTTCGGATATGCCTTCGATTTTCTTTTCGTTGATCAGATCGACCGTACGTTTGATCATATCGGCTTTGTTGACGAGATAAGGGATCTCGGTCACAATGATGACTTCACGCCCGGACTTGGTTGTTTCGATTTCGGCCTTTGCCCGCATGACGACCCTTCCTCGCCCTGTTTCGAAAGCTTCGCGTACACCATTGTGCCCATAGATGATACCTCCTGTCGGGAAGTCCGGGCCTTTGATGTATTGCATGATTTCGGATATTTCGATATCCCGGTTATCGATATAGGCTACTGTGCCATCGATGACTTCGGTCAGATTGTGCGGCGCCATATTGGTCGCCATACCGACAGCGATACCAGAGGTACCATTGACCAATAAGTTGGGGATACGTGTCGGAAGAACCGTAGGCTCTTCAAGCGAATCATCAAAGTTGAGCTGAAAATCTACCGTATCTTTTTTGATATCGGATAGCATTTCTTCGGCAATCTTGCGAAGACGTGCCTCTGTATAACGCATGGCCGCCGGTGGGTCTCCGTCCAACGAACCGTAGTTACCTTGCCCATCGACCAGGGGATAGCGCAATGACCAATCCTGTGCCATACGGACCATCGTATCGTAAACCGATGAGTCTCCGTGCGGGTGATACTTACCCAATACGTCTCCGACGATACGTGCTGATTTTTTATAAGGTTTGCCAGAGGTAACCCCAAGTTCTTCCATACCAAACAATACACGTCTGTGTACGGGTTTCAAACCGTCGCGTGCATCGGGTAGGGCGCGGGATACAATAACCGACATCGAATAATCGATGTAGGCCGATTTCATCTGGTCTTCGATATTGATTTTTATAATCCTGTCATTAGCAGGGACTAGACTGTTTTCGTTTTCTGTTTCTTCTGCCATTATTTTCTGGTTTCTGTCAAACTAAATAAAGTGCCCTCGAAACGGCACTTTTGCATGCGAAGATACAATTTTTTTTCTGTTTTTGGCTAATAAAACTATGGATATTTTGATTGGTTCTGCTGTTGGTAGAGACGTAAGATTTACCTTCGGTGAGCCCTTCGGGGTTTACGTCTCTACAAGCATGTCAAAAAAATACCTTTTTGATTGCACTATTTTCAACATACCGCAATGACTGTCATCAATTTTGAAACTTATGACACTAAAAACAGATTTATTTCTAATATCGAGCAATATTGGTTAATAAATAGACAAGAAATATTTATACCTTTGCGTGCATAAAATATTTCACTTAATAAACACAAACATATTATGAAACACAATTTTGGTGCAGGGCCATGTATTTTACCGCAGGAAGTATTCCAGGAGGCATCTCAGGCTGTGTTAAATTTCAATAATACAGGGTTGTCCATATTGGAAATTTCGCACCGTTCAAAAGAATTTGAGGAGGTTGTCGTTGAAACGGAAAGACTGGTAAGGGAATTGCTGAATGTGCCACAAAACTATTCGATATTATTTCTGCAGGGAGGTGCAAGCCAACAGTTTGCGATGGTTCCGCTGAACTTACTGCCGGAAGGAGGCAAAGCGGCCTATCTGGATACGGGCGTATGGGCGACCAAGGCGGCCAAAGAAGCCAAGAAAATAGGACAGGTAGAAATTGTAGCATCTTCCTCGGACAAGAACTATAATTATGTCCCGAAAAACTTTGATATCCCGTCGGATGCAGCGTATTTCCACTATACCTCCAACAATACCATCTATGGTACAGAAGTTTTTGACAAGCCAAAGGCCAATATCCCCACAGTAGTGGATATGTCTTCGGATATCTTGAGCCGTGAAATCAATGTCGGTGAATTTGACCTTATCTATGCAGGAGCGCAAAAAAATATGGGGCCTGCCGGTGTGACATTGGTCATCATCAAGGATGAAATTCTGGGCAAGAGTGGACGTGTGATCCCGACTATATTTGATTATGAACCGCATATCAAGGCCGGTTCGATGTACAATACACCTCCGGTATTCTCTATTTACGTGTCTATGCTCAACCTAAGGTGGCTAAAAGCCAAAGGCGGTGTAGCTGTCATGGAACAAGAGAATATTATCAAAGCACGTACGCTGTACGATGAGATCGATCGCAATCCATTCTTCAAGGGTACGGCAGCTGTAGAGGATCGTTCGCGTATGAATGTAACCTTTGTCATGGACAGCCCGGAACTGGAAGCTGAATTCTTGGCTTTGGCCAAGGAGCGCAACCTGATCGGTATCAAGGGACACCGTTCTGTAGGTGGGTTTAGGGCTTCTATCTATAACGCGTTGACATTGACTTCGATCAATGCCTTGATCGATGCGATGAGAGAATTTGAGGAGAAGCATAAGTAGGGGCAAAAGATTTTTTGCCCGTACATCACCGCTGGCGCACGAATCCTTTCGTGTGCCTAAAGATTTATGAGCACACGAAAGGATTCGTGCGCTAACATTGAGGAAGTAAAAGTTTTTTTGACTTTTTAATTTTGACTTTTTAATTTTTAAAATGAAAATTTTAGCAAATGATGGGATTGATCCTATCGGAAAAAAAATATTGGAAGAAGCGGGTTTTGAGGTAGATACCAATCATATACCTCAGGATGAATTACCGAACAGATTGAATGATTACGATGCTATCACGGTAAGAAGCGCGACCAAAGTAAGGCAGGCGCTTATCGATGCTTGCCCGAATATCAAAGTGATCGGCCGTGGTGGTGTGGGTATGGACAATATCGATGTAGAATACGCCAGGTCCAAAGGTATTGCGGTAGTCAATACGCCTGCTGCGTCTTCACACTCTGTAGGCGAGTTGGTATTTGGACATTTGTTGGGTGGAGTACGTTTCTTGTACGATGCCAACCGCAAGATGCCCATTGAGGGAGATACCAACTTTGGCGGCTTGAAGAAAGCGTATGCAGCAGGAGTAGAATTGAAAGGTAAGACCATTGGTATCGTCGGTTTCGGTCGTATCGGACGTGAAACAGCTAAGATAGCCTTGGGATTGGGGATGGACGTAGTTTACTACGACCTGTTTGACGGGCCTAAGTCCTTAGCTCTGGAGCTGTCGGGTGGAATATCTGTGGATGTACCTGTAAAGCAAGTGGAAAAGGATGAATTGTTGCGTATATCGGATTTTATTTCCTTGCATGTACCGTTTTTGGACAAACCATTCATAGGCAAGGAGGAATTTGCCCTTCTTAAAGATGGTGTTGCTCTTGTCAACGCTTCACGTGGTGGTGTGATCGATGAAGAAGAACTGTTGAAAGCATTGGATACGGGCAAGGTCTCTTTTGCAGGGTTGGACGTCTTCGACAATGAGCCGACACCTCGCAGGGATTTGTTGGCCCATCCGAAACTTTCGTTGACTCCGCATATAGGCGCAGCGACCAACGAAGCACAGGAAAGAATAGGAGAGGAACTGGCTTCTTTGTTGATTGAAAATCTAAAGAAGTAATTTTCCGCATAGCATAACACTATGCGGAGTTGATAAACCTATAAGGTCTCGAAAACCTTATAGGTTTTTTAATATATGCTGTGGGCAAAAGATTTTTTGCCCCTACTTTTTACTTTTTACGTTACATTCGGTATATTCGACGACTAAAAACAATTTAGCTTATTATACATTATTTAATATAATATATGAAAATTCTAAAATTCGGTGGAACTTCTGTAGGAAGTGCGGAACGTATCAAAGGGTTGCTAAGCATCGTAGACCCTTCTGAACGGCAAATCGTGGTTTTGTCTGCCGTGTCGGGCACGACGAATGCGTTGGTTGAAATTGGGCAGGCGTTTTTGGACAGCAAACGCGATGAAGCCAAGACATTGATTAAAGGCCTCAAAGATAAATATGAAGATCTGATCAAGGAACTTTTTACCACCGAAGGAGGACTGAACAAGGGTAGAGAGCTTATCGATTATCATTTTAATCATATCGAATCGTTGGGCAATGATCTCTTCACACCTATCGAAGAAAAAATTATCCTGGCACAAGGGGAGCTGCTGTCCACAACGCTCTGGCACTTCCATTTGGAGGAGATTGGTGTGCCTTCAGTATTGTTGCCGGCTTTGGACTTCATGAAAATTGACGAGGACAATGAACCTATTGTCGATTACATTACAGAAAAACTTACGCCGCTCTTGTCGGCCCACCCGGACAATAAGCTGTTTATCACCCAAGGCTATATCTGCCGTAATTCTTTTGGAGAAATCGACAATTTAAGAAGGGGTGGATCAGACTATACGGCCTCATTGATCGGTGCGGCTTTACGTGCCGAAGAAGTGCAGATATGGACAGACATCGACGGTATGCACAACAATGATCCTCGTGTGGTGACCGGAACCAAGCCGATAGCCAACCTTAGCTTTGATGAGGCGGCCGAATTGGCTTATTTTGGAGCTAAGATCCTGCATCCGCAGAGTGTTTTCCCGGCCCAACGATACAATGTGCCTGTGCGCTTATTGAATACGATGGATCCTGCCGCTCATGGTACATTGATCTCCAAAAATGGTGGCGAAAAGGGAACTATCCGTGCCATCGCAGCCAAGGATGGCATTACGGCTATACATATACATTCTACCCGGATGCTGTTGGCCTACGGTTTCTTGCGCAAAGTATTCGAGATATTCGAGCGATACAAAACACCGATCGATATGATTACGACATCGGAAGTTGCTGTCTCCCTGACGATAGACGATACCAGCAACCTGCTCGAAATCATCAAGGAAGTCGAATTGTTTGGCAAAGTAGGGGTGGACGAAGGGCAGACTATCATCTGTGTGGTCGGTGATTTTAGGGCCAATACGCATGGATATGCAGCTCGGGTATTGGATGCTGTGAAACACTTGCCTGTACGCATGATCTCTTACGGTGGATCGGACTATAATGTTTCTATATTGTTGGATTCTAAACACAAAACCGAGGCTTTGCGGTCGTTGCACAATAGATTATTTTAAGTGAGCATGTTCAATAACAAGACTATGCTGGACAGGTTTTCAGCATTAGAAACACCATTTTACTTCTACGATCTCGATCTGCTCGAACAAACATTGGATGCTGCAAAGAAAGCGGCAGACAAAAGGGGATTTCATATACATTACGCATTAAAGGCCAATTTCAATGAACACATTCTGGCTCTTATACAGTCTAAAGGCTTTGGGGCAGATTGTGTAAGTGGTAATGAGGTGCAAAAATCCATTGATATGGGGTTTGATGCAAGTAAGATCACATTTGCCGGAGTAGGGAAGTCGGACAAGGAAATCATAGCGGCTTTACAGCATCATATATTTGCATTCAATGTGGAGTCCATTCAGGAAATGGAAGTCATCAATGACCTGGCACAGAGGTTGGGGGTGACGGCCAACGTTTCTTTGCGGATCAATCCCAATATTGATGCCCATACCCACCATTATATCACCACAGGATTGGATGAGAATAAATTTGGTGTACCCAATTCGGAATTGGAAAAAGCAGCATCGGTCCTGCGCGGATGCGAGGCTGTCAATCTGGTAGGGCTGCATTTTCATGTGGGATCACAGATACTGGATATGAATGTGTTCAAAAGTTTGTGCGTCAAAGTCAATGAATGGAAAAATTGGTTTGAAGAACGGGGTACCTATATCAAGGTGCTCAATGTAGGTGGCGGACTAGGTGTGGACTATAAAGCGCCGGATGAAAATCCCATTCCCGATTTTGAAGCTTATTTTGACGTGTTTGACAAATTTTTGGAGCGAAATTCAAAGCAGGAGGTGCATTTTGAGTTGGGAAGGGCCTTGGTGGCACAGTGCGGTAGCTTGGTCAGCAAAGTGCTCTATACGAAAAGCGGTATAAAAAAGCACTTTTTGATCGTGGATGCCGGTATGACCGAGCTTATGCGTCCGGCATTGTATCAGGCTTACCATAAGATCGAACGGATCGGCGAAGATAAAGGGGAAGAGGTGTTGAATTATGATGTCGTGGGGCCGATTTGTGAGAGTTCGGACTGTTTTGGCAAGGAAGTTGAGCTACCTCGTTGCCAGCGTGGCGATCTGATCGCCATTCGCACAGCTGGAGCTTATGGTGAGGTCATGGCCTCACGTTACAATCTCCGTGAGGAGATACGGTATGTATATTCGGAAGTTTAACGCTGGCGCACGAATCCTTTCGTGTGCCATAGATAACAAGCACACGAAGGGATTCGTGCGCTAGCAAGGGATGCCATAGATAACAAGCGAGAGACCTAACGCTAGCAAGAGTCGCTACACAACAGATAAAACTATGTCAACAAAACAAGAAAAGATACAGAATTTTGATCCTTCACAACCGGGATTGGCAGAAGCCAGTATTTTCGGGTTACCTTTTACAGCGGATGAAAGTGACATCGTGATCGTGGCTGTTCCCTGGGAAGTGACAGTGAGTTATGGAGCCGGAGCTTCCGACGGACCTAAAGCCATTCTGGATGCTTCCTATCAAGTGGATCTGTTGCACCAGGACTTTCCTGATCTGTGGAAACTGGGTATATACCTGGATGAAGGACCATCGCATTGGAAAGCAAATAGTGATCTTTATAAGGAAAAAGCGGCGCCGCTGATCGAAGCTTTGGAAAATGGAGAGCGTATAGCGGATGATCGGGAACTGCAAGCAGATCTGGACGCCATCAATGCAGCTTCGGCCCAATTGAAGCGTGAAGTGAAGGAGCGCGTGCTGTCATGGCAACAGAAAGGAAAGAAAGTGATCTTATTGGGCGGAGATCATTCGACGCCATTAGGCTATTATGAGGCTTTGGGTACAGCTTATGCCAATTTTGGTATCTTACATTTCGATGCGCACATGGACTTGCGTGAGGCGTACGAAGGATTTACGTATTCACACGCTTCCATTATGTACAATGCGACCCGTCTTCCACAGGTCAGCAAATTGGTGCAGGTAGGTATTCGGGACTTTTGCGAGCAGGAACTGAAGGAGGTACAATCATCGGAGGACATCAAGGTCTTTACGGATGCTGATTTGAAAAAGGGACAGTTTGAGGGCAAAACGTGGCAAGAGCAGGTCGATAGGATCATTGGTGTATTGCCGCAATATGTGGCCGTAAGCTTTGATATCGATGTTTTGCAGCAATGGTATTGTCCGAATACGGGTACACCTGTGCCGGGGGGCTTATCTTATGAGCAAGCGGTCTACGCTTTGAACAGATTGGCTGCATCTGAAAAGAAAATAATTGGAATAGATCTGGTGGAAGTCGCACCCGGTGAGGATGAGTGGGATGGAAATGTAGGGGCCCGGTTGTTGTTTCACTTATGCGGTGTATTAGCCAAGAATAATGGTTTGGCTGTAGGGGATAGGGTAGTGTTGGGAGATTGATACCTGCTCGGAAAGATAAATTAAGAGGGCTGTCTTTAGGAAAAGGCAGCCTTTTGATTTTCTTGGAAAAATCATAATTTGAATAAAATTGCGTTATATTATAAGGTGCGTAATTTAAGAGTGCGTAAACCAAAGAAGCCGATTGTTGCATCCAATTATCGCTGTATCGTAAAAAATACAACAAATTGATGAATATAAATGCGGTGGGTACTTTTTTTGTATACATTTCCTCTGAGAGTAAATCTTTAAGAGGCAGAGGAGAGATCGATAAATACCTTTTATATGCAACATTCATAAATTGCATATGAAAAGGAATTTATCTAAGTTTGTAGCTTAGTTTAATAGATGAAGACATATTTTAGATTATTGTCCTTTGCCAAGCCTATTGAAAAATATGCTATACCATACGTTATCTTTACGGTCATCACCGTGGTATTTGGTACGTTAAATTTAGCTTTATTGGCACCACTGCTGCAAGTGCTGTTCAAGGGGTCGGGAACGGATATTGATGGAAGCGATATTGTTATTACCAAGCCCGAAAGTGCATTCGACCTGCCGGAATGGTTTACTTACTATGCGGATAGGATGTACACGCAATTCGGTGCTTACGATGCATTGAAGTATGTTTGCATAGGTATCATTATTTCTGTCTTTATCAGTAATCTGTTCAGGTACTTCTCCCAGCGTGTGATGGAGAATTTTAGGATCAACACCTTGTTAAATTTGAGACGTGTTGTATTCGATAGTGTGATGGATAAGCATTTGGGTTTTTTCTCCAACCAACGTAAAGGAGATATCATGTCCAAAGTATCCTCCGATGTACAAGTTGTACAGTATTCAGTGACAGGGACTTTGCAGGTTATATTTAAAGAACCGCTACAGCTTATTGCCTACGTTTTTATGCTTTTTGCTATTTCGGCCAAATTGACCCTGTTTTCATTGATGGTCATTCCTATTTCCGCATTTATCATTTCACGTATTGTCAAGACATTGAAAGCGCAAGCCATTGAAGGACAGAAATCATACAGTAATATGATCTCCTATTTGGATGAGGCGCTATCCGGGGTTCGTATTATCAAGGCTTTCAACGCATCGGATTTTGTCAAGCACCGTTTTCACAACGAGAACAGCTACTATGCCAAGATCATGCGTCGAATGGTACGTCGCCAGCAGTTGGGATCTCCGGTGTCGGAATTGTTGGGGGTAGTGATGGTGGCCATTATCCTGTTGTATGGTGGGCATCTGGTGCTGACGGGGCAGGGTGAATTGAAGGCTTCGGAGTTTATTGCCTATATTGCCCTGTTTTCACAAGTCATGCGTCCGGCCAAAGCGTTGACCGATTCGTTTGCCAATATACATCACGGTATCGCTGCCGGTGAACGTGTACTCCAACTGATCGATGAAAAAAATGAAGTTGTAGACAAAGAAAATGCCATTGCTGTCACTTCTTTTGAAAGTGCGATAGAGTTTGATCAGGTACATTTTGCGTATGATGATACCAAAGAAGTATTGTCCGATATCAATATAGAAGTCAAAAAGGGACAGACCGTCGCGTTGGTAGGACCATCGGGTGGAGGAAAGTCTACGTTAGTCGACTTGATACCACGTTTTATGGACGTTACCCAAGGAGCAGTTTATTTTGATGGTAAGGATCTACGCGACTTGAAACAAGACTCGTTGCGCAACCTGATCGGGGTAGTCAACCAGGAGTCAATTTTGTTCAATGATACCGTATTCAATAATATTGCATTTGCCAATCAATCTGCTACGATAGAAGAAGTGGTCGCAGCCGCCAAGATTGCGAATGCACATGAGTTTATTGAGAAATTGAGTAGTGGCTACGATACCAATATAGGTGACCGGGGAACAAAACTTTCGGGTGGACAGAAGCAACGTTTATGCATAGCGCGTGCTGTATTAAAGAATCCACCTATCATGCTATTGGATGAGGCTACATCGGCACTGGATACAGAGTCGGAAAGACTGGTGCAGGATTCCTTGTACAAATTGATGGAAAACAGGACGACGGTCGTTATTGCCCACCGATTGAGCACTATTCAAAATGCTGATAAGATCATTGTGATCGATGGGGGTAGGGTTGTAGAACAGGGGACGCACTTGGAGTTGATCAGTCGCCATGGACTGTACAAGAGGCTGATCGACATGCAGCAATTTGTAGATGCGTAGTAGAGACACAATGCATGGTGTCTCTACAATGATATTACCATTGTTTTTTGATACCTTTGTATAGGAAGAAGAGCGCTTATGAATGCAGAGCAAAAATTAGGTTTTTTAATAAACAATAGAAATTTAGATACGGATCTAAAACGCATAGCCGAAAAAGTAAGAGAAAGTGAACGGATTACTTTTGATGAAGGCGTACTTCTTTATGAAAAAGGAGATTTAAACTATTTAGGTGTACTCGCCAATTATATCCGTGAAAAGAGACATGGGGACAAGACCTATTTCAACCGCAATTTTCATATAGAACCTACCAATGTCTGTGTCTACGATTGCAAATTCTGTTCGTATTCACGAATGATCAAGCAACGTGAGGAAGGTTGGGAAATGGATGTGGAGGGGATGATGGATATCGTACGTAGGTATGACGACGAGCCTGTGACCGAAGTCCACATCACGGGTGGTGTCGTACCTAAGCAAAATCTGGAATTTTATGCGGAGTTTTTCAAAAAATGTAAGGCACATCGTCCGGAGCTACATATCAAGGGGCTCACACCTGTAGAGTACTATTATATTTTCAAAAAAGCGAAGTTAAGCCATTACGAAGGGTTGAGATATCTTCAGGCATGTGGGTTGGACTCCATGCCGGGAGGAGGGGCTGAGATATTCCATTCCGACGTCCGGGAGAAAATCGCCCATGATAAATGTACGGCCGAACAATGGTTGGATATCCACGAGCAGGCGCATAAATTGGGTATGCATACGAATGCTACTATGCTTTATGGACATATCGAAGAGTTTTGGCATCGTATAGACCATATGGATAGATTGCGTCAATTGCAGGATCGTACTGGAGGTTTTCAAACGTTTATCCCTTTGAAATTCAGGAATAAAGACAATCAAATGTCGGATGTGCCCGAAGTATCCGTTGTGGAAGACCTGCGTAACTATGCTGTGGCACGTATCTATCTGGATAATTTCGACCATGTCAAAGCTTATTGGGCGATGATTTCACGTGATACAGCTCAATTGTCGTTGGCATACGGTGTGGATGATATTGATGGTACACTGGATGACACGACCAAAATTTATAGTATGGCAGGTGCGGAAGAGCAAAATCCGGCAATGAGCACCAAAGAATTGGTGGAATTGATTCGGAATGTGGGCCGTCATCCTATCGAACGGGATACACTGTACAACGTCGTCACAGACTACAAGGATGTAGTATTTGAAGAGGATAAACCTGCTAAGTATTATGCGCTTCCGGTTGTGAATTGACGG
Organism: Parapedobacter sp. SGR-10; assembly: GCF_011030405.1. Lineage (GTDB taxonomy): Bacteria > Bacteroidota > Bacteroidia > Sphingobacteriales > Sphingobacteriaceae > Sphingobacterium. The sequence goes on from NZ_JAAJTJ010000017.1 coordinate 73,521, forward strand.
GAGTGTCCGAAAAGTAGCGGTTGCCGTTGTTTATGTCATTCCTAGGTACGAAGAATCTATTTTTTTAATGCGTTCAAAATGGTTTTAGATTCTTACTTTGTCAGAATGACAAATCTTTCGGGTTCTCCCTTTTAAAATGTGAAGCACTTAAAAAAACAGTTTAGTAACCAACTCGTCATTTCGACGAAGAATGAGGAGAACCGAGCAATGCGAGCTCATCGCAGATAAATCTATGGTTGAACAGGGTTAATCTCCTACTTGGCCATAGATTTTACTTCGTAGAGCTCACTTCGTTCGGTTCTCTTCGTCGTACCTCCTCATCGAAAGGACGGCAAAGTTTGGTTAAAGAAATGTATAATTACCAAAAACAGATATCATATTAAGATTTGAAGAAGACTTTTTATTTCATCAGACACGGACAGACAGACCTTAATCTCAAAGGGATCGTACAAGGAAGGGGTGTCAATACCCCCCTCAACACAAACGGTTTGAAACAGGCAAAAGCCTTTTTTGAGCACTACAAAAATATTCCTTTTGATAAAATATATACATCGACCTTACTGCGTACCCATCAAACGGTAGCACCCTTTGTACAATTGGGGATTCCCTATGAAGAATTGGAAGGGTTAGACGAGATCAGTTGGGGCATTTATGAGGGAAAAGAACAAAACGAATCTATCATGAAGGGCTTCGAGACCGTGATCGGTCGCTGGCGAAACAATGATTTGGATCATTGCATAGAGAATGGTGAGTCCCCCAACGAATTGGTCGCTCGTCAAAAAGAGGCGATAACACATATGCTCCAACAGAAAGATGAGGAGACCGTATTGGTTTGTATGCACGGCAGAGCACTACGTATATTACTTTGTCATTTGACCGATATCCCGGTGTGCCAAATGGACGATTTTCCCCATACCAATACTGCCCTATATGTCCTGGAATATGACTATAACGAGTTTTCCATCATAGATTATTACAATACGGCACACTTAGCGTCTCTGTAATGAATAAAATTAAGATTTCCGCAGTAAGTTACACCAACACACTGCCATTTATCCAAGGTATAAAATCTTCACCTGTCATGCAGCAGATTGACCTGCAGGTAGACTATCCCGCAGAATGTGCACGTAAAGTAATAAAGAACGAAGTAGATCTCGGTATTATTCCCATTGCAGCTCTGCTCGATATTCCGAATGCACAGATCATCAGCAACTACTGTATAGGAGCGGAGGGAAAAGTCGATTCCGTATTTATATTTTCGGATAAACCTATAGAGAACGTTAGTACCATTAAACTGGATAAGCAATCGAGGACGTCCAATGGATTGGCGAGGATATTGCTCCGGTATTATTGGAATCATGAGGTTCAGCTCGTGGATGATGGAGAGTCCGATGCTTATGTGCTGATCGGTGACCGCACTTTTGGGAAAAAGGATACGGTACCGTATGCCTATGATTTAGGTTATTATTGGAAACAATTCACGGGTCTTCCATTTGCTTTTGCAGTTTGGGTAGCCAATAAAGAGTTGCCACAAGATTTTGTGGAAGAGTTTGACCGTGCATTGGCCCATGGTGTAGCGCATGCTACAGATGTGATAGAAGGCTTGCCGCTTTACGAAAACTTCGATTATTTGACCTATTTGACAGAAAGCCTGGACTTTCACCTTACGGACAAAAAAAGAGAGGCTATCGCCAGGTATCTGGAGTTGTACCGGACTTTATAGGCTCAATTTTCTCACTTTGCAAATTTCTTTGTACCTGCTACACACAGGATCACTCCAAGTGTAACGGCTAACATACCTATACTTACATTTTCATGAAGCAACCAAGCCGCCAATGCCAAACCAAAAAAAGGTTGTAGTAATTGCAACTGTCCTACGGTGGCTGTTCCACCCTGTGCCAGACCTTTGTACCAAAAGACAAAACCAATAAACATACTGAACAGTGACACGTAAACCAAACTTATCCAAGCCTCTGTAAAGTTGGTTATCAAAGTATATAATTACTTTTCTTTTTTCCGTAACATTTGTGTAATGTACTTGACCGATTAAGTCAATATACGTACTTTGGACCCTATGAATCTAAACCAGGATTTTGATGTTATCGTTGTAGGCTCGGGGCTGAGTGGCAGCTGGGCGGCAAAAGAGTTTTGTGAGAAAGGTTTCAAGACCTTGGTTATCGAGCGTGGGCGGATGGTCAAACACATCAAAGACTACCCTACGGCGAATATGGATCCCTGGGAATTTGAACATCGTATTCACAAGACCAGAGCTGATGTAGAGTTAAATCCGGGTATAGGTGAGCATTACGCTTTCAATGAATCCACATCGCATTTTTATATGCATACTGGCGAACAGGACTATATACAGGAGAAACCGTTTCAGTGGATACGAGGGTACCAGGTAGGAGGCAAGTCCCTATTGTGGGCCAGACAGACGCAGCGGTGGAGTGATTATGAGTTTACCAGTCCTCAACGTTTCGATTACGGTATAGACTGGCCCATACGTTACAAAGATATTGCATCTTGGTATTCACACGTTGAAAAATTTATCGGTATATCGGGAACAAAGGACGGTATAGACAATATGCCGGATAGCGAAGTGGTCGGCGCATTCGAGATGAATGCCGTGGAGAAACATATCGCGTCAGCTATTCATCAACATTACCCGGATCGAAAGGCTATTATAGGCCGATGTGCCAATTTGGCTGGAATAAAAGAAGAACAGATCAAGCAGGGCCGGACACAGTGTATGGCTCGCTCTATGTGCGAGCGTGGTTGTCCTTTTGGCGGATATTTCAGTGCAAACTCCTCTACGTTGCCCTATGCCGAAAAGACCGGTAACCTTACCATAGTGACAGATGCTGTCGTAGAGAAGGTATTGTACGACGAAAAACTGCAAAAGGCTACGGGAGTCAGTGTGATAGATACGAAGGATCGTTCGAAGAAAGTGTATACTGCTAAGGTTATCTTTCTGAATGCTGCAACATTGAACTCCAACCTGATCTTGTTGAATTCCCGTTCATCCTATTTTCCTCAAGGTTTGGGCAATAAAAATGGATTATTGGGCAAGTATATTACTTTTCACAATTATAGAGGAACTATTGGCGCTACGATGCCGGGTTTCGAAGACAAATATTACTATGGTCGTAGGCCCACGCAGGTCTTTATGCCGGCGTTTAGGAATATACATTCGGAAGCTGCTGACTTCAAAGGCAGTTATTTGATAGCTTTTTCTGCGCAAAGGGAAACCTGGAAGAGGGAGTTGGATAATATGGGCCTGGGAGCTGCTTTTAAAGATGCGCTGTCGGAAGTGGGCGGATGGAAAGTGTCGATGATGATGCAGGGAGAAGTTTTGCCGCGGGAAGAAAACCATGTGCGACTGAGTGATAGTCAAGTCGACAAATATGGTATCCCCCAATTGATTACTTCGGTTGACTATGATGACAATGACATTGCCATGATGGAAGATTTTTTCAAAGAAGGTACTGCGATGCTACGAAAGGCTGGATGTGAAAATATTTATACTGTAGACCGTCACGAGAGTTTTGGAAGACAGCCCGGACTGGAAGTACACGATATGGGCGGTGTGCGGATGGGACATGATCCACAGACTTCCTTATTGAATGCCCATAACCAAATGCATCATTGTAAAAATGTGTTTGTGACCGACGGAGCTTGTATGATCAGTACCGGAAACCAAAATCCGTCCTTGACCTTTATGGCCTTGACGGCGAGAGCTGCCGATTATGCGGCAACCTTGATGAAGACAGGAGAACTCTAGAGAAGGTGAAACGAGATGTCCGAAGTTTCTAAAACTAAAAGAGAATGTCTGTACCCTCTTTTTGTCATTCCGACAGCCTGTCCCGAAAGCATTCGGGAATAGGAGGAATCTAAAAATTGTGCTATTAATCAAATGTTAGTGCACTTCGTGGTTCGTGCGCCAGCGTCTGGATAGGGATAGCCATGATATAAAAACAAAAAAGCACAAGGGTCACTTGTGCTTTTATCATGTGTTGGCTATCGTTTAGCCTAAATAAGATTTTAAAATTTTGCTTCGAGAAGTGTGACGTAGTCGTTGCAAGGCCTTATCCTTGATCTGACGTACACGCTCTCTCGTAAGGCTGAATTTCTCACCAATCTCTTCAAGTGATAGCGGATGGTTGGAACCAATACCGAAGAATAAGACAATGATTTCCCGTTCTCTTTCTGTCAATGTAGACAACGAACGTTTGATTTCTTCGGACAGTGACTCATCGATCAATGAACTGTCGGTGTCTGGATCGGCATTTTCCAATACGTCCAAGAGCGTGTTTTCCTCACCTTGTACGAAAGGGGCATCCATAGACACGTGACGGCCCGAATTGCTCAATGTGTCCGAGACTTTGTCTACAGTTGTTTCGAGAATGTCTGCCAGTTCTTCGGGAGACGGTTCACGCTCATATTCCTGCTCTAATTTTGAAAAAGCTTTGCTGATCTTGCTTAATGAACCTACTTGATTTAAAGGTAAACGTACGATACGTGATTGTTCAGCGATAGCTTGCAAAATAGATTGACGGATCCACCACACCGCATAGGAAATGAACTTAAACCCTTTTGTTTCGTCGAAACGCTTTGCTGCTTTGATAAGTCCTAAGTTACCTTCATTGATCAAGTCACCCAAAGTAAGACCTTGATTCTGGTATTGTTTTGCTACGGAAACAACGAAACGTAAATTGGTTTTTGTCAACTTCTCCAATGCCACTTGATCTCCTTCGCGAATACGTTGTGCCAGGACTACCTCTTCTTCAGCTGTAATCAAGTCCACTTTTCCGATTTCATGCAAATACTTGTCTAAGGATTGAGATTCACGATTAGTGATCGATTGTGTAATTTTGAGCTGTCTCATTAATTTATTTTAACTTCTTCTTAAAATGAACGCAAAAATACTAAAAATAGTATAATCTTATTGTAAAAAATATGTGAATTATTCCCTCATTATTAGCATGTTAGCCATGCGAATAAAATCAATGATTTACCTCAAAAATCGTTCCACTTTGCGCTTTTGGCAGCTTTTTAGTAAATATTTAACTTTTTTATGAGTTTTGACTTTTAGAAAAGTTAGTTAAAACTATTTCTTAGGCGATTTGTTTTTCATTAGTAAAATCTAAATAGTCATGAAGATAATTATACGATTAGACGAAATGATGGCCAAGAGAAATGTTTCTCTTAATGAATTGAGCCGACGTGTAGGCATTACGCTGTCCAATCTTTCCATTCTGAAGAACCAGAAGGCAAAAGCCATACGCATGAGTACATTGGCGGCTATATGTGAAGCATTGGATTGTCAGCCAGGAGATATTATCGTTTACGGGGAATAGCGCTTTGCTATTCGAAGCGATACCCTCTTAAAAACTCATCGATATCCATCTTTTTTTTGCCCTCAATCTGCACCCTCCTCAGATGGATATAGCCATCTTTTGCCGTAAATTTTAAATAGGTTTTTTCGTCCGTCTGATAGGTGCCTGGTTTCAAATCATGGTTAATAATCTCTTTTTCTGTTTCAAAGATTTTTAATACTTTCCCTTCCAACAAGGTAAAGGCTGTAGGGTAGGGACTGAGTCCCCTTATTTTGTCATAGATGGTTGCCGTACTATTGTTCCAGTCTATCTCGCAGTCTTCCTTAAAGATTTTCGGGGCATGCTTCAGTTGTGCTGTCGATATGTCAGCCTGGGAAATGGGGATCAACGTATTTTTCTTCAGACCTTCGATGGTTTTGAGCAATGTGCGGGCTCCGGCGGCCCTCAATTTGTCATGCAATATGCCCGCTGTATCCGTACTTCCGATATCCACCTTTTCGGTAAGCAATATATTCCCGGTATCGATCTCGTGTTGCAACAGAAAGGTAGTTACGCCGGTTTCTGTCTCGCCATTGATGATAGCATGGTTGATAGGGGCCGCACCTCTGTACTGTGGAAGCAGGGAGGCATGCACATTGATGGTGCCTAAGGGGGGCATGTTCCAGACGACTTCGGGCAGCATGCGGAAAGCTACGACCACTTGCAAATCGGCTTTATAGGATTGCAATTCTTCCAAAAATACCGGGTCTTTGAGTTTCTCGGGCTGAAGGACAGGGATATGCTCACTTAACGCATATTGCTTGACGGCGGACTGCTGGATCTTTTGACCTCTGCCGGCAGGCTTGTCAGGTGCAGTGATGACAGCTACTACGTTTTCTCCAGATTCTACTAAGGATTTGAGGGATTCGACCGCAAATTCTGGTGTCCCCATGAATATTATTCGCATTTCTATAACCTCGATAACTTTCTTGTTTTATTTATTAACTTTGCGAAGTTACAAATTTAATTTAAGCTTGAATTTTCCATTATTTTTAGCGAAGCGAATTGTATTCCGGGGTCAACGTACCTTTTCGAAATTGATTATACGGGTCACTATTGGCGCTTTGGCTTTGGCAATACTGGCCATTACGTTGTCCGTAGCTATTTTGCGGGGATTCAAGGATGAGGTCACGGCCAAGCAGCGCGGTTTTTTCAGTGACATCATGATCGTCAAGCAAGATATCAATTCAGCTTCAGAGTATATGCCTATTGCCCTTTCGACTGGGGATATAGAGGCTATCCGAAACTTGCCCAATGTGCTTTCTGTCTCCCCCTTTGCGACCAAGATTGGCATTATGAACGTCAATGGAGAGGTGGAAGGGGTGGTGCTCAAAGGTATTGAGAAAAACTATCAGCAAAAATATTTGGAACATATATTGGTAAGGGGTGATACGTTGGATTTCAGTTCCGGAGCCAATGACCAAATATTGATATCGGAATATTTGGCGGATCGTTTGGAACTGGATGTGGACAGTAGTTTTATCATGAATTTTGTCCAGGAAAACAGAAATCGAAAACGCAAACTCCGTGTAAAGGGTGTCTTTCGAACCAATTCGGCAGAATTGGACAATTCTTATGTCATCGGTGCTTTGGATCTGATCCGTCGGTTGGACAACTTGGGCAAGGAAGATGCCGGGGCCTACGAGATACGTATCGCTGATTTTGCCGCATTGGAACAAACTACCCAATTAGTCAATGAGGAATTGCCGATAGATATGAAGGCAACCAACGTCGTCGAACATTTGCCCGATATCTTCAATTGGTTGGATATGCTGGATATGAATGATGATATTATCTTTGTGCTGATGGTAATTGTCGCGGTCATAAACATGATCTCAGCGCTATTGATTACTATTTTGGAACGTACGTCGATGATTGGGATACTGAAATCGTTAGGGATGAAAAATAGGGCGATACGGCGGATATTTCTGTATAATTCATGTTATCTGATCGGATCTGGTTTGTTGATTGGCAATATCATCACGTGGTTGTTGTATGCTTTTCAGACGAAGCTCCACTTTTTCAAACTAGATCCTTCCATTTACTATATTGATTATGTGCCGATGACGATAGGGTGGCAAGAGGCCGCACTATTGAACTTAGCATTGGTCACTATCGCCTTGTTGGTGCTGTTTGTCCCTTCGATGTTGATATCGCGTATTTCTCCCATAAAGACGATACAGTTTAAATAATGGAAAAAGACTTCCGAAGTCTTTTTCCATTATTTAAACTATTTTTTGTATATTTCCTACATTCTGTTTTTTTGAGTGTTTAAAGATTTTTATGAATAATAAGGTAATTGACCATTTAATAGAGGCGTTTCACGCACCACTGACCAATCCGGTTCTGATATTCACATTAATTTTATTCATTATCCTTTTATCGCCTATATTGCTTCGACCGATCAAGGTTCCGGGCATCATTGGGTTGATCATATCCGGTGTCATTATTGGCCCTTATGGGCTCAATTGGCTGGAGAAGAATTCTGCGGTCAACCTGTTTTCTACGATTGGGCTGCTTTATATCATGTTTATAGCTGGGCTTGAACTGGATATGAACGAATTCAAAAAAACGAAGAATAAAAGTATAGCTTTTGGCTTTTTTACTTTCATCATTCCTATTGCGATTGGTTTTCCGGTATGTCATTATCTGCTGGGCTATGATTTCTTGCCCAGCTTGTTGATTGCCAGTATGTTTGCTACACATACTTTGGTTTCTTACCCGATTGTAAGTCGATATGGGATTTCGAAGAATGAAGCGGTGGCTATTACGATCGGGGGAACGATTTTGACAGATACGGCCGTGCTGATTATCTTAGCAGTCATCACAGGAGCTTCGCAGGGAAATATCAATCAAGAGTTTTGGGTGACGCTGGGTGTATCGTTTGCCGTATTCCTGTTTATTATGTTCGGGATCATTCCAAAGTTGGCAAAATGGTTTTTTGAACGTGTCGCCAGTGAAAAGACAGGACATTATATCTTCGTGTTGACTGTGGTCTTTTTTGCAGCTTTTTTAGCAGAGATAGCAGGCTTAGAACCCATTATCGGAGCCTTTGTCGCTGGGTTAGCTTTGAACAAGTTGATTCCGCACTCTTCAGCATTGATGAATAGGATAGAGTTTATCGGCAATGCGATTTTCATACCGTTCTTTTTGATATCTGTTGGGATGATTGTGGATGTAAGTGTACTGACTAAGGGGCCTATGGCACTGATTGTCGCGGCAACCTTGACGATAGTGGCGGTATCGGGTAAGTTTTTTGCAGCCACGATTACACAGCTTGTATTTCGATATACCAAAAGTCAGCGCAATCTTATATTTGGCCTTAGTAATGCCCACGCTGCTGCTACGCTCGCTGTGATTATGGTGGGGTATCAAAATAACATCATTGATGAAAATGTACTGAATGGTACTATTGTATTGATCTTGGTCACCTGTATCGTGGCTTCCATCATCACGGAAAATGCGTCCAAAAAAGTCATTTTGGAAGGGCATCAAGACCATACTCATGTGGAGCACGTCGATGAAGGTGAAGAAAAGATCCTTATACCTATTGCCAATCTGGAAACGATGGAACCTATATTGGATTTTGCAGCTCTGGTAAAGTCTAAGCGGTCACATTATCCGATCAGTATGCTCAGTGTCGTCCCGGACGATGCACAGGCTGAGAAAAATCTGATCACCGCCCGTCGTAACCTGGATAGTATGGCCAAGTATGCTTCGGGTTCGGAGACCGAGGTGGAAATGTTGACTACGGTCGACTTCAATATTCCGAGTGGTATCAGTCACATGGCCAAGCAGACTTTTGCGGACTGTATTGTTATGGGATGGCCCAGTGCTACTAATTTTCTGGACAAGATCGTCGGTGAAAAGGCCGAAAGTATATTGAATAAGACAGATGCGAACCTGTTTATGTGTCGTCTGGATAAACCTTTTTCCTCCCATAAGTCGATTACTATTTTTGTGCCGCCTTTGGCCGAGTCGGAACTAGGGTTTCAGTATTGGATGGAGAAAATGCTGAAATTGGCTCAGGAATTGTCTTTGCCTGTCCTGTTTGTGTGCAACAAGCGAACCCAAAAGGCCTTAGAGGGTATGATCGCGCACTTGAAATCCAGTGTGCCCGCAAATTTCGGAAATCAGGAAGATTGGGACAATATAGCTGGTCTGGCGACGTTCAATGAAAGGGATTCACTGCTTGTATTTGTCTCTTCACGCTACGGGGATATTTCATATCGGGATTCGCTGGATGGCCTGGGCAAGAAGGTGGGAAGTTTTTACCAACATCAGAATCTTATCCTGATCTTTCCAAGCCGTCGTGAAGATCAACATATTGATGAGTACGAAGATGTGAAGACTGCGCCGATCTTCCGTAAGATCAGTCGTGAAATCGGTAATATGTTCAATAAAGAAAAATAAACAGCGATATGAGTGCTAAAATTACTATGGGGGAGAATGGCGTGCTACAGGTGCCGAGTGAACCCGTTATACCCTTTATCATTGGTGACGGTATAGGCCCTGATCTTTGGCGGGCTTCTGTTCGTGTTTTTGATGCAGCTGTGGCTAAGTGTTATGATGGAAAGCGCAAGATTATATGGAAAGAGGTTCTGGCAGGAGAAAAGGCCTTCAATGAGACAGGAAATTGGCTTCCCGAAGAAACCTTGTCTGTCTTTAGAGAGTATCTAGTCGGTATCAAAGGTCCTTTGACCACACCGATTGGGGGAGGTATCCGCTCGCTCAATGTCGCGTTGCGCAAAGAGTTGGATCTGTATGTATGCCTTCGGCCGACAAAATGGTACGAAGGTGTACCATCACCTGTCAAGCGGCCAGAGCAGGTGGATATGGTGGTATTTCGCGAGAATACCGAAGATATCTATGCCGGGATAGAATTTGCAGAAGGTACACCCGAAGTTAGGGCTTTAGCGCGTTTTCTGAATGAGGACTTGCACGTGGATTATGACTTTTCGTCGTCAACAGGAATGGGTATCAAGATTGCTTCCGAAGAGGGATGCAAGCGGTTGATCCGATCTGCTATCGAACACGCTATACAACATCAGCGTCCTTCGGTGACGATTGTCCATAAAGGAAATATTATGAAATTCACCGAAGGGGCTTTCAAGCAATGGGGCTTTGAGGTGGCGGAGCAGGAGTTTGGCGATTATACGTACACATGGGGACAGTGGGAGCGCACGAAAGAAAGCAAAGGGCAGGAGGCTGCCAACCAAGAACAAAAAGAAGCTGAACAGGCCGGAAAAATCATTGTCAAAGATATTATCGCGGATAATTTTCTGCAACAAATCCTGCTTGATCCTAAGAGCTATTCGGTCATCGCTACGATGAATCTTAATGGAGACTATATATCGGATGCATTAGCGGCTATGGTAGGAGGAATTGGTATAGCTCCCGGAGCAAATATCAACTATAAGACGGGCCATGCGATCTTCGAAGCTACACACGGTACGGCGCCCCGTTTTGCCAATACAGATACGATGAACCCATCTTCTATACTCTTGAGCGGAGTCATGATGTTGGAATATATGGGCTGGCAGGAGGCCGCAGATGCCATTGTGTCGGCACTCTCGGCGACAATCAAGGATAAAACGGTGACGGTAGATTTCTATAACCTTATGGAGGATGCTACGCTGTTGAAGACCAGTGAGTTTGCTGATAGGATTATTGAAAAAATATTGTAGGGGCAAATGATTATTTGCCCCTACGGTATTAATACAGATTAGCCAGGTTCTTAAATAATCCTGACCAATTGGTTTTTCCTTCTTTTTTGCCCAAACGAACGATAATCAGATTTTTGTCTGGATTGACATAAATGTATTGGCCAAGGTGTCCGCGTGCCATGAAATCTCCATTTTTGCTTGCCAGCCACCACTGATATTGGTAATACCATGCACTGCTATCCAATGTGTCGATTTGAGTGGATTGTTCTACCCAGTGTTTGGATACGATCTGCCGACCGTTCCAATCTCCTTTGTTGAGATATAGCCTACCAATTTTAGCAAAATCCCTTGCCCGCGCATTGATACAGCAGAATGTCTTTTCGAGGCCGTCTTTCTTTTTATCGAGGCTCCAGCTTGTCGGGTATTCCATGCCTAAGGGTTGCCAAAGTTTTTCTTCCATATACTGACTGATAGACTTTGTTTTCAAGGCCCGCTCCAATACCCATCCGAGCACTTGTGTATTACCGCTGGAGTACTGGAAGCGTGTACCGGGCTCAGTTTCTGCTCTCATTTTTTTGACGGCTTTTCGGAGATCGGTACCGTAATAAAATGTGGCGGCATCGCCAAAGGGATTGTAATAGCTTTCGTTGAATTTGATGCCCGAGGTCATTTGCAGCAAGTGCTTGATCTTGATGTTTTCAAAGCCATTTTTCTTCAGTTCGGGAAGGTAGTTGGTGCTAGGCTCTTCGATGGATTGGATGAGATTGTCGTCCAATGCGCAACCTATCAGGATAGAGGTAATGGATTTTGCCATCGAAAAGGAGGCTACGATAGAGCTTTCATCGTATTTGTTAAAGTATTTTTCATACTTGATGGTGTCGTTGTGTATGACCAGGAAAGCTACGGTTTCATTGTCTTCAAGGTATTGGTCGAATGGTATTTCCGTATCGTCTATCTTAAAACTGCCAAACGTGCTTTGTCGATTTGCGGGGGTAAACAAAAAGGGAGAGGAACTGTTGCTTATTTTTCGCTCAGGGAATATTTTATAGTCTGTGATATCGGAAAAATTATATACGACAAAGCGTGTCAGCTTGCAGGAATGGAGCGCATACGCGGAAAGTAAAACGAGGGAGAAAAGGGCTATTTTTTTCATGTTCAAGGATGATTTAAAGGTCACATATGAGTTAATTGCTCTCAAAGATTCCCAGGGCTTCTTCCCGGTTTGCTACAAAGTTAATCCGCTTATGTTTGTTGCTTTCATAGATGAAATCATGAAGGCTTTTGCTATTGTATGTGCTGAAATCACCTACAATAATCAATTTTGCCCGATAGGTAGAGAATTTCTGTAAAATATCTCCGGCCAGTTTTGTGCTGAGATCAAAGAAAGTAGGCGTAATGTTCTTTTCGTATAATAGCAATATGTCAGCGTTTTGGTATACACAATTAGCCATAATGTCCAACGCTTCTTCTACATTGTTGATAATGATGTCATCCGATATAATTTCGGCGATATTGCCTTGCGAGGTTGGAATAAATGTAATTGTCATGTCTAAAGATAATAAATATATCCGGGTAAGAGCTTTTTAGCCTTCGCCAATCTCTTTCTTTTCTTATTTTTTTACAAATTTACCCACTGAATATTACAAATTTACCCACTGAATATTACAAATTTACCCACAAAAATTTGTTATCTTATTGATATTGTGTACATTTGTTTATGTATGATCGTTTTTCAGATTGGTCTATTTCGGAAGCTTTGGTGGATACTCCTGCGATACTGATAACAGGTGCGAGACAGACAGGCAAGAGTACACTTTGCAGGCAACTTATTGAAACAGGCGTTTTCAAAGGACGGTCGATCACAATGGATGATCCGGCAACATTGGCCGCTGCTCTGGCAGATCCATTGGGTTTTCTGGAAAGTCTGGACAAACATGTAATTATTGATGAGGTACAGAGAGCTCCGGAACTGTTTTTAAGCATTAAAAAATTAATCGATGAAGACAGAAAGGGAAGACGGATTATCCTAACAGGATCTGCCGATGTGATGACCTTGCCTAAGGTAGCGGATTCTCTGGCCGGACGTATAGAAATCCATCGTCTTTGGCCTTTATCCCAAAATGAGATTAGGAGACAATCGCCCCGTTTTCTCAAAACATTGATCTCTGAGGACAACCGTTTTCCTAATATAAAGACAGATTGGAAGGATATGGTACAGATGATAAAAACAGGCGGATATCCGGAAGCTGTACAAAGAGTTACAGACCGCAGGCGGAACAAGTGGTTTGAATCCTATATCACGGCCATATTACAAAAGGACATCCGGGAACTTGCCAATATCGAAGGTCTGATGCAACTTCCGAATGTTCTGCAATTAATAGCCACACGGGTAGGAAGTACGATCAACCTTTCAGATATTGCCCGTCTCTCCGGTATCAAAAATACAACATTGCAGCGATATATTGCACTTTTAGAGCAGGTTTTTCTGATACTTAAAATACCGGCGTGGACACCTAATGCCGAAGGGCAATTTGTGAAATCTCCGAAGATATTTTTGAATGATACAGGCCTTCTTTGCCATTTAAGAGATGAAAGTGATGGCTTGCTTGAAAACAGGACAACCGCGGGTGGTTTTTTAGAAAATTTTGCCGTGATGGAAATCATCAAACAATTAGGCTGGACTGACAATATGTTGAAGCCATATCATTTCAGTATCCACAAAGGGGCTGAGGTAGATATCGTATTAGAAGACAGAAAAAAACAGCTTTATGGTATTGAGGTCAAATCGACCACTTCAATTCAGGAAAATGATTTTAAGGGGCTGAAAAAATTATCAGAACTGGCGGGTAGACGCTTCAAAAAAGGAATAGTGCTTTATACCGGAGAACACACTCTCGGAGGGTTTGGTGGAAAAAACCTCTATGCAGTACCTATAGCCGCACTATGGTCATAGTAAAAGTTAAG
>NZ_JAAJTJ010000018.1 GCF_011030405.1 Parapedobacter sp. SGR-10
ATATTTGAGATTTGTACTGCCCCCTGTCATGGACAAATTGTACTGTTGAAATTTGGCTGTACGTGTGATCTCATCAAACCAATCGGTGTTGGGCAATTTGTCTGCATCGTCACCCCAAAAATCATAATCGTAGTAGGTGCCGTCTGGTTTTTGCAAGGCGTAATAGTTGTTGAAATCCTGTTGTGCCAGTTTATGCCATTGGTAATAGTTGAGACCATCTAGGAAATAACCAAGTTTATTGTGGTATAGGTTGTCGAGATTTTGCTTAAAATCACCTCCTTGGGCTTGAATCAATCGGTGCATCTGCCCTTCGGTCCATAGCTCCTTGTACTGTTCTGCTGTTACAAATTCAGGTTTCACGGCAGAGAATATATTGGACACACCGCTCTGGGCCGACAGTCCGAATCTCATACGGTTAGACGGTATCCCTTGTTTGGTGGTAATCACGATAACCCCATTGGCACCTTGAGATCCATAGAGTGAGGCAGAAGCGGCATCTTTCAATACGGTGATGTTGGCTATATCTGCCGGATTGATCATCGCCATCGGACTGGATACGGCATTGCTATGTCCAGAGGTATTGTCCTGGTCAAAGATGATTCCATCGATGACATACAGCGGTTGGTTCGAAGAGCTCATGGATCCAAAACCTCGTAAGCGTACCTCGGCGATATCTCCCGGCTGTCCAGAGCTGGAAACAACGAGTCCCGGTACCTTTCCTCCAAATACATGCTCGAAAGAGCTGATCGGTCGGTCGGCAATATCTTCGGAAGTCATTACCGTAACCGAACCTGAATATTCTTCTCTATTCAAGTCCCCATAGCCTGTCACTACGACTTCGCTAAGTGTTTGTACACTGTTGTTCAATAGCACCTCGTCCATATTGTCGATGCCCAAAACCAAGATATATGTCACATAGCCTATATGTTGGAACGATATCTTATCTCCATGTATTCCGGTAATGGTAAAATGGCCTGCACTGTCTGTCATGGTAGACAAACTGCGGTCAGCGTTTTTTACCGTAACCCCAACCATTGGAATATTTCCCGGATCTGAGACGACCTTTCCATGTGCGGTCAGCACTTTTTTCTGATTCGAGGAGGTGCCGTCCAGAGGTGTTTCTTTGTTGAATATAGTGATGGTGCCGGCTATTATCCGATAATCTAGGCCATATTGTTGACATAGCTTGTCCAGTACATGGGTGAGTTGGGCGTTTTTGACTTGAAAAGACAAAACTTTGATATTTTTGATGAGGTTGTCTTTGTATAGAAAGAGGGAGTTCGTCTGCGAGGATATTTCGTCCAAGACGTGCTCTAATGTGGCTTCACGTACGGATAGGGACACCCGCTGTCCGAAAGCAGGAGTGTGTATCAGTAGTAAAAATGAAATAAGTACTAAAAAAGATACTTTCATAATTTATGAGCCCTTGTCTCGACCTACTTCCTTTTCACAAAAAGTTTGTTTCCTTTGATTTCCATCTTGACGTCCATGACGTAGTTCAACATCTCTACGACCTCCTGTAGTGTAGCCGTGCGTTTTATACGGCCTGTATAGCCCGTTTGCATGGATATGTTCTTGTCAAACTCCAGGGTTATGTCGTACCACCTTTCGAGCTGATTGGTGATGTATTTGATATTGTCCTGTTTGAAGTAGAATTCATCATTTTTCCAGGCGATTTCTCTAGAAATATCTGCTATACCTGTTTTTAACGTAGAATTGTTGTTTTCTGCGAATTGCCCCGGTGTCAGCACGATACTTTCCTGTTGATTGGAAAAGGATACGCTACCCTCGATAAGAGTGGTTCGGGTCTGGTTTTCATAAGCTCTGACATTGAAGTGTGTGCCCAATACCCTGACCTGTGCATCTTTCGTGTCCACATAGAAAGGTTTATTCTTGTTTTTTGCGACTTCGAAATAGGCCTCTCCTTGTAGTGAAACACGTCGTTCGGGTTTTTGGTCAAAAGCGGAAAAAGAAAGTTTGGAATGGGCGTTCATCCACACTTTTGTGCCATCGGGCAATACAAATCTGAATTCGCCACCTTTGGGAACAATGAGCTCGTATCTTTTGTCTGCTTCTTCTGATGGAGAAAAGGCCTGGTTTGCCGCGAGTGTGCTGTACAATTCCTGGATTTCCTTTTCATCCAATGTACTTGCATCTATGCGCTTACCATCGGGCAGGATGAGTTCGGCTTTGGTACTTCCTGGAGGAATAGATTGGTTTGTGACCATTTGTTGGGTGTCCTGCTGCTTATCTTGTTTCTTATACAAGGGATAAGTGACTACAAGTAACAGCGCAGCGATGGCAGCGGTCGCGCTTATCCATCGATAGATTGGACGTGTATGGTTTGCTGATTGCCCAGAAGGCATATTTTGTCGCTGTAGATGTTGGAATGTCTGTTCTTTTTTGTTTTGAACAATCATCTCATCGGGTTCCTGTAACGGAACTTGCAAATGCTCGTACCAATGCTCGATGAGTTTCTTTTCTTCATCTGTAGCTTGACCTGCATTGTACTTTTTTAAGAGGTTGTATAGGTTTTCTTTTTTCAAAATATTAGGTGTCTTTGCCTATATAATCCGACCGGAAGACAAAAAGTACTATACGAAAAATAAAAAAAGTTCGGTGTTGGTTTTTTTTAGATTTACACGGATATTTTTGAATTATTTGGTTTGACCGACTATACGTTCAATATCTTCCAATAGCCAGTAGTTTCACCCTCTCGTTCAATTACTCCTTTTTGTTTCAGTGCATCAATATGTTTCTGTATGGCAGATTCATTGACTCCCAGTTTGGACGATAACTGGCTGCGAGAAATAGCCGGGTTTTCTTTTATCATATCCAACACTTCCTTCTGTCTTTCCGTAAGGAATATCTTATTCACTTGACCACCTACTTGACCACCTACTTGACCACCTACTTGACCACCTACAAATTTGGGGAAGGTCATACGGATAAAATTCGGAAAGAACCTAAAACAACTTTTGTCGTAGGCCTCCAAAATACGTGGTACACCGGAACCCAACTGTTCTACCAGTTCCAAGTCCCGATAAATTCGCATGAGTTCCTTATTACGGGGTGCTGATATGCCCTCAAAAAATTCTTCTTCGGTATATCCGTCGGGTAATAATCCTGCGGAAGTTATTTCGATCCGGTCATCAAAAATCTCAAATTTTGGGGGGATTTCGGTGGTATAGTCATTGTGTACAAATGCGTTCAGCACAGCTTCACGTAAAGCAGTCGTATCCCACGTTTGTTGATTGATCCGCTGTTTAGAAGTGATTTTTGTATGTGTGATGTTTTCTACCTCCAGCTTATCCAAAATGCTGTAAGTTGCTTTTACCAGCGAGCAATAGCCAAATTCCTTATTCTCAATAAGGTTAACCCGTGTAGTGCCATCATATTTTGCAAACTTGATAGAATTTCCGTTTTCATCTGCCATTAGATAGGCTACATAATTGTATTCGCCATCCCGGGTCAGCAATTCCAGGTTTGTAGCAAAATGCTGATTGAGTGTTTTCCCTTGTCCATTGTAGTAAATTTTCAATTGCTCAAACGTCAAATCCTGACGGTTCGACCTGATTTTTCCAATGGAATTACGGGTACGCCTGGCAAACAGATCGTCAATCATTTTTTGCGGCATCGGTTCGGCGGCTGTCCCTGTTCGGATAAAACAGCCTTTTTCGGACATACCGTATTTCTTGATGTAATACGGTTTTTCCGCTCCGCTCGCCACCACTATCTTGATCACATTTTTATGATCTCGTTGTTCCGAAACGACATCAAACAGCCCCAAACACGAAGGAAGGATATTGTTCTTCAGACGATCTTTTATTTTGAGCATATCCCCGTCTGCATCGGTAACACCGCACGTCATGCCATATTTATCTATTCCAATATAAACAATCCCACCTTCCTTATAATTCAGGAAAGCAACCACCTCTTTTTCAAGTTCTAATTCTTTGGTGAGTTCTTGTTTGTATTCTATACGATTTGTTTCGGACATACCCCGCAAATTTAAGGATTTACAAAACTATTCCTATTTTATTTGCACATCAAAAAACATTGCGGTAGACTTCAAAGGATGGCTAAAGAATAACTTCGATTTCAGCGAGAAAAAAACTATAAGAAATAATTTTTACCGTTGAAAATGACTTTTTTAAGTCTGTTGTAGGCAGAGTGGAGTTGGTTTTTGATTGTTTGTGGAGAGAGGGAAAGCTGATCGGAGATTTCCTGTATAGAATATTCTTCTTCTTTTTTTAAGAGATATATCTTGCGCATCTGCTCTGGCATACGATCGATGACTTGCTGAATGAGACTTCTTGTTTCTTTTTCTACAAGCAATTCGTGTGCTGAGACAAGGATTTGCTCTTGTTGCTGGTTGATTTCGAAGATACGGTTAAAATAGGCCTTGTTTTTTTCGAAATATTGCAAGGTTTTGTTTCGTAAAACCCCAAAAAGGAAAGCTTTACAGGATTCGATGTCCTGTATTTCATCCAGTTTTTTCCATAGTATCGTGAAGGTTTCCTGGGCAAGATCGGCTGCGACATCTTCATGACCTACCTTTGCAAAAGCCTGTCGGAATACGATAGCCCAATACTTATCGTAGAGCAGGGTAAATGCCGTCTCTCTGTTTTCAGCAATCAACACAACTATATCCTTAACCATACTCAGATCCGTATTATTCAGCTTTGGGAGGTGTACTTTAAATCTCAGTTCGAAGTTAACTAAAAAATAAAAAGTGGGCAAATTTTTGATCGGTCTGTTTATATCAGGCTTTAAAAAATCGCCAAATCCTTCAATTAATTTTATATTTGTCCTAGTTATTACTTATACTTTTCTATGTCTACAATACTGATAAAAAATGCACAAGTCGTCAATGAAGGTACTACACAGGTTTTGGATATCTATGTCAAGGGTGGCCGTATTGAGCAGATAGATGCACAGATCGACCGCAGTGCGGATAGGGAGGTCAATGCAGAAGGCCTACACCTGTTGCCCGGACTGATCGATGACCAAGTGCATTTTCGTGAGCCGGGTTTGACCTACAAGGCCAATATCTTTACCGAAAGCCGTGCGGCTGTGGCTGGTGGGACGACCTCTTTTATGGAAATGCCCAACACCGTACCCAATACACTGACCCAAAAACTTTTGCAGGACAAGTACGATATTGCGCAGGATACCTCTTTGGCCAATTATTCCTTTTTCATGGGAGCGGCCAACGATAATCTAGACGAGGTATTGAAAACGAACCCCCGGGATGTGTGCGGTATCAAGGTTTTTATGGGCTCATCCACAGGCAATATGTTAGTAGACAACGAGATGGCTTTAGAAAATATTTTTCGCAATGCACCTACGCTGATTGCTACGCATTGTGAGGATGAAGCAACCATACAGGCCAATCTCGCTCGGTTCAAGGAGCAGTATGGAGACAATATTGGTATAGAAATGCATCCTTTGATACGTTCGGCCGAAGCGTGCTACCTCTCCTCGTCTAAGGCTGTGGAACTGGCGCGAAAAAACAACTCAAGGTTGCATATCCTGCATATCTCTACCGGACGAGAGACAGCATTGTTTGACAACACAATTCCTTTGGAGCAAAAACGTATTACGTCCGAAGCCTGTGTGCACCATCTGTGGTTTTCGGATGCGGACTATAAGACCAAAGGAAACTTCATCAAGTGGAACCCGGCCGTAAAGACCGCACAGGATAGGGAGCAGATACTGAAAGCGGTATTGGATGGACACATCGATGTGATCGCTACGGACCATGCTCCACATACCCGTGAGGAAAAAGAACAGCCTTATCTGCAGGCCCCCTCGGGAGGCCCCTTGGTGCAACATGCTTTGCAGGCTTTGTTGGATATGGTACGGCAGGGAAAATTGACGTTGGAGCAACTGGTGCAAAAAACGGCACACAATACGGCAATTTGTTTTCAGATCGAGCAGCGGGGCTTTATTCGTGAAGGCTATTGGGCGGATTTGGTGTTGGTGGATCTGAATAGACCTTATACAGTAGCCAAAGAAAATATTCTTTCCAAATGTGGCTGGTCGCCTTTTGAAAACCATACATTCTCCTCGACTGTCGTACACACGTTAGTGTCCGGCAATCTGGCTTATTCCAATGGACAAATCCTTGAAGTGGGTTCGGGCCATCGTTTGCTGTTTGACAGATAAGATGTTTGGCTCGAAAATTGGTTGTATCATCATGACCAATTTTTGCTATTCGATAGAGATAAGATGCAGTTGAGTGCAAATATTGGCCGAATGAATGTTGAACAAAAATCGCACTACGATGAAACTTGTCTTCTTTGTAATACTTGTGGGGATGGCCATGGCTTGTCAGGAAGCCGGCATGACAAAAAAACATACAAAAGATTATTCAGATGCCATGAAATTGGATACGTCTATATTTAGTACTATACACGCCACCTACCGGGAAGAGGCTCTATATCATCGCCGGTTTAAACATAGCGATGTGGATTCCCTAATTAAGAAGCACCAAAATAACGCTCTATTGAACATTACGCAGATCGGTGCTTCTGTACAGGGACGTTCTATCTATGAAGTCGAATATGGAAAAGGAGACAAAAAAGTCATGTTGTGGTCTCAAATGCACGGAGACGAACCTACCGCGACGATGGCGCTGTTTGACCTTTTTAATTTTTTGGAAGGCAAAGACGACGGTTGTGAACCTATCCGTGACCTGTTGGCACGGGAGCTGAATCTCCATTTTATCCCCATGCTGAATCCGGATGGTGCCGAACTATACACACGTCGCAATGCACAGAGCATAGACCTGAATCGTGATGCCCGCGCTACACAGACCGTAGAGGGTACTTTGTTGAAAAAGCGCGCACAGGAAATCAAACCGAACTATGGTTTCAATCTGCACGATCAGAATATTTATTACAATGTGCC
This sequence comes from Parapedobacter sp. SGR-10, assembly GCF_011030405.1. Classification (GTDB taxonomy): domain Bacteria; phylum Bacteroidota; class Bacteroidia; order Sphingobacteriales; family Sphingobacteriaceae; genus Sphingobacterium. Next base: position 6,916 of record NZ_JAAJTJ010000018.1, read on the forward strand.
GAATACCAAAAATCCCGTCACGATATCTTTGTTGGCTCCGGCATATAACTACGAAAGGGAAATCAATGAGGTAAGGGCAGGTGCTATGCAGATCATCGCCGGAATGAACCGTTTGCTACAGCAGTATATCCCTAATGCAGTTGCCAAATATGATGACGCCCATACACCTAGAGGTTTTGGGGACAATTTTCAAATGTGGAATGCCAGTACAGTCTTAATTGAATCTGGCGGACTAAAAGGTGATCCGGAAAAGCAGGAAATTCGGAAGCTTAACTTTATCATTATCTTAAATGCACTGATCGAAATAGCCGAAGGCAGTTACAAACAGTATGCTGTCCAAGATTATGAGGATATCCCTTTCAATGCTTCTGAATTGCATGATGTCGTGATCCGAAATCTTGAATTGACGAGGGATGGGGTCACCTATAAGACTGATATTGCTATCCGTCGCGATGAGATTACGGTAGGTCGGGATTACTATGTGAGAGGAAGGGTTGAGGATATCGGCGATTTACCAGAATTGTTCGGTTATGATGAAGTGGATGCTGAAGGGCTTGTTTTTATGGAGGGCAAAATAGCAAATAAAGCGATAGCGCGTAGTAACGTTCTTGATGAGAATGCGGTGTTGAATGCATTGAAAAGCGGAATACTGGCTATTCCTGTTCAGATGACAGCTCCGAATAGGGAGGATGCATTGCACAATTGGCCTATTCTACTTTTTACACAGCGACAGTTTTACCTCACGAAAACAGTTGATCTGGGCGGTACAGCCAATTTCTTTATCGGTACCAAGCAGGGAGACATCAAATATGCTGTGGTGAATGGTTATCTGATCGATTTTTCAAAAGATGAATTACCGAAGGTGAAGCTTAGGGTATTATAAGGTTTTATATTTACCCATCTTTTTTTTATTCTATATAAGTAGCTGCGCAAAGTAAGACTACCGTAAGGATCATCAAGACCACAAAGGTTAAATAAGTTCCTTTCATATCACTATTGTTTAGTTTGTTTGATACATAGCAGCAAAAACCGAGCCGAGTTCTGCGATAGGGTTCGGATGGAGATCAAATGAAAACTTGATATTACGATGACAGAATATTTTTTTGTTCCGAACGTTATATAGATAAACAACAACCTCTGGTAATATGAGCACACTTAAAAACGAATTAATAGGATCATGGCGTTTACTTTCTTATATCGAAATCCCTCTACGCGGTGGAGATTCGTATTTCCCATTGGGTAAATCGCCTAAAGGACTTTTGTTGTATGGTCAAGATGGCTTTATGTCCTTGCAGCTTTCGGCTTCTGAAGAAATAAGTAGGGTTGAAGATAAAAACAATGTAAGGAGCCTTCAAGGTTATATGGCTTTCAGTGGAAAGTATACTGTAGACCCTAACTATGCCCATGTAACTTGTTTTATCGATACATCATCTTTCCCTTTGTGGGAAGGAACGAAACAGGTGAGAAAGGTCGATTTTGAGGGTGATGTATTGTTCCAAAAGACAGTGGAGCCCATCATGTCCGATGGACAGCAAGTACATGGCTACATGACTTGGAAAAGGATGGATAAGGAGGCCGAAGAAGATCTGCTCTTAACCGAACAGGTCGTTCATTTTGAGGTTTAAGAAAAAGGTAAGGTGCTCAGCACCTTACCTTTTTTTCATTATATACTTATTGTCGCCTTCAATCACAATATCTATAAGATTCTGTTGGCGTAGACTTTTCGTCGCTGTATCCCATTTTTTACCGCTTAGCGCCGAACGTTCCTTTACTTCGATAAGTGTGGCTCGTTCTTCAGATAGAAGTGCCAAAATAGTTTTTTCATCTACAGTGAGTTCTACGGAAGGCTCTTTTTTCTCCGGTCTCATTTGCGGAAAGAACAGCACTTCCTGTATAGAAGCATTGTTGGTCAGGAACATGATCAAGCGATCCATACCTACGCCTAGACCAGATGTAGGAGGCATACCGTATTCTAATGCACGCAAGAAATCTTGATCGATAAACATAGCTTCGTCGTCCCCTTTTTCTGAGAGACGGAGTTGTTCTTCGAATCGTTCCCGCTGATCGATAGGATCGTTGAGCTCTGAGTAGGCATTGGCAATTTCTTTGCCACAGACCATAAGCTCGAAACGTTCGGTGAGTTCCGGGTTGCTTCGATGTTTTTTGGTCAATGGTGACATTTCTATAGGGTAGTCGGTGATGAAGGTCGGTTGTATAAAGTTACCTTCACATTTCTCTCCAAAAATTTCGTCGATGAGCTTACCCTTGCCCATGGTCTCATTGACCTCTATACCCATTTCTCTTGCAGCAGTACGAATCTCTTCTTCGGACTTGCCCGAAATATCAAAGCCGGTAAACTGTTTGATCGCGTCCGTCATCGTGATGCGTGGGTAAGGGGCTTTGAAGTCGATCTCATGTTCGCCGAATACAGCCTTGCTTGTGCCGTTGACTGCAATAGCACAGTGTTCGAGTAAGCGTTCCGTAAAGCTCATCATCCAGTTATAGTCCTTGTACGCCACATATATCTCCATGACGGTAAACTCTGGATTATGCGTCCTGTCCATACCTTCGTTTCGGAAGTTTTTGGAGAATTCATACACACCGTCAAACCCTCCGACAATAAGTCGTTTAAGGTATAACTCGTTGGCAATACGCAGATATAAAGGGATATCCAAAGCGTTGTGATGTGTAATGAATGGACGTGCCGCTGCACCTCCGGGGATAGCTTGGAGGACAGGCGTTTCTACCTCCATATAACCAGCGTCGTTAAAAAACGTACGCATGGCATTGAATAGTTTCGTGCGCTTAATGAATCTTTCCCGGTTTTGTGGGTTAACGATTAAATCCACGTACCGCATCCGGTAACGTTGCTCTGGATCGGTAAATGCATCATAGGTTTTGCCATCGGCCTCTTTGACCACCGGAAGTGGGCGCAGGGACTTGGTCAATATCGTCAATTTTTCGGCGTGTATGGATATTTCTCCGGTCTGTGTCGTGAATACATAACCATCTACACCCACGATATCGCCGATATCGAGTAGTTTTTTGAATACAGTATTGTAGAATGTTTTGTCTTCACCTGGACACAGGTCATCCCGTTTGAGGTAGATCTGGATACGTCCGGTCGAATCCTGCAATTCCATAAAAGAGGCATTACCCATGATACGTCGGCTCATGATACGACCGGCGATACGGATATTCTTGTAGTTTAGCTTATCTCTTTCATAGTTTTCCAATATATCGGCAGCAGTGACATTGACCACAAATTCATCAGCAGGATAGGGATCGATGCCCAAATCGATGATGCTTTGAAGGTTGTGCCTGCGTTGCTGTTCCTGTTCGGATAATACACTACTCATATTGTTGTGGGTTTTTCAAATAATCAGCAAAAGTAGGAAAAAACAGGGATATTATTTGTATAAGCTCTCGAAGTTTTTCTATTCCTTTTGAGGTCTATGAGCTGGCGCACGAATCCTTTCGCGTGCCTCGATAAACAAGCACACGAAAGGATTCGTGCGCTAACAATGGGTGCACTAGCCGTGTTTATAATTCGTATTTACACATGCAACCTCTGGTATACTTTAGGGGTATGGTTGAACTTTGCTGTAAATACCTTGGTGAAATAAGCCGGAGAAGAGAAGCCGCTTTGGTAGGCCACCTCTGAAACGGTGAGAGAAGATTTCAGTAGGTGCGATGCTTTTTTGAGCCGGATATCCAATATATAGTCTGAGGGGCTGACCTGGAATATTTCGTTGAACTTATTGTATAGGTTTACCCTGGACATGTTCAATAATCGAGCGAGTTCGCTGACATTAAATTTATTGTTTACGATGTGCTGTTCGATGATGCTGTTTGTCTTTTGGATAAATGCATCGTGATCTGTACGTGTACGGGCATTTTCGATAAGGAATATATCCCGGTCCGATATTTTCAGATGCTTGTTGACAAGTGCCTTTCTGTTTTTTTCCAAAGATGTAATGGCATGTTCTAGAATGTCCAATCCATCGCTTTTCAATAGGTACAAATCGCAGCATTCTTTGAAGGCCTGCTCTTTATGGACATTGTTTGTATCATTGGTAAACAGGATAAACGTTGTCGTAGCATGGTCGGATGTGCTTTTTATATACCTAATAAAATCGTGGTAGCTGGTACTCATGGTTTTGTGTTCGGATAGGATAATATCAAAACGCTGTTCTTCGGTTTTCTGTCTGGCTATGTCAAAATTGTTGGCGATATGGACGTTGTATCTGCTTTGGAAATGTCTCTTTATCCAAGTTGTCCAGGTGCTGTCGCTGTCTATGTACAACATGTTGACCCTTCTTGAGGATGGCATGATGCCGTTTTCGTCATCCTCCAAAACTTCGGCTTTATAATCGATTTTTTTGTTGTTTTTTGTTGTTAAGTTATTTTGCAAGGATGAAAATGCATAGAATGTAATGTCAAAGGCAATAAAGTTTTCTTCAAATCGGTAGGCTATTTTCCCTTGGTGCTGCTTGATGACATCCTGAAAAAACGTAATTCCCACACCCAGTTTAAGGTCGCTGTCGAGTTTGGCCCGCTCGAGTTCCTGTGAGGAGAATGGTCCTACCGTTACTTTTAGTTGTATGCCGTTGTCCGAGAGGATACTGCTGAGTTTGAAATGTATGATGCCCCCGGGATGGGAAATGTTCAATAGGTATTCTATATAGTTGTACAGTGCTCTTTCGATCCACTTTTTGCTGACGATGATCTCATTTGTATGGAGATTGTTGTCTATGGTTATTTTGAGGTTCTTTTCGTGGATGAGACCGGAAAGCTGATAGGTGATTTGATTGAACAAAGTAGAAAGGTTGGTGCTTTCTGTGTCTACGGCAACCTGATTGTGTATATCCTCTAAGTTTTTGATGTCTGTGAATACATTGTTGAGCCTATGGGATACGGATTGTAGGATATTGATCGTGCGGCTGCGGACAATGCTTTGGTTTTCGTCTTTCTTTTGCAATTCCTTCAGAGAAGAGAACAATAACGAGATAGGGTTGCTCAGACTATAACTCAAATTTTTAAATAAGTTGGTTCGTTCTTCCAGACTGTTATTGAGTCTGCTGTTCAGGTTTTCGAGTTCCTTATTCTGCAAAGTGATCAATTGATTGTTTTTACTGATAATAGCTTTTGATTTTCTGAGGTTGTGCAAAGTGTACAAGATCGCAGCGATGGCTATCAACGAAAAAATGAGCAAGAGTAGGAAAATGTTGGATCTGTATTTTTCGAATTTGTTGATGCTTTTGAGCTCGGATAGGATGACCTGTTGTTTGTCGATATCCTGGTATTGTTCGTTGAGCTTGTTTTCGAGATCGATCAGCAATTGGACATTCGCCGTGTCTATCGTTATTGTGCCAAGGTCTACATTTCTTTTGTAATCGTTTTTCTGTAGTATGTTGATCGCTGTTCGGATGGTTTCCTTGCCGCCTGTAGGATAGTGTAACGTACTGTTTAGAATACCTTTCATGACCAGATCGAGACCATTGCCTTCTCCGGGTAGTCCATCTACGCCAATGACTTTGGGTTTGTGCACAAGCTGTAGGGAATCCAGATACTGGCTGGCCAGATATCCCATACGGTCATTAAAACAAAAGATAAAAGCAGTGTTTTCAAGGGTGATCCTGTCTACTGTCGATAGGGCATGCTTTGCGGATTGCGGTGTCCAGTCTCCTTGTAGTCGTATAATGGAATGGGAGTTTTGACGTTCTTTAAGACCATCCAATAATCCTTTTTCACGCTCGATAGATGCGGAAGAATTGGTTAATCCAGTGATGTATATAATATTGTCAGACTGCTTATTATTTTTCTTTATTTCCTCGCTGATCTTGTGTGCAGCCAATTTGCCGATATGATAATTGTCTGCCCCGACATAGGCATTATAATGTTCTGTAGCGGTTTTGCGGTCTACGACAATAACGGGGATACCCTCTTGATAGGCCTTGTCTACGATAGGGGACAAAGGTTCTGATTCATTAGGGCTGACAATGAGAAGGTCGACCCTGTCTTTTAATATTTCTTCGATTTGTTGGACCTGTCTACTGCTGTTGCCTTCGGCATCGTAAAATTGAAAATCAATATAAGGATGAAACGACAGTTCTCTCTTCATTTCGATCAACATGTTTTTTCTCCATACATCGTTTTGTATACATTGGGAAAAAGCTATGGTATAATTATACTGCTGTTCCTGTGGTTGGCAAGAGAGTAATAGCAAGGTAATGATGAGGTAAGGATGTTTCATACTTGTCTTATTGTAAATATAAAATTATAAAATTGTTAATATATGATTTAATATTATTTTATAAATATTTGTTTATTATGTTGTTATGATTTTTTAATATTGGTTTACATAATTCATGTTTAAATATTGAAAATTGCTATTTTGTAAATGTTGAATGGGATAACTTTGGAACATACAATTATAAACAGGCGCGTCTATGCCTTTTCAACAAGGAGGACAGTAAACTTATATAAATTATTTCATGAAAAATAAAATCGGTTTTTGGACTTTTATTATTGCCTTGGGAGGCTTTTTGTTCGGTTTTGACACAGCTGTCATATCAGGTGGGGAGAAAGACATACAACACCTTTGGAAGCTGTCTTCTTATGAACATGGTCTGACTATGTCTATTGCCTTGATCGGAACAGTGTTTGGAGCGTTGATAGGCGGTATACCATCAGATCGTTTGGGAAGGAAAAACACGCTTTATCTGGTTGCTTCATTATACCTGGTTTCTTCATTGGCAACTGCTTTTGCACAGTCCTGGGTTCTTTTTATGGTATTTCGGTTTTTGGGAGGTGTAGGCGTGGGGATTTCTTCTATTGTAGGACCTATTTATATTTCGGAATTGGCTCCGCCGCATAAGCGGGGCAAACTCGTTGGGATGTTCCAGTTTAATATTGTTCTGGGTATTGTGTGCGCTTATCTGAGCAATTATTTATTGGCTGGGATAGGCGAAGAAGCCTGGCGTTGGATGTTGGGCATCATGGCTGTTCCGTCTTTATTGTTTTTGGTATTGATCAACTTTCTGCCCGAAAGCCCAAGGTGGCTATGGCTCAAAGGTGGTGATGAAGAGAAGATAAAGGGTATTTTGAAGGCTGTCAGTCCGGTGACTTTCGAAACGGATTTTCAAAGTATCAAGAAGGCTTCTGTGGGCAAAGAAGCCTCTACCGTATCTCTTTTCCAAAAGAAATATTTTAAGCCTATCATTTTGGCTGTACTCTTTGCGATGTTCAATCAATTGGCTGGTATCAATGCCATTATCTACTATGCTCCTCGCGTATTCGAATTGGCTGGCTTGGGTGCGGAAAGTTCTTTGCTGTCGACCATCGGTATAGGTACAGTAAATTTTGTGTTTACCTTATTGGCTATCAATGTGATCGATCGATATGGACGTCGTACCTTAATGACGATAGGCAGTATAGGATTGATTGTTTGCTTATTGTTGGTTGCATTTTCGTTTTTTGCACTTGAAGCCGGAGATGGAGGTTTATTGGCAAATGGAGTAGCCATTGTCATCTTCTTGATGTTTTTCATTGCATTCTTTGCTTTTTCTCAAGGTGCAGTAATCTGGGTGTTTATTTCAGAAATATTTCCGAATGAAGTTCGTGCTAAAGGGCAGACATTGGGTAGCCTGACACATTGGATGCTGGCGGCGATCATTACTTTTGTATTTCCTGTTTTGACCGAGCAGATCGGGGGAGGCTATACTTTTTTGATTTTTGCCGGGTGTATGGTGCTGCAATTGGTGTATGTGCTTAAAATGATGCCAGAGACCAAAGGAAAGAGTTTGGAAGCAATGGATACGGTTAATTTGCATTGAGGGATGGACTGTAGGGGCAAAAAAAATGCCCCTACCGTTATTTGTCATTCCGACGATAGGAGGAATCTATCTCTAAAGGTGTTTAAATTAGTTTTAGATCCTTCCTGCCGTCAGGATGACAGCCCTCTTTACATACACAATAAAAAACAAAATGACACACGAAAAACAACATACAAAAGTCCTGTGCATGGGAGAATTGCTGTGGGATATGATCCCCACGGGCAAGATGGTCGGTGGTGCGCCTTTTAATGTAGCTTACCATCTCAATAAGTTGGGGGTATCGGCAAGGGTATTGACCCGTATAGGGAATGATATGGATGGTGTAGAACTCGTGGACTTCCTGACACAGCACAAGATAGACAGTAGCTTAGTACAGGTGGACAAAGAACAACCTACCTCCAAGGTAGAAGTGTACTATGACGACACCCATTCTGTGAAATATGATATTGTATATCCTACTGCCTGGGATTATCTGGAATTGCCAAAACCTGCTGAATTGGTGGAAGATGTCGATTATCTTGTGTTTGGAAGTCTTATTTTCCGTCATGCCGTTGCGAGAGATACCATGGTGCAAATCCTGGAAAGGAGTAAGGGAACACGGATTTTTGATGTAAACCTGCGTGCTCCCCATTTTTCAAAGGAGGGTATCTTCCAGATATTGGGCTATACTGACATTTTGAAATTGAATGAGGACGAACTGGCTTTGATCAGCGATTGGTTGGGACAGGGATCACGCAGTGTCAGTGATCAAACGGATCATCTTCTGGAAGCCTTTGGGATCAATGAATTGGTACTCACTTTGGGGGCAAAGGGAGCAATGCATAAGAGCCGTGAGGCTGGCGAAACGTATTTCTGTCAGGCACAAAAGGTGGAGGTCGTGGATACGATTGGCAGTGGTGATTCGTTTTTGGCGGCTTTTATCGCTTCCAAGGTACAGGATCGGCCGATGCGCGAAGCTTTGCATTTTGCGTCTGTGTTAGCGGCTTTTGTGACATCGCAAAAAGGCGGATGTCCAATATATACACAGACAGATCTGAATTATTTTGAATGGCACAATGCCGTGCTTTAAACTTTTAAATATAATGTTGAGAAAGAGAGCTTTTTTATTTGTTTTTACGTTGTTTTTGATGATGAATGCCTTTGGTCAGAATGAGGAGAAATTCAGACCTTTGTATCACTTTACACCACAGGAAAACTGGATGAACGATCCCAATGGCATGGTCTATCATCAAGGTTTGTATCATTTGTTCTACCAATATCACCCGTATAGTTCCAAATGGGGGCCCATGCATTGGGGCCATGCAGTGAGCAAGGATCTAGTGGATTGGGAACACCGGGAGATAGCCTTGTATCCGGATTCGTTGGGTACTATTTTTTCGGGTAGTGCCATCGTGGACAAGGACAATACGGCCGGATTCGGGAAGGATGCCTTGATCGCACTCTATACCTCAAATCATGAAACCCGTGTAGATGGCAGACGAAAAAGATTGCAGACACAAAGCATTGCCTACAGTCTGGACAACGGCGTGAGCTGGACAAAATATGGCGGCAATCCGGTATTGCCCAATCCAGGTAAAAGCGCCTTTCGCGATCCTAAGGTAATCTGGCACAATGAGAGCGCAAAATGGATCATGAGCCTTACGGCCGGAGACAGCATCGCCTTCTATGGTTCCAAGAACCTAAAAGAATGGGATAAGCTAAGTGATTTTGGCCGTGGCTATGGTGCGCATGGTGGTGTATGGGAATGTCCAGACTTGTTCAAGATGGATTATAAAGGAAAAGAGGTGTGGGTGTTGATCGTAAGTCTCAATCCGGGTGGGCCGAATGGAGGCAGTGCAACTCAATATTTTTTGGGCGATTTTGATGGGAAAGTCTTTACATCGTATGATAAGGAGACAAGATGGCTGGATTGGGGTACGGACAACTATGCGGGTGTAACCTGGAGCAATGTAGGAGACAGACACCTATTGATCGGTTGGATGAGCAACTGGCAGTATGCCAATGCTGTGCCGACAGAAAAATGGCGGAGTGCCATGACGACCGTACGCGATCTATCGCTGGTCGAAGTGGAAGGAAAACTGTATCTCAGGAATTTCCCGATAGATAGCTATAATGCCAGGTTTAAAACAGCTGCTCCCGCCGTAGCAAAGGACAGCAGGCTAAATGTTTTGGGAATGAAAAATGCGTTTAAGATCAGTATAAAGGACGTAGATCTTTCCAGGGATTTTAAATTGACCTTTGGAAACAAGAAAAATGAAGCTTTAACTTTTCAATACCATAAAAACCACAATTACTTTGCGGTGAATCGCTCTGAAACGGGTCTGATTGCTTTCAACAACAATTTTCCGAAAAAAATAATCGCGGATAACCTGATAGCAAAGTCTGCTTGTGATGTGGATGTTTATATGGATAAGACTTCGATTGAGGTATTTGTAGATGGAGGTTTGGTGAGTATCACGGGAATCTTTTTCAACGAGGATGATTTTGAATTTGTCGAAAGCAGTCTTGAAATAAAGAACATTGAAATTTTTAGATATACTAAATAATAAAAGATATTTCGTTTAAGAAACAAGCCTGTCTCGTTTTCAAAAAAGGGACAGGCTTGTTTGCTTTGAAAAAAGTAAAAATACTTTTACCCTATACCTGTAGTTTGGTCGTCTTATCTTTATACAGTAACTTAGCCTAAACTTACATGCTATGCTAAAAACCTATAAAATTATTTTGTTTTTCTTATTGATATCGGTGATATCACACCCTTCATTTTCACAAGAAAGTACAGAACTTCTCAAACAAATAGAGCGTCTCCAGACCAGAGTTTCTAATTTGTCCTACTCATTCGATCAGCTTAACAAGAAGATTGAGGATGTGAACTGGTACAATAAAGTTGGAGAGATTGCCTATGTGGACAAAGTACGGATGACTGGGCCTCCAGCGAAGATCAAAAGCAAAACAGCCAAAGGAGCAGGCAATCCGTTGGTATTCTGGTCGTACGTCTTTATCCCAAAAGACTTTGATCCGGGCAAAAAATACCCCCTCATCGTATTGGTGCACGGTGGTGTGCATGGCAACTTTGGGGTAGGGAATGATCATATCGTCAAAGAGTTCATTTCTCAAGGGTACATTGTTTCTGCTCCCGAATACAGGGGAAGTACAGGTTATGGAAGGAGTTTCCAACGGAAGATCGACTATGGTGGATTGGAAATAGACGATACCAAGGCTTGTCGGGATTATATGGTCGAAAATTATGATTTTGTTGATAGTTCGAGGGTGGGTGTTGTCGGATGGAGCCATGGCGGTTTCCATGCCTTGCTGAATGTGTTCAATTTTCCGAAGAGTTATGCCGTAGCCTATGCAGGAGTGCCGGTCAGTGATCTGGTGATGCGTCTCGGCTATATGGACGACGACTACAGGAAACTGTTCTCGGCAGATTATCATATCGGCAAAGAGGTCAAAGATGATGTAAAGGAATACCGTAGACGTTCTCCAGCATTTCAAGCCCATAAACTGCAAACCCCATTGCTGATCCATGCCAATACGAATGATGATGATGTGTTGATCGAAGAGGTAGAACATTTGATCAGCGCCTTGAAAGCAAATAACAAAAAGTTTGAGTATGAGATCTATGAAAATAAACCTGGAGGGCACCATTTTGACCGGATTGACAGTTATCTGGCAAAAGAAGTCAGACTAAAGGCTTACAAGTTTTTGCAGCAATACTTGAAACCGGATAAACCGTTTGCCAATATTTCGGAATTGATCAGGGCGAGTTATTATCCTCCTCGTAAAAAGTAATGTATGGATAGGTTGGAGACACTTGCTACAAAAATCAAAAATGGAGATCATCATGCCTTTATGGAGGTGTATGATCTCTATTTTTATCAATTGAGTGTTTTTGTCAAGCGATATGTGCATTCGGAAAGTATTGCAGAAGATCTGACACAAGATGTGTTCGTCAAGCTTTGGGAAAAACGTGAGTTTTTGGATAAAGTGACCAATTTTAATTCCTACCTCTATAGAATTGCCAAAAACCATACATTGGATTATCTAAAAAAAATCTCCAGACTGGAGATTATGCCGGACGATCTGTTGAAAGAATTTAAATTTTCGTCCAATGAGGTGGAGCTGTTTGTGACTGAGCAGGAATACTTTAGATTTTTGGACAATTACATGAAGTCTCTGCCCGAAAAGTCGCAAGTGATATTTGATCTGTGCAGAGAACAGGAAAAATCCTATGATGAGGTTGCAAAAGAATTGAACATTTCCAAAAGTACCGTAAAGCACCATATGGTCAATACGATGAAAAGATTGAAAGATGAGATCATACATAAATTTAGGATCGACCGCTTTCATTTTATTCTTTTTGTAGTTCTTTGGAAAATATTCTTACCCTAGTACGCGTCTTCAACGTCTTATGGAGTAGTCATGAAAGCTGAAGATAAATACTATAGGAAGCTCGTCGAGGGGTATCTCAACAAAACGCTGACCAAAAGAGAATTGGCCGTGTTTTTTGATTTACTATCTCGGGGTGAACTGGATTTTTATCTGGAGGAAGATATGGTGTCCAACTTTGCCGAAGAAGCCATATCTCATCATCATCAATCTTTTTGGAGAAGATATGCTTGGTGGTCCGTGGCTGCAAGTATATTGTTGGCTGTAGGGTTGGGAATATATTTTTTTCAGCAGCAACCCAACAATACAGATACCGTTGCCAAAACTGCGCATACGGTCCAACCGGGAAGTGACCATGCTATCCTGACCTTGTCCAATGGCGAACAGATTATCTTGGACAGTTCTGGACAGGCCGAGGAGATAGCAGAAGATCATGTATCCATTGTCAATGATAGCAAGGGGAGACTACATTATGATCTCTCAAAATTGGATCTGTCCGATGTATCTCCCGACGAATTGGCCGACAAGCACCATACCATAGAAACTCCCCGTGGCGGAACATACCACATTATTCTGCCCGATGGAAGCAAGGTATGGCTCAACTCGCTTTCGAAAATCAAATTTCCTTTGGTTTTTTCTAAACAAAAACGGGTGGTGGAGATGGAAGGCGAAGTCTTTTTTGAAGTGGCGAAGCGTAAGGATCAACCTTTTTTAGTTCGATCCAAAGGACAGGAAATCAAAGTTTTGGGAACATCATTTAATGTCAACGCCTACGGTGACGAACCATTCACACGTACGACATTGCTTACCGGGCAGATACAGCTCTTCGGGGCAAATGCTGTCATCAAGCTCCTCCCTGGAGAAGAAGCGCTAAATACAGGAACAAATCTGAAAATACAAAATGGTGATATCGAACAAGCTATTGCCTGGAAAGATGGTTATTTTAGATTTGATAAAGTGGATATTCAAACTTTGATGCGCCAAATATCACGATGGTACAGTGTCAATGTGAAATATGTGGGTAAGGTATCCGATGAACGTTTTGTCGGCAAAATAAAACGTTCGGAAGATATTCACGAACTGCTTAAGATTTTCAAAGATGGGGGAATGAATGTTTCGCTGAATGGGCGAACTATCGTTGTGACAAATTAATATAGTTTTTAGAGTACACGACAAATTGTGACCCAATTAATATTCCTTTTTATTTTTTTAATCTATTTAGTCTACTAGTTTGGTAGTCTAAATTATGCTGATTATATTTGTCGGCATAAATTCTGATAAACAGTAAGACAATAGATAAACGTAAGATGCTAAACCAAATCGTAGCCGTTCCCGTTCGAACCCAGCAAAGAGTTGCCGAAATATCCTGGTTTGACGATATTATCGGAGGTGACACCGAATATTTGGGCGTATTGGATCATAGTAGGAGAAGCAATTTTGAACATTGTAAGCACATAGCCCAGACTGCGGACCGATTGGGTTATCGCAAAATCCTGTTGCCTACAGCCTATACAGTTGGTCAAGAGGTGCTTACTTTTGCAGCCGGTGTTGCACCTTTCACAAACAATATCAATCTTATCACAGCTATTCGTACAGGGGAATACCATCCCCCAATGTTGGCACGTTCTTTGGCGGCGTTGGATCACATGTTGGAGGGACGATTGACCATTAATATCATCAATTCTGATTTGCCGGGCTTGCGGGAGGATCCAGAACTGAGATATTTGCGGTGTGCCGAGAATATAGAAATTTTAAAACAAGCCTGGACACAGGATGAGATCGATTTCAAAGGTGAACTGTACCGGTTTAAAATGGCGGCAGACCCCGTAAAGCCTTATCAGCAAAATGGTGGCCCTTTGTTGTATTTTGGTGGTACTTCTGATGGGGCAAGGGAGATTTGTGCCCAATACTGTGACACGTTTTTAATGTGGCCCGAAACAGAGGAAGCTATGTACGAAACTATGCAGGATATGAGCCGGAGGGCTGCCAAATATGGTCGAACCATCGATTTCGGATTGCGTATCCATGTCGTGGTGAGGGAGACGGAAGACGAGGCTAGAATGCAAATCAGAAAACTACTGAAACATTTCAATGAGCAACGTGCGGCCGAGATAAGGGCGAGGGGAGAGGATTCACGATCGCTAGGTGTTGTCCGGCAGGATGAGATGCGGAAGCATGCCGATGCTGAAGGTTTTGTCGAGCCTCATCTATGGACGACTATCGGAAAGGTGTTTTCGGGATGTGGTGGTGGATTGGTAGGAGATCCTGACCAGATCGTCCATAAGCTGAATCGGTACATGGATATGGGTATACGGGCTTTTATATTGTCGGGCTTCCCTTTGATAGAAGAAGCTGAAATATTTGCCAAATATATATTGCATCGATTGCCGAATGTGTCACTTTCCGAGCTGCACAATCGCGTACCAAAAACAACACCGGTTACACCATTGACCACAGCAATATTAACGTAAAGACGAGACCGTATGGCAAAAGAAACAAGAGCCCACTTCAAACGCGAACTTAACCTGTTGGATGCCACGCTGTTGGTGGTCGGTAGTATGGTGGGATCAGGTATTTTTATTGTCAGCGCAGATATTGCCCGGAATACGGGGTCGGCAGGTTGGCTGATATTGGTCTGGGTTATCGGTGGGTTTATGACCTTGACGGCAGCATTGAGTTATGGCGAATTGAGTGGTATGTACCCCAAAGCCGGAGGACAATATGTTTATCTTAAAGAAGCATATAATCCGTTGATCGCTTTTTTGTACGGATGGAGCTTGTTTGCTGTTATACAAACTGGTACGATTGCAGCTGTAGGTGTTTCTTTTTCCAAGTTTCTGGCTTATTTTATTCCAGGAGTAAGCGAAGATCTGGTGTGGATCTCCATTGGGAACCTTCAGATATCTCCTGCACAGCTATTGGCCATTGGCATTATTTTTCTATTGACTTTGGTCAATACTAGTGGGATAAAAAGTGGTAAATGGATTCAGTTGATCTTTACCCTCACGAAGATATTGAGTATAGCTGGATTGATTGTGTTTGGGTTTATCTATATGGATACCGATGTAGTCAGATCCAATTGGGATGAGGCTTTTCAGCTAAAAAGAATACTTGCCGATGGATCGTTTTTGAATTATGAGGGATTGCCTGCGCTGGGTGGAGCTTTAGCTGCGGCTTTGGTAGGGGCAATTATGAGTTATGAAGCCTGGAACAACGTGACTTTTGTCGCGGGAGAGATCAACAATCCCAAAAGAAACATAGGGCTGAGCCTCTTGTTGGGAACCTTATTGGTTACCTTGATCTATGTGTTGCTGAATGTGATGTTTACGCTGGTTTTACCCTTGCAGGATATTGCATTTGCCGAGAAGGACAGAGTGGGTATTGATGCCTCGCATGCGATTTTTGGAGCAGGTGGTACGGTCATTATTGCGCTGTTGATTATGGTGGCCACGTTCGGTTGCAACAATGGTTTGATTTTGGCAGGGGCGCGGGTGTACTATAGTATGGCCAAGGATGGAGCGTTTTTTAGACAAACAGGCAAGTTGAACCGTCACGGTGTACCTGCTATAGCTCTGTGGGTACAGTTTGTCATGGCCTCTGTTTTATGTCTGAGTGGTAAATATGGCGATTTGTTGGATATGATTACTTTTATCGCTGTATTGTTCTATGTATTGACTATAGTAGGCATTTATATTCTTCGGAAAAAAGCTCCCCATATCGAACGTCCTTACAAAGCTATTGGTTATCCTATACTTCCGGCAGTCTATATTTTACTCGGAGCAGGCTTCTGTATATTGTTGATTATCTACAAGCCTGAATATACCTGGCCTGGACTGATCATAGCCTTACTGGGCGTTCCTCTATATTATCTGCATAAAAAATTTTTTAAGGGATAGTCTCCTTTTCTTTGTGAGCATGTTTTCTATGTTTGCTGAGGGCAAACATAGGAAGAACCCTTATGTTTTGCCTTTTTCATTTTTTTTTAAAATATTTTGCCCTTTCTGTTTCCCCTGTCGTCATATACATATAAAGTGGTGGAGACAATACTTTATTATACCTGCATTATGATAGACAATATTGATAAGAAAAGAGTAGATATCCGTGTAGAAAAAGTAGTGCAAGAAGCCTCGGAACTCCTTGCACAAAATTAGATAATAGAAAATTAACGTACTATTAACCGTTACCTAATGACACAAATTTATGCATTTTAAGTTGGATGTAGGCAAATTTTATTTGCCGCTTATTAACCGCAAAGTATTATTGCTCATGAAGCTAACTATCTGTTTATTGCTCATGTCGTTTACGCAGGTAAGCGCTACCCTATTTTCCCAAACCATTACCTTTTCGGGAAAGAGGGTGTCCATTGAGAAAGTACTGAGAGAAGTCGAAAAACAGTCTGGATTTAATCTTTTCTACAAATACGATGAGAGTTTGATGTCCAAGTCGGTAGATGTCGATTTCAAAAATGTACAGCTGCACACTGTCCTGGATGAAATATTGGTTAAGAATGGCTTGGTCTACAAGATCGATAGGAAAACAATTACGATCAATAGAAAACCTGTTTCAAATCCATCCTCTTCCGTACGGACTATTCAGGAACAATCTGACGATATCAAAGGTGTAATCGTGGATAGACATACGGGGGAGCCTCTCGTAGGAGCAACTGTTCGTGTCAAGGGTACGAGCATAGGCGTCGCGGCCGACGAAAACGGTGCTTTTCAACTTCGTAATGTAAAAAATGGAAGTACGCTTGAGATTATCTATACCGGTTATCAATCCCGTGAATTTGTAGTTGGTAATGACCGTGATGTACGTATTGCCTTGACTGGTGAATCCGATAGTCTGGATGAGGTCGTCATCACAGGCTATCAGACTATCGATAAACGTACGTTCACCGGTTCTGTAGGAAAAGTCAATCCCGATGATCTTGCTACAGCAGGTTTTTCGGACGTAGGGAAAGCTTTGCAGGGCATGGTCGCTGGTGTAGCCGTGGAGAATACCAGTGGGACATTCGGTACGAAGTCCAAAATCCGTATCCGCGGAAATTCCTCGATCAGTGGCAATCAGGAGCCTCTCTGGGTGATCGATGGTGTCGTGCTGGACGATCCGGTCAATATCAATCCCAATCAATTGTATTCCGGAGATGCCGCAACCATGTTGAGCTCCGCCATCTCAGGCATCAATCCGGATGATATCGAGGATATACAGATACTGAAAGATGCTTCGGCCACGGCCATGTATGGTACACAAGCCGTAAATGGGGTAATCGTCGTGACCACCAAAAAGGGCCGTGTGGGAAAGACAGCTATCAGCTATAAGAATAATTTCAGTCTGGCCATGAAGCCGACGATAAGGGATTTTAATGTGATGAACTCCAAACAAAGAATGGAGTTTTCAGAAGAACTGTATGAGAAGAATCTGGTAGACTTTACTAACATGAACAGCACCTATGGTGCATTTGGCAAGTTGCAATATCAGCTGTCCCGCAAGGAGCTTACCTGGGATCAATATTATGATGAGATACAGCGTGCAAAAACCTACAATACCGACTGGTTTGATGTATTGTTCCGCAATTCAGTCAATCATGAACATAGTGCCAGCATATCTACGGGTACAGAGAAAGCACAGTTCTATATGTCCGCAAGTTATTTTCGTGACAACGGACAGACGCATAATCAGCATACCGATAGGTATAGTGGGAATTTTAGGGGAAATTTCAATATTTCGGACAATTTTTCCATTACCGGTACCCTTTATGGGTCAGCAAGAAACCAACGTCTTTTTGGTGCATTTGACGAAACAGAATCGGGTGGATTGCCACAACGGGATTTTGATATCAATCCCTATACCTATGCCCGTACCACGAGCCGAGCGATGAGGCCGTATGATGATGATGGTAACTTGGAATATTACAGGGCCAATTTTGCTCCTTTCAATATTATCCACGAAATGAATAACAATTTTGTGGACGTAGCCTTAAAAGAGATCCGGTTTCAGGTAGACGGATTATGGAAGATCACCAACAATTTGAATCTGGCCACTATCCTTTCAGCACGTACGACTTCTGCGCAGTCCGAACACATCTCTACCGAACTATCCAATGTAGCACAAAGCTACAGAGCAATGGAAAATACGGCTATCCGAAGTGCTAACGGCAGGTTGTACAATGATCCCAATGATGATAGTCAATTCCCTATTTCGGTATTGCCGAGGGGAGGTATTATCATTTTGGACAATAATCAAGGAGAATTTTATACCTTTCGGAATACCTTGAACTACAAGCCTGTGTTCCACAACCATTCCTTTGACCTGATGGGTGGATCTGAAATCCGGCAGCGAAAATATGACAGGCATGGCTTCACGGGGTATGGTCTGGAATATTATAGAGGTCTGACGTCCAGTCCGGATTATCGGGCTATCCAACGTGATCAGTTTGCTTCTAATGGTTCACCGTATTATGGAATGGGACTGAACGTTCACCGTGAGGCTTCTTTCTTCGCAAATCTGGCCTATACGTTCAAGAACAGGTACAACCTCACTCTATCTTCCCGTGCTGATGGTTCCAACCGTCTAGGGGCATCTGAGCGGTTTCGCTTTTTACCTATTTGGGTTGTAGGAGCCAGTTGGAATGTGGATGATGAGGCTTTTCTGCAAGGTGTGGAATGGCTGGATTTTCTCAAAGTACGTGGATCTTATGGTACAAGGGGCAATATCAGCGGTCTAGGAAGCCCGGAAATATTGGCCTATTACGGTACAACCACGAGATTCAATCCGGATAATGTCGAAGAGATCATTAGTATTTCAGCTCCGGACAACCCGCATCTGCAATGGGAAAAGGAAAAAATGGCCAATGCGGCATTGGAATTTGGACTGTTCAAGCGTGCTTCAGTCACTCTGGAGTGGTACCATCGCCAAAACTATGATCTGATCGGCAACGTACAAGTGTCCCGGGTCAGTGGCTTCAGTACCAAAACAATGAATTGGGCCGATATGAAAAATGAAGGTTTTGAGATCACGCTGAATACCAAAAATATCGACAATACGAATTTCAAGTGGAGCACGCTCTTTACTTTCGGGTACAACTATAATGAAGTGACGAGACTACAGACCAATGCCGCGGTAGTCAGACAGACGGTGGATAGAGGTGCACCTCTGGAAGGAAGACCGGTGACCGGATTGTATTCTTTCCGCTTCGCAACCTTGAATGCCGATGGGTTGCCGATGTTCTATACTTCGAGTGGAGGTCTGTCCAATTCTTTTTCGCGATATTCTACCAATTTGGATATGCTGCAATACGAGGGTAGCCGTGAACCGTTAGGATCGGGAGGATTGACCAATCAATTCCAGTATAAAGGTTTTCAGGCATCTTTTCTATTTACCTATGCATACGGTAACAAGATCCGCCTTAACCCATTCTTTGAGCGTTATTATTCAGATGTCATGGCACTGGACGGCGAACTGGCCAACCGATGGACTACTCCTGGAGATGAGCGATATACCAATATCCCCAGAATCGTAGAAGCTGAAACCCGTACCCAATTGATATCTGCGAATGCGGAGCCGTTCATGGCGTATAACCGTAGTGATATCCGGGTAGCCAGTGGTTCATATGTGCGTTTCAAGAATGTGATGTTGGCTTATGATATACCGACACGGTTGATACAGCGAACCAATATCAACAATTTGAAGGTAACCGCCCAAGCACAGAATATAGTCCTGTGGGCCGATCCGAAATTGCGTGGGCAGGATCCCGAGGCTATTGTATCGGGTATTTCCATACCGATGACGACAAACTATACTTTGGGTCTGACCATGAATTTTTAATGTTTACGATATGATGAAGATATTAAAATATACGACACTTTTATGGGCAATTTCATTGCTCGTTAGCTGTACGAAATACCTGGAAATCAATCCGGACAACCGGGTTCGGTTGACGACGGTGGAAGATTACCAAGCCGTAATCACAGGAGCCTACCCACAGGCATACCACCATTTTACAGAATTGTATACGGACAATGTACGTTATTATGACTATCCGAGTTACAACAATGCGAACATTACCTCTTGGTTGTTTCCGATATATCTATGGTCTGACAACTATATTACGAACAACGCCATCACTCCGGAAGCTGCTTGGCGCAAATATTACAATGATATCTACGAAGCCAATGTCGTACTCGAAGGTATTGACCAGGCTACGGGAGATGATGCGCTGCGCCAATCTGTCAAGGGAGAGGCTTATATGATCCGGGCATACTGCCACTTTATGTTGGTCAATATCTTTGCCAAGCACTATAATCCGCAGACAGCTGCTACTGATCTGGGAATACCTTATATGTTGGAATCCGAAAAAGAACCCGGACAACACTATAGCCGTGATGCGATACAATATGTGTATGACCGTATCGAGGAAGATGCGTTCAAGGCATTGGGTCTGATCCGGGAAGAGTTTATGGCAGTACCCAAGTATCATTGGTCCAGAGCATCTATTCATGCTTTCCTGTCGAGATTTTATCTGTTTAAGGAAGATTGGGAGCGTTCGTTGTATCATAGCGAGGAGGTATTCAAGCTGAACAACAATATCCGAAATCTTTTTGCTGACTTTGATGCTTATTTTGCAACAGGTGATTACAATGGATTTGCGAATCGGTATTTTGAGACCCATCAAAGCAATGTTCTTTTGGTCAATTATACACTGACGTGGAATACATTTGAACGAGGAAGTCTGTATGCCAATGAGTATCGAGCCACTTTTCATGCCAATGATGTGCGCGGACGCATCTTTACACTTTGGAGTGCACAGACACCCAACTATATGGCTCGTAAATTCAGACGGAATCTACCTGCTGATGGACAGTCTTATGCTGATGTAGGCCTGTTTGTAGTGGAAGAAGTTATGTACAATGCAGCAGAAGCCAGTGTACGTAAAGACAATCCGGATTTTCAATATGCTATCGATAAGATGAATGCTATTTTACAACAGCGTTGGAGACCATATGTAGCACTCAATCTAGCTGATTATCCTACTCAGGAACTGCTATTGGAAAAGATTATTGACGAGAAAAACCGGGAGTTGTGTTATGAAGGTTACCGCTGGTTTGACGTGAAGCGTCACAATATACACATCCGGCATTGGGACGGTACCCAATACAGAGAGTTGCCACCCGATGACCTGCGTAGGGCTGTACAGATTCCATTTGCAGAATTGGAAGCAAATCCGGAGATGCAACCTAATCCAAGATAATCACCTAAAATGATGGTAAAGATGAAAATGTATAAAGTAATATTTTTTTCAGTGAGTCTGTTTCTTTTAGCGGTCTCCTGTTCTAAAGAGGAGCCTATCTCTTATGAACCGTATGAAACCGATTTGCCGGATAACCCGACGGATCAGGCCATCTACGACTTGCGGCAGGAGTACCAGACGAAGATCATCTACCGCTATGACCGCCGGTACGTTTCTACAAGTGCGTTTGCTGTACCTCCACGGTATGATCTGGTATTGCCCTATATTGAGAATGTACTTCGCAAACTGTTTATCGCACCGTATGATCGGCAAAAAACCGATTTCATGCGCGAGCACATGCCTATAGAGATGATCATGTTCGGTACCAGTATCAACTATGTCGAGGGCGGCGAGAGCAATTTCAGTGCTTCTGGTTTGGCCTATGGATTGAGTCGTGTCATTATCACGGGAGTAAACGCCTATGATCTGAACAATCCGAGCTGGCTACGGGGACAGTATGCTACCTTGCACCATGAGTTTGCCCATGTACTGGACAAGATATATGGTCGGCCTACAGGATTTGACAATGTGTCCAAGGGACTCTACGCAGGTGGTACAGCGTACGGTGCTTTTTCGCAAGCCGAAGCACGTTCTCGTGGATTTTGGCGAAATTATGGAATGCTGAACGAAAGTGAAGACTTTGCGACCTGGATCGATGGGATCGTGACCACGCCAAAGGAGGAAGTGTTACAGATCGTGTCCGCCAACAATTACCTGTCACAAAAGTACCAATTGGTATATAATTTCTATTTGGAGAAAGGAATAGACCTGCATGAGTTACAGGCCTATTTACAAAATATATTGGATAATCTGGAGGACTAACTATGGAAAAAATGATGAGACACCTGTCCTGGATATTGTTTGCAGCAGTAATGCTGGTATGGATGGCCTGTGAGAAAACAACTACCCATTTACCGCCTCGGGAAATCTCGCCCGAAGTGGACGAAATAGCAAAAAAATATACGGATGTCCTTGTGCAGTCGCCGCAGGGGTGGGTATTGGCGTACAAGCCCGATCAATATGAAGAAACCATCTATTTCCACTTGATATTCAAAAATGGAGGAAAGGTGGACGTATTGGCTGGATATAGAGGCTACCACACCCTGCAAACGGATATTACGTATTATTTTGAAGGTAATTATACCCCGATTATCGTATTCTCGGGAGAAAATGTTTTTTCCGAGCTGGCTGATTCACACAATGGCGCTTATAAGTTCAAGATATATTATAAGGAATCGCCGGGCACTTTTGAGGTTGTGCGTTCGGACGGATTTGACGATAAGCGATTTGAGCTGACCCCCGCAAATGAAAGCAATCTTGCCCTGCTCAATGCTCAGATCGATGATATTCTGGCACAGATCGCCTACGAAGAAGAGCAGGAAAGACTGGCGGCGGAAGTTAGGGCAAAGATAAAGGCTTTTGTGGAGATAGAGTCTGACTTTTACTTTTACAATCTGACGGTCGATGATTTTTCGGCAGCGATCAATTCCTTTGATACTGTTGCCCGGGAGATATCTTTGACCTATAAGGAAACGCCGACCTCAGCACCCGCTACGACCACTGTTGGCTATACCTTGACTCCTGAAGGCATTGTGCTGGATCCTGCCCTAGCATATGGAACGGTATCTTTAGAACTTTTAGAGCTTGGAGAACTGTTGTATGAAGATCCGGATGATCCCAATAAAGCTACTGCTATAGAAGTTGTGAGTAATGGGAATGTAGGAACTATGGGGTATGCCCACGTAGCACCTTATCCATATACACTGACCAGTGACAGGTCCGTTTCTACAGTAGATTGGTTATTGGATCCGAACCAACAAAATGCAGGCCTATTCTTGTACACAGCAGATGCGGACCAACATTACAGTGCATTTGTCAATGCAGATCGGATAGAGTTTAAGGACTATATCAATGCCGAAGTAAATGATGCATTGGCAACAAATAGATTAGTGAATCAAATCTATTTTCCGGCCAATCAGGCTTCGAGTCGAAACATTCAAATATCAACACGTAACGGGAATGATTCGGGGAACAAATTCTTCCTGTACAATTTTGACCTAAATAAAATAATAAATGAAGCGAGCGCATTGAATGTGACGTTGACGACAGCGGCAAGTACTATTACGCCGCATATAGATGCTTTCAATGCCTATTTAGATCCCCAGTTTCCTGCCGAAGGCGTTACCGTTGCTCCTGTTATAGTAGGTACAACTTTAAGATTCAGGTTAATCAGTCGGAAAGATAGCCGATATTGGGTGGAATATATTTTAAATCGAGCCGCAGACAGATCAAACAGATTTGATTAATACAAAAAGTAGAAATATGAGAGCAGTAAGTTTAGTATTAAGTATGGTCTTCTTTCTCACGTCCTGTGAAAAATTGGATCAGAACTACAATAAAATCCCTGCGGATGCCCCTCGTTTAGCGGAGCTGCAACAGGAGTATAAGGAAATGTTGGTGGCCAACACGGATGGCTGGTTCATGGAATACCAACCTGGAAGCGATAACCCCTCTGTCCCAATTCTCATGAAATTTTTGGCAGACGGCACGGTCAGCATCATCTCCGATCGGTATGGATTTGATGCAGAGAATATCTCTACTTATCGTGTGGGCGGTGTGATCGGACCGGAGCTGATTTTTGATACCTACTCGGTATATAGTTCCATTGCGGAGTCTGGAGGAGGAGCCTTTGATTTTAGGATGTATCCGCAGGAAAATGGCGAGTTTGTCCTGAAGCATGCGACCGGTGGATTGGCAACGGAGTTTGTGCTTCGCAAAGCAAGGGCTACCGACCACGATGATATTATAGCAAGGGCTTCTGTAGGGCGTGTGTTGCAAGAATTCAGCGAGAATTCGTCCGCTTATTTCAGAAATCTGGTGCTGGATAATATATCGGCTTTCTGGGAAATGAATATCAATACACAACAGGTGACATTGACTTGGGAGAACAGTGGAGGAGGGACGACCACAACCCAAACGTTTTCCTATACGACACTTCCGGGCAACGGTATTCGATTGGCCGAACCGTGGACAGCACCAGGGGGGATAGAAGTCAACGAGATATTCTTCGGCGATGCTACTCCGGACGGAATAGAAATTACCAGTGCCGGGAACGCAGGAGCAGGAGAAATCCAGGTTGCACATATTCCGGCATTTCCCTATCCGGGGACTGCGAAACGATATATCTTGAGTAACTCATTCAATCCAAATCAAGATCCTGTTCGTTTTTTTGCATCCGTTTCGGGTACACGGGAAACAAGTGTGGATAGGATTAGTCCTGCACTTTGGCCTTATTATGAAAAACTGTGGGCTGATGACGTATGGCCGACATATATACGTTTACAAGTCTATAATTATAATGGAGCTGCCTTTACGAACAGTATACAGTTGTTAGGTGCTATAAATGGTACCAACACTTGGCTACCTTATTACTATGCACTCGATGAGATGGATGGTTCTCACGTGATGGTTCGCAAACGGAATGAAGTACCTACAGATCATCCACATTATGGGGCTACCTATACATCTGGTACGGCACTGACCATGTATAATGACCACCCGGAATTTGCAGATTTTATGGATAGGATCTATCCTCCCGGTATTGGTGTTACGATTGTACCGTTGTCTGGGCAGAATGTTCGTGTAGTCAGTCGGGCAAACAGTTTGTATTGGATGGACTTGACAATCAGTACACCTGCTAATTTTTGGAATAATTAAAAGATAGTAGATTCATATATCGTTTTAATTGTCCTCGTTGCAACGAGGACAATTAATTTTTTTATAGTTAGCCTTAAATGATAAAACAATATCGTACTCAAAATAAAAACTACCTGAAGATAAGGTTCAGCATACTATTCCTGGGATGGATAATGATAGGATTATTCACTTTCTTATCATCTCAAGGGCAGACAGGAGATATCCCAACAGCATATACTAAAAAATGGAACACCATAGGTCCACCCACAGGCACTCTCATGATTATTGGCGGAGCTGCCTCCCAGGACAATTGGCATTATTTTATGGAGCTCGTGGGAGATCCCGAAGCACTTATCGTGTTTATCCCTACTGCAGGAAGTACATTTGATGAGACACATACAGGTTATATCAGTTTGTTGGAAGCGGGGGCAAAAAATGTAAGTATTCTCCATACCAAAGACCGCAATGAAGCTAATACGGAAGCTTTTGCAGCACCCTTGCGCAAAGCAAAGGCCGTGTTCATGGCAGGCGGTTTTCAGAGTCGGCTTGCAGCAGCTTATCTCAACACGTTGACACATCGGCTCATGTTTGAAATACTGGAACGTGGAGGAGTGATTGCCGGAAGTTCGGCAGGTGCCTCCATACAAGGTTCGTATCTCTACGGAGGCTTGCAAGGAGGTGTCGGCGCACAATACGTAGGATTGGGGTTCGTCAAAAACTCGGCTATCGGCCAACACTATATCCGTAGAAATCGCATGGGATCTGTAGCAAAGATATTGAAAAACCAACCCGATCTGTTTGGATTTGGGGTGGACGAAGCTACGGCTGCTGTCGTCCGGGGTAATGAACTTGAAGTCGTTGGCGAAGGCAAAGTCGCTTTATACGATACTAAACGCCCAGAATATACCGATCAGCCACAACTGTATCTTTTTCCTGGAGACAAATACGATATGGCTGTCCGTCGGATTACCCATAAAGCCGATCCCGTACCGCAGGATATGTGGACGGGAGGAGGAAAAAAACAATGGAAAAACCCGGCCGATTCGTGGCAAACCGTCGGCCCACCGCAGGGCAGACTGCTTCTGTATGGATCTGTAAAAGCTGATTCGGCCTCTATCAGACATTTTTTGCAATCACTGGGCACCTTCCAGGATCCTATCGTGGTGCTCTCTACAGGAAACCACGATATGCGTGCCGAAAATCAGCAGGTCGTTGCCGAACTACGAAAACTTGGTGCAGACCGGGTGTCTTCCTTACACACGATTGACAGCGATATGGCAAACTCACAGGCTTTTGCCAGTGCCCTGGATAAAGCCAAAGCCGTTTGGATCTGTGATAGTAGGAGTTGGCAGTTGGCAGATGTATATCTCTATACACTGGTACACAAAAAACTGTTTGAGGTACTGCGGCGGGGTGGTATCCTGGGAAGCAATGGTGATGGTGCGGCAATCATGGCCTCTCGCTTGTTTGGTGAGCCGGAAAGCTACAGGTGGCATACAGGTTATGGATTGGTCAGGAATACCCTCATTGTCAAGGCGCCACAGAACCGTAAGACATTGTCCGATATGCAGGGGATATTGGATAAAAACATGAAATTGCAGGGTATCGTGCTGGATGAAGATGCAAAGGTCGTCATAGAAAAAAATCGGGTAAAAGTAGAAGGAAACAAGGGAATAAGGATATACCAAAGCGGAGAGAAAGAGCCGGTCATTGTGCCTTCCGGAGAATCGTATGGACTAGGGCTGGAATAACACATTCGAGGTTTCAAAAAAATCGAATATCTTTTGAGCTATGTGATTAAAATGTTACCGAGTTTTGATAGTAAAAAAAAGAAGTTTATAATAGCTTTGCGGGGGTATCTACTAATCATATTTTAAACAAAAACAATAAAAATGAAATTTCTAAAAGCACTTCAGATCTGTGTCATTTCTGGTTTATTATTATGGCAAAGCTGTGCCATCGGTCAAGAATATACAGATTTACGCAAACTCTTGAACATTCCTTATATAGGCGATATCAAAGGGGCCGCCAAAGCAGATAGGATAGTCTTTACGGTCAATGAAAAAGGACATCGTAATATCTATGCCGCCGATGGTCCTAACTATTCGATCCGTAAAGTAACGAGTTTTGACGAAGACGATGCACAGGAGATTACCAGTATGTCGATTAGCAGTGACGGCAATTGGGTCGTCTTTGCGCGAGGTGGTGATCATGGTTCCAACAGTGCTGCAGTCGCGGTCAATCCGGCTTCGTTGACCAGTGCAACCAAGATCGAGGTTTTTTCTCTGTCACTGACGGACAATAAACTCTATAAGGTCGGTGTAGGAGATTTTCCGGTTCTTCATCCTACCAATAAAACAGTCACTTATCTCAGAGGGGGGAATGTGTGGAGCTCTCCACTTGGACGAGAGGGAGCGGGCAAACAACTTTTTGCTATGCGGGGTTCAGCAGGCAATATACAGTGGTCTCCCGATGGTTCCCAGTTGGCTTTCGTTTCCCGTCGCGGCACATACAGCTTTATCGGTGTGTACCAAAATGCGGGTAAACGCCTGAAATGGGTTGGTCCTTCGTTCTACACCGATGCGTTTCCGCAATGGTCTCCCGATGGAAAAAAAATAGCTTTCGTAAGACGTGAACCTACAGGAGGAGTTATCGATTCTCTGAATACTGCCATATCACGGTCTTGGTCCGTCATGATCGCAGATCTGTCTTCGGACAAGGTAGAAAAAGTATATGCATCCCCATCCAAGAGACGTGCAGGTTACCCACGCATCGGTGGAGGGGTCAATCTACGTTGGAAAAATGCGAATTACATCACTTTCATGTCTTATGAAGATGGATGGCCACATCTCTATAGATTGGATGCCAGGAGCAAAGCTGTACAGCAGCTGACAAAAGGAAGTTTCACGGTCGAAGATATCGCTTACGATTCCAAAGGAGAGTACATCGTCTTCGCGGCGAATACGGGTAAGGACAAATTCGACTTCGAACGTTCCCATGTCGGCAGGGTCAGCCTGGCCAACGCTAACATGGAAATCCTGACCGAAGGGGAAGGGATAGAATCCTCACCATTCTTCTATCATGGAGACAATCTGATCGGGTTCAAGTCCAGCACCTACGACAAGCCTGTACAGCCCAAAGTGCATGATGTACGTACAGCAAAACAGCTTGCCGTAGCGGATGAACTTTTCAAAGGTGTGCAGACAGGTTTTGTGAAGCCTACGCAGGTATCCATCACGTCGGAAGATGGTGTGAAATTTAGTTCGCAATATTTCAAGCCACAAGGGAACAAGAAAAACCTACCTGCCGTGGTGTATATACACGGCGGGCCTCGTCGGCAAATGTACTTAGGCTGGCACCACCGGGATTATTATTTTTACGACTACATTACTTGTCAATATTTGGTACAGCAAGGGTTTGCAGTCTTGTCCGTCAATTACAGGACAGGTACAGGATATGGGTATGATTTTCAAAACCCTAAAGCAGCCGGAGCGTTGGGCGCATCAGAATACAAGGACATCTTGGCCGCCGGAAAATGGCTGGCTGGACAATCTGATGTGGATCCCAATAAGGTCGGGGTTTTCGGAGGCTCTTATGGAGGGTTCCTGACTGCAATGGCCTTGGCCAAAAATTCGGACGTATTCAAGGCTGGGGTGGATATACATGGGGTACACAACAGGCTTCGTGACAGGGATCCTAACTCCAGTCGAACTGCCAGACTGAATTGGGATTCTTCGCCTTCCCGTTGGGTAGATACCTGGAAATCTCCTGTGCTTTTGATACACGGTGATGATGACGGAAATGTAGGGTTTTGGCACAGTATAGATTTGTACAAAAGACTAAAAGTACGTAATGTCGACGTGGAAGTGCTGGTATTGCCGGATGAAAACCACCACTGGCAATTGTTTGAAAACTTGATTAAGGTTAAGGAAGCAACCGTTGACTTTTTGATCCGAAAATTAAAATAAAGTGACGGAGGTGATGATAGTGATGTAGTTATGAAGGCGAAACGCATACCTCCATAACCTCCTTCACCTCCATAACTTACATAACTTTAAAATAAATGAATAAATTAACAGCTATAATCGCTTATTGCATAGGGGCATGTGCTCTGTCTTCTTACAGTGCTGAGGTGCAGGCACAAAATGTATTTGATATCAGCCAGGATGAGTTGCTCAATACGGCACATGTAGGTTTTAAGGTAGTGGATCTAGACACGCGCCAAGTGTTGTATGCGTTCAATTCGGATAAGCATTTTGTTCCGGCCAGCAATACCAAACTGTGGACGATGTACACCACGTTACAATTGTGTGGGGATAGCATTCCCGGATGGTCTATCGCATCGGATGCCCAGACACTCTATATCGAACCTAATGGTGATCCCACATTTCTGCAACGTGAGTTTAAGGAGCAAAAACTGTTTGACCTTTTGAAGAGTACGGACAAGACGATCTGTTTTGTGTTGCCGAGTGCTAAAGGATTCGGACGTTTGGGATCGGGCTGGTCTTGGGGTACTTGGCAATCTACAGGCTCACCCGAACGTAGCGTGATGCCGATATATGGTAATCTCGTACGTTTTTACAGGAATAAGGGAAATAAGGTCACGGCCAGACCATCGTATTTTAATTCCAGTATTCAGCAACCTTCTGTCGACATCATGAGTGATTATGTAACCGTTTTACGGGCAGAGCACAGCAATGAGTTTAACGTGGTGAAAAATACCAAAGGACATAGAGCGGTTCGCCCATTTACACATTTGGACAATGATTCTCTGGTGTATCTGCTGCTTAAAGATACCTTGCAAAATGTGAAACCGGATGTGCGTATGCAGCTTGTCCGCAAACGTCCCGAAGGAGTGAAGTTTCGCCCATTCCATACGGTGCCGACAGATCAGCTAGCCGGAATCATGATGAAGCGTAGTGACAATTTTTATGCTGAACAGATGCTGTTGATGTCGGGTAAGGTCAAGTTTGGAACGTTTGATGAGGCGAAGATACGTAAGTATGTACAGGAGGATCTGCTGAAAGATGTGTGGGTCAAGGGAAAATGGGTAGATGGAAGCGGTCTGAGCCGTGGCAATCTGATTTCACCGGACGAATTTGTCAATCTATTGCAAAAGATCTATAACAGCAAGGATTTTGAGCGGGTAAAGAAAATTTTGCCTGCCGGCAATGAAGGTACATTGGAGGGCTACTACAAAGGCTACGAAAATAATATCTCTGCCAAGACGGGAGGACTCACGAATCATGTGTCTATAAGCGGCTACCTCAAAACCAAGAGCGGCAAGAACCTGGGTTTTTCCTTTTTGGTCAGTAATATTGTCGTGAATAGAGCGGTGTATAGAAAGGAAATGGAAAAAGTCGTGACAAGGATTATCGATAATTATTAGGATTTAGGCTGTATCGCTGTATGAATAAGTAGAGACGCGATGCATCGCGTCTCTACAAAGACCTGTCACAAATAGAAGGTACCGTAACAGATAGAGACGGACAAGATCAACCTTAGGCCATACTCAAAGTAGCTCATGCACTTGAAACTGACTTAAGAGATCTGTTCCCTTTAATCGGGAAAGGAGAAGGTTCCTAAGAAAACCCATCTTCCCTTTGGGGGTTAAGTGGAAAACACTACCTTTGTTTATGCTTGTAAAAACTGCCGAATTTCTCACGAGTAACACCAAGGTTGATAAGCTTCCTGCACCTACACTGCCCGAATATGCTTTTATCGGGCGATCCAACGTAGGGAAATCTTCGTTGATCAATGCCATGACAAACCGTAAAGGTTTGGCCAAAACCTCTCAAACTCCGGGAAAAACACAGCTCATCAATCATTTTGTCATCAATGGCGATTGGTATCTGGTCGACCTGCCGGGTTATGGTTTTGCGCGGACTTCCAAAAAGAACCGTGCCGAATGGGAGCGCTTTATCCGTCGCTACCTGACGCGCCGCGAAAACCTGCAATGTGTCTTTGTACTGATCGATAGCCGGCATGAGCCGCAAAAGATAGATCTGGACTTCTGCTGTTGGCTCGGGGAAAATGGCTTGCCTTTCCTGTTGGTCTTTACCAAAGCCGATAAACAGTCCGGAGTCAAATCGGACCAAAATATAGCTAAGTTTCGTAAGGCCTTGTTGAGTTGGTTTGAGGAAGTGCCTCCGCATTTTTTGACTTCTGCCGAAACGAAGCAGGGTACAGATGAAATCCTGTCCATGATCGCGGATATAAATTCCAGATTCGAACCGCCAGTCATAGAGAATAATTAATATTTACGATTTATGATTTGCGAATTACGATTTTTTGAACTTTAAACTTGTTACTTTCCGCCCTTCCCCCAATGAAGAAATACATGTCTTTGGTGCTATTTGCACACAGTATATTTGCTTTGCCCTTTGCGATTATCGGTTTTGTTTTGGCGGTCACTACGACCGGGCACTCTTTCAGTGTAAAACTGTTTTTGCTGATGCTGCTCTGTATGGTGACGGCACGCAATGCAGCTATGGCTTTCAATCGTTACCTGGATAGGGATGTAGATGCTTTGAATCCACGTACGGCTGTGCGTGATATTCCGGCAGGGCGTATAACGGCAAAAAATGCGCTGTCCTTTACTATTGTGAATAGCGTCATTTTTACCTTGGCTACTTATTTTATCAACCCTTTATGTTTGGTATTGTCGCCCGTAGCACTCTTTGTGATCCTGTTTTACTCGTATATGAAACGTATTTCTCCACTTTGCCATTTGGTACTCGGATTGGGATTAGGGTTAGCACCTGTAGGCGCTTATTTGGCCGTAACGGGACAATTTGCTATTGTACCCATATTTTATGGCTTGGCGGTATTGACCTGGGTTAGTGGATTTGACATTATCTATGCTTTGCAGGACGAAGAATTTGATCGTCAGCATGGGTTAAACTCTATTCCGGCCAATTTTGGAGGTAAGAAGGCATTGCGTATTTCCGAGGTATTACACGTATTGTCACTGATATTTGTGGTGTTGCCGGTCTTTTATATGCCTGTGGGTCTATTTTATTACCTTGGAATATTGGTCTATGCAGGACTTTTGCTTTATCAGCACCGTATCGTCAGCCCTACAGATCTGAGTAGGGTAAATCGGGCATTTATGACTACCAATGGTATTGCTTCAGTGGTATTTATGTGCTTTTATTTGTTGGATATCTGGTTCAAAAATTGAAGTAGTAAGATTTTTTTACAATATAAGTGATAAAAATTATTGTCATTCCATTTTGAAATACTAATATTTGCAGAAATCTTTAGTCTCTGACAAAGATGGAACCACATAGTAACATAGTTTTTATTGTTCTATTTTCTGAAACACATAGATGCCAAAGGGCATGACAATAGTTTTTATATAGACTATGTCAGAAGTTCACTTCCTATGTAATATCCTTTTTTCAGAGATTAACATACGGGAAATGTCTATGTTTCTATTGTGGTTAGAAAAGGGTCGACTAAATATAAAGGTAGAATTTAATGGCTAAAAATTTATTAATAGTAGAGTCGCCGGCGAAGGCAAAAACAATAGAGGGTTATCTGGGTAGCGATTTTTTGGTAAAGTCCAGTTATGGACATATTCGGGATTTGGTAAAGACAGATGACGCGATCGATACTGATAATAAATTTGAACAAAAATATGAAGTGCCATCGGACAAGAAAGCCGTAGTCAGTGAGTTGAAGAAATTGGCCAAATCTGCCGAGACCGTCTGGCTCGCTTCCGATGAGGACCGGGAGGGAGAAGCTATTTCGTGGCACCTGTATGAGACCTTGGGTTTGAAGGAGGATAATACAAAACGTATTGTTTTTCATGAGATCACCCAGCCGGCTATCTTAAAGGCTATTGAAAGTCCCCGTAAGATCGACTACAATCTGGTCAATGCGCAGCAAGCCAGACGCGTATTGGATAGATTGGTTGGTTTTGAACTGTCTCCCGTATTGTGGAGAAAGGTAAAACCATCCCTTTCGGCAGGACGTGTACAATCCGTGGCGGTGCGGCTGATCGTAGAGCGTGAACGTGAGATCAATCGGTTCCAAGCGGAGGCCTCTTTTAAGGTTGTCGCTATCTTCCGCACAGGAAAAGGAAAGGAGATCGTCAAAGCAGAGCTGCCACAGCGATTTGCCAAAAAAGAAGAGGCTCAGCAATTTTTAAAAGACTGTATCCAAGCCGAATTCGAAGTTTCGAACCTGGAGAAAAAACCAAGCAAACGCAATCCGGCAGCGCCTTTTACGACATCTACCTTGCAGCAGGAGGCCAGTAGAAAATTGGGCTTTTCCGTAGCACGTACGATGCAGGTAGCACAGCGCCTGTACGAAGCTGGCCGTATCACCTACATGCGTACTGACTCGGTCAATCTATCCGACACAGCTATACAGGCGGCACAGGCTGAAATTGTAAAAGCTTATGGTGACAAATACCATAAGATGCGTAAATACAAAACAAAATCTGCCGGAGCACAGGAAGCCCACGAGGCCATCCGCCCAACATATTTTTCGCATCACACTATTGACGGGGATCCTTCGGAAAAACGTTTGTATGAATTGATATGGAAACGTGCCATCGCCTCGCAGATGAGTGAAGCTGAATTTGAAAAGACCGTGGCTAAGGTACATATATCCACACGTCCGGAAGAGCTTACGGCTTCGGGCGAGATTATGAAATTTGACGGATTTCTAAAGGTATATATAGAATCGACGGACGAAGATATGGAGCTGATGGGGGACGAGGATTCGGACAATGCGCTATTGCCACCATTGGAAAAGGGACAAGCACTCTATCTCAACGAAATGACGGCTACCGAACGTTTTTCTCGACCACCGGCTCGTTATACGGAGGCTTCTCTGGTCAAAAAGTTGGAAGAATTGGGTATTGGTCGTCCTTCTACTTACGCACCTACGATTTCGACTATTCAAAATAGGGGGTATGTCGTCAAGGAAGACCGCGATGGCAAACCTCGGAATTATCAAGTGTTAACCTTGTCCGATGATGCAGTCAAAGAACAGGTAAAAACGGAGATGACAGGCGTAGAACGCAACAAGATGTTCCCTACGGATATCGGTGTATTGGTCAATGATTTTTTGGTCGAGCATTTCAAAGGAATTGTGGACTTCAATTTTACTGCAAAGGTAGAGAAGGAATTCGACGAGATCGCTCAAGGTCAAAAAGAGTGGACGGATATGCTGGAAGGTTTCTACCGTCCATTTCATGAAGAGGTGGAAGATACGCTCGAAAATGCCGATCGTGCGACGAATGAACGTATATTGGGAACGGATCCCGCTACGGGTAAGCCGGTCAGTGTACGTGTAGGACGTTTTGGACCTTTGGTGCAGATCGGAACGGCCGAAGATGAAGAAAAACCTCGGTTTGCTTCTTTGCGTAAAGGACAGATGATCGAAACCATCATCTTGGAGGAAGCGTTGGATCTGTTCAACCTCCCTAAGAAAGTAGGTGTATTCGAAGATAAGGATATGACTGTAGCTATTGGCCGTTTTGGCCCCTACATCCGTCACAATTCGGCGTTCTATTCTCTTCCGAAAGGGATGGACCCGTTGGATGTGACGGAAGAAGAAGCCATTGAAATCATCCAAACGAAACGTCAAAAAGATATCGAAAAGGTCATCCGTGTTTTTGATGAAAATCCGGAGGCACAGATTGAAAATGGTCGTTGGGGGCCATTCATACGTTTTGGAAAGCAGAACCTTAAAATCCCAAAGGGTACAGACGTAAATCAGATCACCTATGAGGATGTATTGAAATGGGCAGAGCAGGATACAAAAGGAGCGAAATCTGCAAAAGGTAGTGCGAAAAAATCTACTACCCGAAAAAAATAGTTCGGATCATGAAAAAGGATTTGCCGCCAAATATCGTGGAGGATATTTCCATTGCAGTTGTCCTGGAGAGTGAAGCTCCAGGGGTAAAAAACTGGATGGTATATCTGATCAATGAGAAAGAGGTTGCCCTAAAAAATGTATTCGTCACCTCCAAAGGCTATGGAATTAAGGACCATAAAGAGGTAAAGACCTCTACGTTACGCCACTTTGTCGGTGATGTAGCACCTCGGAGTTCCTTTAAGATAGAACTCATTGATCAGCAGGTTTTTGGGTTGACTAATGAATATTGGCTCAGTTATTATATCGATGACACGATCTACGACAAAAAATATATTTTTCTCCCGGAGAGTATTGTTGATGAACACCTTTCCAAGATTCCATTGATCCATAAGCCCGGTATTTTGATAGGAGGAAATAATTGATATAACATGGCTCGAAATAATTTTGTCATTGCAATAGATGGTTTCTCCTCCTGTGGTAAGAGCACGGTGGCTAAAGCCTTGGCCAAGAAACTGAATTTTGTATTTATAGACAGTGGAGCTATGTACCGTGCAGTGACACTGTATTTATTGCGCCATGCTATTGATCTAAACAATACCCAAGCTATCTCGAAGGCATTACAGGATATTCGGATCGATTTTGTACCTCAGTCTGATCGTACATTGATTTATCTGAATGATGAAGATGTATCTGAGGAAATCCGTCGTATGGAAATTTCCGATAGAGTCAGTGAAGTGAGTGCAATCAAAGAGGTTAGACAAGCCATGGTGGCCCAGCAGCAGCAGTTGGGAAGCAGGAGAAATATCGTGATGGATGGACGGGATATCGGTACGACCGTATTTCCGGATGCTGATCTCAAGATATTTATGACCGCTGCGCCGATGGTTCGTGCAGAGCGACGCTACAAAGAGCTGTTGGGCAAAGGTGAGTCGGTAAGCTTGGAGGAAGTATTGGCCAATCTCGCCCATCGGGACCATATTGATAGCACACGTGCAGAAAGTCCTTTGCGACAAGCGGAAGATGCTGTTGTCCTTGACAATTCTGACCTCACCCAAGAGGAACAGCTAGAGTTTGTCGTCGAAGAGTACTTGAAGAGAAAGAGTAGATAAAGCCTTTTAGAATCCAAGTCAGAATACAGGCCTATTGAGGCTTTGGCCGCTAATTTTTATACCGTTGATTTATTAGGCATCTTTTTTGCAGTACAGTGGAAAAAACAATAGGAGGATTATGATAAAATCACGTTTTATAGGATATGCACTTGTCTTGGGAATAATGGTCAGTAGCTGTGGTATAAGTAAAAAGAAATACCTGGCGTTAGAAACCGAGCACAAGGATTTGGCAGAACTGTACCAAAAAGGACAGATGGATCTGGCTGAGAGCCGGGCAAAGATCAAAAGTCTGGAAGACCAGTTGGAGCATGAACGAAAGAATAATGCCGCGCTGAAAGAAGCTTATGCCCGTTTGCAGGGATCATTGGACAAGAGTATCGCCCAAAATTCACAAGGAAATGTCAACATTTCCAAATTAGTGGATGAGATCAATGCTTCCAATAAATATATACAGCATTTGGTCAATACCAAGAACAAAAGTGATTCGCTCAATATGGTCTTGACGAATCGATTGACCAGGTCATTGAGTAGAGAAGAGATGAAAGATGTAGATGTACAAGTACTCAAAGGTGTAGTGTACATCTCTTTGTCGGACAATATGTTGTATAAATCCGGCAGCTACGAGATTTCGGAACAGGCAGGAGAGACGTTGAGCAAGATCGCAAAGATTATCACGGACTACAAAGACTACGAAGTGCTGATCGAGGGTAATACGGATACCGATCCGATTTCGAAACCCAATATTCGCAACAATTGGGATCTCAGTGTGTTGCGGGCTTCTTCAGTCGTGCAGGCTTTGCAAAACAATTATGGTGTGGATCCGAAGCGTCTGACTGCTGGAGGCCGTGGAGAATACAACCCGATAGCGGACAATACCACGAATGCAGGAAAGACCCGCAACAGACGTACACAGATCATCATTACACCGAAGCTGGATCAGTTTATGGAATTGATCGACAAAGCACCGGAAACGGATTCGGTTCCTTCGGATATGGAATAAATTGTCCTGTATGACGATTTTCAAGAGCCGTTCTCTTCACGATTTATGGAGAAGAATGGCTTTTGTTTTTTCTTTATAAGGTCATCTTATGATTTGGCACGATTGTTATTCTAACTGCGTACGATGAAACATCCGATAAAATATGTGTTAGCAGTGCTGCCATGGATAGTGCTGTTTTCTTCCTGTTCTTCCATCTATATGCCCAATGTACCGGCTACACCTATGTTGAAGGATATAGGCGATGGGTATATAGCCGCCCATGTCAATCCTAAGGGAAACATCAGTGGCTCTATAGCCGTAGCCGCCACCAATCATGTCGCTATCCTGGGCAATGGCTCCTATGTGGATCATGGAGAGAAGTCGAATACTCACTTCAATCAATGGTTATTGGAAGGAGGGTTAGGTTATTTTACCAAAATAGGCAAGGAAAAGCGCCAAGTGCTCGAACTTTACGGTGGTTATGGTGTGGGGGCAACCTCTGAAGCGGATAAGCGTGCTACCGTACATGGATACGAAGCCGTGGAAAGCAGGGAGATGGATTTCAATAAAATTTTTGTACAAATCAATTATTCTTCCACACGTAAGCAAAAAATCAATATATTCGGGAACAAAAGAGAATTGAACTATGGCACGGCCATCCGTCTAAGTAGAATAGCGATGGATCGTTTTCAGATAGATGAGATAGACAGCCCCACAGAGGAAAATTTTTTTGTAGAACCGGTATTCTATACCCGCATGAGCCTAACGAAAGGTTTACAATTGCAATATACGAACGGGTTTAATATAGGGTTGAACAACAACGAATATCTCAAGGCCGGAAATGCTGTGTTTACCTTGGGTATAGTGTATAATTTTTAAAATAAAGTGATGATGGTTATGGTAGTTACGGATGTTATGAAAGTGACGAAGGCTCATGGCCTCTATAATCACTGTAACCTTTGTCACCATCATAACTTTAAAATAAAGTGATAAACATGAAAAAACAAATAATCTATTTATCCCTTCTGTGTATGGCTGTTTTTGCCTTTTCCGGCTGTGCAACCAATTATAAAGCACAGGTCAATGCCTTGGCAAAATGCAACTATACAGTTGAGTCATTGGATCAGGTCAAGGTAGCCGGACGGAATATTGAATCGTTTGGAAGTACAGAAGGTGTTTCATTGGCGTCCTTGCCGGCTATTGCTTTTGCATTGCTACAACAGGATCTACCCCTTGAAGCCAATGTGAATCTGAAAGTGGCTAATCCTACTTCTACGAAAACATCGATCAACGAATTCAAATACATTATCGAAATACAGGGAAAACCACTTTTTGAAGGAGCTGTGCATGAAAATATACATCTGGCTACCAATGAGAGCATTGTCGTACCTTTGTCTTTCAGGGCCAATATATTCGGTGTGGCTCAGGAAAAAGGGTTTGATAAGTTGTTGAATGATATCCTGACCCGTAAGAGTGATGCCTTCCTGGCATTGAAGATAAAGCCTTCCGTCAAAATAGGAGGAAAGAATTACTATTATCCAGGGTATATTACCGTAGACAAGGATTTGGGCAAGAGTATCGGCAGAGAGCTTGAGAAGCGGATGTAATAAGTTGTAAGTTTTTATTAAACCGCTGGCGCACGAATCCTTTCGTGTGCCCATAAATCTTTAGGTACACGAAAGGATTCGTGCACTAGCATGGGGAGATAGACAAAAGGATGTGACGAAGGTCTTAGTTTTATTCTATTAGTTTTTGTATATTAGCTTCAGACTGTTGCTAACTAAAAGAAGAAATTATGAAAACCGTAAAGCACATCCTCCAGAAGAAATCGCCCGTTGTTTATTCTGTAAGCCGGAATACATCGGTTTTGGATGCCTTGCAGCTTATGATGGAAAAAAACATCAGTGCGTTGTTAATTGTCGAAAATGAAGACTTGATTGGTATTTTCACGGAGCGAGATTATGCCCGAAAGATCATCCTGCATGGCAAATCATCCAAAGACACACCCATACATGATGTCATGACACACAATCCCCATACAATCACGATAGCAGAAAAAATTGAAAATTGTATGGAACTGATGACCACCAATCATTTCAGGCATTTGCCGGTGGTAGAGGACAACAAGGTAATCGGTATGATATCTATAGGTGACTTGGTAAAATATATTATCGAAGATCAAAAGCAGACTATCGATCATCTACAGAGCTATATCAATAGCTAGAAGTTTCTTTTAGTCCAGGGTTTATGTTCATAAACCCTGGACTAAAAGAAATACTTAACTTAAGTTGCCCAAAGCCTCTTTCATGCGTCTCAGTGCTTCTTTCAGATTTTCGTCCGAAGCAGCGTAAGACAGGCGGATATAGTTATTGTTTCCGAAGGAGTCACCTCCTACAGTAGCAATGTGCCCATAGTTCAATAGATACAATGCCAGATCTGCGGAATTTTTGATCTCGTTGCCTTCCGGATCTTTTTTGCCGAAGAAGGAGCTGATCTCGGGGAAGAAATAGAAGGCCCCTTCGGGAAGATTGGTTTTCACGCCCGGTATCTCATTCAACAGTCCATAGACCAATTGACGACGACGCGCAAACGCTTCCTTCATCTCGTACACACTTTCCAATCCTTGTTCGTAGGCTGTAATGCCGGCGCGTTGTGCGATAGAACATGTTCCGGATGTAGTTTGTCCTTGTAGCTTATCGTTGGCTGCTGCTATTTCCTTGT
This sequence comes from Parapedobacter sp. SGR-10, assembly GCF_011030405.1. Classification (GTDB taxonomy): domain Bacteria; phylum Bacteroidota; class Bacteroidia; order Sphingobacteriales; family Sphingobacteriaceae; genus Sphingobacterium. The sequence continues at coordinate 46,768 of NZ_JAAJTJ010000018.1, forward strand.
TGGCCGCAATATACCCTAATCGCCATCCTGTCATCGCAAAAGCTTTTGAAAATCCATTGACAATGATGACCCGGTCTTTGATGCTTGGGAACTGTGCAATGGATTCATGCTTGTCCACAAAATTGATATGTTCGTAGATCTCATCCGAAAGGATAAAGATATTGGGGTGTTTTTCGAATACGCTGACCAAAGCGGCCAATTCCTCTTTGCTGTATACTGATCCTGTCGGGTTACAAGGTGAGGAAAACATGAAAAGCTTGGTCTTCGGTGTGATGGCTGCTTCAAGTTGTTCGGCAGTAATCTTAAAGTTGCTCTCGATATCTGTATCTATAAATACAGATTTGCCTTCTGCCAATGTGACCATCTCGGAATAGGATACCCAATATGGGGTAGGAATGATGACCTCATCGCCCGGATTGATCAGTGTCAGGATGACATTGGACAGAGATTGTTTGGCTCCCGTCGAAACCACGATTTGAGAAATGTCATAATCGAGGTTGTTTTCGTTTTTGAGTTTGTTGACGATAGCTTGACGCAGGTCGGGGTATCCCGGAACCGGAGAATAGCGGGTATAGTTCTCGTCCAAAGCCTTTTTTGCAGCTTCCTTGACGTGATCCGGCGTGTTGAAGTCGGGTTCACCTACACTTAGACTGATGACGTTGATGCCTTTGGCAGCCAGCTCACGACCTAATTTGGTCATTTTTAAAGTCGCTGACTCGGATAGATTATTGATCCTGTTGGATAAAAAAGATGTTGTGCTCATGGTACTGCAAATATATGTATTAACTTTAGAGCCTGTTTAAAATTTATTTAATAATTTTTGGTAATTATGCAAATTAATAGATGTGAGCGATATGCTCTCGTCAACGTAAGATATACGCTTTTATACCGGTTATGTATGGTTTATGAAATTTGACGGTTTTATTGTCGCTCTACTGATAAGTATTGCGATTGCTTATTTCTTTCCTCAAGGGGTGGAATATCGTGATGGGCAATGGATGGCGCTATTAACTGGGGTGGGTGTGTCTTTGATCTTCTTTTTTTACGGATTGAAGCTGAGCTTTTCGGCAATCAAGTCAGGACTGCGCAACTGGAAATTGCACCTTGTTGTACAAAGTGCTACTTTCGTGCTGTTTCCGTTGATTTTATTGCCTTTTCGTCCGTTTTTAGCAAATGTGGAGCAAGAACATTATTGGTTGTCATTTTTCTTTCTGGCGGCTTTGCCATCGACTGTCTCCTCGTCTGTGGTTATGGTATCTATTGCACGGGGGAATGTGCCCGCAGCTATTTTCAACGCCAGTATTTCGGGTTTGATCGGTGTTGTGGTGACCCCGCTTTGGATGGGGCTATTTCTGGATTTCCATACCGATCATGTGTTTGCGGATGTGTATTGGGGGTTGATCCGTGAAATTATCCTCCCGGTTATCCTGGGTCTGTGGCTACAGCGGTATTTTGGGATGTGGGCCAATAGGCACAGCAAATCACTTTCTTTGTTTGACAAGACGGTCATTCTCCTGATTGTTTACAGTAGTTTTGCTGAATCGTTTACGAGTGGGGTGTTTGAAGAGGTGAGTAGGGTTTATCTGGTTTGGGTTTTGGTAGGGGTTGTTGTCTTCTTTGCTGTCGTGTACGTATTGCTCTGGATGCTGGTAAAGTATGTTTTTCGATTTACACTGGCTGATCAGATCACGGCCATATTTTGTGGCTCCAAAAAATCGTTGACCCACGGAAGTGTGTTCGGTAAGTTTTTGTTTGTGAATAATCCGTTGGCAGGATTGTATTTTTTACCTATTATGCTATTTCATGCTTTCCAGATTTTTGTTGTGACGATTATTGCTCAATATTATCATACTAAAGAGGGATTGAAAGAGTAAATAATACTCCCGTACTTGGGGTTCTTACACCAGCACAGGGTATATGCAACAGACTTGAGTAAGCGTGATGAAGGCTTCGAAAGGTTTAAAAACTTCCGAAGCTCCTATATAAATAGGATTATCGGGAAGAATTGATATTTTTGTCGTTTAACCTGTTTTGATGGAGAATATAGAGACGTTGATCGTTATTGTTTCTGCCATTACTTTATTTATCTACGGACTTCAGAGTTTTAGCAGAGAAATAGAGAATTTTGGGGAAGAGCGGCTTTCCAAGTGGATTGGTAAGTTGACGAAATGGAGCGTGGGGAGTTTTGCTTTGGGAGCTGTTGTGACCGGAATCATTCAGTCCAGTACATTTGTCTCTTCTTTGACGGTCTCGTTGGTCAACTCCGGTGTGATCTCCTTTCGAGACAGTTTATTGATATTGCTCGGAACAAATGTAGGAACGACTTCTACGGCTTGGATTGTATCGATTCAATCTTCTTTTTTAGGGCCATTTATCATTGTGCTGGGAACATTGATCAGTATGATTCCTGGTCGTGTAGCCGTCGCTGGTAAGTCGATTTTCTATTTTGGATTTATATTCTTTGCGTTGTCATTGATTTCTGATGCCATGCAACCTATCAAAGATGATCCTATTCTGGTAGAGGTACTTTCTAAGGCTAGTAATCCGTTGCTAGGTATTCTTTATGGCATTATCATCACAGTCATCATTCAGTCAAGTTCGGTCGTGGTGGGCTTGGTCATTGTGTTGATTAGTCAGGGAACTATTGATCTATCCATAGCTATTCCTATTGTTGTAGGCGCAAATATCGGGACGACTTCAACGGCTCTATTGGTCAGTTTCAAAATGACACCTATATCTAGGTTGGTTGCCTTGTCGGCTTCGTTGTTTAATGTGATAGGGGTGCTGTTGATGTTTCCTTTTTTTGATATCTTGGAACATATCGCGATAAATTTTTCCGAGATACCTTCTCTGCAAGTGGCTATGGCTTTTACGATTTCAAATACCTTTACATCAATCTTCTTTTTTGTATTCCTGACTCCTACCGTGAGGTTGTTGCAAAAGCATCGATGGTATAGGGAGGGAGTGAGAGAATAAGCTCCCAAATCTTAAATAGGCACGGACAAGATGCTCACGTCAGCTATAGGGCTTTCGAAAATTTTAAAACTTCGGATATTTAGGGGATTTAAATGATTTTTGGTAAAAAAATAAGCAAGCCTACCACAAGTGCTATAATTGAAGCTATCAATACAGCCGATGCAGATATATCTTTGATTATCTTTATTTTATCATTTTTGTCCGGATGAATGAAATCAGCAATATGTTCTATGGCTGAATTGATGATTTCTGATGCGATGACGAAACCAATAGCTATGACCAGAAACAACCATTCCTGTACATTAATGTGTAGGATCAGCCCAAATACGATGACGAAGAATGCTATCCCAAAATGGATTCTGGCATTGTGTTCTTCCCGCAATACAGTTTTTAATCCTTCCAGGGCAAATTTGAAACTCCTTAATCTTTTGGCGATGGAAAATTTTCGATCTTTCATGTTCCGCTGTAATGAAATGTTTTCTAGCTGAGGGTGTCTAAAAAGTCCTGAATTCCAGTTTGTCATCCTGAGCATACCAAAGTATCTCATTCATAGTGAATGTTTTTACTAAAATGAGATGTATTCGAGTTCGCTCAATATGACGACTTTTTAGACACCTCCCGAAATAGGCGGTCACAAGGATAGCTTCGCTTAACCTTGTGCCAGTGAACTGATAAGAGACCAGAGCGCCAGCGATCAACCCTATAATTCCTTCCGTAATCTGGCTACCGGAATATTCATTGCTTCTCGATATTTGGCTACTGTTCGTCGAGCGATATTGTAGCCTTTTTCTTTTAGTATTTCCGTGAGCTTTTCGTCCGCAAGTGGCTTTTTCTTGTTTTCATTTGCGATACATTCTTCCAATATCTTCTTGACTTCTTTGTTGGAAACCTCTTCGCCTGTTTCTGTCTGTATGGCTTCCGAAAAGAAGGATTTCAATAGGAAAGTGCCAAAATCCGTCTGCACGTATTTCGAGTTGGCCACCCGGGATACGGTAGAAATATCCATGTCTATCTTGTCGGCTATATCTTTCAGGATCATGGGCTTGAGCATACGATCATCACCGGTCAGGAAATAATCGTGCTGAAATTCCATAATAGCATTCATGGTGCGGAGCAGGGTCTGTTGGCGTTGTTTGATAGCATCGATAAACCATTTTGCCGAATCCAGTTTTTGTTTGACAAACTGTACGGCCTCTTTCATCTTTTTATCCGTCTTTTCGGCTTTTTCGTAATGCTCAAACATGTCTTGGTAGGATCTGGACACACGGAGTTCGGGTGCATTCCGGCCGTTGAGCGTGAGGTGCAGCACACCGTCATTGTTGGTAATGTGAAAGTCTGGAATGATATGTAGTTGTTTTCCGGCCACAGCTCCCGAATCTCCCGGTTTCGGGTTGAGCTTCAGGATTTCGTTGATGATGTCCTTCAGTTCGTTCGAATTGACACCCAATTGCTTTTCGATCTTGTCATAATGTTTTTTGGTAAACTCATCCAGGTAATGTTTGACCACTTCGGTAGCTTTGAGGATGATAGGGTTTGTCTGTTCTTTTTTCCGCAATTGGATCAATAGACATTCCTGTAGGTCCCTTGCACCTATACCGGCGGGTTCAAATTCCTGTATGACAGCCAGCATTTCTTCCACTTCGCTTTCTTCGGCCATGACATTTTGGGAAAAAGCCAGATCATCTATCAAGGATAGGATAGGCCTCCGAAGATAGCCATCGTCGTCAAGGCTACCGATGATTTGGTTGCCGACTAGGTATTTTTTGTCGTCTAGGGCGAGTAGATCCAGCTGGTTTTGCAGTTTTTCGAAAAAAGAATCCTGTATAGCGATAGGGATTTCCTTTTGTTGTTCTTCATCGTCACTCCCGTAGTTGCCTCCGTAGTCGTTGAAACTGTCTTCTTGTATATATTCCTCCACACTGAATTCTTCTTCAAAAGAATCCTCTTGGGAGGAGTAGTCATCATCGGCGTCTTTGTCAGGGTACTCTTCGATAGGTTCGGACAGGTTGGTCAAGCTACCGTCTTCTAAGGCCGGATTTTCTTCGAGCTCTTCCTTTATGCGTGTGTCCAAAGAGGCTGTAGGTACTTGCAACAACTTGATGAACTGTATCTGTTGTGGAGATAGCTTTTGTAATAATTTCTGTTGTAAGGTTTGTTTTAGCATGATAGCGTTATTTCCATCGTAAAAATAGCGAATTATACTGATTTAATTTGTGCAATAATCCACAACTTTTTAACCTTTTTGAGGTTTTACCGATGAGGGGTGGCTCTTCTTCATGAAATTCAACGGATTATTAACTTATGTTAAAATTCGTTAATTTTATTTTGCAAGGACTTATTTGATGTATTTATTCATCGTTTTTCAAAACATTTTATTCATATTTACCTTATGTTTAGACGTGTGAAAAATAAGTTTCTGCGGTATCTGCTACTGCTGATATATAGCGTTGTCTTGTTTACCTGTGCCGTTCAACTTAATTTTTTAGGCTTGTTTGGATATTCCCCTACCAAAAGAGATATTGTCATGCCCACCTTGAATGTGGCTTCTGAGGTATATACAGCCGATTCAGTGCTGATCGGTCGCTATTTTGAAGAGGATAGAGACCCTGTGCCTTATGACAGTATATCATCTCATATCCGCGAGGCACTCATAGCGACCGAAGATGTCCGTTTTTACGAACATTCGGGGGTGGATCTTATGGGGTTGATTTCGGGCGCTGTTTCTACAATAAAGGGTGATCCCAGGGGTGCCAGTACGATTACACAGCAACTGGCCAAAAATCTGTACCGGACCCGGTATTCACATTCACAGGGATATTTGAGCAGAATCCCGGGAATCCGTATCTTGGTCACGAAATATAAAGAGTGGATGACGGCCTTCAAACTGGAAAGCAAATATTCCAAAAATGAAATTATTACCATGTATCTCAATACAGTATCTTTCAGCAACAATGCTTATGGGATAAAATCGGCTTCACTGCGGTATTTCAACAAGATGCCGAGCGCCTTAGATGTCAATGAAAGTGCCTTGTTGATCGGCATGTTGAAAGGAACCACTATTTATAATCCCATCCGAAATCCCAAAAATGCTTTTCAACGTAGGAATGTCGTGTTGGGACAAATGCAAAAAGCAGGATACTTGAGCAAAGAAGAAATGGCTGCTTTTGCGACAGATTCATTAAAGTTGAATTTGGATTATCAAGGGACAAAGGATGCCAGCGATTCCTATCTGCGTACCGCAGTCGAGAGATGGTTGGACAAGTGGAGCCAGGACAATGAAATCGATATTTACAAATCGGGGCTAAAGATCTATACCACTATCGACTCCAGGATGCAAAAGATTGCTGAGGAAGTCGTGGCCCGTAAAATGGAAGACTTGCAAAGACGTCTGAAAAATACATGGGGCAGCGAAGAGCCTTGGCGGGATAAGGAGGGTAAGGTCATTCCCGATTTTTTGGAAAACCATGTGCGAAAATTGCCTGTCTATCCGGTATTGATGAAAAAATATAATGGTGTAGAAGACAGTGTTTTTGCAGAGCTACGGGTCAAAAAAGAGATGGAGGTGTTTACTTGGGACGGTATGGAAAAGGTCAATTATTCGACTATGGATTCGTTGAAACATTATCTTATGATGTTGAATACAGGAATGATGGCTATGGATCCATACAATGGTGAGATCAAGGTATGGATAGGAGGGATCAATCATCATTATTATAAGTTTGACCATGTCAATCAAGCCAAGCGCCAAGCTGGTTCCACGTTTAAACCTTTTGCCTATTTGGCGGCATTGGAATCGGGCATGAGCCCTTGCGACAAATATGTAGACAAGCCTGTGCGGATCGAATTTGTCAACAAGAAAGGAGAGCACGAAGTTTGGGAGCCGAAGAATGCCGATTGGACATTTTCTTACAGAGAGATGTCGCTACGTTGGGCCATGGCTCGTTCACTTAATTCGGTGACAGCTCAGATTACCGAAGCTATAGGTTGGGATAAGGTTGTCGATGCGGCTTATAAGTGTGGTATAGACAGCAAATTGGAATCCGTGCCTTCGGTCGGGTTAGGATCAAACGATGTCTCGGTCTTTGAAATGGTCAAAGCCTACGGTACGTTTATGAATCAGGGCAAACGTATCGAACCTATCTTGGTGTCCAAGATATTGGATATGGAAGGCAATGTGCTTGCGGAATTTAAAGCCGAAGAGAAGCAAGTGGTCGATCCGGAGAATGCTTGGTTGATGACGTACATGCTCCGTGGTACGGTAGAGGAACCGGGGGGGACTTCGCAGGCGCTGTGGGAGTGGGATCTGTTCAAAGGAGGTAACGAGATCGGTGGGAAAACAGGTACTTCGTCCGATTATGTGGACGGATGGTATATCGGATTGACCAAGGATTTGGTTGCTGGGGTGTGGGTAGGCTGTGATGAGCAGAGTATTCATTTCAAGAATTCAGCCACCGGAGAAGGATCCAAAACAGCCTTACCCATCTACGCTCTATTTATGGAAGAATTGTACAAACATCCTGAATTGGGGGTAACATTTGGCAAGTTTCCCGAATCTACAGTTGAGATCAGGAAAAATTATAAGTGTCCGAGCCCGAGAATAGAGGTACAGCCTGATACTACGAATGTGATGGATGGCATACGTCTTGATAGCTTGAGACAGCGGTTGCCTGGGCTACCCCAAGTACGACCTGTTATCGTGAATCCGGAGCAATCGGAAGAGAAAATAGAAGTGTTGTTGTAAAATAGAAAGGTGGAAATTTAATCTAATATTATGGATAGGAAGATAGCAAATAAATGGGGGAGGTTCCTGCTTTTGATCTGTATCGGTGTATTGGCGTGCCAACACCTGCAAGCTCAGTATTTTGGCCAGAACAAGATGCGATATAAGAAATTGAACTTTAAAGTCTACGATACACCCCATTTCAATCTTTATTACTATTCGGACAATGACAGTCTGGTCAGGTGGTTAGCCAAGGAGAGCGAGGTTTGGTATGAGCTACACCAACAGGTTTTTCAGGATACGTTTAGCCGTAAGAATCCGGTTATCGTGTACAACAACCATCCTGAATTTCAGCAGACCACTGCCATTTCGGGCGAAATCAGTGTCGGAACAGGAGGTGTGACAGAAGCTTTCAAACAGCGTGTGGTCATGCCCATTATGCAGATCAATCAACAGACGCGTCATGTTTTGGGACACGAGTTGGTCCACGCTTTCCAGTACAGGGTATTGATGGAAGGGGGGGACTCGACACGTCTGGAAAATGTCGCCAATATTCCTTTGTGGATGGTCGAGGGGATGGCTGAGTATTTTTCCATAGGCAAAAAAGATGCTTTCACTTCGATGTGGATGAGGGACGCTTATGCCAATCAGGATATTCCGAGTCTGAAGCAATTGACGGAAGAATCATACAACTATTTTCCATATCGGTACGGGCAGGCCTTTTGGTCGTTTATAGGCTCTACCTATGGGGATACAGTCATTATGCCACTGTTCATTGAGACAGCCAAGTATGGTTATGAGTATGCCATGCGCAGAGTGTTCGGATATGATGCACAGACGATGTCCACACTGTGGAAGAACACAATGGAAAATACCTATCGTAGTCTGAATAAGGATACAACCTCCAGGCCTATAGGTATATCTTTGATCAATTCATCCAATGCGGGACGAATGAACGTATCACCGACTATTTCGCCGGATGGCAGATATGTAGTGTATCTCTCTGAACAGGACTTGTTCAGTATAGATCTGTTTTTGGCGGATGCTACGACAGGGAAGACCATACGAAAGTTGGGGAGCCGGCTGACTAACAAGGATATTGACGAATTCAGCTTTTTGGAATCGGCCGGATCATTTTCGCCCGACAGTAAAAGGTTTGCGTTTTCTGTTTTTAGCGAAGGAAAGAACAAGTTGATGGGACTCGATGTGGCTACGGGCAAAACACTTTTTGTCGAAGCTATGGGGGATATTGTCGAATTTACCAATATCAATTGGGCTCCGGATGGGGATCATGTTGCTTTTTCGGGATTGAAAAACGGACACAGCGATATCTATCTTTATAATCTGAAAACGAAAACACTTACCCAGTTGACCAATGATATGTATTCGGACTTCCAACCCAGTTTTTCGAGAGATGGAAAATTCATTGTATTCAGCACCGATCGCGTAGCGTTACAGTCCAACTCCAAAGAGGTGGACATTCCGATGAACCTGGCCATCATCAATGTACAGACAAAGGAAATTCAAAATCTGGATATTTTTCCGGGAGCCAATAACCTGAATCCTCATTTTTCGGCAGATGGTACACAGGTCTATTTTCTGTCCAATGGCGATGGATTCCGCAATATGTTCAGATATACGTTGGCTACAGGGAGAGTAGAGCGTTTGACAGATTATTTTACCGGGATTAGTGGTATTACGGAGTATTCTCCTGCGATGAGCATTTCGAATGATGACGAAATTGTGTATTCCTACTTTAAGAAAAACCAATACACGGTCTATAAGGCCAAAAGCTCGGAGTTTACTCCTGAAGTCATCGATGCCTCTGTTTCCAATTTTGATGCGGCAATGTTGCCTCCAAATGTCAACAGAGGTGTGAATGTAGTCAATACCAATCTGCGAAATTTCAATGTCTTTGAGCGGATCTCAGATCGGCAGATCAACAATATTGCATACAAGCCCAAGTTCAAATTGGACTATTTGGCCAATAGTGGTGTGGGAATGTCAGTAGGGTCGCGTTATGGTGCCGGTATAGCAAGTGGTGTGCAGGGTATGTTCTCTGATATATTGGGATATAACCAGATTTTTGCAGCGCTGAATATCAACGGTGAGATCTATGATTTTGGTGGGCAGGTAGCCTATATCAATCAACGTAGCCGTTGGAATTGGGGAGGTGCGCTTTCGCATATTCCGTATATGACGGGATTCAGTACGTATGCTACAGAAAATTTTGGTTATGGCGATGAGTTGGCCATCAATACCTATATTATTCGTCAGTTTCAGACCCAAGCCGAAGCTTTTGTAGCTTATCCGTTCAACCGTCATCATAGGTTTGAATTCGGTGGAGCGATTTCTAGATATGGATTTAGGGTAGATAAATGGCGTCAAAGTTATTATGGTTACTATGGTGATCGCCAGCGAGTGTCCAATGAAGAAGCTTCTCAAATAGGCTTTGGTCGACTAGATCCGTTTACTATACAACAGGCCAATGCGGGTTTTGTAGGGGATAATGCTACTTTCGGCATTGCGGCACCGTTGCAAGGATTCAGGTATCGCTTAGGGGCAGAGCAATATTTCGGAGATTATAACTTTTCTGCAGTGAATGTTGATCTAAGAAAGTATAACCGATATAAACCGATTACAGTTGCTGGACGTGTCTACTCTTATATGCGTATGGGTAAAGATGAGGCGGCCTTGTATCCCTTGTATATTGGCTATCCTTATATGATACGGGGTTTTGAGACAGGCAACTTTGATAATTCGGGAAAATTATCTTATATGGATCTGATGGGATCGCGTATGGCTATTGCCAATTTTGAGATACGTTTGCCTTTTACAGGACCTGAAAAATTAGCTGTGGTCAAATCGGGGCTTTTGTTTTCGGATTTGAATTTTTTTATCGATGGCGGTTTGGCTTGGACCCAGGGAGATGTCATCAAATGGAATAAAACAGAAGGTGATAAGGTGCAGGCGGAATATGCAGACGGTACTCCTGTATTTAATGATGACGGTAGCCCGGTCATGGTGTACCCCTCCAATTTACGTATGCCGGTATTCAGTGCGGGCGTGTCGTTGCGTGTCAATCTGTTTGGTGCGATGATCTTGGAACCATATTATGCCATTCCTTTCAACAGTACAAGGTCTAAATTTGGTACATTCGGATTAAACTTTGCACCGGGATGGTAGTCTAATCGGTACATATATGGTATATGTTGAGGTTGTTAAGGCCGTTGCTTGCACTTAGGTGCGGGCAACGGTTTTTTATTGCCTGTGCTAGTCTGGACTTTTAGTTAGCGCACGCCCAATCATTAAGTTAAGGATATAACCTGTTTTATATTGTCATTCTGAGGCTTGCCGAAGAATCTGTTAGCCGGCTAATTTACAGATCCCTCCTATCGTCGGGATGACAAAAAACGCTTAACTTAATACCATTGAGCGCACGCCTGTGGCGTGTGCTTCATGAGCCTATGTGCACCAGCCGTGATATTTAACCAATTTGGGTTCTGTTTGCGGATCAGACGTTCTTTCATCATGCGGGTGTATGTAGCAAGCTCGGATTTTCTTTTTAGGGCTTCTTCAAGCGAACGATATTCTTCCATGTACACTATTCGGTTGATACGTGCCGCGTAGAAAAACTGTAGTTTGTCCTCTTCGCAAATCTCAAATAATGTATGAGGGATATGTTGGCAATATCCGGCTTCAATATGTGCTCTATTGGCATTGGTAGCTAAATATATAATATGTCTTTTCATAGTTTTGTACTAAAATATTTGGTTCTTTCAAATTTGTTTACTAACTTTATTGGTACAATTTTACTAATAAAATTAGTATTTAAAAATAATTTTGAAAAAAAATGTCAAATATTGCATCCAACCTTAAGTTTTTACGGAAGAAAAACAACCTGACACAACAGCAATTTGCGGATATCATGGAAATCAAGCGGGCTTCGGTAGGGGCTTATGAAGAGAGCCGTGCAGAACCCAAGTATGAATTGTTGAAGAAGATAGCAGAATATTATGGACTGTCTATGGATGAGCTTGCCAACGATGTGATCGACGAGAAATGGAAACCTGTGCCTAAAAGCAATGCCTCTAATCTGCGTGTGCTCAGTATCACCGTAGATCAGGATGACCGTGAGAATATAGAATTGGTTCCGGTCAAAGCCAGTGCCGGTTATTTGAATGGTTATGCTGATCCGGAGTATGTGAAGGAGTTGCCCCGGTTTAGCCTCCCGATGTTCAGCCAGGGGACGTACAGGGCTTTTGAGATCAAAGGTGATTCGATGTTGCCCTTGCCTTCAGGAAGTATCATCATCGGTGAATATGTGGAAAACTGGCACGATATTAAATCGGGTCACACCTATGTGATCATCTCCAAAGATGAGGGTGTCGTATATAAACGTATAGGAGCAAGGTTCAAAGAGGACAAAGGACTAAAGCTCGTGTCAGACAATAGGGTGTATGAGCCTTATTGGGTAGATGCAGCCGATATTTTGGAGGTGTGGAAAGCAAAGGCTTTTATCTCGACCGAATTGCCACAGCCGACACCGGAGCCTACGATCGAATCGCTGACATCCATGATGGCACATATGCAGAAAACTATCAACTCGGTAGTGGATCATAAAAAATAATTCTGTTTTTTTACGATTTGTCAAAATAAATCGTACCTTTGTGATATCTGAAAGGAAGGGGGCATGGTATGCCCCCTTTTTTAATTCAATTTTTGAAAGTATGCAGGTAGAACAAAGAGTAGCGGAGCTGGTGCAGGAAAAAATTGCTGATCGGGAAGATTTGTTCATTGTCCGTATCAAAATGCATAATAACGGTATTTTGGAAATATTGTTGGATGGGGACAAAGGAATTTCGATAGACGACTGTGTCGCCGTAAGCAGACATGTAGGTTTTCATCTTGAAGAGGAGAATGTGATCGATCGTGCCTATCGTTTGGAAGTATCTTCACCGGGTATAGATTCATCTTTGTTGCTTTTGCGCCAGTATATTAAAAATATAGGTCGCAATGTCCGTCTGAAATTAACAGATGGTCACAAAGAGGAAGGGAAGTTATTGTCTGCGACTGATGACCTGCTGGTATTGGAACAAAAAGTAAAAGAAAAGGGGAAGAAGGCAGCATTGAAAACTGTGGAATTTCCGATGGATCAAGTACAAGAAACAAAAGTTTTAATTTCATTTAAATAGAATGAGCAGCAATATTAATTTGATAGACTCTTTTCAGGAGTTCAAAGAGTTTAAAAATATCGATCGTCCTACGGTTATTACCGTTTTGGAAGAAGTGTTCCGTAGCATGATTCGTAAACGTTTCGGAACAGACGAAAATGTGGATATCATTGTCAATCCTGACAATGGGGATTTGGAAATCTGGAGAACCCGTGTAGTTATGGAAGACGGTTTTTCGGAAGATGATGATTTGGAAATAGAATTGGCAGAGGCACATCAGTATGATCCAGATCTGGAAGTAGGCGATGATTATATCGAACAGATCACGTTGGAAAGTTTTGGACGTCGGGCTATTTTGGCGGCACGTCAGACATTGGTTTCCAAAATCCTGGAATTGGAGAAAGACGAGGTTTTTCGTAAATACAAAGACCGCGAGGGCGAATTGGTTATCGGAGAAGTATATCAGATATGGAAAAAGGAAATCTTGGTATTGGATGACGATGGTAATGAACTAATTTTGCCAAAGACCGAACAAATTCCGGCGGATTATTTCAAAAAAGGTGACAGTATTCGTGCTGTGGTGCATAAGGTAGATATGTTGAATAGTAATCCAAAAATTATTATATCACGCACAGCACCAGAGTTCTTACAACGTTTATTTGAACTGGAAGTTCCCGAAATATTTGATGGTTTGATCACCATCAAGAAAATCGTTCGCGAGCCGGGAGAGCGTGCCAAGGTGGCTGTGGAATCTTATGATGACCGTATCGACCCGGTAGGTGCGTGTGTGGGTATGAAAGGTTCACGTATACATGGTATCGTGCGTGAATTGCGCAATGAAAATATCGATGTGATCAATTATACAACGAATAATTCGTTGTATATCACACGTGCGCTAAGCCCTGCGCGTATTTCTTCGATCAAATTGGATGAGGAAGACAAGACGGCTGCTGTGTATTTAAAACCTGATCAGGTTTCTTTGGCTATTGGCCGTGGTGGACATAACATCAAACTAGCCGGCAAGCTGACAGGTTATGAGATTGATGTGTACCGTGAAACCGATGAGATCGAGGAGGATGTGGATATCGAAGAATTTGCAGATGAAATCGATGGATGGATCATTGACGAACTGAAACGTGTAGGTCTTGACAGCGCTAAATCCGTATTGGCTCTTTCGCATGAGGAGTTGGTACGCCGTACCGATCTGGAAGATGATACCATTCAAGAAATTGTACGTATTTTACAATCTGAATTTGAATAGCATTTTGAAAAGGCCTATAAGGTTTTCGAAAACCTTATAGGCCTTGCTAGCGCAACAAGGAAGATATTCTTTTTTTAATTGTTAAATGCGTGTAAAAAAACATATTTTTGTAGGGACTAGATTTTTAGAAGATAACATTAGATGACAGAAAGTAAAAGCATAAACTTACTTAAAGCAGCAAAAGAACTCAATATCGGTATCGGTACAGCTGTGGACTTTTTGAGTAAAAAAGGATTTGAAGTAGAATCAAAGCCAAATACCAAATTGTCTTCAGAAATGTATGATGTTCTTTTGCGTGAATTCCAGGGGGATAAAATTGTTAAAGACGAGGCAAAACAAATCGTCATTGGCAAGATTCGTCGCGATGAGCCCACTCCGGGAAGTGCTGCACCTCAGGAATCTGTTTCTTCTAAAAATGATGACGTGACAGACAGTGACGAGATATTGATTAAAAACGTAGCTGAGCCTGTTGTGGAAAAGCTACCGGTGGAAGAAAAGGAAGCTCCAAAAGAGGAAGCAAGCACTTCTTCTACAGGCCATCTGAAAGTAGTCGGTAAGATTGACTTGGATAGTTTTAGTAAAAGCAAATCCAAAAAAACTACGGAAGAACAGGTAGAAAAGCAATCTGAACCCGCAGTAGCAAAGGTGGAAGAAGTTCCCGCTAAGGAAGAAAAGGTGAAAGTTGAGCCTGCAGCAACGGTAGAGGAGGTCAAAACCGAGCCAGCACCTGTGGAAAAAACTGTGGTGGCCGAAGAAAAACCAAAACCAGAAGAAGCAACAGGTACTGTTGAAAAAGAACAACCTATCACTACACTCGCTGCTAAAGAGCAACCAGACGAAGTCATTCGTACAAAATACGAAAAGCTGGAAGGCCCCAAGGTGATTGGAAAAATTGAATTACCGACCTTCAAACCCAAAGATAAACCAGTGGCTTCCTCTTCAAATCCTAATCAGGATAGTAAACGCAAGCGCAAACGGACAAATAAACCGGGAGCACCTGTATCCCCGAATGCTCAAACCGGTCAAGGAAATACATCTGGGCAAGGCGGTCATGCGAGAGGACCACAACAAGGCGGTCCACGCACCGATAATAGAGGACCTCATAATCGTCCACCACATCAAGGTGGAAAAGGAAGACACGATAATAAAGGGAAGGGTGGGAGACATGAGACTCCGAAAGAAGAACTTTCCGAAAAAGAAATTCAAGATCAGATCAAGGCTACATTGGCCCGTCTCAGCGGTGCCGGCAAGTCTGGTAAGTTTGCCCAAAGAGCAAAATTGCGCCGTCAGAAACGTGATGATATAGCGCTTTCGGCAGAGGAAGCAGCGTTGGAACAAGAAATGATGTCCAAAGTATTGCGCGTAACTGAATTTGTGACAGCAAATGAGTTGGCCAATTTAATGGATGTGCCTGTCACACAGGTCATCGCTACGTGTATGAGCTTGGGTATGTTTGTGTCCATCAACCAACGTTTGGATGCAGAGACTTTAGCCATTGTTGCCGAAGAGTTTGGCTATCAGATCGAATTTATTAAGCCAGAAGATGAGGAAATCACCGAGCTTGAAGAGCCTGATGACGAAGATAATCTTGTGCCTCGTGCGCCTATCGTCACGGTCATGGGACACGTCGACCACGGTAAGACATCCTTGTTGGATTATATCCGTAAGGCAAACGTTACCAAAGGTGAAGCTGGTGGTATCACGCAGCACATCGGTGCTTATGCCGTAAACTTGGAAGATGGTCGTAAGATTACATTCTTGGATACCCCTGGTCACGAAGCCTTTACGGCCATGCGTGCCCGTGGAGCGAAAGTGACAGATATTGTTATTATCGTGATTGCAGCGGATGATGCAGTCATGCCGCAGACAAAAGAGGCTATCAATCACGCCCAAGCTGCAGGTGCTCCAATTGTATTTGCTTTCACAAAAGTAGATAAGCCAGGTGCGAATGCAGATAAAATTCGTGAACAGCTGTCTACGATGAATATCTTGGTAGAAGATTGGGGCGGTAAATACCAAGCGCAGGAGATTTCTGCAAAAACAGGTGAGAATGTGGATTTGTTGTTAGAAAAAGTATTGTTAGAGGCCGAATTATTGGAACTGAAAGCCGATCCGAAAAAACGTGCCGTAGGTTCTGTAATCGAAGCAGCTCTGGATAAAGGTCGTGGTATTGTAACTACGGTCATGGTACAAGGTGGTACATTGCGTATAGGTGACCCAATCTTAGCGGGTTCGTATTCGGGTAAGGTGAAAGCCTTGACCAACGAAAGAGGAGAGCGTGTGAAAGAAGCCGGTCCTTCTGTACCGGTACAGATCTTGGGTATGTCCGGAGCACCTACCGCGGGAGATAAATTGTATGTGATGGAAAGTGAGTCTGAGGCACGTCAAGTAGCTAACAAACGGCTCCAATTGCAACGCGAGCAAGGTATGCGTGCGACCAAGCACATTACGTTGGATGAAATCGGCCGTCGTTTGGCTATCGGTAATTTCAAAGAACTGAACGTAATTGTAAAAGGTGATGTGGATGGTTCTATAGAAGCTTTGTCCGATTCGTTGTTGAAACTGTCGACAGACGAAATCCAGGTCAATATCATTCATAAGTCCGTAGGAGCAATATCCGAGTCGGATGTATTGTTGGCCTCTGCTTCGGATGCGATCATCATCGGATTTCAGGTCAGACCTACACAGAATGCTAAAAAACTTGCGGAGAATGAGCAAATCGATGTACGCCTTTACTCCATCATCTACGATGCTATCGAAGAGATCAAATCGGCGATGGAAGGTATGTTGGCACCCAAGTTTGAAGAGAAAATCGTGGCTGAGGTCGAGATACGGGAGACATTCAAAATTTCGAAAGTCGGTACGATTGCAGGATGTATGGTGTTGGATGGAAAAATCAACCGCAACAACGATATCCGTGTCATACGGGACGGTGTCGTCATCTATACCGGAAAATTGGCTTCTTTGAAACGCTTCAAGGACGATGTCAAGGAAGTGTCGCAAGGATATGAATGTGGTCTGAATATAGATCGTTTTAACGATATACAAGTCGGAGATATTGTGGAAGCTTACGAACAAGTAGAAGTAAAACGTAAGCTGTAATTCCCTTAGACTTCCGAAGTTTTAATAAAAAATCCTGATGTACAGCATCAGGATTTTTTTATATCTTTAAACCTATGCACAAGTTTAAGATCATAGATATTATCCATCAGCCCAATCAAAATATTTCCATCCGTT
This sequence comes from Parapedobacter sp. SGR-10, assembly GCF_011030405.1. GTDB lineage: Bacteria > Bacteroidota > Bacteroidia > Sphingobacteriales > Sphingobacteriaceae > Sphingobacterium. The sequence continues at coordinate 64,136 of NZ_JAAJTJ010000018.1, forward strand.
TTGAAGATTTAACAGGGGATTTTCCACCTTACAAGGCAGGACAATTTCTAACGCTATGCTTTTTGTTCGGTGATCGGGAGGTACGCAGATCGTATTCTTTTAGTAGCTCTCCCTATGTGGACGAAACGTACGAAATCACGGTGAAACGGGTGGACAATGGCGAAATTTCCCGACTATTGCATCACCGTACGCGAGTCGGCGATGTGGTCGAGGTATTGGACCCACAAGGACTATTTGTCTATGAACCGCAAAAAGAGGCCTCCCACACGGTTTTCCTTTTTGCAGCTGGGGTAGGTGTCACGCCTTTATTTTCCATATTGAAGACTGCGCTTGTAGCTGAACAGCATAGCAAGGTAGTCCTTGTGTATAGTAATAGTTCGAAGGAGCAGACTTTGTTCTATGATGAACTGCTGTTCTGGCAAGAGCAGTATCCCGACAGATTGGTGATAGAATTTATATGGTCTGATACCAAAAATCTTCTAAAAGCCAGACTGAATCGTGAGTATATCCTTCAGCTCCTAAAGGAATATACAGAACCGGATCGACAAGCGGTGTACTATACCTGCGGCCCTTTATTCTATATGGACTTATGCCGATTTACATTGTTGGGTATGGGTGTTCCAGACGAACAGATAAGAAAGGAGACTTTTTATTTTCCCGAAGAGGAAGAGGATGAGGATGAAAAGGAAGAACAACCCGTAGACATGAGCAGTTACAGTGTTGTATTGCGGTTGAATGGAGAAAATTATGATTTGATGATCCCGTATGACAAAACCATACTGGATGTAGGATTGGAGCACAAACTCAAATTGCCCTATTCCTGCAAATCGGGTATGTGTAGCACCTGTATTTCCCAAGTGGTCAAAGGAACCGTACGCATGGATTACAATGAAGTATTGACCGATAGAGAGGTGGAAAACGGACGTTGTCTGATCTGCACGTCTCACCCTTTGGAAAATGGGACGACGATACAGGTTTTATGATTTTTTAAGTCAAAACTAGCACACGCGGCACGCGTGCGCCATAAAAAAGATTTTTAAGCTTTAGACTAGCTTCTCATCAATGTGGATACCAGATCATTTTCCTTTATAGGTTTTCCGAGTCGGCCGTCGAAAGTATATTCCTGTTTTGATTTGTCTTCCAGAAGCATAGCTTCAGCCGTGCAAGCATAAATCTTGACGGAAGACAGTGTGTCGTCGGATTTGATATGGCGCAATAGGTCCCAACCATCCATATCGGGCATCACCAGATCCGTAATGACAATATCTACTTTATTGGATTTGATGAACTCCAAAGCTTGCGTACCGCTGTGGAAGAAATGAACATTCTTCTTTTTGTTGCCAAATAATTGTTGGACGAAAAACAAACCTATACGGCTGTCATCGACAATGACAATGTTCAGATTGTCATCAAGATCCGCTATTGTATAGGTCGTCTTACGAAGCCCCTGTACGATTTTCTTGTCTACAGGAAGTTCAAAAGTAAAAGTAGAGCCAGAGCCCGGTTTGCTTGTGAAACCTATCGTACCACCGATCTGTTCGGAGAGTATCTTGGAGATGTATAAGCCCAAACCAAAACCTGTAGATTTATTTTTGGCATCGACCATATAGTATTTTCTGAAAATTTGGTCTTTTTTTGCTTCTTCGATACCCACGCCGGTGTCTATCACCTCTACAACAAGTTTGTCCTGATCCTTTGCAGGTGTAAGATAGGCTCGGATATGTACAGCACCTTCGGGCGTATATTTAATCGCATTGGTAATCAAGTTGGATACGACCTGTTTGATACGGAAAGCATTGCTATGGATATTTATATCCGGATCGATATTGTTTTCATACGTGTAATCCAAACCTTTTGTTTTGGCCTGATATGAATGAAGGTGGATAGTGTCTTCAATCAACCGATAGGGCGAGAAGTCTTCGGACTTTATTTCCAAAGAGCCTGCTTCCAACTTGCTTAGGCTTAGGATGTCGTTGATCGTACTGTTGATAACGGAGATATCATTGTCCACTGTTTGTATGATTTCTTTGTCCACGGTATCCTGTTTGCCGGAGTTTTTTAGCAGCTCGATCAATCCCTTCAACGAATTGAGTGGCGTACGTATTTCGTGGCTGATATTAGCGAGGACACTTGTTTTTTCTTCGGCTATCTTTGCAGCATATTCCTTTTCCAAAAATAGTTTTTTCTCGAAAGAAGACACTTTGTAGTGATAATAAATGATAAAAATAACCATGAGGAGCATGATGACCAAGGCGGCGATAAGCTGATTGCCGAATCGATTAAAATTAGCTCGGTATATCGAAAAATCCCGTTCTTCTACCTGACGCAATTTACCCAATTCCAATTGTTTGATCTTGTCCAAGCCTATTTTGAGGTTGTTCAACAAGGTGTAATTGGACTTGACCAGTTCCCTTTCCTTATTCTGCATTTGGAGGAATTTGGCTTGGAGATTCCTCATGTTTTTGCTGTATATCTTTTCGTTGGTAGAAATAAGCCGTTCGACGTTACGGTGGACGATATCTACTTGTTTGGTATTCAGTACCTCGTAGGTAGAATTGGAGACCAACGTGTCATTTTTTGCATTGAATATTCTTTGGAAAAGTCCTTGTTTTTGTTTGATCAAAGTGTCTTGTAAGAGATCTTTGTCGAGCGTATCGCGCATAATCTGGCTGATCAGCGAATCTGCATTCTGACTTTTTTGTTGCTGTCTGCTCGTCAGATTGGAATTCTCTACCAAAGATTGTAGGGAATCCGAAGCAAAAAGTACCAACTTGTCGATGTCCTGTTTGATCAGCGCAAATTCCAAGGCAAAGCTTTGGTAAGTCTCTATTTCGTTGTTACCTTCTGCAAAGGGATTGTCATCTATAGGGAGGGCTGCGATCGAATCGACCATATATTTTATAGTACCGAGTTTGTTTTTGTATGCCTCAAAGCTTTCCTTGTTGAAATCGACGGTGTACAGACGAAATAAGTTTTCGGCTTCGCTAAAAGTGGAGAACAGCTCGTAATACGTGTTGGAAGACTGCAAATAGGTTGTGGAATAAGCTGCATTTAGACGATCTTCAATACGCTTGTACTGTACGTACTGGTAGACAAATACACCGATAAAAAATATGAAGCATAGGATCGTACTTAAAATAAGTACGCCTCTTAACTTGACAGTATTCTTTTGTTTCATATCTACAGGCAGTCTTAATGGTTTAGCATCTCAACAAATATAATGAATTTAATTTTTCTTTGATGTAAATTAACATTGTCTGAATGCAAAAAATATGTCATCTTTGTAACATTATCGTTCAACATGTTAGAATTTCTTAAGGAAAGTACTTTTAAGGCCAATGATGTCATTGTTAGGGGCTTGCATATTTTAAAGAGGCATTATATTTCGATAGCCGGATTGTGCTTCCTCCTGTTCATGACGAACAATCTGTCGACTTTTTTGGCCGGATATTTCGATGCACCGGCATTAGGCTTTGTGAAATACCCTCTATTTATTCTTTTTGTAACCTTGTTTTTTGGTTTACAGCTTGTTTTGATCAAGCGGGCGGTCTTGTTGGCAAAAGGTATCGAACGTACGGAACTGAAAAATTATATCCCTACTTTGAAACAGTTTGTGAACTTTCTGCTGGGATTGGTTATCTATTCGTTTCTCTCCGGAGTCGTTTATTTGCTTTGCTCTGTATTGGCGTGGCCGTTGTTGTATATAGGGGTCAATATGGAAACTATTTCCTATGAAATCAATCCCTTGCTGACCGGATTTGTAATGATGTTGATCCTGATAAGGATTTCTTTCTTTCCTTTTTTTATATTAGTGAATAATTTTAATATCTTTCGGGCAGGACGATTGAGTGTGGCTTTTACGAAAGGTAATGTCATTGATTTATTGGTATTGATGTTCAGTTTGGCATCCACCTATATTTTGCAATTGACATTCGAATATTTAGGGTATAGTCTTTTGGCAACCTTGTCTAGTGTACTAAATACGTTTATCGTTATTCCGCTGGTCAGTTTGGTGTTGGCAATAGCTTACACAGATATGATACAGGAATATAAGGGGAGTGACAACCCTGAATTGTTTAAGAATATTATTTAAGAGGTGTTGTTTTGGAGAAAAGGAATTTAGCGATCTTGGGTTCTACGGGAAGTGTAGGTACACAGGCTTTGGAGGTGGTGCGCAGCTTTCCGGAACGCTTTGATATCTCCGTCCTGACGGCAAATAATAATTATGAGACATTAATTGCACAGGCATTGGAATTTAGGCCTATGGCCGTTGTCATATTACAGAATGATCTATATAGTCCTGTTGAGGAGGCATTATCGGGGACTGGTATACAGGTTTTGTCAGGTGCTGATGCACTGTCTGAAGTGGTAGAACTGGAGCAGATCAATGTTGTGCTCAATGCCATCGTCGGCTCTGCCGGACTCAAGCCTACAATAAATGCGATCCAAAAAGGAAAGGATATAGCTTTGGCCAACAAGGAGACGCTGGTTGTTGCGGGTGAGCTGGTCATGGGATTGGCTAATCAGCATGGAGTCAAGATCCTGCCTGTTGATTCGGAGCATTCCGCTATCTTCCAATGTTTGGTAGGAGAGTCCAATCCTATTGAAAAGATCTACTTGACAGCATCCGGGGGACCTTTCAGAGGTAAAAATAGAGATGAGTTGCTTTTTGTGACCAAGGATCAAGCCCTCAAACATCCAAATTGGTCAATGGGTGCAAAGATTACAATTGATTCGGCATCGTTGATGAATAAAGGACTTGAAGTCATCGAAGCCAAATGGCTTTTCGGCTTATCGCCTGAGCAAATCGATGTGATCATACATCCACAATCTATTATCCATTCCATTGTACAGTTTGAAGACGGCTCGATGAAGGCCCAAATGGGACTACCGGATATGAAGTTGCCTATACAGTATGCCTTGACCTATCCTAAGCGTTATGCCAACAACTATCCTAGATTTGATTTTATGGCCCATAAAGAGTTGACCTTCGAACGGCCGGACATGGAGACTTTTCATAATCTGAAGTTGGCTTATCAAGCATTGCGAGAGGGAGGCAATCGTCCGTGTGTACTCAACGCGGCTAATGAAATTGCGGTAGAGGCTTTTTTGAGGGGCGAAGTTTCTTTTCTGGGTATGAGTGAAATCATCGAGGAGACATTATGTCAGATAAAGAATGTGGATAACCCGAATCTATCGGACTATATGGCTTGTGATGAAGAAAGTAGGCTTGTGGCACGAAATTTAGTGTTGAGTAGTGCGTACTGAGTGTTGTAGTCACAAGCAGAATGCTTGCGACAGCTAAAGAGAGGAGAGAGTTTTTTAATTTTTAATTTTGACTTTTTAATTTAATACATGGGAGCATTGGTAATGATCGGGCAAGTGATATTAGCCCTCTCTATATTGATCATATTGCATGAGTTGGGACATTTTCTGGCCGCGCGTATGTTTGGTATAAAAGTAGAAAAGTTTTATTTGTTTTTTGATGCCTGGGGTGTCAAGCTGTTCAAATTCAATTATAAGGGTTGTGAATATGGTATAGGCTGGCTTCCTTTGGGAGGGTACGTCAAGATTGCGGGAATGATCGACGAATCCATGGATATGGAACAACTCAAGGAGGAACCCAAGCCATGGGAATTTCGATCCAAACCGGCATGGCAACGCCTTATTGTCATGTTGGGCGGTATCATTGTGAACGTGATTGTCGGTATTGTCGTCTATTGGATGCTTACATTTGCGTATGGTGAGCAGGATATCGACAATACTAAACTTGTGAATGGTATCGTACCAGGTATCATCGGTAAGGATATCGGTTTGGAAGCAGGGGACAGGATACAGGCGATCAATGGTAGAACGGTGGTCAACTATAAGGAATTACTGTCTGCAGAGGTGCTGATGGGAGATGCTGTGCTGCAGGTCAGCCGTGAGGGACAGCTGTTGGATATCAAAGTACCTTCGGATATACTGAACAAGGTTGCGGATCACAAGAAAAATGAGTTTGTAGAGCCTCGTTTGCGTATGATGGGCGTGGATTTTGTGCAGGAGAAATCGGAGGCTGAGAAAATGGGGCTACGAGCAGGTGACAGTATCGTCCGTGTAAATGGCAGTCCTATCGTTTACTTTGATCAATTTAAGGCAGCTGTTAAAGAGAAAAGCAAGCAGACTGTTTCGCTGGATGTCATCCGTCAAAATGCACAAATTACATTGACAGGCCAGGTGGCCGAAGATGGCACATTGGGCTTTGGCATGAGATCGGATCCTAGTATCGTCATGATCACTAGGGAATACACTTTCACCCAAGCATTTCCCGTAGGGGTGAACAAAGCTTTTTCTATTATTACGGATAATATTAAAGGGTTTGGAAAGATATTTAAAGGTGACGTGAGGGCGGACAAGGCACTGTCCGGTCCCGTAGGTATTGCCAAGATGTTTGGTACTGAAGTGGATTGGTTCCGTTTTTGGAACTTGGTGGGTATGCTTTCTATGGCATTGGCATTTATGAACCTGCTGCCTATTCCTGCATTGGACGGTGGACATGTGGTCTTCCTGCTGATCGAGATGATCCAAGGAAAGCCATTGAGCGAAAAAGTATTGGAACGAGCGCAGATAATAGGATTCTTTATTTTGATTGCCTTGATGATATTTACGTTGGGGAACGATATTATCAAGTGGTAGATCCATAAAAAAAATCCCGAGTTTAAACTCGGGATTTTTTTTATGGATTATGCTTCTTTCAAGAAGCGATACAGTTCGATCTGGGAACGGAATTCTTCTTTTTTACCGAGGACGTAGGTGTTGTCCAATGTATCGTCCAATATCCTGGCTTTGACATTGTCCTTTAGCTGTATTTTCAGCATTTCTATCAATTGTGTCTTGATGTCCTTGTTGAAAATTCTAGCGGCAGCCTCGATGCGATAATCCAGATTTCGCGTCATCCAGTCGGCAGATGAAATATAGACGTGTTCCTTACCTCCATGGTAAAAGTACATGACACGAGCATGTTCTAGGTACTCATCGACAATACTGATGGCATGTATGGGTTTTTGAAATGTCTTTTGGTTGACGGCACAGAAAATACTCCGCACGATCATTTCGATCTTGACACCGGCCTCGGAAGCTTCATAAAGCTTTTTGATGATGGCCTTGTCGCTGAGGGAGTTGACCTTGATGATGATATGCGCTTTTTTTCCTGCTTTGGCTTCGGCTATTTCCATGTCCAGATAAGCAAGGATCGTATTGCGCATATCCGTCGGGCAGAATAAAAGTCCTTTGCCGGATTTCAAGGCTTGGGAAATGTCAGGCTTAGCTTTTTTCAATCCGGCAAAAAGCCGGTTGATATCGGCCATGATATTTCTATTGCTGGTCATCAGACAATAGTCCCCATACAATCGAGCAGTTTTTTCGTTTATATTACCTGTGCTGACGAAACCGTACTGTATGGTTTTGTTGTTCACTCGTTTCTTGATGATACAGAGTTTGGCATGTGTTTTTTTGTGGGGTAGGCCTATGAGAACTTTGACACCTTCGGTCTCAAAACGATCTTTCCATTCCAGATTGTTCTCTTCATCAAACCTTGCTCTAAGTTCCAATAGTACCGTCACTTCTTTACCATTGCGTACTGCATTGACCAATGCATTGGCTATTTTGGAATTCGGCGCCAAGCGATAGGCAGTGATCTGTATAGAGATCACTGCCGGATCCATAGCAGCTTCGCGCAACAGATCGATGACAGGTGTGAACGTATGATAGGGCAAGGAAAGCAATACGTCCTGTTGGACGATGACATCCGTGATTCTTTGTTGTCCTTTGAATAGGGGATGGACGAAAGAAGTACGCTCTTTGGGGGTATGGTACTTGGCGAATACCTCTGGAAAGTCCATAAAATGTTTGAAATTATGGATCTTTTGTCCGGGAATGATGCTGTCCTTCTTGGAAAGGTTTAATTTTTTGATCAGATATTCGACCAGTTTTTGGTCCATGTCTTTGTCAAAGACAAAACGTGTCGGTTTGCCTTTCCGTCGGTTCTTTACGGCCTTGGCTATTTTGTCGACCATGGTCGTGTTGATATCGTAGTCCAGATCGAATTCGGCGTCCCGTGTGATTTTGAACGCATGTGCCTTGAATTCATCAAAACCGAAGTAGGAGAATATAAATGGTAGGTTGAATTTGATGATATCCTCCAATAATATGACATGTACTTCGTTTGTCGGAGAAGGAAGGATGATAAAGCGGTTGATCTGACGTGTCGGTATTTCGATGATGGCAAATTTGGTTTCGTACTGCCAGTCTTTTTTCATCATAGCGACACCGAGATACAGGGACTTATCCCGTAGATAGGGAATAGGACGCTCATCGCTCAGTAGCAACGGAATAACATTGGATTCGACTTCGTCTTCGTAATATTGCTTGACAAAAGCTTGCTGTTCTTTGTCTAGATCTTCACTGGTCTTGATAAAGACATTTTGCTTGGCCATCTCCTTTTGGACGTCCAGCCAAATGTTGTCAAACTTTTTTTGTTGTTTGATGACCGTTTCATTGATTTCGTCCAGTATAAGTTGGGGTTTTTCAAAGAAAATATCCTTGGCTTCTTTTTCGTCTACGGCCAAAGCACGCTTGAGACCTGCTACGCGCACACGAAAGAATTCATCCAGATTGTTTGAAAATATACCCAAAAACTTGATGCGTAAGGGTAAAGGGTTTGTCTTGTCTGCTGCTTCCTGAAGTACCCTGCCGTTGAAACTCAGCCAACTAATATCTCTAGGAATAAACTTTCGTGCCATGCTTGCTTTGATTTCTCCCGCTAAAGTACTTTTTTGATGTTATCTGAATGTTAAGTTAATGTGAAATGCAGTTTTTTCCGCAGATTTAAACAGTAGGGCAAAAAATCTTTTGTCCCTACTTCTTTCCCGTTCGTTTAACAATATTAATGGCTTGGTATCTGGCGGTGTCGTAATGTGGAGGATCTATGGTCAATGTAGTCGGATAAGGGTAGTTTTTATCGAAAAAAAATACCTTTGTCGTGCTGTTGAAATCATTGACGGGAAACAGATCGGCACAGGCTTGATAATCTGCTTTGTCCGGATCACCTACGGATATAGCATATACCCGGATGATACCACCTTTGTTTTGTTCGTTTCGTACAAATGCGACTTCCTCAAACTGACCGGGCAGAGAATCTATACCGGGCTGGTTAAAGGAATCCCATAATGCATAGACCAATACGACAAGAAGAGCTATGGCCAAAAGCCATAGCTTTTTGTTTTTTCTGATCATCTTGTTATAGTTGGATAGAGATGCCTAAAAGTCTGTAAAATTCCTTCAAGATGGTTTGATGTCCAGGCCATGCGGGTGACGTGACCAGATTACCATCGACTATGGATTGATCCGCAGAGATGTTTTTCCATGTACCTCCGGCCAATTCAATGTCCGGTCCAACAGCGACGTAGGCAGTCAGTGTCCGACCTTGCAATACTTGTGCTGTTGTCAACACCTGGATGCCGTGACATATGGCTGCTACAGGCTTATTTTTTTCGAAGAAATGTTTGACGATTTCGATTACACGTTTGTTCAACCGGATGTACTCAGCCGAACGTCCGCCTGCAATATATAGACCGTCGTACTCTTCGGGGTTGACACTGTCAAAATCTTTATTGATAGCAAAATTGTGACCACGAAGTTCTTTGTAGGTTTGGTCTCCGGTGAAATCGTGTACGGCAGTAGGTACTACATCTCCGTTTTTGCGATCCGGAGCTATGGCGTCCACCTGAATGCCTACCGAACCCATTGCCTGAAAAGGTACCATTGCTTCGTAATCTTCTACATAATCACCTACTAATAACAATACTTTCTTTGCCATGATAATATGCTGTTTAAATTATTCTTACAATATACCAAAAAACAATCTAAGGAACGAAAAGTTTGCGCTTCATCAATTCTTGGCGGCAGAGGAATTTTGGTATTAATATATCTGGCGCAGGCGTCTCCCTAGAATCGCATACGCGTAAAGATAAGGGTAAAATCAATTCTATTCATTCATAGATTTCTCGTCGTACCTCCTCGAAATGACGACTTTGGTTATTATCTTGATGCTAATACGAGAATCGGGATGACTACAATAAGTACTTTATTGTACTCTCTTCGCCATTTCCCGTTTGGTCTTACGGACTTTGGCTTCCAGCTGGCTACGCAGCAAAGGATTGGTTATACCTTTCCCTTCTTCAAAATTTGTGTAAAAGTTGGGGAGGGAAAAGGTTTCCAGGATATCTGCACCATCACGGGGAAGACGTTGTGTGGCGATTTCTAGTACAGACTGGCCTCCTCTGGCTCCATCACTGGTGGCCATTAGAAAGACTGGTTTGCCATTGAATACTTTACGCCCTTTGATACGCGAAACCCAGTCTATCGTGTTTTTATAGGATGCCGCATAATTTCCATTGTGTTCGGCAAAGGATATAAGGATAAGGTCTGCTCCGTCTATCTTTTCGGCAAACCGTCTTGCTTCCTGCGGGATGCCGTTTGCGATTTCCCTGTCTCTGGAATACAGCGGCATCTCGTAATCGTTCAGCTCCAGTATTTCGATGCTATCGTCTACTTCTTTGTAATATTTGCTTGTACTTGTTACAAACTTTTTATTGATCGAGGTTGAGCTGTTGCTGGCTGCGAAAGCTAATATTTTCATGTTGTTACCGTAAGGTCGTCCCTATGGGACTTGTTTGTTGTCTATTATTTATACTATGGGACTATTTTGCTGTTTCCTAATTTTCATGTTTTGATTTTTAGTTCCGTAGAGCCTGTTGTTCCGATTATCGGAAAGCGGCCTTATGGATATTTGAGAATTATCAACTCTATTCAAATTTAAGTGATTTTGTATAAATTCAAATCATTTTCTGTATGTTTGAAAGCAGAATTTAGAGAATATGAACAGAAAAAGTTGTCTCCCTCCGCCGGGAAATTAATAAGTGTATGTGTTTTAGTATGACGACTTGCCCAATCGTATGGCAGAATAGGGTTGTTGTGCTTTTGAAAATGTAATTTATTAATTTCTAAATTCCTCTTTGAGATATACTTTTTATGAAAAAATCATATTTGATACTGCACATTGCGGTATTGTTAGCCGGTTTTACCGGTATTTTTGCCAAACTGATTTCGTTGAATGAATTTCCTCTTGTTTGGTTCAGGATTCTGTTTTCGACAATTATTCTTTTTTTTTGTACTGAAACTGTTTAATGTGGTTCGCTGGGCATCGACCAAAGAAGCCTTTAAAATAGCCAGGGTTGGTTTGTTGATTACCATTCACTGGCTTTTCTTCTACGCGAGCATCAAATACTCCAATATTTCGATTGGAGTAGTCTGTTATTGTCTGACGAGTTTTTTTACAGCAATCTTCGAACCTTTATTGAATAAGAAGAAGTTTAGCGCCGTACAACTTTTACTGAGTGCATTGACCTTGTTTGGTATCAGTCTGATCTTCCACTTTGATACCTCGTATCAGCTTGGAATTATTTTGGGGGTGGTTTCTTCAGCTTTTGCGGCGCTGTACACGATTTACAATGAACGTTTGGTCCGCTCGTATGACAGCAAGCTGATCAATTATTACCAGATGGTCGGTGGTTTGGTGGGACTGACTTTACTATTGCCGGTGTATTTTTATCTTTTTCCAGATGTGCGTTTTGTCCCGAATGTTGCAGATACGATTTATTTGATCTTATTGGCTTTGTTCTGTACAGTTGGTTTGTACGTGCTCTTTGCAGAAACGCTCAAAAAACTGTCGGCATTTACGGTCAATCTGAGCTTTAATCTGGAACCGATTTATGCCATTATTATTGCATTTTTGTTTTTTAAGGAAGGGCAGGAGGTCAACGTCTCATTTTATATCGGGTTGGCTTTTGTAATCGTGTCTGTCGTGTTGCAGTCATTGATATCGATGAGGGGAAGGCAAAGTTAAGTCGGGTACACGCGACATGGATGTCTAAAAGCCTGTCGAAGCTGGCGCGGATAGGTAGGTGTGCGCCAATTGACATTACTTTTTCTTCATGTCTCTCAACAGGCTATTGCCGAAATAAAATACAATCACGACACCAATAACAGAGCAAATAATCAATATGAGATTTCCATATTTATTTTTTGTCTCCGGCTTGGTGCTTTCCAATATTTCTATAGACTTGATAGTGACCTCTGCCAATGTGTCTGGCAGTTGGAGCTCGGCTTTACGGAGATCATAATTAGGTGTGTTCCAAGTCGTATCGGCTTCCAACGAATAGGTAAAACCCTTTTTCAGCCCGACGATAAGCTGTATGGGTTTTTGAAATAAAGAGACACTATCTATTTGCAGTGGAGGGTTGTCTTCATTGAATATCCTGATATAAAAGTTGGGATCAAGTATGGGATCGACGGTGTCCCCATGTTTATTTTCCGGATGCAAGGTTAGGTATGCCCTTGTCCGTATGTGTTTCGATTTTCTACTTTGTGCAATTGTGAATACCTCGGCTTCCCGATGATAGGGCGGAGGCGTGGCAATATGTATCTGGAAAAAATCAACCGGGGAGTAATAGTCTTTGGATAGGGACAATACCGTTGTTTTTGTCTTTTTGTCATTTTCCAACTGGAATGAGGTGTTCCTTAGCTTTTCGTAAGAAGCAGGGACAGCCTGCGTTTCCCATTCGCCGATATCCAAAATATTAATAGGCGAAGAGGATTTATTATCAAATGTGATGCGTATATAGCTATAGTCTGTACGGGGAAAACCAATGGATTTCATCGTAAAGGTTTGCCGCTCATCATACAATCCATCTATGTAGCCTTGACTGACGAGATTGAACCATACCTGTTGGTCGTTGCTGCCTTCTATGGTGTACGTCTTGTGCGCAGTCGTATTGGCTATTTTAAAGACATAGTTTTGCTTCTCCTGTTTGTGGATATTGTCTACAACAATGATTTCTGTACTGTCTACCGTATTGAGCTGTCGATTGTACACTACAGGTCTAAAATCTGTAGTTTCGGAACCTTCTGTCTTTACTAGATAGGGGACATCATTGCCTTTTTGGTCTTTGATCCGAAGCATACCTGTGTCATGGCCTATCCGGGCACGGAACTCCTGCGGTACGGCAATGACTTGCCAACCATTTTGTGTAGCTTCTATACGTGCCTGTATCTGTTGAGCAAACGAGTTGGTACAGAAGATACAGGCAAGAATAATCCAATATATATTATTCAGAAATTTTTTCATGATCGTCTACTATAAGCTTTTTGATTTTTTGATAGACAAAAGAGATAATCAAGATCAATACGCCCAATAGGATGAATGCAATAATCTTGCCTGTCTCGGAGACATCCCGGATGTCGTAGATAAAAAGTTTGGCTATCGTGATACCCAAGAGTGTCAGAGCGATGATGCGAATCGGTTTTGTGTTGAGCCGTATGCCGATGATCAGTAGAGCAAAGGACAATACACCCCATAGGATAGGAAAGATAACCTTGATGACAAAATTTCTTATATCAAAATAACTTTCCCAATCGGTCGCACCAAACAAGAAACCAATATTGACTTCGGTACTGCATAAGTACACGATGAAAAAAGCGATAAACCACGGAATAAAAGGCTTCTTGAACTGTATAGGTGCCGATTGGGTTATCATAGTCCTGACAAAAATCCAAACCTGATAGAGCAAGCCTATCAGTGCAGCATAGTGTAACCACATCGCGAATGGGAAAGTATGAAATTCGTCATAGAATACATGTTGCTTTTCGATCAACGGAATACGGTATGCTGCAAAGATATAAAGCAACATGTTGAATACGGCTATGACTGTACCCCATTTTGGAAGATTTTTGCTGCAAAGTACCACCAGCCCCGTAGTATAGAGGATATGGTATAGATAGAGAAAACCATAAATGGTACCTGTATTGGTAAAATAAGCATCTGCCTGATATCCTATTTCAATCAAGGGTAGTATGTATCCTAATAATATGGCCAGGTTTAGCACTAATTTTCTGTACACAAGCGGATCGAGTGTTACCCCAAGCGATTTGTGACGTTGGCTCTCATGTCTGAATAATCTGTAGGTCATGACAAGAGAGGCAATAACCAGTATTCCGGTGAGGAAAAACATATTGATCCCTATCCTATACGGTACCATGCCGTCCAGATAGGCGGTCAAATCCATAAGGAGACTGATAATAGCCAATCCTTGAACGATGACACCGGCCAATGTGAACCCGCTAAGGTGTGATTTTTTGGTCAGCCAAAACAGCAGTACAGCTTCACATGCCCAGAATATGGTGATGTAATTGCCTTCAAACTGTACCGGAATGGTAATAGTGGCCAAAGTGAGCGCCAATCCGATCAGTACATACACGATATTCCTGTCAAACTGATATTTTTTGTAGATGACGAAAGCAAATATAATGTTGTATGCGCCGAGCAGAATGGTGTACAGACCTACATACTGCGGTGCTACCGTGCTCAATACATGGTGTCCCACAGCGTAATAAGCAGCGGTGTTGGTGATCAATGCGGCAATCTCGTAGTTTGCAAACTTATTGTGGTGTACGACATTGTTGAGTACAAAAGCTATACTGAACAGGATGTAGAATATGGAACAATATAGCAGGCCGTGTGCAAGAACGATAGGAGAAGCAAGCGCATACTCGCTTAAATACCATCCGGCAAAAAGTATAGTCGTGAGTACAAATGCTGTAAAATTAACAATAAACCAACGCTTGAAATAGGAAACACTCAACATACCTACATTCAGAATGGCCAGATAGGTAAAGAGAACATGGTAATTTCCTTCTCCTGTACTGACCATAAAAGGTACAGCAAATCCTCCGATAAATGATAACACCCCAAGCTCTTGGCGGTCGTAGGCTACAGAGACAAAGACACTGAATACCGTAATGATGATCATTAGCACAAAGGTCGTTGTCTGGCTAAACAGACCGTAATCGTGAAAGGCTATCCCTATCGTAAAGTAAAATACAGCAACGGCTCCGGCCACGAGTACCGAACTGAAAGCTTTGTACAGCAGACGGAGGCGATGGGCTATACCGAGCAGTATGGCGCCGCAAAGGATCCCTATCCCCACGCGTGCCGGTTCGTTGATCCAGTCCTTGTCGATGGCATACTTGACAAAGAAACTGATACCCAATACTAGGATGACGATACCGATTTTGTTGATCAGGTTTTCACCAATGAATTTTTCGAGATCGGGATTGTTGTGTTTGAAGCGTTCGAACCAGGATAGTCTTTCCACAGGTTCTGCGGGGATGTTTACGGTCTCCGTTTCGGTGTTTTCTACGGCTGTCTCCGCTTCTGCGAGAGTAGATTCTATAGGCAGAGGTGGAGGAAGTGTAGTTTCCTCTTCCAGATAAGGGGCTTCTTCCTCTTGTATTTCCTCGTATGCCGGTGTTTGGGGTTCCGTGAAGGGTATATTTGTTGTGTCTTCCGGTCTAGGTTCGACCGTAACGGTAGGAGATACTTTCTTGATGTCTTCTAGCAGGGATTGAATATGCAGTAACCGTTCAAAAGTTTCAGCAAGGCCATTTCTCAGCTTGGTGATTTCTTCCTTTTGTTTGATAAAGAGAAATATGAGCACAATCAGTCCTATACATACCAGTGTTATTTCCATAAGTTATCGTTTGTTAAACAAAAAATACGTTCTAATCTAAGGTTTGTTTTGAATGTTTTAGAAAAAAATGATTTTAATTTTTTAGTATGTTGCTTTTTGATTTGCCACGAAGATACTAAGGTCTTGAAAACGTTTACCATAAGGCCGTCCCTATGGGACTTTTTGTGTTCTAACAGAAGCTCCGTGGGAGCAGCCTTTACCATAGAGGTGTACGAGAGAATTTTATTTATCGGTAGGGTTTCATCGGCAGATTCGTTTCACTTGGTTTCAAAAATGTCAATGTTGTCAAAATATAATTGTATGTTTATGTGCTAGAGTGGATGAATTATAGGCACTTGTTAGGTATTAAACTTAGGACGTACAATTTATATAATGAAA
>NZ_JAAJTJ010000019.1 GCF_011030405.1 Parapedobacter sp. SGR-10
TCAAATAGTATATGTGTATTATAAAAAACACACTATTTTAAATTTTGTTCGGGTCGGGAAAGCTTTTTTTCGAACAGAAAGAAAACCGTCCCCAACAGCAATATACCTATAGCCAACCATGTTCCGCGACCTGCAAACAACAAGCTCGAATAGAGCAGATAGACCGAACTGATACAGAATATAAGAGGCAATATGGGATAAAGCGGCACCTTAAAAGGTCGATGTACACGAGGCTCTTTATAACGCAACACAAAGAGAGCCAATCCCGTACAAAAGATAAAAAACCAAAATATAGGTGCAGTAAAATCCACCATAGACTGAAAGCCACTCCGAGCAAAAGACCCTACGATGATTAACGCCGTCGCTACCACACCCTGCACCAAAAGTGCATTCACCGGAGTAGATGTAGCTGCCGTCCATCTCCCCATAAAAGAGAAAGCTGGAAAGTCCCTTCCCAACGCATGGTTGGTTCGCGCTCCGGTAAATATCGTCGCATTCGTCGATGTCAAGGCCGCCAAAATAACCAACAAACCTATAAAAACCGCTCCCCGGTCGCCCATCGCAACACGCATGACATCCACGGCAACAGCCTCAGATTGGGCCATCCCGTCTATCCCCAGCACATATAGATAAGCCAAATTAATCAGAAGATATATCCCCGTGATCAAGAGGATGCTGATGATCATTACACGAGCCATCTTTTTGCTTCCACCCCGCATTTCGGCCGAGATATACCCCGCCTCATTCCATCCGCCGAAGGTGAGCAGCACCATGATCAAAGCCACTCCAATGGCCGGAGAAGTACCATCTGCTTCTTGGACAGGAATAACCTCTGCCGACGTCTCAGGAGAAGCCATCAATACCCCTGTAAGGATTAGGATCAGCAAACCGACAAATTGTAGTGCAACAAGAAATTTTTGGGTAGCTGTACCGACACGTACACCAATAATATTGACTACAGTAAGAGTCACCACCACGCCCCCTGCATAAATTGAAGAAGAATAAGGCCCAATAGAGCGAAGTTCGCTCATATAGTCTCCCACAATAAAAGCCAACAAAGCAATAGAGCCTGTCTGGATAATGCTCATTCGTGCCCACGCAAAAAGAAATGCAAAACGTCGCCCAAATGCACGGTGTAAAAAGTGGTAGTCTCCGCCAGTATTGGGAAATGTAGTGGCCAACTCTGCGTAGCACATCGCTCCGATCAACGATACGATGCCTCCCACAAACCATACCGTAAGAAACAACTCCCAACTACCTGTATTGGATGCCACGATAGAAGGTGTCCGGAATATGCCCGCACCGACCACGATGCCCACAATGACGACGATGGCGTCGGTTACACTCAACACCTGCTTCGGTGTATCTACTTTTTTTGCTGATTCAACATACGCAAGGCTGTCTGTACTATTTTTCCTATCGTAAATTACAGTATCGGCTAGATTTTTCGATTTCTCCATAGACACGATTTTTGAACGGTTCTATGTAAAAAGACAAAAAAAGAAGAAATTGTTTTTGAAGATGCTAATTAACAATGTATTACACGATTTTTTCAAAATTCGCAACTTTGGAAAAGTTAAAAAAGAGCTATAAGCCAAACAACCTTTCCAAATGATGGTAGCCAATCCCAAAATAAGCTTTCAAAGACTGTAATTTTTCACTGATTTCAGCCTGTTTGGTGGAAGAAACTGATTTTTTGGTTGCGATGATCATCGCATTCTTTGGGGTATGCATATCTGAGACAAACTGTACGACCTTTGTCTGATAGCCGTGATATTCGAGCAACAAAGCGCGCACACCATCGGTCAACATCTCGGCATGCCGTTCCAAGAAAATCCCGTGCTTTGTCATGAAATCGAGATCATTTTTCGGTCTGTTTTTTTTGATTTCTTTCCGAATCTGCTTATGGCAGCAAGGAGCGACAACAATCATGCTGGCCTCGTTTGCGATCCCCTTAAAAATAGCATCGTCTGTAGCCGTGTCGCAGGCATGCAAAGCAATCAGCACATCCAAGGAGGAAGTCGGCACATAATCTTCAATTGTGCCCTGCCGAAAGACCAACTTATCCATTTGTGATCTGACCGCAACATCATTACACAGATCGACCAGATCCTGCCGGTATTCGATCCCTTCTATCCTAGCTTCCTTTTTCAATTCATTGTTGAGAAAGTCGTACAATGCAAAGGTCAGGTAGCCCTTTCCTGCACCCATATCGACAATGTGCAATTCTTCCTTTTGAGGCAATTCCTCCAGAACCTTGCTTAGTATTTCGATATAATGGTTGATCTGCTTCCATTTGTCCTGCGCGTTTTTGTACACTTTCCCATCCGCATCCGTCAATCGAAGTTCTTGTAGATAACGTTTATTCTCCGCACCGATCTTCCGTTCTTTTTGATGGTCGTGGGTTAGCGAATGGGATTTTTTTGCTGTGGGAGCATCGGACCGAAGTATCCATTTGCCGTTTTTTTGCATTTGGCAGCTGAGGTTTTCCTTCTCGGTAAAGAGTGTCCCGGCACCAAAATTATCTTCACGCAGCAATTCTGTCAATAAATTCAGGCCTTCCTCCACAGTATGGTTTTTGGTAATGTCCCGACGTTGATAGCGATAAACGAAAGACAATTTCAACGCTCGCTTGATCATAACAGGTTTTATATAGATGTTTTTCAGTTCCGCTTCGCTTCCCCTATAATTGCCCAGAGATAATTTGATAAAACCATCATTATCCAGACTTTGCCTTACCCGATCCAAAAACTGCTGATTTGTCGCCATAGGGCAAAGATAAGAATAAAATATATTCGTAAATTTGTCTCAATATGCACAATCCGAATATTAAAGCCGTATTTTTCGATATAGACGGTACACTACTCAGTTTCAAGACACACGAAGTGTCTGCCTCCACAGAAGAAGCTATTGCACAACTACAAGCCAAAGGTATCAAGACGATCCTGTCCACAGGCCGTTCGATCAACAGTATTGACCATGTCAGGTACTTGAATTTTGATGGTTACATCACGTTCAATGGTGGGTATTGTGTCACACAAGAAGGACATATTTTGCTCCGTAAGACGTTGGATCCCGGAGATATACAATCCGTATTGAATTATGCTTGTCAACAGCCTTTGAGTTTTTCGTTTATGTCCGAAAAAGAAATCACCATACATGATGTGACCCCCGAGATCGCCGGAATGTATGCTCACCTCAACCTTCCTGTTCCCAAACTGGTGGACATCAACAATGTGGACACGAGCAGCATCCTACAGACCAATATCTTCCTCGGACCAGATGACGAGGAGGAGTTTATGAAGAATATCATGCCTAATTCTGTTGCTTCACGATGGACACCATTATTTGCCGATGTCAATCCCAAAGGGCAAAGTAAAAAGGTTGGTATTGATGTTTTTTGCGAGCAGTTCGGTATAAACATAGCCGAAACGATGGCTTTTGGCGATGGTGGAAATGATATTACCATGTTGAAACACGTACGGACGGGTATTGCCATGGGCAATGCCAATCCCGAAGTCAAGCAAATTGCCGACTTCATTACGGACGATGTGGACAACGATGGGATATGGAATGCGTTGAAACATTTTAAGGTGCTCTAAATCTATGAGCCACAAAAGCACCAAGGTACAAAGAAAAAAATCTTGGTGCCTTTAACTCGATTTTTATACAGGGCAACCGCATCAAAAATAAGCCCCAGAGGGGCGAACCTTAGGGTAACCGCAAGCAAACCCACACCCAAGCTCCATAGAGCCTGTTCCGATTATCGGAAAGCGACCATACCGTAAGGTCATCCCTATGGGATTTGATATAGAGATGACAGCTTTTTTACCGAAAGGGCATGCCTACGGCATTTTCCATGGCTGTAATATGACCTATATCATACGATCGCTTCCATTGTACATCCCACTTTGTTAAGGTTTTGTGTTTTGATGCGGTTGCCCTAATTTTTATATAGACGAGGCACACGTCACAGGCGTGCACCAGCGAATCTGCGGGACAAAAAAACGCAGCCCCCTCTATCAGCTTAACGGAAAATTAACATATAATTCATATACTCCTCACGAATGAGCCTTATCTTTGATACAAACAAAAATTAAAATAAAATGATCAAAGATTTAGAAATTTTAAATTTGGATCTCATCCTGGAGTTAGCCGAATGGCTGTACGATGGGGATGACAAACTGGTAGTGGAGGACTAACCGTCCACCAGCTACTTACTTAAATTGATTCTATACCCAAGCTTACGCATACTCCTCATATCTATACCATATACCCCAAAATCTTCCAACCTTCTCGACATATTTTCATTATACCCTACGCCGGCAACTACTGGCTAATTGCAGGTATACGAGAGTGTCTAAAAAGGTCTGAAAAACCGTTTAATACTGTCATTCTGAGGCTTGCTGACTGCGTAGCAGGCATCAGGGACGTGTTGGTGGCTGTGGGGCTGATGCAACATTGAATCTAAAGACTTGAATATCTGCATAGTTTATAGATCCCTCCAAAGTCGGGATAACAAAATTACTAGGCTTTTACCACTTTTTAGACACGCTAATATCGCATGTGCTTCCCCTCTCCCAGCCCTCTACTGCCATGGTAAGTATGAATCGTATTAAAATAAAAAAGATGAAGTAGACAAGAAAAAATAGTGCACTCCAAGGGAGTCGAACCCCTAACCTTCTGATCCGTAGTCAGATGCTCTATCCAATTGAGCTAGGAGTGCAATATTTCAAAGAAAAGCGGACTTCATACAGACCGTTTTTGTGCCACAAATATCTATACATTTTTTCGTTTTTCAAATAATTTCGTGCATTTTGCTCGCTCCACGAACAAATTAATTCGTATATTGTTCATATCAATATACTTAGTGCCTGTTTTAAATTTATACGTACACATGGAAAGAACCGTAAAGACCAGCAAGATACGCATCGGAGATATCAGTATCTCCTATTACATCAAAGAAGCAACAAACGAAACAGATCACAAAACCATTCTTTTTATCCATGGCTTTCCTTTCAACAAAAACTCCTGGCGTCCCCAATTGGAGGCACTTGCCGATGATATCAAGGGTATTGCGATAGATGTAAGGGGGCATGGGTTAAGTACAATGGGACACGGATTCTTGAGTATAGACGTATTTGCTAAGGATCTGAAGGTTTTTATCGAAAAACTCCAATTGGATCGGGTCATTTTGTGCGGTGTATCCATGGGTGGATATATCGCTTTGAGAGCGTATGAACTATTTCCCGAAAAGATTGCCGGATTGATTTTGTGCGACACACATCACAAAGCCGATAACAACATAGCCAAACAAAAAAGGTTTGACAGCATACAGGCCATATTGAGACATGGAAGGAGACCATTTGCCATAGGGTTCATGAGCAACCTCTTCTCCCAAAAATCCCTAGAAGAACTTCCGGACACAGTCGAATTCATAAAAAGCAGTATCCGTAGGAACAGTATTCACGGTATCTGTGCGACCTTACTCGCCTTGGCTTCACGAACAGACAGCGCCCATATACTCCCAACCATCCAAGTGCCTGCTTTGCTGATCCGAGGAGCGGAAGATAAGATTACTGCCAAGGAATACATGCAAGAATTGCACCAGACGATTCCACAATCGGATTATATAGAAATAGAAGAATGTGGGCATTTGCCCAACCTGGAGAACCCCGAGGCCTTCAATAAGCTGATGAATAGTTTTTTATTAAAGATAACTTAAAAAATTAGATTTTAAACCGATTTGGTCAACACCAATTCCGAAAAATTTGATTTTGCAATAGTGTAACCTCTTTCTATTAGATCTGTCGAACGGTCAAAGTCCCATATATTAGCAATATTGTGTGGGATATCAATAATATAATCCGGTCTATACAAATTTACTGTAAGCGTTGCCAACCTTCTTCGCATCATCAGATAGGACTCTTGTAAGATTCCTATAGCATTCATCCTGCTATAGGGCCGAGCAGCCTGCATCTCCGGGTACCCATCCAAATTGACGGCGACAACAATATTGTCTCTATGCTGAACATGATTGACGGGTAAAGGATTGAGTACTCCTCCATCGACCAAAAAACTATCTTCCGTATCTACACCTTTGAAGACAGCCGGTATAGCTATGGAAGCACGAATAGCCTTATACAAACTTCCCTGCCTAAAAACGATCTCTTTGTCGTGTGCTAGATCCGTAGCTACTGCTGTATAACTGACACCCAAATTCTCAATCATCTCATCTTCAAAGACATCCTGCAACGTATTGAACACCCGCTCACCTTTTAAGAAACCAAATCTGGGGTCAGAAAAATCCATTAATCTGAAAACCTCTCTCTTGGTCAGTCTACTCATCCACTCCTCTAGTTCGAATATCTTGCCTTTTGCAAATGCTCCTCCAACTAAAGAACCTATCGAACAACCTACGACCTCATCGATTTCATAGCCACACTCTATCAAAAAGCGGATAACACCTATATGGGCAATTCCTCTTGCACCTCCACTGCCCAAAACCAAAGAAAGCTTATTTGACTTCATAGAAAAAAATATACGGTGTAAAGATACACGTATCTACCCTATCGGCTTATTCCTTTTTACTAAATTTATATTAAATTTCAATTGCCACTAAAAAAACAAGAGCGCTTGTATAAATACAAACGCTCTTAAACCAGTATACTAAAAATACGCTTATTTTTTCAAAGCTTCTTTCGCATTGTTGAGTTTATCTTCAGCTTTTTTGCCTGCTTCTTTGGCGTCCTCTACCGCTTTTTCTGTTGCAGCACCTGCTTTTTCAGCTGTATTTTCAATAGCTTCTCCGGCATTTTTTGCGGCTTCTTTGGCTCCCTCTACGGTCGAATTGGCAGCTTCTTTCGTAGCTTCCATACCCTGATCTACACCTTCAGCTACCTTGGTACCTGCATTTTTCACAGCTTCTTTTGTATTGTTCCAAGCTGCTTCGGCTCTTTCCAAAGCTGTACGTGCCGCCTCCTCTGCTTTCTTGTCACCACTGGCAATAGCGGCATCTAAATCTTCTTTAGCTTTGTTGTAGTCTGCCTCAGCTTGTGCCAACAGCTTTTGGGAAGCTTCATCTACATGATCGACAGCATGATCCAAATGTTCGCCAACCGTAGTCAGCGTATCCTCTGTACCATTTTCGTTCTTCGTGGTTGTGTTGTTGCAGGAAGCAAAAGCCAATGCGCCTACCGCAACACCTAATAATGCAATTTTTTTCATGTTGTATGGTTTTTTTATTGTCAAAACATAGTTACAATATCTATGCCAAAGCAATAACGTAAACTAAGCGCTATATATTGTGCCTTTGGCGGCTTCCAATGTATTTTTTAGCAGACCGACAATGGTCATCAGGCCTACCCCACCTGGTACGGGCGTGATCCAAGACGCTTTTTTGGATACTTCTTCAAAATCCACGTCTCCATAGAGTTTGTAACCAGACTTCGTCTCGGTGGACGTTTCACGGTTGATGCCCACATCAATGACGATAGCGCCTTCTTTGACCATATCGGCCGTGACAAAATTCTTCCTGCCGATCGCTGCGACTACGATATCTCCACGCAGCACTTCGGCTTTCAGATCTCTGGTACGGCTATGGGTCAAGGTAACGGTACAGTTGCCCGGATTGGTATTGCGGGCCAATAAAATGCTCATTGGCGACCCCACAATATTACTACGGCCGACCACAACCGCATGCTTACCGGTCGTATCGATGCCATAGTGCTCCAGCATCAACAGGATACCGTACGGCGTAGCTGGAATGAAGCAAGGCAAATTGCGTTGCATCCTTCCCAGATTGATCGGATGAAAACCATCTACATCTTTTCGATAATCAATGGCTTCCGTAATTTTCTCAGTGTCGATATGTCTAGGTAAAGGTAATTGTACAATCAAACCGTCAATGCTTCCGTCTTTGTTTATTTCGTGTATCTTGGCAATCAATTCATCTTCCGTAATGCTCTCGTCATAACGAATATTGGTCGAATCGAATCCTACCAATTCACAATTGCGCATTTTGCTGGCGACATATGTTTCGCTTCCTCCGTCATTACCTACCAGAATAGCCACCAAATGTGGTTTTCGTCCCGCAGAAGCTGTAAATTCGGCAGCCTCCCTTTTAATATCTTCTTTGATCTTTGCAGAGACTTCTTTTCCGTCTAATATATTCATAGCATTTATGTATTGAGGGTAAGGGCGAAAAATCTTTCGCCCCTACATAACATTCTCTAATCTAGCTTCAGCACCGCCATAAACGCCGATTGCGGGATTTCCACATTACCGACCTGGCGCATACGTTTTTTACCTTTCTTCTGTTTTTCCAATAGCTTACGCTTACGCGAAATATCCCCGCCGTAACATTTGGCCGTCACATCCTTGCGGAGCGCCGAAATTGTCTCACGTGCGATGATCTTGGCACCTATCGATGCTTGGATACGGATCTCAAATTGCTGACGTGGCAGCAGTTCCTTTAATTTCTCACAGATCTTTTTGCCAAAGTCATAGGCATTGCTACGATGAATCAAAGAGGACAGGGCATCGACAGGTTCATCGTTCAAGCGGATATCCAACTTGACCAGATCCGAGGTACGGTAACCGATCTGATGGTAGTCAAAGGACGCATATCCCTTGGAAATGGTCTTTAACTTGTCGTAAAAATCAAATACAATCTCGCCCATCGGCATTTCAAAGACCAGTTCCACACGATCCGAAGTCAAATAAGACTGATTGATAATTGTTCCGCGCTTCTGTATACACAACGACATGACCGGCCCGACAAACTCGGCTTTGGTAATGATATTGGCCTTGATATACGGCTCTTCAATAGAATCCAGTTTACTCGGATCCGGCAGGTCCGAAGGATTGTGCACAATGACTTCTTCTTGGTTTTTCGTGAGGAAAGCACGGTAGGATACGTTCGGCACCGTCGTAATGACCGTCATGTCAAACTCACGTTCCAACCGCTCCTGTATGATTTCCATGTGTAGCATACCGAGGAAGCCACAACGGAAACCAAAGCCTAACGCCGCCGAAGATTCGGGTTCAAAAACGAGTGAAGCGTCGTTCAATTGCAAACGATGCATAGACTCCCGCAATTCCTCAAAATCTTCTGTATCTACCGGATAGATACCCGCAAATACCATAGGCTTTACCTCTTCAAATCCCTGTATAGCTTCTGTACATGGCCTGTCTTTGTGGGTAATCGTGTCCCCTACCTTGACTTCCCTTGCTTCTTTAATTCCCGAAATGATATAGCCTACATCCCCGGTTTTGATGACGTCCTTGGGTACTTGGTTCAACTTTAAAGTCCCCACTTCGTCTGCAAAATACTCTTTGCCCGTAGCAACGAACTTTACGCGATCGCCTTTTCGAATTTCACCGTTTTCTACTTTAAAGTAAGCCATAATCCCCCGGAAAGAATTGAATACAGAGTCAAATATCAGGGCTTGCAAGGGTGCATCCGGATCCCCAACAGGTGCAGGGATACGCTCTACAATAGCATCCAATATATCTGGAATTCCCATTCCGGTCTTGCCGGAGGCGGGTATAATCTCTTCACGCTTACCGCCGATCAGTTCGATGATCTGATCTTTGACCTCCTCGGGCATAGCTCCCGGCAGGTCCATTTTGTTGAGGATAGGGATAATTTCCAAATCATGCTCCAACGCCAGATACAGATTCGAAATAGTTTGTGCCTGTATGCCTTGTGAAGCATCTACGATCAATAATGCTCCTTCACATGCTGCAATTGAACGAGATACTTCATAAGAAAAATCGACGTGCCCCGGGGTATCAATTAGGTTCAGAATATACTGTTGTCCATCTTTCATAAACTCCATCTGGATGGCATGGCTCTTGATCGTGATACCACGCTCACGTTCCAGATCCATATTATCCAAAAGCTGGGCCTGTGCCTCACGTTTGGAAATGGTGTTTGTATATTCCAATAATCGGTCGGCCAGGGTACTTTTACCATGGTCGATGTGCGCGATGATACAAAAATTGCGTATATGCTTCATACAGGGGTGTTGCCACTATTTTAAACGGCAAACTTAGATAAATTATCCTTTATATGCAATATAATTCAGTTGCATATAAAGGATATTTATTGATCTCTCCTCTGCCTTTGAACATCAACTTTACAGCGGAAATATACTGTATTTTACCCGAAGATTTTTCAGCAAAGATTAGAATAAAACCTCTAAGGTTTGAAAACCTTAGAGGTTTAGTAAAATACAACGCTGTACACCAAGAATAATAAAAAAATAAATCACCGATGCTCCCTATACCGTATCTTACGCAATGTAGAAAAATCAGCATGCATATCTTTGTCGGCTATCTTAAGATAATCGGTATAGCTTTGCTGCAATTGAGCCAATTGGTCAAAAGTCCTTATCCCGACAAGCGCACTGCACACAACAGGTTTTTCCAAACAATATTTTAAAGCAATCGCCTGTTTGCCAACCCCATACTTATCACCAAGATGAGTTACCAAACCCTTGACCACCTGTACTTCCTCAATGTTGTGATCTAAATAAGATTTATCAACGACCTTGTCCAATAGCAGACCTTGAGCCATTGCTCCTCTGGCGACAATACTTACGCTATGCTTTTCAAACTCATCAAAAAATTCTTCGGGTCGGGTATCCAAGAGACTATACTGCATCATATCGGATACTATACCGGATTGCTGTAGGTATGCCGTGAACACATTGGGCCGAATAGACGATATACCGTAACAACGGATCTTGCCCTGTTGCACCAACAGCTCAAAGGTTTCCATGACTTCTTCAAAATTGTCCTCACAGGTACCGCCGTGCAATTGGTACAGGTCGATATAATCTGTTTGCAGTCTCTGCAATGAATCCTCTACCGACCGTAGGATATGCGCCTTGGAGGGATTCCACGTCCAACCTTCTTTGCCCTCTTCCCATTGGTTGCCTACTTTTGTCGCAAGAACAATTTTTTTACGGACACCTCTTAAGGCTTTACCGATCAAAGATTCGTTGGCACCACGACCATACAGGTCTGCCGTATCAAAATAATTAATACCCAATTCCAGTGCCCCACTAATAATCCGGGTAGCAGAGGACGGATCATCTTCGGGCAAAGACATACAGCCCAAGCCTATTTCCGACACCGAGAGTTCCGAATTCCCTACTTTGTTATACCGCATCGGATTTTATGATATCCAGCAGTTCTATTTCAAAGATCAGTGTACTGAAAGCCGGTATACTTCCCGTTTCCCTTTCGCCGTAGGCAAGATGATACGGAATATACAATTTGTATTTCGAGCCTACTTTCATCAATGGAACAGCGACTTTCCAGCCTTCGATCACTTGATCGAGCCTCAAGTTGATAGGCTCGTCACGGTCGTAAGAGCTATCAAATTTTTCGCCATCGATCAGATAGCCCGCATAATGTACTTTGACCTCATCTGTAGGCTGTGGCTGACTGCCTTCACCTTGTACCAATACTTCGTACAGCACGCCCTCAGGGGTAGATTTCACGGCAGGATTGGATTTTAGTGCAGCTAAAAATTCTTCTCCCGGTTTCTTAAGTTCGGCATTCCGCTTTTCCATAGCTGCTTGGAAGCTGTTTTGGATGATTGTCGCAACATCTTCTTCTACAAGCAATGGCTGCTGGCCTTGATAAACGGCTTCCAATCCTTTGGAAAGTGTATTCAGGTCGACCTCGAAACCACTGGATTTCAACGACCGTGCAATATCCATCCCCAAGGCATAGGACAATGAATCCGAACTGTTCTTCAAGAGGATGGGGTTCGTAGTTGCATTCGTTTTTGATGGTGTCTTTTTCACGGTTTTCTTCGCCGTCTGTGCTTGGGATAGCGAGACAGAAAAAACGGCCATTGTGACCAAAAGGTATAGCTTACTATGCTTCATTATTTGTGGTTATTTACAATATTTTCTACTATGCTAAATGTATTGTCAGGATAATCGATTTCGATACGATCACTTGCGTTCAGCCATAATTCGATTTCGAACTCGTATTTTCTTTTCAGACTCTTGATGACCGGCACACCCATATCCTGCAAGGCCGCTGCGTTCAGATGTTGTTCATATTGGTTTTTCATCGGAATAGCCAATAACTTTTTACGTAGATATAAGGCTTCTGCGGGAGTTTCGAACCCAGCTCCACACAATACCCCTTCCGATGCCGCCATGCTTTTGACAAATGCAGCACTGTCAATGGGGTTGATCGTGATATTCTTCAATGTGATAGGTCTGGTGTTATGCTTGGAAAACACTTCCCATCTGACATCCCTAAACTTGGACAGATGCTTGAGCAAATGTGCATCATCATAAGCAGGTAGATATACGGTATAGTGCCCTTCACGGGTAGGCTCAATATGACGAATTTCGTGACGGATTACAGGCGTGAATATAGAACGGTGGTAAGATTTAAAATGAAAACCGTAGCCTGTTGTGACTGGAGCATAATTCTTCATGATGAACTTGCCCATCATATCACTTTCTTCGGGTTTGGGACTATCCGGATGTAGGGCACCTATCTGATGGCTGAGGCCAATACAAGGAATGTCCCTCGTATGACATGCCCAGGCTGTGATAGGTTCAAAGTCATTCAGGACGAGGTCATATTTTTCTACCGGTACACTATTGATCTCTTGAATAAATTTACGGATGGTAGAGCTCATGAAGGTCTTCCAGAAATCAACCCCCCCAGACTTGCCGAAGATAAAACTCATGCCATGAAAACGATATTTTATCTCGAAGGGCAACACAATATCGGCCTGTATCCCACTGATCAACACATCGACTTCACCAAGCTGTTGTAGACAAGGGATAATGTCCATCGCACGACATAAATGCCCGTTTCCGGTTCCCTGTATGGCATAGAGTATTTTCATCTCAGAATTTGCTTCCGAAAGTAGCAATTATTTGTGTAAGTACGAAAAAGATGATGTTAAATAAAAATTAATTATATTTACTGAAATAAACCTTGCATGATGAAGACAATAAAGCTCTCCCTCTTTTTGTCCGGTATTTTGCTGCTCTGTGCTTCATGGGGATTCTATGCGCACAAGAAGATCAACGAGACAGCTGTATTTCTACTACCGACAGAGATGTCTGCCTTTTACAAACCCCACATCACGACCATCACCGAACGGGCAACCGATGCGGATAAAAGATGCTACGTAGACACTGCCGAAGCACCTCGCCATTACATCGATCTCGATCGCTATGGACAAGAAGCCGATTCCATCCCTATTCACTGGTCGAAAGCTAAGGAAAAGTATACCGAAAGAAAGTTATTGCTGACCGGAATCGTCCCTTGGCAAATTTGGCGGTCATACCAAAGTCTAGTCCAAGCCTTTACCAAGAAAGACATTAGCTTGATTATCAAACACAGTGCCGACATAGGACACTATATAGCCGATGCTCATGTCCCCTTACACACGACGAGCAATTACAACGGGCAGCAGACCAATCAGGTCGGCATACATGCCTTTTGGGAAACACGGTTGCCCGAAATGTTCATCACGCAATATGATCTATTTATAGGCCCCGCCATCTATATACATGATCCATTAGAGCAAGGCTGGAAGATCGTCAAAGAAAGCCATGCTCTGGTAGATTCTGTCTTGAATATCGAAAAATCACTTTCCGTACAATTCAAGGAGACGGAGCGCAAAACGTATTTGACACGCAACAATCAGCTCGTATTAAGCTATTCGGACAAGTATACCAATGCCTACCATGAGGCTCTCGACGGTATGGTAGAAAGACGGCTAAGGGCTTCCATACTACAGGTTGCCTCTTATTGGTATTCGGCATGGATCGACGCCGGACAGCCCAGACTAACGGATTTTTCTCTTCAAAGTATGGCCGTAGAAGAGCCTATCCCCTACGAAGGACAAAAACCTCTGGGGAGAGAAGAATGGCATTAGCAGGCCGAACAACAAAGGATCAATGCCTTGACTGCTTGCGTACGAGTAACAAAAACCCTTTGCGTACGATCGGCTTTTCATTGTTTTTCATCCCCTTAAAGGTATAGAAATAGGTTCCGTCAGAAATATTATCCGGGACGACCCAGTCATTTTTATAATCTGCCGAATAGAATATACGTTGCCCAAATCTATTGATGATCTCCAGTTCGACATGATCGAACTTATATGTGCCCAATACCCGGAAAGTATCGTTTTTGCCATCTCCATTAGGGGTAATCGTATTGGGTAAGAAAAAACCCAGCACCTCTATATTTATCGTAGCTTCCTCTGACTCATTCCCGTTTTTGTCCCGAATGGTATATTTCAGCACATCGTAGCCGGTATAATCCAAATGTGGCCTATACTCGAATATACCATTACCCAGATCATAGATATCGCCATATCGGGGATATGAGGTGATACGGATACTTTCCCTCAACAGTTCGCTATATTCCACATAGTCATTTTCGTAAGACTTGAGTTGTACCCGGAAATTGTAGCCTACCTTATAGTGATCTTCGACGGCAACGGGGATCGTCCGCAAAATTGTTATTTTTACTTCGGTATCCGGACTGCTCAACCGGCTACGATCCGAAAACCGATAGACAAAACGGTCTTCGCCATGTACAAAATTATCCGTAGGCACGTATAGGATTTTACCGTCCTGCACGGTCACCGATCCCAGCGAGGGCTGTGAGACGATCTCGAGCGAACCCATATCCAAACTGCTCGATCCGACGAGATCATTGGCCAGCACATCAAACAGTCCGTTGTTACCCTGATAGGTCACAAAGACATCTTCCACTCCGGTGGGAGCCCTGGCCAGCCTGGTGACTGTAGGAAGATCATCTTCAAAAGTCTGTCCGCTCAGATCTGTGAGCAGATTGCCGTATTTTTGATCTTTTCCCCATAATGTTGCCGTATTCTGTACCTGTCCATTGCTGATGTCATCTGCTGTGATGATGTATTCGAGTTGGTAACTTTGCGTCTGGTTGGAAATCACTGATGGAGCAACCATGTGGTTTTCACTGGAAATCTTCGCATCATTGATCTGAATCTCTTCTACAGCAATATCTCCCGCATGCTGTATATCGAACTGGTACACGATCTTATCACCTATTGTAAACTGTCCATTCTCCCCCGTACCTGTATTGACAACTTTCTTGACCATCGCAAAAACAGGCTTCTGATCCACATCTATGCGGGTCGGCCTATCATTGTCAAAACCTGTTCCCGATACATCTTTGACATCAAACCCACGCGGGTTCGTCCCGAAGACCAAAGCCGTATTCTCGACATATTTGCGCGCCACATCAGCCGCGGTAATCGTATAGCGGTAGATGATCTCGG
Organism: Parapedobacter sp. SGR-10; assembly: GCF_011030405.1. Lineage (GTDB taxonomy): Bacteria > Bacteroidota > Bacteroidia > Sphingobacteriales > Sphingobacteriaceae > Sphingobacterium. The sequence goes on from NZ_JAAJTJ010000019.1 coordinate 15,323, forward strand.
TTTCTTCGTTAGGTTCCAAGGCAATGGCAGGTGGGGCCAGTACTCCCGGAAGGAGCATCTTATCCTCGACAGAGATATTTCTGACCCGTACAAAGCCTATATTCCGGATAGTAAAGGTGTACTCTAGCTGTTCCCCCTCTTCCTGGAAACCCGAGCCGTTGCTGTCCAGATGACGCACGGTCTTCAAAAGTGCCAATTGGCCTCGTTCCTCGTAAGGTTCGAGCAAGAACACCTCCCGGTCTTCTTTTATATTGTTGCATGCACCGCCACATTCTTCTGCTGCCGTACCGGGCACAGCAATATCCGGGTCGGACGAGGTGGCATCGGGATCTGTAAAGCCCACAGGACGCACAACGCCCGCCGTAGCCAACACATAGCCATATACCTCACCCGGCACCGAAACTCCTGTCGTAGCCTGGATATGATAGGTTAGGCTACAGCCATTGGGCAAATCCAATACAGCACGAAGCTTATTGAAATTCACCGGAGGGCTGATGATTGAACTTCCACAATTTGAATCGCTGTTCACACCGATAATATAAAATCCCTGCGGCAGATCGTACTCAAACTTAGCTCCCACAGCATCGGAAGGGCCATTGTTCCTCACCACAACGGTATAATTGACCACATCCCCCAATTCAATGGTATCCTTGTCTGCTGTCACGCTGACAACCTCGAGATCGGCTATTTCGACCGTAATATTTTCTTCTTTGACCTCCTGCATATCCGCAGCATAGGACCAGGTATCCATCGCCCGTTCGTTTCCAAAGCTAAACTGCCCATAATTCCCATTATAGCTGTTCCCATATATGGCATAGAGTTCCTGATCCGCTGCGATCGTATCCTTCGGTGCTGCTCTGCTATTCGCCCGATAACTCCCCCACTTATGCCCATTAATATCACTCCTGATCCCTTCGAGATTAACCAATGGATTAGTTTCTTCTCCCGGCGATCCGGGCGTAATCGCACTATCATCCCAACGTACCTTCGCATATTCTTTGGGCGTATCATCCAGGTTCATACGCTCGATAAGTATCCCCTGTGGATTGATCTCCATATCGAAATAGGGAAAATGGATCTCCCCTTCCACCAATGCGACGGAAATGGAAATGGGGTAATTACCCACAGGCAGATAATTCCCGGCACTGTCCAAACCATCCCATTTCATACGTATCGGTCCTGTGATATCGTGCACGTCTGCTATAAGCCGCTTCTTTGGAAAAAAGGGAGCACCCGATTTCGGTGCAATAATCACTTCGTATCGTCCTTGATAGTTGGTTTCAAACTCCACAAAAGCACCTTTCGCCGTCACATAGTTCTTGTTCCCCTCCGGACAGGAAACAGAAATATTCTGAATCTCTGCAATCTGGGTTTGCCGATAAAGCCAGGTACTGCCACCGGGAACCGTACCCGTACTTGAGCTGGGCATGGTCACATCGGGAAAGGTATAAAACATCTTATGGGTGACGTGTTGCTCACCATCATCCGGCTCGTTAGGATTATGATAGATTATATCCGTATTTCTATGCGCAGTGCCTATGCCTTTATTCGAACTTTTATAAGAGGGATTGCCGTCTGCATCCAAAATACCCGAACTATTCACAAAATAAAAGAAATTGATGCCATTGCTCCCATTCCCATCGACCCGGTAAATATACCCGTCTTTCGTGAGCACATAATTTTGGCCATAGAATGCCTCTTCACTCTTTTTCCAATCACTTACCCGCACATACAGATTCAGAACATGTGTAAATACTCTTCCTTTGACCCACTCCGTTTCCGCCTCATTCCGCACCGATATATCCCATGCGGCGATAAAAAAACTCACATCCTGTTGTATCCAATCGGCATCTGCCCGTTGGTTTGCCGGAGGGCTATCTTGAGTGGTCCTAGTCTCACCTTGTTCTTTCCGCGTAGGCATGAACTCCACTTTCCATATTCCCTCTTGTCCGGGCAAGACTTTCCTTACATAAGGAGTGTACCCCACACCCGGCCCACCTAATTCCGATACACGATTCGGGATATGCCCTTCTTGGGTCGTATAAACCGCACCATCGGGTGCTCTCAAGATGATATGACCATTCCCGATCCCTTGTGCACTGGATGCTACCGCAACCGTCTCTCCCTCACGCACATAGACATAGTGAGCCGCTGAATTAAATAAAACATTACTAGCTCTTGCAGTCCTGGAGATAAGAAAAGCCCGGTTTCCCTCTACATCAGAGGGATACATATCCTTAGAACCATCCGCATAAGCCCTCACCGTGCCTCCAAAAGCAATGAGCAGAAAGAGAAATATTCTTGCAGGGAATATCATATTTAGCTATCATAATTGTCTAAACAAATATAATATTTTTTCTTATTTTTCAATATATACAATTAAAAATAGAATTACGGTAGAACGTATCATCTCCCCTCGAAACTCCAGAGCTTTTCGTGTATAAATCATTGTATCTACGGGGTTATTTCGTACCTTTGCAGACTAAAATAGTAAGACATGTCAAATCAGGTTCCCGAAGATGGCTCTTTGCTTCCCCTTATGGAAGAATTCTATACCATACAGGGAGAAGGTTATCATACCGGAAAAGCTGCCTATTTCATACGTCTTGGCGGTTGCGATGTAGGTTGCCATTGGTGCGATGTCAAAGAGAGCTGGAATGCAGAGCTCCATCCCCTTACCCCTGTCGAAACCATTGTCCAGCATGCCAAAGTTCATCCTGCAAAGACTGTAGTCGTGACGGGTGGAGAACCTTTAATTTACAATCTGGATACGCTTACGAGTCGTCTGCAAAGCGAAGGAATAAAAACATTTATGGAAACATCCGGAGCTTATCCCCTCAGCGGACACTGGGATTGGATCTGCCTTTCACCAAAAAAATTCAAAGCGCCACGAAAGGAAGTCCTGCAAGCTGCCGGAGAATTAAAAGTCATCGTCTTCAACAAGAGTGATTTTACCTGGGCAGAGGAGCATGCCGCATTGGTCAACGACCGTTGTAAACTGTATCTACAGCCCGAATGGTCCAAAGCCTCCGAGATGACCCCACTTATCATAGACTATGTCAAAAACAACCCTAAATGGGAAATCTCATTGCAGACCCACAAGTATCTGAATATACCCTAACTTCCTATTCTCCCAAAACTTCTGTATTTTTAAGGTGTCAAATCCTGTTTGTGATGCATAAATTCATACATGTCATGCTACTGCTGTGCTTTATGAGCCTATCCCATGCCCTGGCTCAAAGAAAGTCGGAGAACAAAAAAGCACAACAATACTATGAAAACAGTTTGAAGAACCTACAGACCCATCGGTACGAAGCCGCTATTGACTTTCTCAACAAATCTATCGCAGAAGACCCTACTTTCGCAACTGCATACCAACAATTGGGTGATATATACCGGTCACAGCGTCTATTTGACCAAGCTATCCCCAACTATAGAGAGGTACTGCGTCTAGATGCAGACCTAACGCCATTGACCGACTTCGGACTAGGAGAAGCTCTCTTGCATACCGGGCAATATAGTGATGCTATCCCCTATTTCGAACGATACCTAAATACAAACATTTCAGAAAAAAGCAAAAATCTGGTCAATAAATACCTGGCAGACTGCCGTTTTGCACTGGACAATACCCAAGCATCCCCTATAAAGTTAATCAAACTTCCCCCATCCATCAACACGCAGTACGATGAATATTTCCCCCAATTGACGGCCGATCAGCACACCATCATCTTCACCCGCAAGGAAAATAACCAAGAAAATTTTTATGAGAGCCACTTAAGTAATGAAAAGGACTGGTCGGAAGCACAAAAATTGATCGGACAAGTCAATTCGGACAACTTCAACGAAGGAGCACATTGTATTTCACCGGATGGTAAATATCTCTTTTTTACAGGGTGCAATCGTCCCTCCGGTTATGGAAGTTGTGATATTTATATTTCGAAAAAAGAGAACGGCAAATGGTCTATACCGACCAATTTGGGTGCACCTATTAATACCCGAGGGTGGGAAGCTCAGCCCGCTATATCAGCCGATGGCAAGACACTGTATTTCGTCAGCAACCGTGCCGGTGGATTTGGGGGCAACGACATCTGGAAAAGTGAGCTCGGCGAGGATGGCAAATGGAAAGTCCCTATCAATCTCGGCAAAAACATCAACACCCCTTACGACGAGAGTTCTCCCTATATCCACGCTGACAACAAAACGCTGTACTTTTCCTCCAATGGATGGCCCGGATACGGGGGGCAAGATCTTTTTATGAGCAAAACCGATACGACGGGACAATGGGCAATCCCGACAAATCTTGGAAAACCCATCAATAACCACCATAATCAAACCGCTGTCCATGTCAACATGAACGGAAGTATCGGTTTTTTCTCTACGCAGGATTCAGCAAGTCGTCAGTTGGACATATACGAATTTGAACTCTCGAAAGACATCAAACCTGCACCTGTAGCCTATATTGCAGGAACAGTACTGGACGCAGAGAACAAACAGCCCGTAGTCGCACGGGTATCGGTAACCGACACGGACAATCAGAAAGTCGTGTTTGAAGACCGATCCGATTTCCAAGACGGAATGTTCATTGCAACTTTGCCGATCGGAAGAAACTATGCCGTACATGTACAAGCCGAAGGATACCTCTTCGATTCCAGACAATACGACCTCACAGACACACAACTCGCCAATGAAAAGTTCACGACGGAGATATTACTCGCCCACATCAAGACGGGCAATACCATACAACTGAACAATATCTACTTTGACACCAACAAATCTGACATCTTACCTGCATCAAAAAGTGATCTTAGCCTGCTATTGGATTTTTTGAAAACCAATCCTACCGTCATCATCGAAGTAGGAGGTCACACCGACAACACGGGAACCAAAGAATTAAACAAAACCCTCTCGGAAAAACGTGCGCAATCCGTCACCCATTACCTGCTTCAAAACGGTATAGAAAGATTTCGCATCACGAGTAAGGGCTATGGAGACCAACTTCCTGTAGCAGATAACGAAAGTGAGGAAGGAAAACAACTAAACAGAAGAACTGAAATCAAAATTATCGATCAAAAAAAGAAGTAGAAATAGATCAAAAAGCACTCTTAAAAAAAAATAAAACACTGAAAAACAGATATTTAACAAATTTATTAATATTTTTTAAAAATAATTTGCAATGTGTTACAAATACACTTACCTTTGTATCATCATAATTTAGGTTTATAATTGGTTAGTAAAGGTTTTCATTCTCCCCGTTTGAAAACCTTTTTTTATTTATATATAATAGCTATTCCGAATCAATATTCCAGCTAGGCAAATACCGCAAAAACGACATAATCTTCTCTTTGTACACTTTCTTGTCCAATTTGAAATAATAAGCCCCTCGTCTCGACCCCGTTTTATCTTTCTCTTTGAGTTTGATGAGAAGTCCCGAACCAAGCAGCTTCCTATTGAAATTTCTTCTATCTAAGACTATATCGTACGTTTTTTCGTAGAGGGTTGCTATCTGGGGCAGCGTGAATTTTTCCGGCAACAACTCGAAAAGAATGGGATAAAGGGCCGCTTTTGACCTCAACCTACCTTTAGCAACACGTATCATCTCCTCATGATCGAATATGAGTGGTGGGCAATCGTTCAACGGGAACCATCTGGCTTCGTAATCGTCCGTGATCACATGCTGATATTTATGGACGTCTATCAGTGCATAATACGTAATACTCACCACACGTCGGTGGGATTCTCGTTTGGGATCACCAAAAACCGCAGACTCTTCAACATAAATATTCCCTAATCCCGTGAGTTTCTTCAGTACACGGGCAGCAGCGACCTCGGGGGATTCTTCAGCCTGCACAAACCCTCCCGGCAAGCTCCATTTATTGATTTCGGGCTCAATGGCTCTCTTAAACAGCAGAATGTCCAAAGAATCACCGTTGAAACCAAAAATAACACAGTCCACAGCTAATAATACACTAGGCTCATTCTTGTAAAAATCCATATACGATAAAGATGTAATATTTTTTCGAAGAAACAAAAATAGGGTTAATATTTATGCAGGGAGACAACAAACCGACTCACTCTTCGGAAACGTTTGCATGGTTTTTCTTTTATTTTTAGGAAAAAAGAATGTAGACTTGTCAAAACTATAGACATCCGTTAGACATTTTAGCATAATTATACATTGTAAAAAGTAGTGTTTCGCATTATTAGATGTCGATCAAGTAAACAATAAATAATAGAAATCAGTATATACCCTATGTTACTTTCAAAAGAAAACCTGGCCAATATCAAATCTACTGACGTAGAATTGCCAACAGCCGATTCTTTTCTTCTACCCGAACGTGTCTTACAGTTTGGGACAGGCGTCCTGTTGAGAGGGCTACCGGACTATTTCATTGATAAAGCAAACAAGCAGCACATCTTCAATGGCCGCATCATCATGGTCAAATCCACCGATTCAGCCGGAACCGATGCCTTCCAACGCCAAGACAATCTTTATACACTTTGTATCAAAGGCATTGAACAAGGAAAAGAAGTGGAAAACTATATGGTCAACAACTCGATTTCACGTGTACTTTCCGCTCGTCAAGATTGGCCAACGGTATTGGAAACTGCCCACAATCCCGATCTACGCATCGTGATATCCAATACCACCGAAGCCGGCATCACGTTGAGCAATAACAAAATAGATGACATACCGCCCTCCTCCTATCCGGGCAAACTGTTGGCCTTTTTATACAAACGGTATCAATTTTTCCAAGGTGCGGCAGATGCGGGTCTTGTCATCCTTCCGACCGAACTCATATCGGACAACGCAGGCAAACTGAAGGAAATACTTTTGGCTCTGACCGATCAAAATGACTTGGAAGACGGTTTCAAACAATGGTTGACCGATGCCAATCACTTTTGCAACACCTTGGTAGATAGAATCGTGCCGGGACGGCTCCCAAAAGAAGAGCAGGAAGACACCGAGCAGAAGCTTGGTTACGAAGACCAACTCATGATTATGGCCGAACCCTTCCGCCTATGGGCCATCGAAAGTACATCCCCACTGGTAAAAGAAACCTTAAGCTTTGCACAGGCCGATAGTGGCATAGTCATCGTTCCATCCATCGAAAAATTCAAAGAACTAAAATTAAGGCTGCTCAATGGCACGCATACGTTGAGCTGTGGCATCGCTTTGCTCGCCGGTATTGAAGTTGTGAAGCAGGCTATGTCCAACGACACTTTCAGTACCTTTGTCCGGTTGCTGATGCAAAACGAAATCGGTAACGCGATCATAGATCAAGACATCAAAGCACAAGATGTAACAAATTTTTCAAGCAGTGCCATCGATCGCTTTAGCAATCCTTTTCTCGATCACCGTTGGGAAAACATTGCCCTAAACTTTTCGTCCAAGATGAATATGCGTGCTATCCCTCTGTTGGACCGTTGGTACCAGACCCATACAACGCCCCCTACCTACTTCGCGATGGGATTCGCGGCATACCTGACCCTTATGAACACGGAGAAATCCAATGATCAATATAGCTATATCCTCAATGACAGGGATATCATACTACAAGATGAGCTTGCACCACTCCTGTATGCTCATTGGCAGGACCCAACCACCGTCGTACAAAATGTGTTGAGAGACCGATCCCTATGGGATACCGATCTCACCAAGTACGCCGGCTTAGCCGAATGTGTACAGGAATATGTGGACGCCTACAAGACACAAGGCATATTGGAAACCATACAAAAACAAATTGACCATGGCTAACAGAATATTGAAAATCAACCCCAAAGATAACGTATTGGTCGCCTTACAGGATTTGGCCAAGGGTGAAGAGTTGTTGTACGATGGACAGGTATATATCCTGCAGGATAACATTCCGGCCAAGCATAAATTTTTCATGAAAGATATGCAAGCCGGAGACGAAATCATCATGTACGGTGTGCTGGTCGGAAAGGCGCAATACACTATCCCTAAAGGAGGATTGATGACGACTGACAATACGAAACATGCTGCAGATCCGTATGTCTTTCGTCCTTACAACCACCATTGGGAAGCACCCGACATATCCCGATTTGCCGGACGCACGTTCAACGGCTATGTCCGCAGAGACGGTCGTGTAGGCACGGCAAACCATTGGCTCTTTATTCCTACGGTTTTCTGTGAAAACAGAAACCTCGATGTGATCAAAGAAGCGCTTTACCATGAACTTGGTTATTCGGTCACGGACAAATACCGTGCTTTCACCCACGAACTGCTAGCCGCATATCAAGAAGGGAAAAGCCTGAATACTCTATCGTTGGATGCATTGAGCGTACCGACGCACCGGAAAGAACGTGTATTCCAAAATGTCGACGGCATAAAATTCCTCAACCATCAAGGGGGCTGTGGCGGTATTCGACAAGATGCAGAGGTCTTGGGGAAATTGCTGGCAGCCTATGCCGACCATCCGAATGTCGGGGGAGTGACCATACTTAGCCTAGGCTGTCAAAATCTTCAACTACAGGACCTATTGGACGAGATCAAATCCCGTAATCCACAGTTTGACAAGCCGCTTTTCGTTTTTGAGCAGCAGCAATCCAAAAGCGAGGAATTGCTCATCAAAGAGGCTATCCAAAAGACCTTCATCGGGCTGACCGAGATCAATACACTCGGACGTACGCCCGTACCCTTGAGCAAGTTGACCTTGGGCGTGAAATGTGGTGGAAGCGACGGCTTTAGTGGTATATCGGCCAATCCTGCCGTGGGTTATACCTCAGATCTTTTGGTCGCATTGGGTGGCAAGGTCTTGTTGGCCGAATTTCCCGAACTGTGTGGAGCAGAGCAAAACCTGATCGACCGGACTGTCGATCCGGACGCCGCACATAAATTCATCCATCTCATGCAGTCTTACAGCCAGGCCGCCGAAGATGCAGGCTCCGGATTTCACATGAACCCTTCGCCCGGCAATATCCGTGATGGCCTTATTACCGATGCCATAAAAAGTAGCGGGGCCGCCAAAAAAGGTGGAAATTCACCTGTCGTCGATGTACTGGATTATACCGAAGAGGCCACCAAGCCGGGGTTAAACCTGGTCTGCACACCCGGCAATGATGTGGAAGCCACTACCGGAAAGACAGCTGCCGGCGCGACACTCATTCTGTTTACTACAGGATTGGGCACTCCTACCGGAAACCCTATTTGCCCTGTCATCAAGGTCGCCACAAACAATGCTTTGACCCGACGTATGTCTGACATCATCGACATCAATACCGGACCTATCATCGATGGCGCAAAGACGATCGAGCAAATGGGAGAGGACATTCTGGAATATTGCATCAAAGCCGCAAGTGGCGAGATTATTCCTAAGGCGGTGCAGTTGAATCAAGACGATTTCATCCCATGGAAACGGGGGGTCAGTTTATAATATAATGCTTTTTACCGATATTTTCTTACATTTACCAGTATGCACAACATGATGGTACACCAAGTTAAGTAACTTAGGTTCATCATTAGGTTCGAAATTACGAATAGATATAGAAAAATAGCTTATGAAGCAACAGGTCGGAATTAAAGACATTGCCAGGATACTCAACATTTCTGTGTCTACTGTATCCCGCGCATTGCGGGATGCATATGATGTCAGTCCAGAGACTCGAAAGAAAGTTACTGCATTGGCCGAAGAACTCAATTTCACGCCGAATAAAAATGCTGCCGCTCTGGCATCGGGTAGTACAAAAAATATAGGAGTAGTCATCCCTTTTATTACCAATTATTATTTTTCTACAGTCATATCCGGCATTCAAGAGGAAGCCTACAATAAAGGATACAACATTATACTTTTTGTCACTAATGACGATGTGGATAGAGAGAAAATTTTATTGAAAAATATAGCCACAACAAGTTTGGATGGTCTATTGATTTCTATTTCCTCCAATTCGGACATGCAAGATCATTTTGAACAGTTGATGCAAAGAGGTCTACCAATTGTATTTTTTGATCGGGTACCGCATGAAATCCATGCCTCGAAGGTGATGCAGAGTGATTTTGATGGTTCCTTTATGGCAACCAATCATCTTATCGAAAAAGGCTATCAAAAAATTGCCCATATAGCAGGCCCCAAAGAGTTGAACTTTACCCAAGAAAGGCTGAAGGGCTATTTGGCAGCATTGGAAAAAGCAAAGCTCCCCCAAAAGGAGGAATACATTATTTTTTCCGGTTTTTCGCAGGGGCATGGATATACGGACACATTAGCTCTCTTATCCTTAACGGATGCTCCAGATGCCATTTTTGCGGTGAATGATCGAAAAGCTGTAGGAGCTATTCAAGCTTTGAAAGCAAATAATATTCAGGTCGGTGTGGATGTGGGCGTTGTCGGTTTTACCAACGACCCTATCGCTACGGTAATAGAACCTAATCTAACCACAGTAGAAGAACCGGCATTTGAAATTGGGCAACAGAGTTGCAACCTCTTGATAAAACATATCAAAAATAAGGATCACGAACCTCGCGACATAGTGCTACCGGGGAAACTGATCGTAAGGCAATCTGTTGTTTTTTCTGAAAACAAATAGTTGGCTTATATTAGTTTCATGATATCTGATATCCATACCTGCATTTTTTAAAGATACCGCATTGTTACTTACACAAGATGTCATAACCAACATCCACAGCCAATTGAGATCTTAGAATAAGCATAGAATCTGAGGTAGTTTTTATTTCCAAAATCGATAACGTTCTCGCTATTTTATTCAGGCAGATGCGCTAAATGTCACTTGCTTATTTGATACATTTGGGTAAACAATCGACGAAAGCGATGTTGTGCAAGAAAGTAATCAACCCTCTAAAATTATAAACATGAAAAATAATCGGAGAGAATTTCTAAAACTCACTGGACTATTAGGAACAAGTTTGGCCGGATCAGGTTTGTTGCAAGGCTTTGGTCATGCAAATGACGCAAAAACTGATCTTTTAACACCATTCAGTATCCCTTCAGATTCACAGGTTTTCAACATGTGTGGGTATGCCGCTCCCAAACTGGAGACAGTAAGAGTTGGCTTCATTGGTGTCGGAAATCGTGGTTCTGCAGCAGTTTTCAGACTTTCTCATATTGAAGGCACAGATATTAAAGCTATATGTGATATCAGAGCTGAAAAAGCCGATGCTGCCAAACAAAAATTAAATGGAAGCAAGCACAATCCTACTTTATATACTGACAGAGAACAGGAATGGAAAAAGCTTTGTGACAGAAGTGATATAGATCTTGTTTATATTTCTACGCCTTGGCACCTACACACTCCCATGGCGGTATATGCCATGAATCAGGGCAAACATGTCTGTGTAGAAGTGCCCGCGGCAACTACTGTGGAAGAATGCTGGCAGCTAGTAGAAACTTCTGAAAAAACAAAAAAGCATTGCATGATGCTAGAAAACTGTTGCTATGGTTTTTTTGAACAATTGACACTCAACATGGCTAGGCAAGGATTTTTTGGAGACATTATCCATTGTGAAGGGGCCTATATCCACGATTTGCTAGAAGGTAATTTTTCTAAAGAAAAATATTGGGAATTGTGGCGATTGAAAGAAAACCTTCGTAACGGCAACCTCTACCCCACCCATGGCCTTGGTCCTGTAAGCCAAATAATGGACCTCAATCGTGGTGACAAAATGGATTATTTAGTCTCGCTCTCTTCAAACGATTTCATGATGGGAAATATGGCAAGGAACCTCGCAGAAGAAGATGCTTCTTACAAACCCTATGTAAACAAATCCTTCCGCGGCAACATGAATACCAGCATCATCAAAACCAGTAAGGGACGATCCATCATGATACAACATGACGTCACTTCACCTCGTCCGTACTCACGCATACACCTAGTCAGTGGTACCAAAGCAACGGCACAGGGCTATCCTCTTCCGGGAAAAATAGCGATCGGTCATCAATGGGCTACAGAGGAAGAGTTTAAAGTCTTGCAAGAAAAATATACCCCTGCAATATCAAAGAAAATCGGAGATATAGCCAAAAAGTTCGGAGGGCACGGAGGAATGGATTTTATAATGGATTGGCGCACTATTGACTGCCTTCGCAATGGGCTTCCTCTTGACATCGATGTGTACGACACAGCCTTATGGAGTGCATTAGGTCCATTGAGTGAGCAATCTGTTTCCAATAGATCCAATTCGATAGACGTCCCTGATTTTACCCGAGGAAAATGGAAAACCAACAAGCCCGTAGACATACAACTGTTAACTGGAGCAAACACAGGTGTGTTGCCCAAAAGAGGAAGTAATACAACATTTTAAACTCAATATTTTTTATGAAAATCAATATTTACAAAAATCCACTTAAACTTGGAGAAGCAGCTGGAAACCTTGCTGCCCAACTGATCAAAGAGACCATCAACGAAAAAGGTCAAGCAAACATTATCCTTGCTACCGGCACAAGTCAATTCGAAACAATCAATCAACTCATAAAAGAAGATATTGACTGGAGCAAAGTTGTAATGTTCCATTTGGATGAATACATCGGACTCCCTATGACAGAACTTGCAAGTTTTAGAAAATATCTGAAAGAACGTTTTTTGGACAAAGTCCCTCCTTTAAAGGAAGCCTATTTGATAAATGGAGAATCCGATCCTGAAGGAGAAATAGCAAAACTAAAAGCAATCATTGAAAAGCATCCAATTGATGTTGCATTAGTGGGAATTGGCGAAAACGGACATTTGGCATTCAATGATCCACCCGCCGATTTTGACACGGAAGAACCCTACCTGATTGTAGATCTAGACGAGCAGTGCCGCAAACAACAAATGGGAGAAGGTTGGTTTGCATCTTTGGAAGAAGTCCCGACACAGGCGATCAGCATGTCGGTAAAACAGATTATGAAATCTCAACACATTATCTGCTCTGTACCCGATGAAAGAAAAGCTCAGGCTGTAAAAAACAGCTTAGAACAACCCGTAAGCAACATGTTCCCGGCCAGCATACTACAACTGCATCCCAATTGCAGTTTCTATCTCGACGAGGCTTCCGCAAGTCTATTATCAAATATTGTAGAAGGAAAAGAAGCATAATGAAAAAGATCAGCTTATTGATAATCTGTGCTTTAGCCCTATCGGTAAGCCTCAATGCACAGAATCAAACAATTTTTTTGGGTTCATCAGGTATTCCGTCACATGGAATACCTATGGCTCAGATATTTGACAACCAGATAAAGGACAAATCTGTTTATCAACAACAGAAGAACAAAGTATTTTACGTATGGGGATCGCGCTCCTCAGAGCAACCGGAGTATGTCACAGGCAGCAAATACTTTCCTTCCATACGTAATCCCGACCGCAAACTGGATATCAAATGGTATCAAGAAAACCATCCGGATTGGATCATGTATCAGGAAGATCGAAAAACTCCGGCTTATGGTTATATCTACAGTTATGGCGGACTAGTTCCCTTGGATGTGTCCAATCCGGAAGTGAGGGAATATTATTTGCAAAAATTCATCATGCCTGCTGTTCAGGCTGGCTACAAAGTGATTGCCATGGACAATGTGGATTTAGGAAATTGGCCTAAAGCCGTAGGAAGGTATTCCGGAAACGAATGGGTAAAATTGTACACCGGACAAAAAAATGATACAACTTTCCATAAAAACATGATAGGATGGATGCAATTCTTAAAAGATAAACTGAATCCGCTCGGTATTGCATTAGTAGGCAATATAAAGGCCAACTCAGCACCGGAGCCTGTCGTACTGGAGATAATTCAAGCTGTAGATGCCTGGCTTGACGAGAATGGCTTTGCACACCGGGGTATCAACGTCACGGATGACAAATGGGAAAAAGCCATGGCCATTATCCATAAAATCACTCCCGAAAAAGGATATATATCTATCAATCAAATGAAAGGCGAGCATGCCAATGATTGGCCCAAAGAGCAGGTAGAGTATGTCATCGGGAATTATTTACTCAGCAGAGGGCCCAGTAGTCTCTTAGCTATGGTGGGTTATACGGATAAGGCTATTTACCATCATTTTTCTTATAGAAAGGAGATAGATACCGATATCGGTGAACCAGTGTCAGTACCAACGAAATTGGATTCCGGTCTATGGATAAGGAGATATTCCAAAGGACTAGTTATTGTAAATCCTTCCTCAAAAGAAACTCGTTCTTTTAAGCTTCCCAAAGGGATTTGGAGCACCTGGGATAATGATACCGTAGAGGGTAAAATAAATATCCCTGCAGCATCTGCCAAAGTTCTGTCAAGCAAATAATAAATCAAAACAAAACCCAATAAGGTTTTCAAAAACCTTATTGGGTTTATAACTCTTCACAAAACCTATTTACTTCTCACAGAAAACACTTTGCAACAGGTAAGTTCTGCTCTTTCATTGATTTGACTGCCAATTCAGCAATCTTCCTTGCTCCTTCTACACAAAGGTGAGCATTATCCTGTTTGCCATTTGGCAATTTTGAGAACCGTCCCGGTTCGATATAAAGAAACAATTCCTTAGATTTTTCTACGCCATAACTTTCCACCAGTTCTGCACTCAGCTTGTTAAGATCGACAAGGGGAACATTCATTTCATTTGCCAGATCTCTTATTACGGTGACATATTCTCCATGGAAATCCATAATCTTTCCGTTTTTGTCAAATCGCCTTCTGACGATGGAGGTAAACAATATCGGGTTTGCATCTTTCGCTTTTACCTCTTCGACGTAGTTTCGGATATTTTGCTTAAATGTAGTCTGTGGATCGGTATGACGTAACGAATCTTCTTTGGCATCATTATGTCCAAACTGTATAAACACATAATCTCCCGGTTGAATTTTAGCTTTTACCTTGTCCCAAAATCCTTCTTCTCTAAAACTTTTCGAACTTCTCCCACTTCTTGCAGCATTATTTATGGCCACTGTCTCAGGTTTTACAAATTCAGGCATCATTTGCATCCAACCTCTTATAGGATAGCCTTCACCACCAAATCTATTCAAGTAACTCTCTCCATAATCGCTCATTGTCGAATCTCCTATGGAATGAATGGTAGGTTTAGGATCACTATAAATTCCAAAAGAGAACAAAGCTATCAGTATAATAGACAATCCTAATATTTGTTTTTTTTCTTTTTTCATCATAATACAAAATAATTAATTACATGGATTTTATTTCTTTAGGGCCTTCGATCAGCACCTTAAAGGTCGATACTTTTTTATAAAAAAGAAGAGAAAAAGCACAATATGATCGTAAAAAAAACGATAACGTTCTCGACATTATTACCGAGAACGCTTCCGCTATTTTTTTACCTGATTTCATTTATATCTCCAGTAAAAACGTGTATTCTTGTGTAAGCATCGAATGAATTTTCATACAAGCGATCTGTTTACGCAACAGATTCTTGATCAATTATAAAAAACTTAATTATTTATGATAAAAGCAGTCAAAATAACCGTGGCCATTCTGGTGAGCAGCATGACAATATTGCATGCTCAAACAAGAATAACAGGCAAAGTGCTCAACAAAGAGACCAAGCAACCATTGATTGGTGCGAGTATTAATATAAAAGGCAATCCACAGAGAGCCTTAACAGATCAAAAAGGGAGTTACACATTGACTATACCTGCTGGAGAATCGGATATAATTATCACTGCACAATATATTGGTTTTGTTGCACAGGAAATAGCTTTTAAAGGGGAAACTAAAATAGATTTCCTCCTTACAGAGGCTGCCCATGAAATAGAAGAAGTCGTTGCCATCGGGTATGGCACGGTGGAGCGTAAAGACTTGACAGGTTCCGTTTCGTCGATCAATGAGAAACAGCTAAAAGATATCCCCATCAATTCTGCTGCCGAAGCGCTTACTGGCCGTTTGGCAGGTGTGCAGGTGACCACATCAGAAGGTGCTCCCGGAGCAGAGGTACAGATAAAGATACGTGGCGGCGGCTCTATAACACAAAGCAATGATCCTCTATATATTATAGATGGTGTGATAGTTGATGACGGTATTTCGAGCTTATCACCTCAAGACATTGCTTCTGTCGATATTTTAAAAGATGCTTCCACAACGTCCATCTATGGAGCAAGAGGTGCCAATGGTGTGGTCATCATCACGACCAAAGGTGGAAAACAAATGAAAAAACCTCAAGTCAATTACAATAATGTATTGGGAATGAAAAGCCTTGCCAAGAAACTAGAAGTGATGAAGCCTTATGATTTTGTTGTTCGCCAATACGAACGTTCTAGAGGATTAACACAAGCAGAAGCTGCCTTCGAACGTAGATATGGTACATGGCAAGATATAGAGCAATATAAAGAAACACCATTTATAGACTGGCAAAAGAAAACATTTGGAAACGATGCCTTTATGCAAACACACAATCTCAGTGTAGCGGGAGGTACACAAGCTACACAATATAACCTCAGTGTCACACACAATAACGATGATGGCATTATGCTCAACTCTGGTTATAAGAGAACATTGTTAAATTTTAGATTCAACAGCAAAGTAAGCGATAAACTGAACGCTGGATTTAATGTGAGATATTCCAATCAAAACGTATTGGGCGCAGGCACTTCAGATGCAGGAGGTAGTACCTATAATATGCTCCGACACACGGTCAAATATATGCCTTTGAACCTTGGTAATCTTACGGACGAAGAGGTTGACGAAATCTATTACGAAGAAACCAATACAGGAAATGCACTTGGCATAATTAACCCTGTAGCATTGAGCAATGCACAGTACAGAAATCGAGAAATGCAAACCACTCACCTTAACGGTTTCTTGAACTATAGTTTTAATAAGATGTTGTCCTTTAGAAGCACATTAGGTGTGAACTATCATAGACGGTCTACCCAGAGTTTTGAAGATGGGATTACATCCAGAGCAAGGACACAGGGAGGGCAATTGCCGATGGTAGGTGTACTCGATATGGACAGAAACAATCTGAATTTTTCTAATGTATTCACATTTAACCTAAAAAAAGGAAGCAGTCATAAGCTGAACATATTATTAGGGAATGAATTTTACAATATCGACTATAGAAGTTCCGAAATGCAACTCAAGAACTTTCCAAAAGGCATCACTGCAGAGAAAGCTTTAGGTCAGCTGAGCCTAGGCACAATGCTGACATCTCCTGAAATATACCCCCAGAACTATAAATCGGCGACACGAACATTATCATTCTTTAACCGTAGCAATTATAGTTACAAAGACAAATATTTGGCAACTTTTAGTATGAGAGCAGACGCTTCTTCTAGGTTTGCGGAAGATAAGAGATGGGGATACTTTCCATCAGGATCTGTTGCATGGAGGATTTCACAAGAAGATTTCATGCAAGATATCACAGCAATCTCCGACTTAAAACTACGATTAAGCTATGGTACTTCCGGGAACGACCGTATAGACGACTATCTATTTATGAATATATACGAGGCCGGTGCAAAATACGCGCTCAACGAAGAACTCATTCCTGCATACATTACGAAGAACCTTGCCAACAAAGATCTTGTTTGGGAGACAACTGTCTCAAAAAATATCGGGCTTGATCTTTCTCTTTTCAAGAACCGTATACAACTGATAGCAGATGCCTATCAAAATAAGGTTCATGATTTATTGATAAAGGTACCTATCCCCTCTACATCTGGCTATACCACACAGATACAAAATATCGGCAGCACTTCCAATAGAGGGTTGGAATTTCAAGTCAATACTATTCCAATAAACCATAGGGATTTTGTATGGAATGCCAACTTCAACATATCATTCAATAGAAACAAAATAGAGAAAATATCTGACAAACAAGATTTGTATTATGAAAAATCTGGCTTTGGCATATCCGGCCAGCCATCGGATTATGTTGTCCAGGTGGGCCAACCTGTAGGTGCTATGTATGGATTTGTGGCAGATGGATTCTATACGACAGATGATTTCGATTATGATCCCATTACGTCCATATACACGCTCAAAAATGGTGTAACAGACGTTTCTGATGCAATCGGCATAGCCCAACCTGGCTGGATGAAATTGAAAGATTTAGATGGCAATAAGGTCATTGATGACAATGACAGAACCATTATCGGAAACGCAAATCCGAAATTCAGTGGAGGATTGAATCAACAATTTACCTATAAGAATTTCGACATGAGTATTTTCGTAAATTTTGTAGTGGGAAACAACACGTACAACGCTAACAAAATTGAATTTACCAATGCATACAGTTCCTATGCCAATTCGCTAGAAATGGTATCTGGTCGCTGGAAAACCATTGATCAGAATGGGAATAGAATACAACAAGTGGAGACCATCGATGGGCAACAATTTGTTACGGGAGCAGCTCCCGAAGTACTATCTGAAATCAATAAAGACGCCACTATGTGGATTCCTATCAGTGGCACAGGCGCATGGTACCCGACTTCATGGGCAATGGAAGACGGGTCTTTTTTGCGGATCAACAATATTACATTGGGCTATACATTGCCTTCTCACCTCGTCAATCGTATAAAAATAAACAATTTAAGAGTGTACGGAACGATAAATAATCTTGCCGTATTCACCAACTACACGGGATATGATCCAGAGGCCAACACCCGAAGATCGGTACCGGTAACACCAGGTGTCGACTATGCGGCCTATCCAAGAAGTAAGACATTTATTTTGGGAATTAACCTGTCATTATAAAATCCATACATAATGAAAAGAAAAACTTTAAATTACCTATTGACCATCGGTGTATTGTTATTAGGAATATCCTGCAAAAATTACCTAAATCTCGATCCTCCTTCGGCATTTGATGAAAATTTTGTCTTTAGCACCGTAGAGAATGCAAGGAGTGCCGTATTAGGGGCCTATGACAGACTCGCCGGAGGACAAGGGTATGGCAGTAGGCTTAGTATGATGTACCCATATGACAATGATGAAATGGTAGGGGTATTAAATAGTTCTGCGCCGGACAATAGTTCGAGAGATTTGTCTAGATACAATTTAAGTCCTACAAATGCACAGTTAAAGAGCCCTTTTGAACAACTTTATGCCGGGGTAGAGAGATCAAATATCTGTATCAAGAATATACCGATGATGTCACTTTACGAAAATGGTTCGGAAGAGGAAAAAATTGAACTCAGAAGGTTACATGGTGAAGCCTTGACCTTGAGAGCACAGTTTTATTTTGAGTTGATCAGAAACTGGGGAGACATTCCTGCTCCTTTTGAACCGTCAATAGACCAACCTGATCTTTTCATGGAACAAACGGATCGTGATATTATTTATGACCGCTTAATCAGTGATTTGGAATTAGCATCCTCACTTATTCCTTGGAGAACAGAAGTTCCTTCTGATGAACGTATTACGAAAGGTGCCGTCAAAGCAATGCGAGCAAGACTTTCTTTGTACCGTGGAGGTTACTCACTAAGAAGGGCTTCTGGAGTCATGGAACGTGGTTCAGATTACACAAAATATTATCAAATTGCCAGAGACGAATGTTTCGATATCATGCAACATCGTGATCAACATACGCTTAATCCAAGTTTCGAAGCGGTATTCAAAGACGGAATATGTTCTTATAAGATAGATCCATACGGTGAGGTACTATTCGAGGTTGCTATGGGTCGTGAAGATGAAAGCAACCTTGGATATTACGATGGTCCACGATTTTATGTTCCTGGGAATACATCATTATTGGGAAATGGACAAATACGTATTATCCCCACCTATTTCTATAGCTTTGATCCGCTTGACCTACGAAGAGATGTCACAGCAGCTCCATATTATAACAGTCCGGAATATTACAAAAATGTACAGGCTCTTGCCAATATGACCAGTGGCAAATTTCGCTCAGACTGGATAAACCCCAGATTAAATACAGCCAATCAATCTACCGGGCTTAACTGGCCTTTAATAAGGTTTTCAGATGTTTTATTAATGTTTGCCGAAGCAGAAAACGAACTCAACGACGGTCCGACAAGTGATGCAATAGCTGCGTTTGAAGAAGTTAGGACAAGAGGTTTTGGAGGAGATAGTGACCTGATCGGAACAACACCTACAACAAAAGACAGTTTTTTTGAAGCTATCGTCAACGAAAGATCTTTTGAATTCGGGGGGGAAGGGATCAGAAAGTATGATTTGATAAGATGGAATCTATTAGGAACAAAAATCACCGAAGTAAGGGAAAAGCTTACCAAAATGAAAAATAAGGAAGCTCCTTACGAAAACTTACCGCAATACATGTATTACAAACCCTCTTCTACAGAAGTAATCTGGAGCCATTCACTTTACGAACCTACACCTACCCCTGCTCCAACAGGCTTTACCCGCGTAAATTGGATAGTCAGATTGACAGATACATGGATCACAAACGTAGCACAACTGTTTAAAGCTAATCATAGTGAATTGATGCCTTTTCCTCAATCGGCCAGGGAGGCAAACCCTAAATTAAAACAAGATTATGGGTATTAAAGAAAAAGTAGAGGCACAATACATTGTGCCTCTACTTTTTCTAAAAATCAAACTTAATCCTTGCACGTACTCCCCATTCGGAAACGGAAGGATGGTCTAAGTAATTCAACCGTTTCACAACGTCTACACGTAATATTTTAAAGATATTGGACAGACCGACACTTGCTTCCATGTAAGGCTGTGACCCAAATGTAAAAGACGACACATCTCCGTCAGAATTGGTTTGCCAAGCGAACACCTTGTCATTATACGTTGGGTTATTCTCCTCACGCAATCCTCCATATATACCTTTGAAGCTAAACACCTCCCTCAATTTCAGTTCCTTGAGTAAAGGAATTTTGTTGAGGATAAATCCATTCATATAGTATTGCACATTCAAAGCTGCATGATGATCTGAGACAAATTCCAAAAAATTCATCAAGTTGTAAGACTGCAATTGATAAGCATACGTTTGATTCGCACGATGTATAGTTAATAAAGGGAAAGGAATATTTTTTCCCAAAACATAGCTTCCGTCTACATTGACATCAGCATACCCCAACTGCGAGAGATATACACGTTTGAAAACACTTCCACTGAAATTGTGGTAGTTGTATTGTCCCTCCAAAAATCCTTTGATACCCGTAGTATAATTGACGGTAAATATAGGATACTTGTTGAAAATAGGTGTCCTATACAACTTTCCTTGATAATATTCCTCATGCGGGGCCCAACGCAACCCTACCGAAGCTTCAGTTGTACGCAATTCATTCAAAAATGTTGTAGGCATACCATTTGTTTCGGGCAATGCATACCTTAACACACCTGCCGGCTCTTGTTTCCATTTACTCAAACCAGCCGTCACAGATAGATTATTCTTGAATTCGGCCTTGTATTCCAGCCGATAAATATCGTTGTACAGATAGCTTTCGTTTTCTCCTCTTTTCAAAGACAACAGTATATTATCCTCTTGGATAAATTCCAGGTTCTGTCCGGGAATCTTGGTATCCCGTTGGACAGAAGCACGGATGTAGTGTTGCGGAAATCTATACACGGATTTATTGTTTAGGGAATAGGTTCCGCTCAGGAAATATTTCCACTTTTTGTCTACAAATCCATAGGCCCCATATGCTTCAGAATAAAAACGTGTACTCAAAGCATCGGTGGTGCGCCCTCCGACACGAAACCGTAGCCCCTCTACAGGGTTATAACTGTAAAATGTATTTACCGGCCCTATCTCTACCGGACCAGCCTGTTTGTACCCCGAAAACAGCAGGGCACCAATATCCATAATCCGACGGAAAGAAGACATCAACTGCAAGGAATCTATATTCCGATAAATATATTGCTCTTCTTGGCTAAGGGGTTCAAAGCGTAAATTTGCCCAATAGTTTTCCGAATCTTCTTCCACTTTTTCTACAGGGAGCTTTACGACCGCATCCCCACTATACACACTATCCGGCTGTTGCTTGCCATTGACATAGTCCTTATAATACACAATTCTGTTGCCTCGAATACCTTTTCCTTTGTCGGACAATGCAAAATCTATCCCAAGACTACTTTTATGGAGATAATATTTATGGAGATTATCCTTGTCAAAGGACAACTCTATCTGAAGTTCACGCACAAAATTCAGATTGATTTCGGGATTGACCGCCATCTTAGCACTCTGTACAGCATACTGCCCATCCAACGTGATATACAGCTTTCCTTGAAACAAGAAATCATTCTTATTGCGTGGAAAGAAGCTGAGTTCTACCAATTCATGCTCATGGGTCTTGATCGTATCCGTAATATAAAAACGGTAAAATGTCGGTGCAGCATTTGCGATGGGACTCAAAAACTGATTGGTCAACAATGTGATATTGCTATCATAAATATCGACATGCTCATACAACTTATTGAAATAATTGGAAAGCCCATCATTGTCTACAAACTTCGGATCAAACTCGGCCCGCTGTTCGGCCAAAATATATTGCTTGGTCTTTTTCGGATCATTACGGTAATAGACTTTGGACACCTTTTCTTCGATAAAAGCCGGCAAGATGTATTTTTCGTCGGCTGTGTTGCTGTCATCCTTCCGAAAGAGAAACTGATAATTTTTGAATATTTTCCTATCTTTGAACTTTGGAGAGAGGTTGCTCAGACCCAATGATATTTTTTCATATTGCTCGTATTCCACAAACTGCTGACCTGACATTCTATTTTCATCCCGATGCGCAATAACCTGTCGAATCAGTGCTACAGCGGGGTTGTCCTTATTCGAATATTTGAGCTTAGGTCTCTTGATGACTACTTCATCAATGACGTTCTCCGATTGCAAAAAGATTTGAAAACTTGTGTTTTGGAGAGAAATAGCTAGATCCTGACTGGTATAACCTACATATGAAACACGAACCTTGGATTGAGGATCGGGTATCGTTAAATTAAAATTTCCATTATCATCCGTGTAGGTGCTATAGCTGCTTCCTACTACAGCTACGGTAGCAAATGAAATTGCTTCCTTTGTATGAGCATCCAATACACGTCCCCGAATATCCAATGACTGTCCAAAGGACGATATGGAAAGAGCAAGGGATAAGGATAAAAAAACAGTACGTAAAAATATATTCATAGTCAACACTTTTTACTTTTGACTTTTTGATGAAATAGTTCAAAAGTTATGATGCAAAATAAAAATATATTTTTTATATATTAAAGCGTCTGAAAACAGTTTGACTTTTGCATGATAATTTGTTACAACATGCTTTAGTAAGATATGTAATTCTTTGACTTTGTGTTCCCGTATACTGGCGCACGAACAATGGTATTAAGTTAAGGATGTAACCGTTCTTTTATGTCATTCTGAGGCTAGCCGACCGCGAAGCAGGCATCAGGGACGTGTTGGTGGCGGTGGGGCTGATGCAACATTGAATCTGTTCGCGATACCGAAAGGGATAGTATACAGATCGTTATTCATTCTTGTGTGTTTTCAATGGCATGAATGATTGCTCCGCAATTCACGTTGTTTAGGATGACAAAAACGCTTAACTTAATGACATTGGGCGCACGAATCCTTTCGTGTGCCTCAATAACAAGCACACAAAGGAGTCACGTGCGCTAACATTAATTCAACTCAATCCCTCTCCAAAAGATCCCGAATAGCAACCGAAGCAATTGCCCCACCAAAGGCAGCTGGTAGGTACGACATCGTACCATAGGCCGATTTCTTAAAATTGCTTCCATCCGTATAAAGCAATGAAGACTTATCGGGCAGTTCTGTCGAAAAAGCTACTTTCACCCCTGTACGGATATCATGCTTACGAAGCTTCTTGCGTATATGATGTGCCAATTTACAATTGTAGGATTCGCTGATGTCGGCTATTCTGATCTTTGTTGGATCTACTTTCCCCCCTGCTCCCATCGAACTGACAAAGGGGACCTGTGCGGCATAAGCTTGTCGAATCAAAAATAATTTTGGCGTCACACTATCTATAGCCTCTACGATGTAATCTGGTTTCAAATCTAACAACGCCGGAATACGCTCTGGAACCACAAACTCCTCAACCACATGCAGATCCAGTTCGGGATTGATGTCAAGCAGACGCCGTTGCATGATCTGCGCTTTGGCCATACCATGATTGGTTGCCAAGGCAGGAAGCTGCCGGTTTCTGTTGCTAGGATCTACGGTATCGCCATCAATGATCGTCATTTTGCCGACGCCTGCACGACAGATAAATTCAGCGGCATAGGAACCTACACCACCTAGACCAAGGACCATGACATGAGAATCGGCCAATTTTTCCAATCCTTCCCGACCTATTAAGGCTTCGGTTCTGGACAACCAGGATAAATCTTTCATTTATTTTAAAGTTATGGAAGTGAAGCAGGTTATGGAGGTATGCGTGTCGCCTTCATAACTACATCACTATCATCACCTCTGTCACTTTATTATATTAAGACAGAATATTTAAATACCCGTTCGAAATTAGCCGCCAACTCCTCTTGAAGTTCAGATAAGGGCATTTTTCGGACGGCGCAAAAATACATATAAACATCCATTATTTCGATAGGTTTATCATCGGTTTCCAAGAATATTTTATTCAAAGGCAATTGGTGGATGTGTTCGTCCAATAGACCTCCAAAAATACTCGCTCCTAGGCTTAGGTAGTATCCTTTTTGGATAATTTGCCTAGCTAGTTCAATCTTCTTATTGAATCCGTGAAATACGACCGGAACAGTCACACCATCCAATAGCATGAAGACTTCTTGATAGGATCTGACACAATGGATAAGGAGGGGCTTCCGCAAATGCTCAGCCAAAGCAATCTGTTGTTCAAATACCTCAACTTGTTTGTTCCACGGTATGGCAACCATCTTATCCAAACCACATTCTCCAATGCCCAAGACCTGTTTTTCAGTAGCATATTGCTCCAACTCAACATATTGCTGCCGTTCATTGTCTATATACCAAGGATGGATACCTACAGAGCAATAGGTGTCGGGTAGATCATCTTTAGAGACAATGATATTTCTCAGCGATAGCACATTTGCTGCTGCACACACACTATGCGTATGTATATCGATATAACGCAAATCCATTGTTAAAAATAATAAAAAAACAGTAGAGACGCAATGCATTGCATCTCTACTAATTATCCACAGTCCTTAAATATTAATTCATAATTGACTAATTTTGATATTCCACTAGAGAAAGACTATGTACATAATATTCGATACCGAAACAACAGGTTTGCCCAAACGTTGGGATGCCCCCATTACAGATACAGACAACTGGCCACGATGTATCCAGATCGCCTGGCAGCTGCACGACGAGAATGGGCGCTTGATAGAGCATCAGGATTATCTGATCAAACCGGACGGTTTCAATATACCGTACGATTCGGAAAAGATACACGGTATCTCGACCGAGTTGGCGACAGAGCAAGGCGTACCTCTCCCGGAGGTATTGACCAAGTTTAACGAAGCTTTGGCCAAAGCCAAATTCGTGGTCGGCCAAAATATCGGTTTTGACATCAATATCATGGGATGTGAATTTTACCGATATGGCGTAGAAAGTCCCATGAGTAGCATGCCGGTACTGGATACCTGTACAGAAGTGACGGCAGAGCTACTGCAACTCCCTGGTGGACGTGGTGGACGTTACAAATTGCCCAACCTTACCGAACTCCATTCCTACCTGTTTGGGGTTCCCTTTGCTGAAGCACACAACGCTACAGCCGACGTGGAGGCCACAACACGATGTTTCTTCGAACTGATACGCCGGGAAGTCTTTACTGCGGAAGAATTACAGGTCGATACGGGATATTTTGTTGAGTTCCGGCAGCACAATCCGGATGTTATACCCACAGTCGGACTCACACATATTAATCTCAAAGCAGCTTCGGATGCCATTCGCAACCGTGATAAACCGTCGGCAGGCAAAATAGAGATAGACGACGCTGTACGCGAAGCCCTACAAGAAGCAGCTTTTGCACATCTGCACAACCATTCCCAGTTTTCGGTTCTCCAATCTACCATTTCTATCGGAGATCTGGCCGCTGCTACTATCAAGAACAATATGCCGGCTGTTGCCTTGACCGATCACGGCAACATGATGGGGGCTTTCCAGTTTGTGAGCCGGATCATTGGCCACAATAAGGAAGTCGAAACCAAACAAAAAGAAGCACAGGAGACAGGTGAAGAATTTACAGGACAGCTCATCA
Source organism: Parapedobacter sp. SGR-10 (assembly GCF_011030405.1). Lineage (GTDB taxonomy): Bacteria > Bacteroidota > Bacteroidia > Sphingobacteriales > Sphingobacteriaceae > Sphingobacterium. The sequence goes on from NZ_JAAJTJ010000019.1 coordinate 41,414, forward strand.
AACCCATTGTAGGTTGTGAATTTTATGTCTGTGAGGACAGAAAAGACAAAAGCCGAAAAGACAACGGATACCAAATTGTTTTTTTAGCAAAAAACAAAAACGGTTACCATAACCTGGCCAAAATGGCTTCCATTGCCTATACTGAGGGGTTTTATTACGTACCCCGAATAGATAAAGAAGTCATACAACGCCACAAAGAGGACATCATTGTATTATCGGGAAACCTGTATGGAGAAATACCGAGCAAAGTATTGAACATCGGCGAAAACCAGGCAGAAGATGCCCTGATATGGTGGAAAGAAGTCTTTAGCAATGACTTTTACATAGAAATCATGCGCCATGGGCAGGAAGATGAAAATCGGGTAAACGAAACATTGGTCAAACTGGCACAAAAACACGATGTCAAATTGATCGCGACCAACAACACCTACTACGTCAACAAATCCGATGCGCATGCCCATGACATCCTGCTCTGCGTCAAAGACGGTGAAAAACTTTCCACCCCTATCGGAAGGGGTCGTGGATTTCGATATGGCATGCCTAATCAAGAGTATTATTTCAAATCGGCTGACGAAATGAAAAAAGCATTTGCCGATCTGCCCGAAGCTATCTTGAATATACAGGAGATAGTGGACAAGATTGAGATCTATTCCCTCAATCGGGATGTCTTGCTGCCCAAGTTTGAGATTCCTGAAGAGTTTCAAGATCCCCAAGACGAAGTAGACGGTGGAAAACGTGGCGAAAATGCCTATCTGCGTCATTTGACCTATGTAGGCGCCGAAAAACGATACAAGGAAATTACAGATGACATACGCGAACGGCTCGACTTTGAGCTGGCTACCATTGAGAACACGGGTTATCCCGGTTACTTCCTGATCGTACAGGATTTCATCGCTGCTGCCCGCAATATGGGCGTATCGGTAGGTCCCGGACGGGGATCGGCCGCAGGGTCCGCGGTGGCCTATTGCCTCGGTATTACCAATATTGACCCGATCGAGTATGATTTGCTCTTCGAGCGTTTCCTCAATCCAGACCGGGTATCCATGCCCGATATCGACATCGACTTCGATGATGAAGGCCGTGGTCGGGTCATGCAGTATGTCATTGACAAATATGGATCCTCGCAGGTCGCACAGATCATTACCTACGGTACGATGGCCGCTAAATCTTCGATCAAAGATACAGCCCGTGTACTGGACCTCCCCCTATCCGATGCCAACGAGATCGCCAAGCTCATCCCGAACCTCAAACTGAGCAAGATCTTCAACATGGAGGAAAAAGCCTTGAAGGAAGTCTTGCGCAGTGAAGAGCTAGAAGCTGTCAATAGGTTGAAAAACCTAGCGGACGGAGCCGGACTGGAAGCCGAAACGATCAAACAGGCCCGGGTACTGGAAGGATCGATGCGCAACACGGGAATACATGCCTGCGGGGTCATCATTACGCCGGATGACATCACGAACTTCGTTCCCGTATCACTGGCCAAAGATTCCGATCTGTACGTCACCCAATTTGACAACTCCGTCGTCGAAAGTGCCGGACTGTTGAAGATGGACTTTCTGGGATTAAAAACCCTAACCTTGATTAAAGACACAGTCGCCAATGTCAAGTTGCGGCATGATATCGAGCTCGATCCTGACAATTTCCCAATAGATGACACACTGACCTACGAACTGTTCCAACGTGGAGAAACCATAGGCGTGTTCCAGTACGAGTCTCCCGGTATGCAAAAATACATGAAGGAGCTCAAGCCTACGGTCTTTGCCGATCTCATTGCGATGAATGCCCTCTATCGTCCCGGGCCAATGGAATACATTCCTTCCTTTATCAAACGTAAACACGGTATCGAGCCCATTACATATGATCTGGAAGCCTGCGAAGAATATTTGAAAGAAACCTATGGAATCACCGTCTATCAGGAACAGGTGATGTTACTTTCGCAAAAACTGGCCGGATTTTCCAAAGGTGACGCCGATGTATTGCGGAAGGCGATGGGTAAAAAACAAAAGGCCGTACTCGACAAGATGAAGCCTAAATTCATCGATCAAGCTGCCGAAAATGGTCACGATAAAAAGATCCTGGAGAAGATATGGACGGATTGGGAAGCCTTTGCTTCCTACGCTTTTAACAAGTCCCATTCTACCTGCTATGCATGGGTAGCCTATCAAACGGCCTATTTGAAAGCCCATTACCCAGCCGAATACATGGCTGCCGTCCTGTCCAACAATATGAATGATATCAAACAGGTCACCTTCTTCATGGAAGAATGTAAACGAATGGGATTGGAAGTTTTGGGACCGGATGTCAACGAATCACACTACAAATTTACCGTAAACGAAAGTGGAGCTGTCCGTTTCGGTATAGGCGCTGTCAAAGGCGTGGGTGCCGGAGCCGTGGATACGATCGTACAGACCCGGTCTACAGGACCTTACAAATCTATTTTCGATTTTGCCAAGCGTGTAGACCTTCGTGCTGCCAATAAAAAGGCTTTTGAAAGTTTAGCCTATGCCGGTGGATTCGACAGTTTTAAGGACACACATCGCGCACAGTACTTTTTCAAGGACGGTGATGGGTCTACAGGTATAGAAAAAGCCATCAAATTCGGGCAGCGCTTTAAGGAAAACGAGCAGTCCGCCCAGGCAAGTCTGTTTGGTGGAGGTGCAGCCACGGCTCTGCCCGAGCCTGTACTTACTCCCTGCACACCTTGGGGACTGATCGAAAAACTCAAATACGAAAAAGATGTAATCGGTATTTACCTGACAAGCCATCCTTTGGACAATTATAAGTTCGAGATCAAGCATTTTTGTCCAAATTCGGTTACCGATCTACAATTGATCAATAAGGTTAAAGAAACCATAGTGGAAGAAGAAACACTAGACGCATTCAATAAAATCAAGAATAAGGAACTTGTCGTGGGCGGTATTATCACGAACGTGGCACATCGAATATCCAAGGCTGGAAAACCCTTTGGCTCCTTCATTATTGAAGATTATTCCGACTCCTACGATATGGCAATTTTTGGGGAGGATTATGTCAAATTTAAGGGTTATCTACAAGAAGGTTATTTTGTGCAGCTACGAGGTATGGTACTAGAGCGCTACAGACAGGAAGGAAACTGGGGATTTGAAATGAAGAGTATACAGCTCCTGTCCGATCTACGGGATAAACTGGCCAAGAGTTTTACCATACAGATTGTCCTTCATAAATTGAACGAAGAAATGATCTCTTTCTTGGATGAATTGGTACAAGCTACTCAAATAGAGGGCGAACAGGCCAACTGTGCACTCAAGTTCAAGGTAGTAGACGTACAGGACGAACTTTCCGTAGAAATGCCTGCAAAGGCTAAAAAAATCAAATTGACCAATGAGTTGCTCGAAGGCTTGGAAGAATTGGAAGGCGTCAATTATAAATTAAATTGATAGGGCATAGATAATATTGCATTTTGATGAGATGCCGTTTATGAAGTTTTTACATATATTTGTAGGTACATTAAATATAAGAGAGGATAATTATTATGGCATTAGAAATTACAGACAGCAACTTTGACGAAGTTGTTTTGAAGTCAGATAAACCCGTTTTGATTGATTTTTGGGCTGAATGGTGTGGACCTTGCCGCATGGTCGGGCCTGTTGTGGACGAAATTGCCAACGAATATGAAGGCAAAGCTGTCGTCGGAAAAGTCAATGTAGATCATAACTCGGATATTTCCGTTAAATATGGAATCCGTAATATTCCGGCTTTATTATTCTTTAAAAACGGTGAGATCGTCGACAAACAAATCGGTGCAGTACCAAAATCTGTATTGGTCGAAAAATTGGAAAAGCAATTGTAAGATTGCTATAACATAGCAAAAAAAGCCTTTGAAAGTTTGTTTCAAAGGCTTTTTTTTGGACTTATTTTTGCAATACATTAAATTAGATACTACATAAATCCTATATGATGAAAAAGATATTCGGCTTATTGTTCGTTTCCTTTCTGTTTGTTGTGGGTTGCAAAAAGAATGACCCAGATCCCGACAAGGTCTATGCTTTGGTAAAAGAAGAAATAGACATTGCCTATGGTGATCACGTCCTACAAAAAATGGATATTTATTTTCCGGAAGGTTATAATCAACATACACCAGTCGTGTTTCTGATACATGGAGGCGGTTGGATTGCGGGAACGAAAGAACAATTTACACAGGTAGCCAAATTGTTTGTGGCCAAAGGTTTTGTTGCGGTCAACCTTAGCCATCGGTTGGTCGACGCATCGGGCTTGGATCAGTCTCCTCCTGTGCACCAGGCCTCTGCGATAAAAGTAAGTGATCAGGTGGATGATCTGGCTTCGGCAGTCAACAAATACAAAGCATCAGCAAGCGATTGGGGTGTAGGGATATCCAACCTGTATATGGCAGGCCACAGTGCCGGCGGAACATTGGCTATGCTATATGTGCAGGGCGACAAGAATAGCGGTGTAAGGGCTTCGGGAAATTTTGCCGGTCTTGCTAATCTGACCTTGTCCGAAGAGCTTTACAACAATCCTCCCGACCATGCATTATGGCCGGCTATCAAAGAACTTTTGTACCGAATGAGTGGTGCGGAAGTTGTCCATGAGAATGCATTAAACTTGATGGCCATATCGCCCAATTGGGTATCCAACAACAATAAACCGGGTAAGCCCAATATTACGGTCATGGCAAAATCCAATGATCAGGATCTTCCGTTTGAACCTTATTTCAGCACCATACAAGATGCCGAAAAATACCATGATCAGCTGCGCTCCTACGGCACGAACAGTGCTTATATCTTAATGGATACCGATCATGGCTTTGGAAACCATCCTGATGATTGGGCCAAAGCTGTGGCCCACACCGTAGACTTTTTTAAGAAAAATTAAACTTCCATCGGCTTATAGCCGATGGAAGTTTAATTCCGAATCTCTGCTCGCATCAATAGTACATGTCCTTTATCACGGTGTATCACTCCTGTCCAATCCTCCACTTCGAGGTAATAGAAGTATGTGCCTTCGTTAAGTCCCTCCCCACTCCAATTGTTCTGATAATTCAGTGACCTGTACACTTCATTACCAAATCTATTGAATATAATCAATTTATTAGACTTGAACGCCTCCAGTCCCGCGATCTTAAACACATCGTTTACCCCGTCTCCATTAGGCGTGAAAACATTGGGTACAAAAAGCGTAACGATCTCCACCGTAGATTGTGCTATATTATCGGCGGGGTTTGTATCCTGTTGACGGCTCTTTACGCTAGCTGTTGTCACAGCGTAGCCAGGGCCTTGTCCTTTCACCTTAATCCACTGAGAGATAGCCTCTCCTCCATCCAATTTCGGCAAGTACCAAGTCAACTCATTCGTTTGGGCATTGTAATTGATGCCCGCCATTTCCCCATGTACCAGCCCTACGTATTTCAATTGATCCGGCAACTCAAACGTCACTACCACATCCGTAGCAGTAGACGAACTGTTGTTCAGTAGCAAAAGCTGATAGTTAAACTCTTTTGAAACAAGCATCTCGCTCCGATCTGGAAGGTTACGTATTTCCAGATCCACCTGTACATCTTCGCCCTGAGGATCTACGATGACCTCCACAAAATCAGAAAGATCGGAATGGCACTCCTCCCCCAAAGCAATTACGGTATATTTCCCTCCCTCTGTTACTATGATACGCTTGTCGTGTGCACCATGTATCGGCTGCCCATCACGGAACCAAATATAAGATAATGCATGGTCAGCATCAGCCCTAAGGGTTACTTTCTTACCTTTGACAATACGCACAGACTGTCCCTGCTGCGCCATTGTCTGCTGTGGAGCAAACAATAGCACAGCTAAAGCCAAGCTAAATAACAGGGACAGGTTGCGCATATCAGTATACGACTGGATTAATTCAGATCTTCAATAGTAATCGTTGGTTTACCCGGTTTAGGTGTCACCTCGATGACAGTTGGTGTTCCTCCTCCCAATGCGGCTTGGTATGGCCCTGCTGATTTTACGGTATAGTCTACGACAGCGTAATAATTCCATTTACCCACTGCTGTCTCCACGATATCGTATGTATTTGACGTTGTACTTGTATGCAATGGTGTCTCTCCAATATCAAGTGTTCCACCATCCGCAACTTTGTACCAACGATAGCGTAATTCAAAATCACTGACATCGGGATTATTTGTTGTATATGGAGTCGCCGTATTAAATGTTTCTCCAAAAGAAGCTGTAGCCGTCAAAGTATTTCCAGTTGCCGGTGCATTGTCCGTACAGTAGATAAGGGGGCTCACACCTGCTACAGCAACCGTCAAAGGCGGGAGAACAAATACGGTAAATTCTTCCGGTACGGTAGAACAGATTTCACCCGAAGTTTCTCCAACAGCCATAAAAGTGTAGAAACCCGGTTTTAGTCCGTTTACAGTCAACTCACTATTGGCGGTCCCTGCAATAGCAGCTTCCGTCAATGCCAGTTCTGGAAGGGCACCCAACCCCTCATCAGCTTTCTTATAATACCATTGGATATTGGTAAAAGTTATTCCTGCCTCTCCATCAGTAGCGGTACTGGTTGTCGTGGCCGTCAATTTGAACCTTGTCTTTTCATGTGCAAAGATCGTTTCTGTTGCCGACCCACTCAAGGGAGGTCGCAGTTTGGTTTGATCGCTTGCTGTAATGAGTTGCTGTGCAGAAGCACTTAATCCTACCGATAAAAACAAAGCCACCAGCCCCATTTTTAACATTTTTGTTGTACATTTCATATTTGCTTTCTATTAGTTTAATTTAATTCATCTGTTAGCGTTACCTGTGGTTTGCCCGGTAAAGGATGGACAGTAACCGTTATTTTTACTCTTGCTGAAGGATACACATTCCCTTCCCTAGCCTCTAACCAATAAGAACCTTCCGAATCCGGGGGTATCGTAATGGTATTCGTGGTAATATCATTCCACACCTGTGTGCCGCCGGCCTGTGCTGTATAAAGTCTGTATGTATAACCCGGTTGAAAATTGGAAATAGTAGCTGTGCCGCTTGCTCCTTCACAAAGATGTATGGTATGATTCGATAAGGTTGGTGAAGCAATGTAAAAGGCATAATAGTAGTGTGCGGAAACAGCGGCACTGAGAAAACTAGTAACTTCAAATCTTATTCCATCAAAATCATCCCCATTGGGTAAAAACACAAGAGTACCGACCTCTCCCCCTCCAAACAAATTTAACAGGTTTAACAACTGGCTTCCCGAATAATCCGGTTCCACTAGATTATTGATATTTCCATTCGTACGTTGGACCTTAAAGCGGCCCAGTAGATCTATCAATGAGCCTTGTCTCCCTATTTTGGTAATTATTGGAGAAAACCTACTAGGTTTTGGATTATTGATAAATTGTAAATTCTGACGAGCATATATTATTCCCAAAGCACCTACCGATACATTTAACGTTGAAAAATTTAAAGTGTCCGGCAAATCAATAGCTCTTCCCTGATTTTCCACTGAAGCTAACGTAACTAAAACAGGAGGAGTTACCGATATTTGTGTTGCATCCGCATATACCCGCTGCCCATACCCCGTCTGGACTGCAATCCAAAATAGCATTACCCCACAAAATATACGCATGGTCTTCATTGGTTTGTCTTACAAAAGATTACCCAAACTGTCATACAATTTGGGTAATCTATTTTTATGGGTAGATCTTCTTATAGAAAATTGAAAACAACAACTATCCGTTGCGGGTTAGCATTTTTTAATAAGCCAGCACTTCAATCTCCGTTCTTCTGTTTTTCTGATGTTCTTCTTCGGTACACTTTACACCGTTGCTACATTTGTTGACCAAACGCGTTTCCCCATAACCTTTGGCAACCATTCTATCACGAGCGATTCCACGACCGACAATATAATCCACTGCGGCCTGTGCCCTTTTTTGGGATAACGACATATTATAGCTATCGCTTCCTCGGCTATCCGTATGACTCGATAACTCAATTCTCAATGTAGGATTGTCACGCATGGTTGCTACCAGTTTATCTAAAATCAGAGCAGCATCCTGACGGATATGATATTTGTCAAAATCATAGTAGATATCTTCCAATACAAATTTCTCCCCCACTTTCTGTACGGATTGTAAAAGCATGGTCACACGGATAATGGTATCCCTTTGAGGATTTACAGGTTCGACAGATATCGTCTCGGACATATATCCGCTCTTTTCTCCTGTAAGTTTCAGATGCTGCCCTTTCTGAATGTCAAACGAGGCAACACCATTGAGCCCTGTTTTGTTTTTGGCCAATAATTGACCACTCTGATCATGTAGGCTAAACGTTAAAGCAGACAACAGTTCGTTCGTCTTTTTGTCCCTTGCAATCCCTTCTAACTGAATATTGATTTTAGGCTTTTGATAGGTAAAAGAATAAATATCATCCGATCCTGCACCACCCGTACGATTGGAAGACAGATATCCCTTGCTTCCTTCTTCGCCTGCCTCCAAAACGACAAAAGCAAAATCGTCCGATGGAGAATTGACAGGAACACCTAGATTGACAGGTGTCGTAAAGGATGATTTGGTTCCTTCTGCCTTAAAAATATCCAGACCTCCCATCCCTACATGTCCCGTACTGGAGAAGTATAATGTATTTTCGTGTACTGAGGGAAACATTTCATCTCCCGGAGTATTGATAGTCGCACCTGCATTTTGTGGGTTTCCCCATTTGCCATCCGTACCCAACTCACAATACCATATATCCACCCCTCCTTTTCCTCCCGGCATATCTGAAGCAAAGTACAAAATTTTATTATCGCTGCTTAAGGATGCATGTCCCACCGAATATTCCTTCACATTGTTATAAGCAAAATCCTCCTCTTTCCAACCCTCTCCATCCTTTTTATAAATTTTCAGTTCCAAATTCTGATTTCTCCAAGACTTGCCATCGGACCTTATTTTTTCTCCATCATTTCCAGCATACGTCTTAGTGACATATAAGGTTTCTTCTGTTGAATCAGCTGCTAAAGGCCCTATATGGTAGGGTGAATTATTCAATGAGGCTACCATGATATTCGGATAGCTCAATGTACCATCCTCATGCCTTGAAGCGGAATATATCCGTAGATAGGCCTGTCCGGTCATTCCACTCTTTTGCCCAAGGATTGTTGTCGTCGGTTCGCCGGCAAAAATTGCTCCTCCGCTGGTCGGGACAAGTGAAAATTCAGCTTGAGCAGTATTGACACCTTCTTCATTACGCAATTTGTATCTTGAAGGATTTTTGAGCCATACCTCTGCAGAATCTGTCCCTAGAATCGCATTTTCCACAAGCGGTGTACTACCAAACTTCTCTGCATACGATTTATATTGTGTCCTGGCATCTCCATACTTGCCCTGTTGTTTCAGAACTTCAGCATAATGAAGGAAAGACTGTTTGTCTGCATCGGAACGCTCTACGATACGCGCGTACCAGTTTTCGGCAAGACCATATTCCTTGATATAATAATAGCTATGGGCCAATCGCTCCATATCGACTGTACTAGGTTTTTTCGTATCGACCAGTGTCTCGTACACCCTTGCTGCATTCGCATACTCATACTTATTGTATAACTTTTCTGCGCGCCCACGTCGGCTAGGTTGTTCTTGCCCTTGAACGAGATCAAGATTCAGTAAGAGGCTTAAGGCAATAGCGCCGACACCTATATGATATGTTCTTTTCATCATTGTACTCTCTTGCTTTGTTTACAATACTGCATTACTCCCGGTGATATCCACTGTCTCCCAAACCATCTCTTTGATTTAAAAATAACGTGGACTCAACACCCTTCTGTCCAAGCGTCCGAATGTCACTCCTAAAGTCACTTCGTGCGTTCCGTTTTGGATACCGACCGAACGTTTCAACATGTGGTCATAAGAATAACCGATACGGAATTTAGGGTTAACGTAAAACTGCACAATACCGGTCAATGAATTGATAGAGCTTAGTTTATTCGTTGTATAGGTGGAATAATCCCGTTTGAATATCTTAGTTCGTGTACGATAACCTCCTCCTATCCAAAACCTGTCGTTGAAAACAAACATGGCATTGACATCCATCGCCGTAGGCCCCCTAAAATCGTCCTTGATCAATATACTGGGGCGAAGCAACAATGCCCTATCCAATTCAAACAAAGCTCCTGCAATAAAATAGCCATGGACATTGCGGTATAAGCTCTCCAACGAATTTTGATTCAACTGAAAATCGTCATCACTATCCATTCCGGCAAAAAGATCCTGTACGGAGACGCCTGCATACCAACGCGAGTTGTTGTAGTAAACCCCCAACCGGATATCGGGCCGCCAAGTTCCGACTTTACCTTCCGGTAGAATCCTGTCATTAGCATCCAGCGGATTCAATTTGTTGCCGTCCAAACTATACTGGGTAACACCTCCGGCTATACCCAAGCTCAACCGATGTTCGTCCGACCGATCCAACTGTAAGCGTAATGCATAATTCGCGTAAATACCCGTCGCTGCCTGTGCCCCCAAAGCATCTGCAGTCACAGTCAAACCTACCCCGTGCCTACGGGCCACAGGATCCAATACCCCATCTATGGACACTGTACCTGTCTTAGGGGCACCTTTCATTCCTGTCCATTGACTTCGTAATCCCAATTGTCCAAACCATTCTTCCTTATATCCGGCGTACGCTGGATTGACACTGATAGAATTAAAGATGTATTGGGTCAATTGAATATTCTGTTGACTATATGCCGCCTCGGTCAAAAGGAGGATGATCCATACGATCATCCCACTTTTTAAACTGTATTTTTTCATAATTTATCTTAGTAATAAGCTGAAAATTTAATTCCTTTTAATGAGTACTGATCCGGTATGTTTCGTGACTTTACCGTCTTTGACCAATTCCAATACATAAAAATATGTACCTTCACTGAGGCCTCTTCCATCCCATACATTGTTGTAGGCAGTATGTCTATACACTTCATTACCCCAACGATTCAAGATGGTCAAGCCTACACGGTCATACGTTTCCAGACCTCGAATAACAAAATAATCATTGACATTGTCTCCATTAGGAGTAATGACATCCGGTATCTCCAAAGGATTGTCAATCACGTTGACAATAACAACAGCTTCATTACTTTGACGCCCTTTGATATCTTTTACAGTATACTTAAACTGTATTTCTCCCAGGCGGTTCTTTGGAGCTGTAAATATTATTTCGCCATTAGGCAACACTTCCAGTTCTCCAAACGGAGGTTGCTGCGTAATTTCAACCGTTGCGGGATCAATATCCCATTTGGTTACGATATCATTGCTCAACACGACAATCTTAACATTAGATCCAGCTTTGACTTCAGCAAAATCATCTACAGCTTCAATCAATGGATAATCTACTGGAACTTCAGGAGTATCATCCTCATCGTCCGGATCTTCGGTAGTAGGTTTGTCTGGTCCCCAAACATCGATACCATTAGTGATCGTTGCCGGAGCTTCATCATCTACTTTTGCAACGATTCTGACTACAATTGTTTCACCAACTCCGATCTTGTTTGTTGTTGTCAATGTAGCATTATTGGCTGTACCATTGACAGTTGCATTGTTACTGATCATCTCATAGCCCTCAATGACAACTCCATTACTTGGTCTTTCACGTAGAAGGATCTCCTTGCCTATGTCGATCACCGATGGACCATTGTTGATTACTGTCACGGTGAAGGTAGTCGTCTCTCCTGCTTTCACACGTGCCTGATCAGCCACTTTGGTAATACCCAACTCATATTCACGATCCACCGGAATATCTGGTGTCTCGTCCTCATCGTCAGGATCGTCCGTAGTCGGCTTGTCAGGCCCCCAAACTTTGATACCGTTGCGGATGGTCGATGGTGCATCGGCAGATACCAATGCAGTGACCTTGACGACGATCTCATCACCTACATCGATCTTGCTTGCAGTCGTAACTGTAGCACTGTTGTCCGCACCGACTATAGTACCATTGCCCGAAGTAACTGCATAGCCTGTGATCGTCAGACCGGGGCTTGGTGCTTCCTGCAGTTCAATGGTCTTACCTACAGCTATCGCCGACGGACCATTGTTGCGAATGGTTACTGTAAAGGTCGTGCTCTCACCCGCTTTCACACGTGCCTGATCAGCCACTTTGGTAATACCCAACTCATATTCACGATCCACCGGAATATCTGGTGTCTCGTCCTCATCGTCAGGATCGTCCGTAGTCGGCTTGTCAGGCCCCCAAACTTTGATACCGTTGCGGATGGTCGATGGTGCATCAGCAGATACCAATGCAGTGACCTTGACGACGATATCATCACCTACATCGATCTTGCTTGCAGTCGTAACTGTAGCACTGTTGTCCGTACCGACTATAGTACCATTGCCCGAAGTAACTGCATAGCCTGTGATCGTCAGACCGGGGCTTGGTGTTTCCTGCAGTTCAATGGTCTTACCTACAGCTATCGCCGACGGACCATTGTTGCGAATGGTTACTGTAAAGGTCGTACTCTCTCCTGCTTTCACACGAGCCTGATCAGCCACTTTGGTAATACCCAGCTCGTACTCACGATCCACCGGAATATCTGGTGTCTCATCCTCATCGTCAGGATCATCCGTGGTAGGAGTGTCAGGTCCCCAAACTTTGATACCATTGCGAATCGTCGATGGTGCATCAGCCGTAACTTTGGCGAGCACTTTTACAACGATAGTGCCTCCGATTGACATGACATCACTCGCTGTGATAGTAGCTGTATTGCCAACAGAACTGATACTTCCGTACTGACTGTCCATCGTGAAACCAGTAATCTCCAGACCTTCACTTGGGGCTTCTTCCAAGGTAATAACATCCCCCACTTTTACTATGCCTGGCCCATTGTTTGTAATCGTCAAAGTGAAACTTGTATTTTGACCAGCCACAACCCTACTGTCATCTGCCTGTTTTGTGATACCCAACTTCACTTCACAGTCCTTAATAACAGGGGTTACTGCCAATCGGGCCACGCTTTCACAGTTTGCTCCCATCTGGCTGGCATAATATGTTACTCCGTCTTGCAACAAAGTCGAATTTGCCAATTCAGTTCCACCTGTTACATCTGTATACCATTTGATCGCAGTACCTTCGACCGGAAGGTCTGCCAACGTCTTGTTGTCATTCTCACAATATTCAGGATTGGCATTATCTATGGTAGGAGCTGCCGTGACCACCACATTGACATGAATGACCGCAGCCTCGCCTACTGGATTGGCACATACACCGTCTCCAGTCACTGTGACATAATAATTGCCCGAGACAGTCGGTGTGACAGTAGCATTCATAATCTCTGTTGACAATGTCTCATCTGTGTAAAACTTAAAGATCGGATTGCTTACTGTGGCACTGGAAGCAGACAAGGTAATACTTTCACCTTCACAAATAGTGACGTCATTGACTATGATGTCTGCTGCTGTGGCAGTGCGTGTAACTGTAATTATGACCGGAACACGAGCACTCTCACAACCTGTGCTACTGCGTTGACTAACGTATACTCTATAAACTCCTACATTCGCACTATTTACTGTAGGTACGTCTGTCAATGGCGTAGCCGTATTCTCATCAGCATAAAAGATCAGATTATGTCCGGTCAATGCCGTAACATTATATGGAACAGTAGATGCTGATGGTGTTTGACAAACAGTTTGATCAACCACTACAGGTGCATCCGGCAAAGCATTGACCGTGATTTCTATAGCCGTCCTGTCTCCTACCTCACATGTTCCAAAACGAACAACCTGTACATATACGGTATGTGTACCTGCTCCAAGTGTTTTCACATCGACAACAGCACCTCCGGTAGCATTATCATAAATTCGGTAAGTCGTACAATTATCGGACGGCACAATGCTGATGTCTCCTCCCTCACATATCTCAAATTTATTGTCATTGTTGTCCCCTGTCACGATTTCCGGTATTTGACGCCTGATCTCATGTACCCGTAGCTGAGTCAATACATCTGCTACACCACCATACAGAATCTTTATACGGTCAAAGGCTTTGTCAGCAGTGTAAGTCACTAATGCTTCACTATTGCCAGAAAGTATGTCTATCTTCAAGATGACCCCATCTTGACTTATAGGTTGTCCTACAGGAACATTACCTAAATAAGGCTGGATAGTAAACGATTGCAATGCCTGCACACTCAACAATGAACTTGGCGTAGATAGATTGATCAACAACTTATCACCAGGCAATGCAGGTATATGATACAACACTTCTAAGCGTGTCTGCGCATTTACGCCAACCACATTATTCATTACTGCATAGGTATCTGGATCATTGTCTACTGCATTCTCTACATCACTAACACCGACCAATGCATTTGCTACACCCAACGTCTGGATCGGATTTTCTACTCCATGCAGAACATCACGTACTTCTTCCGCTCCACAATCCACTGAAGCTGATTCATGATAATAAGCTTCGTAGATACGTGCGGTCTGTAAAACTGAAGCAACACCAGCAAAATAGACTTTCACGCCAGAATAAGCTATGTTCTGTCCATTTTGATCAACAGGTGTAAACGTGTATTCGTACACATTCAGTCCTCCCAACACCTCCACCAATTTTGGTTCTATATCCTGTACGGTACTGACCGCATTTCCACTAGCATTTACAGCGACCAATCGCAATGTTCCCACCGCATTGACCGTACTCAAACTCTTGCCCAACTTCACACTGACCGGAGTACCGGCAGCAACAGGATTATTCCATTTCAAGATTTGATAAGTCTGTCCCGTCAATACTCCACCAAGTAGATTAAGACCTTCTGTCAGGGTGCTGTATGTTTCTACATTGCTATCGGCAGCATTTGCGCGATCAGATACCGAACCCAAAGGTACGATCAAACGAGACACACCATAGGAAGAACCATCTGTCGCATATACCCGTTGATATACCGGCGGACATTCGCCCGTATCAAATACGCGGATGACCACAGATAAGGATACTGTACAATGGTTGGCTTCTGAAATGACAGCAGTATAGGTATAAGTACCAACAGCGTCAAATACACGAGTGGTCGTAGCTGTGCCTATGTTTGTTCCCGCATCATCATACCATGTTATAGTAGCTGTAGGAGCCGATATAGTTGGTAGGGTAACCGATTGACCGACTTCGATACCGTAGCTCAATGCACCATTGATCGTATAATCAGGGGTCGGATTCACAGTTACCGTAACTTCTTTGGCCGTTCCACTTACATTTTCGCAGATATTGTCACCGGATACGGTCACATAATATGTTACCGTCACCTGTGGATTGATATCCAATGTATTTCCGGTATACACTCTATTGGTCAAAGTGGCATCGCTATACCAGTGGAACACCGGATTAGTCACGACTACACTTGGAGTAGTGACCAGTGCAGCCTGCAAACGTACAGGCTCACCTTCACACACGGAGCTCTCATTACCTGTAATTTGAATATCATTCGCTACTGGACGAGGATAAACCGTAAGATTTACCCCGGTAGAAAGTTCACTTGGACAAGATCCGAAGGACGCTCGAACAGTATATTCTCCTGTTGCATCTGCATTGTAAGATATTCCTGTACCAACTTCAACACCATTTCTAAACCATGTATAGGTAGCTCCGATCTGCTCATTGGCAATAGTAAGTGTCATCACATCTCCATCACAGAAATAATCTGCTGCAACGGCTGCAATAACAGGTTTTGAAGGTACATCCTCAACCGTTACCGTGATTTCCGCAGGTGGATTTTGGAAACAGTAATCTGTCGAAACTACAGCAACATAGTACTTCGTAACAAGGCTTGTAGGTGTCACTTCTATACTTTGTCCCGTCCCTACTTCTCCACTCAGCACACCTGTAGTGGCATTGTATGAGCTATACCATACGATATTGGACAGAACGGTTGGATCCAACGAAGAAGTTGTAGCCACATTAGCTGTCAACGTAACTTTTTCACCTAAACAAGCCGGATTAGGATCTGCTGTTGACAATTCCAAGTCTCCCGCGACGACAGGTGTACAATTTGTAGGCATACTGTGCGTATCGTTTTTAGATACAGTAGTACCTTGAGCATCTTCAAACTGGACGACCGCCTCATTGACAATAGGTGTCGGAGGTGTAACCGAGCTTGCTTCGACCACATATACAAATGTCTTGGTTTCACCGACAGCCAGATCGAAAGGAGGAAAAGTTACCTCGTTTCCATTGGCTGCACCTCCAGTCGTGCTTCCCTCATAAGTAGTTGACGAAGGTACCTCACCCGTCAAATTGAGTCCGGTCAAATCTTTATTGCCGGTATTCGTCACCGTAATGGTATACGTAATCTTATCTCCCAAGGTAGCCATGCCGCTATTCGCCCCATCACTGACACCGTTCAATTCGATGGCTACATCATGAATTGGCGTGACATCTATAGTCGTACCTATCTTAGTTTCGTCTGGTGTCGAGGGATCTGTATTATCGACAGGAGGATGGCTTTCTTTAGGTGTGCTGATTTCATTACTTGTCACTGCAGCTACATTACGTATCTCATCCTTACCCGTCAGATCTGCATCAACCTTTACCCTAAATGTATAGGATTTGGTTTCACCGACCGCAAGGGTGGCAAATGTCATAGAGGACTGATATCCTGTCTCCAATGTAACCCCAGGAGCAAGTGGGTCTGTCACGGAGACATTTGTCAACACTTTATTTCCGTTGTTTCTTACATAGACAGTATATTCTACCGTTTCTCCACCCGATACAGCCGTAATTGCCGGATCAAATACACTTGAACCAACCGTCCTTACACGATAGGCTTTCCATAACACAAGATCAAAGTTATCATCGACCGGAATAGATGTAGGATCTCCCGGATTAGAGCCAGGATCGGGACCAGTTGTTGGGTCTGATGGATCAGCAGGTGATGTTGGTATACCGGGATCACCCGGTGTTTCCCGAACATAAGCAATATTATCGATAGCATCTAGACCACTCAGATCTGCATTGACTTTCACAACAAAACTTACGGAAGTCGCACCTCCCACAGGCAAGTCTATACCTGAGAAAATAACAGTCCCATTGTCGTGGACACCACCATTATTTGCCGATTGGAAAGTTGTTCCCTGTGGAATAGCATCCGATATCGACCAACCTGTCAGATTTTGGTTACCGATATTGCGTACGTATATCGTGTACGTGACATCTTCTCCTCCACGTACCGAAGTCGCAGACAATCCATTGGCAACAGCATATGCTTTCCAAGCCAATACATCCTTAATCTGTTGTACCGGAATATCGGTTGGAGTTCCGGGATCTGCTGTGGGATGAGGATCTGTGGGATTTGAAGGATCTGCCGGAGGCACAGTCCCTGCTCCGGGATCATTTTCATCTTTCTTCACCACTGCCACGTTACTGATTTTGTCCACTCCAGTCAGATCAGTATCGACCTTCACACGGAAAGTAAGCACTTTGGTGGCTCCTACTGCTACATCGACTCCATTGAACACGACCTCACCATTGGCAAAAATACCACCATCGGCATCAGCCGAACCAGTTACATAGGTCGTATGTGCAGGAATAACATCACGCACAATATAATCGTTCAGATCCACTGTACCGGTATTACGGATATGGATACTGTACACAATCTCTTCATCTCCCTTGACCTGTGCGATGGCTGTACCCGTACCGGCCTCTTGATAGGACTTCCAAGCATCAAACTCTGGAATGCTACAGTCTGATACGATATAATACAAACGAACATTAGGTACAACAACCGATGAACCGGCCAATGCATCCAAACGTAAGGCTATCTCATCAAACTCTACATCGGGTGAAAATGTAACTTCACCTGCAATGCCATTATCAAATAGTTGAGCCAAATTCACATTACCTATTACGGCATTCTCTATGCTTTGGTTGTATACTTCGGCTCCACCTTTGTAGGCTATCAATCTCATTCTTCCGAATACCGATATATCTACTTGGCCTTGCCCTACAGACATTTTGAGTTTGAGCAAACTATTCGCTGCCAACGCCTTATTGAACTGAATATTTTGTTGCACGTAACCAGCCACATTCAGTGTACCCAAACTTAAGGTAGAATAATCTGCGTTATTGTTATTGTCCAGTGCCTGAAAGGCATCTTGTACACCATACTCCCCTATACCTGTTATTCCCGTCGTCAACCCTAAACCATCCCATGAGGTGGTGACCGCTTCAGCACATCCATCAAAATCGGTTTCGTAACACATGCCATACACATGTAAAGCATTATCTAACGCCGTAACACCTACTACGGATTCAGTAAAAGTCTTGATCACGACCTTACGATAGGCCTGCTCGGCAGTCAAGGCAATATAATAGCGTCCGTCCTTGTCCTGTACAATCTTGATCTTTCCATTTGAACCCGCAAAAGTCGATTGGCTATTGCCCGAAACCAAGTTGTTTCCATTAGCATCCTGTACATCTACCGTAAAATAATGATTGCCCAATGCGATGCCATTGACCACTCCACCTACTATATTACCTAAGCTACCGGAAAGCAGCGCATCCAACAATCCACTGTTTTCTGCGATACGGATATACGATATACTATTGGCTGGAGCATCTGCCTGATAAGCCAAGGTCAGTTTGCCGCTTACATCATTGATACCCAAAATAATTCCGGCACCAGAACGTATGGAGGCGTAGCTATTATGATTTCCATCTATTGCGTTTTCGATATCATCCACTGCATAGGTGTGGTATTCATTATTGCTATCCCTTCCTGTCTCCACGACATCCGCACACACCGAACTGCGATAAGGCGGCGCCATAAAATCGGGATCAGGACAACCGGCCGTGATACGGCTCATACCATACAGATGTATAGGTGCACTGACATTCAGTCCTACCACAGAACTGACTTCAATACGCGCCCGATCGTACACCACATTCGGATGGAAGGTCAAGGATTGCACCCCACCTGTATTGAAGAGTGCCAACAGGTCCAGATTGTTGACCAGACCCGCTGTCAAAGATTGATTATAGACCAACTGCTCCCCATTGAAAAGCTTTAATCTAGCCTGTCCAAGCAGGTCTACATTCAGGATTCCGGGATTTTCGAGTTGCAAACGAACACGCAAAGCATCACTGGCTGTAGACTTACTCTTGAAATAAACCGTCTGTGCAACGGAAGCTCCGACACCAACTATGCCTAAATTTAAAGTAGAATAATTTGAATTGTCGGCATCGATAGCAAATTCAGGATTAGCTACACCGCCCTCTGAGAGGTTCGCGATATCCAACGCAATTCCATTGCCATCCCAAGATGTGAAAGCAGCTTGCTCACACAGGTCGACTACTGTCTCCCGACACATACTATACACCTTCATACTCGACGCCTGCCTACCACCGACCAAAGCTGTATGATAATATTCAATACGTACAGACTGGTATGGGTGTGCTGCAGTTACAGCTAGATAAAAACGCCCATTCGTATCCTGCACCAACCTGACAAACTCGGTATTCAGACCGGACTGGCTACTATAGGTTGCTCCTATCTGATTGCCTGCGGCATCCTTTACTTTGATCTGTATATACTGGTCTCCTAATGCTACTGAACCTAAAACACCTGCCAATGCATCACCTAAAGACCCGGCTAACAGAGCCTTAAATAAATTCGTTTCGGAATCGACACGGATATAAGAAACTTCACGCGCCGCGACCGGATCGGCATATTTCAATTCCAAATGGCTGGAATAAGCACCCAATCCAACGGCAACTCCTGCTCCTGCCGACAGTGTAGCATAAGTATCTGCCTGAGGGTTATCCGTTACAGCTTCATGAGGGAAGTCTACATGTTCAAAACTAGTCACTGTAGTACCGCAATCCTTTTGATTGAAAGGAGGCGTAGTTTTACCCTCCCAGCTGATATTAGGATTGATACAGCTTTGTTCTCCACTGTAACGCTGTACATCATAAATACGAATTCCATTCCCGATCAAGTCCAATCCTACAACGGAATTCAGACGGACCTCAACACGATCAAAGGCTTTTCCTGGAGCAAATGTCAGTGTGGCCGCCAATTGAGGGTTATCAAAGAGTTCCAGAATATTGAGGCCATTAAACGATGTTCCCGACAATGTCTTCGTGTACACAGGTTGGTTTCCATCCCAGGCGATCACCTCCAATGCCCCCAACAAATCCAAGTTGGCCAATCCACCTGAGGCCAATCCCAGCTTGATATTGAAAGTATGATCGGCTGTAGAGCGACCACCAAAGTAAAAAAACTGAGAAAGACGTCTTCCTACCGACAAATCTAACACGCCGGTAGATTTTAATTCGGCGTATGTATCCAAATCACTATCGATGGCCCTTTCCAATCGTTGATTATCCAAGTCAGCGACTTTCAGCCCCAATCCGCTTCCACCATCAAAGGAAGTAAATGTTGGCCGGCCGCAAGCAGACTGGTCATCCGCATAGGACAAAGCGTAATAAGCATCCAAAGTGTATTCCTGATATAGCCCTGCTACTGACGTAGATTGGTTCGTAAGACGGATTTTATTGTACGTACCATTTGGCCGTATGGCAATGTAATAATTGCCACTGGCATCTTTAATCAAGCGTACCCTATCTGTATCAAAACCCTGTGTATTCGTTCTTTTCAAACGAGAAGTTGTATTCTGTAAGGCTTCGATCTCTATTTCTTGATTGCCCAACAACACTGCTCCCAATACTGTACCCAACGTATTGCCCAAAGATCCTCCAAGCAATGCCCGCAAAAGACCATCGTTCGCACCTATACGTACATAGGACCATTGATTCGCAGGCAAGGTTTGCGGAAATGTAAACTCAATACCTCCTTTATAACTCAACAGACCAGCTAACAAACCTGGAGAAGCATACATGCGAGCATATTGCTCATCCTCGACCGTAGCATTTGTAACATTTTGCACCGTAGGAGAATAATTACAGGGCAACACAATACAAACCTCGTATCTTCCATTTCCCGGTGTAGTTACGGTTGCTTGATCAGCAACGACAGGTGTTTGACCAAATCCTATGCTAAAAACTCCAAAAATAAATATGAAAAAATTTAAAATTGAAACAGAAACACTACGCGAAATGCTTCTTGGCAGTTTAGCGTATAGATTTATTCTTTTCATAATAATTATAGGTGTGACAACAGTAAACAATAAAGCGTTTCAATAAATTAAAACGAATATACGACATGTCGTATACAACTCCAAATTATTCTTAACTTTTTTTAACACTTATATTTTCTCAATATGAAACACTAGTTCTATAAACAAATCTTTGTTCATATCAAGAACGAAAATTATTTTATAATAATATTCATCTGTATATCACCTATGTTTTTCCAAGGCAGTTTAGATTAATTCACGATTAACCATCGATTAAAGTTCACAGGCTGTCCCAAGACCATGCATTCAACATTAAGTTTTACATTCAATCTAGCTTGCCTATGCAAAGTAGAAATATAATATATCACTTAAATGAGTGACATGTCGTATACGATTCGAAAAATATTATGCGAATTTTTGTTGTCTATGGCAACAAAAAATCCGAGAAACGAAAAATTGATTACGCTATTCGGGAAAAATGTCAGAAAATACCGATTAGAAAAAGGCCTAACTATGGTTCAGCTAGCCTGTCTTTGCGATGTGGAATATGGCGCAATCAGTACTATAGAAAGGGGAATTGTAAATTGTACGATCAGTACTGCCTATGCCGTCACGCAGGCTTTGAATGTAAGTCTAGACAAACTAGTGGAAAATAATCCATAAAAAAATTTTTGATACAATTAGCAGCACTATTGTTACAATAACAACAAAAACATGTTAAAACATATATTCCCAATGGCTAAATCTTGCCATATTAACCTTAACAACAAATAAAAAAACTCAAACTTTATTTACTTTGTCGAAAAGCAGATAAGGGTATTATTTTTCACAAAAAAAGATTGTCTTTCTCCCTGAAGAAAACTGAAAACGACCTTCTATGGCTTCTCACAGAATTTTTATTTTTATATGGCAGTAAAAAATCCCAGAAACGAAGAGTTAATTAAACAATTCGGAAAAAATGTCAGAAAATATCGAAGAAAAAAAGGACTCACCATAGCGCAATTAGCCCATGAGTGCGGCATAAAATATGGTGCGGTCAGTACCATAGAGAGGGGAATTGTAAATTGTACGATAAGCACAGCCCATGCCATTGCACAGGCATTGGACGTAAGCTTGGATGTCCTAATAAAAAAAGAAACACCTAATCTATCTTATCTAAATCCAAACCGAATAGGAAATACAGGCTAGCCTCAAAGGAAAGGGAGTATAACTCAAACTGTGTCATTGGATAATTAATCTACTTGAACTCTACAAATCAACTAAAGAGGCCCTCCGTCGGTTGACGTAGAGCCTCTTTAGTTAACAAATAATTTATTCTTACTTGATTCCCAATTTGGTTTTTACATCCGCAGAAATATCCTCTCCTCCTTGGAAGTAGATCACCGAACCGGCTGCCAAGTCCAAAACATAGGTAAAACCTTTTTCTTGGGCTACAGAGTTGATCGCGGTCATGACCTTGGTCTGTATTGGAGCCATCAGTTCTTGTTGTTTCTTTTCAAAATCCTCACGGGCAACCTTTTGTACTTCTTGGATTCTTGTTTGCATCTGTTGAAGTTCTTGCACTAAGGTCTTGATTTCTGTATCGATCTGATCTTTATTGGCAGCACTTTTGTGCAGCTCTTTGTCGTTAATTTCCTTCTCCTTTTTCTGAAACTCCTGGTACATACCTTCCAATTCTTTTTGCTTTGTCTCACCAAGAGTTTTTAGTTGATCCTGAGCAGTCTTAAAATCCGGCGTCGCCTGAAAGATCTCTTCCGAGTTGATATGCCCGATTTTTTGTTGTGCCTGTACTGCACTTGTCGCTGCCAATAATCCTACCGCTAATACTGCTCCTTTTACTAAATTTTTCATTCTTTTCATTTTGATACTTGTACAATTACTTTTATTGTAATTTGATTTTTATGTTAATAAATTAGTTTTCCCTACGTATACTATTGCTTTCTTTCACCCAAGGATGGGTCTGGTTTGAATCCCAATTTCGTGATGACATCATCACTCTTGTCCAATCGTGGATTGGCAAACAAAAATGTAACTTCACTACCTTTGTCCAGTATGAGATCTAATCCTTGTGAAGAAGCAATGTCTTGAATAGCTTTGGCAACTCGTTCCTGTATAGGACTGATCAACTTGATCCGCTGTTGGAATAGTTCGCCCTCATATCCAAATTTTTGCTTTTGAAATTCTTTGACTTCTCTTTCCTTGTTGACGATCTCATCTTCGCGTCTCTTGCGCATGTCATCATTCAACAATACCTGATCATTTTGATATGCTTTATAAAGACGTTCGATCTCCCCATATTGTTTGTCCACTTCTTCCTGCCATTGTACAGACATATCGTCCAACCGTTTTTGGGCTGATACATATTCAGGGATATGTTTTAGGATATATTCCGAATCCACGTATGCAATACGTTGTGCAAACACAAAACCTGTCGTCAAGGTAAGGAATGTCAATAGTGCAAATATTTTTTTCATAACAGTGCTTTTTTCTGTGACAGTAAAATTAATAAAAAGTTTAAGACTAAGAACCTGTTTAAATTTAGCAAAGCTGAGTAAATTGTCATGTTGGGATTTAAAAGCCTCCCATGTTTTGCAATATACTAAAAGTAAAACTTTGTTTCCAATTATTCGAGCTCATACCCGGAATCGGATCGAAAGCGTGTCCATAGTCAATACCCAACATACCGAAGATCGGTAAGAAAATACGCGCGCCCACACCGGCGGCTCTCCGCACCTTGAAAGGATTGACTTCGGCGAATTTATTCCATGTATTTCCCGCTTCGGCAAAGGCCAACACAAATACGGTAGCCTGTTCGTTCAACATCACCGGATGCCTCAGTTCCATCTGATATTTGGCATATATAGGACTTCCGGAATTGATGGCTATCTGTTGATAACCATTGCCCGTTGATGCCGGTATAATCGTACCATTTGCGTATCCGCGCATGGCAATGATCTCCGACCCTTGCAAGAAATCGAACCCTTGCATGCCATCTCCTCCTAATTTAAACCGCTCGAAGGTCGATGTCGGTGTCCGGTCGGTATAGGTTCCTAAATAACCGAACTGCGCCTGGGTCTTCAGCACAAGCTTGCCTGCTATCTTCGTGTACCATTGCGAATCAAACTTCCACTTGTGGTATTCTGTCCATTTATAACGTACATTATCCTCTGCCGTCTGATAATTGATATCATTCCAAGAAGAGTAAGGAGGTGTCAGCTGTACCGAAAGCCGGATATGTGATCCCGAAGTCGGATAGATCGGTGCATCGACCGAATTCCGGCTGATTTCCTGCGTAAAGTTGATGTTGTACGCTGTACCATCAGAGAACAGGAAGTAATTGCCATAATTCTGCAACTTGTATCGCTGGAATGAAAGAGAACTACTGATTTGGAAATAATTGTCCGGCCAGGTCAGACGTTTACCTAGACTCGCGGTCACCCCTGTCATCCAAATACGATTCAGTTCCGAATCCGCGACCATCTGCTCTCCGGTATAATAATTGAATCCGCCATACGAAGAGTTGGAGGTATAGGCACTCAATCCAAAATAAATCGGTTTCTTTCCGCCTAACCAAGGTTCCGAAAAGGAGAAGCTATAAGACTGGTATCTTTTGCCCGATGTCTGCCCCCGTACACTCAATTTCTGACCATCGCCACGTGGCAAGGGTTTCCATGCATCTTTTTTGAATAGATTACTCGTCGAAAAATTATTGAATGTCAATCCCAACGTACCGATGATCTGTCCAGCACCATATCCTCCCGAAAGTTCGACTTGGTCGGATGGTTTTTCGACGACATTAAAAACAATATCTGTCATACCTTCCTCATGGTTCATCGATGATTGCGGGATATCTGGTGTAATCTTTTGCTCATCAAACATACCCAGTTGGGAAATTTCGCGTATACTTCGCATAATAGCTTCGCGGGAATATTTTTGCCCCGGCTTGGTATAGATAGAACGCAAGACCACACGGTCGTTGGTGACATCGTTCCCTCGGACGATGACATTATTGATCGTGTACTGTTTTCCTTCACTGACCTGAATCTCTACATCGATCGTATCGTTATAGATCTTTTTGATGATCGGATTGATGCTAAAGGTCAGATATCCATCGTTTTGATATAGCGCACTGACATCGTCACTGTTTCGGGTTGGTCCCATCAATTTGGTATGCAGTTTTTCTTCACTGTACACATCCCCTTTTTCAATACCCAACAATATATTCAATATGGAATCCTTATACCTCGTATTCCCCACCCAGTCTATATTTCCGACATAGTACCTAGGGCCTTCGTATATCTTGAAAGCAATGGCTACTTCATTGTCATCATAGCGATAGATGCTGTCTGACAAAATCTGGGCATCACGGTACCCTTTATCCTGCATCTTGGCTACCAATTTCTCTTTGGCTTCTTTGTATTTGTCATCCTTGAATTTGCCGGGACCAAATATCCTATACCATTTGCGGGGCTTTACACCTTTCAAAAACTTGGTCAACTGTGCCTCACTAAAAACTTCATTTCCGGTAAAATTGACCTTTCTGACCTTTATTTTCTTGTTTTTTTCTACATCTACCTGCACGATTTCATTATTGGGCTGCGCAGAATCCTTATGTGTCGTTATTTTGATGTCTGGGTACAAATATGATTTTTCCCTCAAAAACCGTTTGATCGTAGCCTTTGTAGATTGCATCAGATTCTCATTCACAATGCGACCCGATCCTTCATTCAACTTTTTCTTGACATCTTCCGTTTGCGATTTGCTCAGTCCATTGATATCGATACGGGTCAAGCGCGGACGCTCCTGTACTCTTATTTCAAGGAAAATCTTCTCCCCCTCGATACGCTTGGCCCAAAGTTGTACATCTTCAAAAAGATTGAGTCCCATCAGACTCTTGATGACATTTGCCGTTGCCTCACTGGGTACCTCAATATAATTTCCTACGGTAAGATTGGAGATCGTCATCAATACTTCCGTATCCAGATTTTGTGCACCTACGATGGTGACTTCAGCGATATTGTAATCTTTAGGCTGTAAATAATTGATTTCATTTGGATCGGAAAGATTAATGGGACCACGGTTCCTGATCTGCGAAAAACCGCTTGTACCTATCATTAAAAAAAATACCGTCGTCAGAATATATATTTGCTTCATTTACTCTTTATTATGGATGCTAAAGTACATCAAACTCTTGTTAATTTTTGTTAAATAGAAAAAACACACAAAACCCTATACAACAACACGTTAACCTCATCATTCGCTGGTCTTACCAAACCTTCTTTCCCTCTTTTGGTAGTCAAGGACTGCCAGAAATAGATCTTCCCTTGTAAATTCGGGCCACATTTTGTCCGTAAACCACAATTCGGCATAAGCCAATTGCCACAGCAGGTAATTGCTGATACGGTATTCCCCACTCGTGCGTATCATCAAGTCCGGATCAGGGATATCATGCGTATACAATCGTTTGGCAAACTTTTCTTCTGTTATATCTGCTATATCCAATTGTCCGTTTTGAATCTCTTGGGCAATGGTTTTGGTAGCGTGTAAGATCTCCTTGCGCGAACCATAACTCAATGCCAGCGTCAAAGTACATCGCGTGTGGTCACGGGTAGCATCCATGGTTTGTGACAGGGCTTTTTGACAATCAACAGGAAGATCCTCCAATTGCCCAATGGCATTCAAGCGGATATTGTGCTTGTGGAACAAAGGAAGTTCTTTTGTCAACGAACTGACCAATAACTCCATGAGCGCCTGCACTTCTTTCTGTGGCCGATGCCAGTTCTCCGATGAAAAAGCATAGAGCGTAAGATAAGGTATACCCAGTTCTATCGTTCCTTCCAATGTCTCGCGAACAGCCTTTACACCGTTCTGATGACCAAAGATCCGCAACTTTCCCAATCCTTTGGCCCAACGGCCATTGCCATCCATGATGACAGCGATATGCTTTGGCAAATTAGAATTATCTATTTTTTCTTTATATGTCATTATCCAAACTCCCCTCTATACAACACCAAATATTATTTCCACCAATAGCACTTTTTGCTGATGATCGTATAGGTCAACGTGATGCCTGCCGTCATATAGCCATCCATATTCTTGCCGTTTCCACGGGATGTCCCCCCTTTCATATCCAGCTGCCCGTTCGGGTCTGCCATGTATGCCCACGCATCGGGCAATCGGCTTGTTTCATACCGATAATATTGGCTTACATTGTCTATATGATCCGAAAGAACTGTTCTGTAATTAACTTCCGCACCGATAGTCCATGGCCCGGAGATATTGTGTTTGAAACCTACGCCGACAGGAATACTCAATGCCCATTTGGAGTAAGACACATAGGCGTCCTTGTCATCAATCTCAAGAGGGTGATTATTTAAATGGATCTTTTGATCATTGGAGTACACATACGGGCTATGATGTATCAAAGCCAATCCTGCCATCAGATAAGGTGTATTCCTATTCGTTGCCCTGCCGGCAATAAACTTAAAAAAATTGAAATCTGCCGTGACAGACAGCTCTTTCAGATCATTGTTGAACAACAATTTTCTTTCTTTTTGGTGCTGAGCCGAAAAATCTGCATCATTGGCATACAGGGGCAGATAATTGAGCGATGCACGTATTCCCCATGTCGGATTCAGATTGTACTTGACAAATAGTCCCCCTCCCATATTTTTGTAATATAGCGGATTCACGGGGTTAAGGTCGCCCATATAACCCGTCGCGACACCGGAAACACCAAATTCATACTGCTGGGCGGAAACATTCCCCAACAATAAGAAAAACGTAAGAGATACTATTGAAAACAGACTTTTAATCAATTTTTACGAAATTTGGCGTAAATATATGGTTTTTAACAGAATTGTTTAGTTTTAAATTTTGTTAAATGTAGAAGTTATACTAGCTTTTCATGAAAGGGAGTCCCCTACAGATTATGGTATTTTTTCAGCTATCGAAAAACTTATCTGCTCAAATATCAATATCGAAACTGAACCGAGAAAATTAATAATTACGCACATCTATTCCCCACAATAATTTTTCCCGCAAAGTCTTAAAATAACCATCACCTTCCAAACGGATCAGGTTGATCGTAAATGGGGCTCTTTTGATCAGTAGCCGCGTAGAAGTCGGCAATGCTTCGCTTCTGGAATCACAACTTAGGATAAATTTCTCACTCCTGCTTTCAATGGTTAGTTCTAAGTGCATATCCGACGAGACGACCAATGGTCTTACATTGAGATTGTGTGGAGATATGGGGGTAATGACAAAATTGCCACTCCCAGGCATGATAATAGGTCCGCCACAACTCAACGAATAGGCGGTAGACCCCGTAGGAGTAGCGATGATCAATCCATCTGACCAATACGAATTGAGCAGTTCACCATTCAGCCTAGCGTCTATCGTGATCATTGAAGAGGAATCAAACCGGAAGACAGTAATATCATTCAACGCAAAATTTTCGCCGTGAAATAAAGTTCTATCATCGGCTTCTACAGTCAGTAGAGCCCGCTTCTGGATATGGTACTTGCCTTCAAAAATTTGTTCCAATGCTTGGCGGATTTCAGTCTTGGGAATATTGGCCAGAAAGCCGAGACGGCCAAAGTTGATCCCTGCAATGGGTATATTCGAATCCCGAACAATGGAAACAGCCGACAACATCGTGCCATCGCCACCGAGACTCAGCATAAAATCTACATCTTTGGGAAAATCTTCGTACGAACGAAAAGTAGGCAGATCTATAGGACATGGTCCTGCAGACTTCAAGAATTCATAAAACTCTTGATGGATACAAACCTCAATACCCTTGCTCCGAAGGTATGCAAACAAATTTTCGACAAAAGGATTGACCGAAGTGTTGAAAAATCGGCCATATATAGCTATACGTGCTGGTTTCATTCTTTTAGATACAGTATTCCCAAGCAAAAATGCAAAGAAATGGTCAGATATCTAAATAATTCATCAAAAGTTCGTATCTATTCTGTATATCGGACTGGTCACTTCCATCTCCAAAGGTGGCCTTCACGACATAATCGTTTCGCCAAAGGGAGGATACCACAGGTGCTACATTCGTCTTATTGACCTTGATGATCATTTCTAGCTTATCCGAATCACGCATATGATGTATGGAGGTATTTAAGATACCAACATTCTCCGATTCGATGATACGGGCAATGTGGGACAAAGCATTGTCACGTATACCCAGCTCAAGGACGATGATTGCCCCCTCTTCCTGTCCCAAGAGTTCATTCAATGCCACGAGTATATCTTGCTTAGTCAAGACACCAAGGTATTCATATTGTTTGTCCAATACAGGCAATACACCATAGTCTTGTGAGGACATCAGTTGCAAAGCATCGTATATATGTTGATAATCAAACAAGTACACATGATTGAATTTATGAGAAATGGTCTCTATCGCAAGATTAGGATCGTCTTGTTCCAACAGGACTTCCTGCGATATCAACCCTTGATATACCTTTTGATTCACTACGGGCAAATGATTACAATGGAATTCGTCCATTCTTTCCAAGACATAATGTATATCGTCCGTGGGGAGAATTTGGTAGTCTGTTGATATGTACTGTCCGACAAACATAGTAGCTTTTACAAATTAAGACAATAAATATGAAAAATCGTTTAATATATATCCAAAAAATAAAAAAGTTGTTACCTTAGTAAGTTTATTAAAGAAGCGGAAGCTTCCGAAGTTTTTGAAACTTCGGAAGTCTTTGATTGATTTTTTTTATACTTTTACACTCGATTAAAATAAACAGGGCGAAAAGAAGTGGATGTCCGCTAGGGTGAGCAATCATTATTTATGTCGGGAGAACAGAAGAAATTTATAGAAGTCAAGCAAATCATTAGGCAAAAAAGTCCTAAGCTAGCCAAATGGATACCTTCGTTTTTAGTTTCGTATTTGCAAAAAACCATACATGAGGATGAGGTCAATGACATCATGTACAGGTTTCGGCATCTACAGGGCTTGGATTTTGTCGATGCATTGATCAAAGATCTGAATGTAGACGTGGTACTGGAAGGACAGGAAAACATTCCCTTGCAGGAGAGTGTCATCTTTGCCTCCAATCATCCATTGGGTGGCTTAGATGGTATAGCTTTCATGCACGCTATCGGTAGGCACCGCAGGGACGTCAAGTTTCTGGTCAACGACATCTTGCTGAATATCGGTAATCTCGAACCATTGTTTGTAGGTGTCAACAAGATCGGTGGGCAAAACAAGTCGGCTATAGCAGCTATAGAGGAGGCTTATGCCGCAGACCACGCACTGCTGGTCTTTCCGGCAGGTCTAGTCTCCCGCAAGACACACGGACAGATCACAGATCTTGATTGGAAAAAAAGTTTTATTTCCAAAGCAAAGAAATATAAAAAAAATATCGTTCCTGTCTATATAGAAGGACGCAATTCAAACTTTTTTTACAACCTCGCCAATTGGAGAAACAAACTTGGCTTAAAGTTCAATCTGGAGATGCTGTATCTGGCGGATGAATTTTTTAAGCAAAGAAATCAACGAGTTACAATTAAAATTGGTAAAGAAATTTCTTATTCGTATTTTGATAGCTCAAAAAGCGAAAAACAATGGGCCGAGGAAGTGAAGAAGATCGTTTATACCATGAAGTAGCAAAACATATGGAAGAAATTATAGCTCCAGTAGAAAGAGACTTGATAAAAGCCGAATTGACAAAAGAGGCTTTTTTGCGATATACCAACAATGGGAATAATGAGGTCTATTTGGTCAATTACCATACAGCACCCCATATCATGCGGGAAATCGGCAGACTACGCGAACTGACGTTCCGTGGTGCAGGTGGCGGAACGGGCTTGGCGTTGGATATCGATGAAAACGATACCTGCGAACACAATTATGATCAACTGATCGCATGGAATCCCGAAGACGAGGAAATCATCGCAGGCTATCGAGTGATCCGGTGCAACGATGCGATAGATAGAGAGGGAAATATCCACCTATCTACATCCCATTACTTTGATTTTTCCGAAGAATTTAAGAATCAATACCTACCTTATTCCATTGAGCTTGGTCGTTCGTGGGTACAGCCCCGTTATCAGCCATCAGTAGACAATCGGAAGGGCTTATTTTCATTGGACAATCTATGGGATGGATTGGGAGCATTGGTCGTACTCAATCCAGATATCAAGTACCTCTTTGGCAAGGTGACCATGTACCCCAGGTTCAATGCCGAAGCACGGGATCTGCTCATCTATTTCATGGAGTATTATTTTCCTGACCGCAAGAAACTACTCAAGCCTCTAGACAACCTATTTTTAGGCTATAAAACAGACATTTCAGCCTTTGAAGGCATATTCGACGGGCTGGATTATAAAGAAGGCTATAAAATATTGAACAAAAGAGTACGGGAATTGGGCGAAAACATTCCTCCGCTGATCAATACCTACATGAATCTCTCTCCGACGATGATGACCTTCGGCACGGCGATGAATGACGAGTTTGGTGAAGTAGAAGAAACAGGCATACTCATCACGATCGACGATATATACGAGGTGAAAAAAGACCGTCATATCAAGACTTTCGAGAGAGACAAAGTATATGGTAGTCGAACGAAAGAAAGTACGCAGTAGATTGTATGGGTAGGGGCAAAAGATTTTTTGCCCCTACTGCGATAAAGACGTCTTAATTATTTCCGAAATCGTCTTCCCATCAGCCTGTCCGGCCAATTTTTGATTAGCCAAGCCCATGACTTTGCCCATATCCTTCATACCACTAGCTCCGGTCTCGGCAATAATGCTTTTAACGACACGCTCGATCTCCGCTCTGTCAAGCTGCTTGGGTAAAAAACCCTCGATCACCTCTTGTTCTTCTACCTCGATCTGGTACAGATCGTCTCGGCCTTGAGTTTTGTATATCTCCGCTGATTCCTTACGTTGCTTGACCAATTTTTGCAAAACTTTGATCTCGGCATCGGATGTCAGTTCATCTATACCTGCTTTTTCGGTTTTGGCCAGTAGAATAGCAGCCTTGATGGCCCTCAAGCCACGAAGCCTTGTATTATCCTTCGCGATCATGGCCGCTTTGATGTCTTGGTTTATTTTCTGTTCTAAACTCATACTTACAAATATTTGATCTTTACGATGGCGCACGCATGCCGCGTGTGCCCATGACTATCAAGCACACACGGCACGCGTGCGCTATGCTATTATTCCCTATGTACGATCGTACCGTTTGCCTGTGCCGTCGGCATGACCAGCAGATCATTGATGTTTACATGAGCTGGCCTGGACAGGACAAAGCTGATGATCTCTGCAATATCGTATCCATTCAATGGAGTCAGTCCCTGGTACACCTCTTTGGCCCTCTCCTTATCCCCTTTAAAACGGATTTCCGAAAACTCAGTCTCTACCATGCCGGGATTAATGGCCGTCACCTTGATTCCAAAAGGCAAAAGGTCTATACGCATTGCTTTATTGAGCGCATCTACAGCATGCTTGGTAGCACAGTACACATTGCCCTTCGGGTAGACTTCCTTCCCTGCAATAGAACCGATATTGATGATGTGTGCCTGTCTACTCCTTTTTAACATCGGCAATGCAGCCTTGGTCACATACAGCAAACCTTTGACATTCGTGTCGATCATTCTGTCCCAATCGCCTATATCCCCCTCTGCAATATTATCCAATCCCTGGCTCAAACCGGCATTGTTGATGAGTACATCCACATCCTGCCATGCAGCAGGCAAAGCCGACAATACTGATGAGACAGCGGCCTCATCACGCACATCCAATGCAAACAGATGAATTTCACAATTGGGATAGACCTGTCCTATACG
This sequence comes from Parapedobacter sp. SGR-10, assembly GCF_011030405.1. Taxonomy (GTDB): domain Bacteria; phylum Bacteroidota; class Bacteroidia; order Sphingobacteriales; family Sphingobacteriaceae; genus Sphingobacterium. The sequence continues at coordinate 74,300 of NZ_JAAJTJ010000019.1, forward strand.
TTTCTTAACTTCTTCCAGTCGATCTAACCGTCTGGCACATAATAACAATCTGTATCTGCCTTCTGCGGCAAGTACTTCGGCACAGGCAGCACCTATGCCCGAACTTGCCCCTGTAATCAATACGGTACGTATCATCTTATTGAAATATTAAACTCACATAGATATTCCTGATCAACCCTTTTTCCAACGGCGCCATAAATTTATTATCCCTAGCAAGTTCGTGGCTATGATTCAAGACCGATCCAAAACTCTGGTTAAACTTGATCTCGGGTGACATTTTGAAATAAGGAAAGAAAATATCTGCTCCGATACCTACCTCCCACGATAAATAGCTAGGGTGTAATATCAAAGACTGTGCAATATTATCAGGTGAACCTTGACGTTCCTTGATCAATAAGCTATAATCTTTATCAATACCAATGAAACGTGAAATCCGTGCCCCTCCGATCATATAGCCCCGATACCGGTGTAAATTGTTTTTCAATATCTTCTCATCCGAGCGGAATTTGATCGAAAAAGGAAATTCAAATGAATTGAAATTCGCACCTTTGTCTGAATTCGATTCATGTCTCGACTTTCTTATCAAACGTTCCTTATTCTCTCCTGTGTACGCGATGCCCGAATTGTTAATAAATTGAAAAGTCGGGTTGAACGTGAAATACCAGTGTTGATCTACCCGGATATCTACAGGAATAGCCACCGCAAAATTATGCGCCGCTTGGGTATGTATACTTTTTATATTCAGCTGAGTGCTCTGATAGGGTATCTCGGCACTTTGCCAATCTTTCTTCAGACTGAGCTGATACGTCTGGTGGACATAGCTATATTGCAGACCGATCAGTATAGGTGCTTCCTCATCGTATTGCGAAGAAAATGGCAACGAAATCCGTTGTCCATAGGTCATACCCAGAACCGTGCATAAAAATATACTTAATATAATCTTTTTCATTCACATAAATTGTCTATTACGGCAATGAAGCCTGCCTAACGCAGGCAGGTGTCATGGTTTAATCATCTTCGCTATGATCCGCCAACTTCCGGATCATACCGGTTTCATTTCGTGGCTTCATAAATCGTACAGAACCCAAAGGTCTGCGGCATGACGCGTGTCGTTTCAAATCCCACTTTTTCCGTTACGGACGCAAAACGTTGACCATCCGGAAACTTGGACACAGACTCGGGCAGATAAGAATACGCACTGGAATCCTTGGAAATAAACCTTCCGATAAAAGGTACGATCCTATGAAAGTAAAGATGGAATAACTGCTTGATCGGAAAAGTCTTTGGGTTGGAGAGCTCAAGTATGATAGCCTTGCCCCCTGGTTTCAAAACTCGCCGAATCTCGGCCAACCCTTGTTCAAGATTCTCAAAATTGCGTACACCAAAAGCTACAGTCACGGCATCAAATGTATTGTCGGCAAATTGTAGGTTTTCGGAGTCTCCCAACTGTACTTCAAATCGTCCTTCCAACTGCTCTTTTTTTATCTTTTCACGAGCAATTTCCAACATACCTGCCGAAATATCCACTCCAACGATCTTATACGGCTGAAGAATACGAAGCGATTCGATTGCAAAATCCCCTGTGCCAGTCGCCACGTCAAGTATATACTGTGGCTGGGTAGATTTCAAGAGCTTGATGGCCTTTTTGCGCCAGATAATATCTATACGCATGGTCATGATACGATTCAACAAATCATACTTGGGAGAAATGTTGTCAAACATCTCCGAGACCTGCTCTTTTTTACCGCCCGCTTTGGACTTATAAGGTTTTAATGTTGACGCTTCATTCGACATACGACAAAGGTAAGATAATAATTAAAAAGAGGAAAAAGTTAATACATCTTGTATTTCTTATTTCTAGTCTCATTTTCAGATTTTGATTTTTTTGAAAAATTAAAGGGAGGTTTTTCTTTATCACTTTCATACCGCTCAATAGCCGCGGAGGCCTAGTCCTTGGAATGCACCCAAGGACCAAGGTGCTGTGTCCAATCAATGTGGTCTGTCGCACAGGCCTACCCTCACGACAGCAGATACCGTCAAGGCTGGGAAGAATTCCGAAGCCCCATCCTAGGCTCCGGAAATATCCCCTAGGCCTTGTCCATTCCACAGCCCCGATACCTGCTGTCGTCTGCCACCACTTGTGATTGGACGGGATGCGTTCTACAACGGATATTTTCTTTCTGCATATAACGCACTGATATGCAAGTAAGGCGAATCCGTATTAGATATCGCTCGTCCATTTCATCAGCATCGGAAGAAATAGCCCTGCAACGGGAGGCTGTATGGTGGGATGCCCCTAGCTTCGTTCAGTTTTGTTGAGAGATTGGTGCGCAATGGCCCTAGGGAAACAAAACCAAAGGCAGCAGTTGCAGGGCTATTGAGCCAGGAGATGTGCGACAGGATGCCTTGAAATGGACAAGCCTTTTGGTGACTTTTGGGCTTCAAAAGTCACGAGGCCGTCCGCCGGCGAGGACGGAAAGGTGGTGCGGTCGCTAAAAGATAGAACCGTATAGATTATACCTCCCTTTCAAATATCATTATAGACTATAATACCAACCCGATTGATTTATTATTTTCTTAAAACAATGTTAATACATTGATAATGAAATCTTAACACAACCCAACTTATTTGAACGCTTCACTTTGCAAAACAGAATAGATATTCACATCGTACAAAGTTATCCACATCCTCACAACTTTTTGATTATTAACCCGTTTTAAATACAGTTAACATTTTTTCAACAGCCTTTGTGGAAATCGAACGACGATTTTGCAAAGGAACAAGGACAGGTGTTTGAACAAATATAAAGCGATGTTTACAAATTATCCACTTTCGAAGAGCTATTTTCTTTACATTTGTTTCGTCATGATTGAGGTCATGCCAGAATCAATTTTTTTAAGGATTTAATCGCGGAATTTTTTTATAGTAATGGATCAAGAACTTTCAGGTCAATCGCCCAATATCGGTAGAGGTAATTTCAACAGAAAAAGAACCAGTCTCAACAATCTTGTATCTGGTCTGGGGAAGATACCTCCACAAGCCGTCGACCTTGAAGAGGCCGTATTGGGAGCTCTCATGCTAGAAAAAAATGCACTCAGTGAGGTCATCGACATCTTGAAACCCGAATCTTTTTATAAAGAAGCACACCAAAAAATTTTTGAAGCCATCTACAGCCTGTTCCAAAAGACGATGCCAATCGACCTATTGACCGTCACGGCTGAATTGCGTCAAATGGGAGCATTGGAAATGGTCGGTGGAGCCTATTATATCACGCAGCTGACGGATCGCGTCGTATCAGCCGCCAATATCGAATACCATGCCCGTATTATTTCGCAGAAATATATACAGCGTGAACTGATCAAGGTATCCACCGAGATCATCAATGCTTCATATGACGAGACAAGCGACATCTTCGACTTATTGGATCATGCCGAAAAAAGTCTCTTTGACATTGCACAGAACAACCTGAGGCGCGACTCCCGCAAGATGGACGACATCATGCGCGAAGCCATCAATAATCTGGAAATGCTCCGCGACCGCACCGACGGACTCACGGGAATACCATCGGGCCTGACCGCATTGGACCGTATGACATCGGGATGGCAACCTTCAGATCTGGTTATCATCGCGGCCCGCCCCGCCATGGGTAAGACAGCCTTCGTCCTGTCCGTAGCTCGCAATGCCGCCGTGGACCACGAAAAACCAGTAGCTGTATTCTCTCTGGAGATGTCTTCCGTACAGTTGGTCAACCGTCTCATTGCCGGTGAGACCGAAATCGAGCAGGAGAAACTGAAAAAAGGAAATCTGGCCGATCACGAATGGCAGCAGCTACACTCCCGGATAGGCCGGCTGACCGAAGCGCCCCTCATCATAGACGACACTCCCGCACTCAACGTGTTTGAATTCCGGGCGAAATGTAGGCGCCTCAAGGCACAGCACGATATACAGATGGTCATCGTCGATTATCTGCAGTTGATGCAGGGCAAAGCAGACGGCAAAGGTGGAGGAAACCGTGAACAGGAAATCGGCAGCATATCCCGGGCATTGAAATCCGTGGCCAAGGAACTGAATATACCTGTACTGGCTTTATCCCAATTGAGTCGTGCCGTAGAGTCCCGCCCCGGCAACAGCAAGCGACCCATGCTATCCGATTTGCGTGAATCAGGCTCTATCGAGCAGGATGCCGATATGGTACTCTTCTTATACCGTCCGGAATATTATGGTCTTACAGAAGACGAAGAAGGAAGACCTACCGCCGGAGTCGGTGAAGTCATCATCGCTAAGCACCGTAACGGCGAAACAGGTATTGTACCTTTGCGGTTTATCGGTAAGTATGTCAAATTCGTCGATCTGGAAGATGAATTTGCCGGTATGGGCGATTCATTTTCGGGCGACTCTCCATTTGGCGGCTCTGCAATCGCTCCTTCATCCTCTTTTGATGATTTCGGTGGTGGGGGTATCACCATGCCTTCCCGCATGAATGATATGCCTGATGATGCACCCTTTTAACTGAAAAAGACCTGGCGGGTTTTAAAATCCATCAGGTCTCTAATTTATAACCTCAAGCACACGCCGGATAGCTCCCTTTATTTTCCATAATGATAGCGGCAGGCCGCTATCCATATTCCTTCCGTATCGTATTTGTAAACCAATCGATGTTCTGACGTGATACGTCTCGACCAATAGCCTTGCAGGTCGCCTTTCAATGCTTCGGGTTTACCTATACCTTCAAAAGGCGTACGCATACAACTCTTAATAAGTTCATTAATTCGTTGCACCATCTTCTTGTCGACTTTTTGCCAATAGAGATAATCTTCCCACGAAGTAGTAGACCAAATTAATTTCATCTATTCAATCAGATCTTTTTGGACACCTTCACCTGCTTCGAGCTCTTTGATAGAATTCAACAAGATATCTCGGTTTTTTCCTGTCAACAAATACGAGGTTTCTTTTAACGAATTATACTCATCCAATGAGACCAACACAAGATCTTTTCCATCTTTGCGCTTGATAATAATATCGCTCACATCATTGACCACCTTATCAAACCAATGTTTCAAATTCGAACGAAAATCTGTATAGTTTACTGTTTCCATGATACAAATATAATAAAAAGTAC
>NZ_JAAJTJ010000002.1 GCF_011030405.1 Parapedobacter sp. SGR-10
GTCATAATTTAACATACCTCAACACGTATTATCCCAAACCTTTCAACCAATCTATAACTTCTTCACGTGCTTTTCCCAATTTTTGCTGTAAGCGCCCTAACAATTCCTCGTCTTGTCCCTCCTCATATTTCAGATCATCATCTGTCCAATCGGCGTACTGTTGCTTGATCTTACCTTTCATTTCGGTCCATTTACCTTTCAAATCCAATTTGTCCATGTTGCTTAAATTTTAACTTTATAACTATTTCTTATCTTACTTAACAAGCGTGGCCATTTTTTGTTTGTAAACTCTTTCAACAATCCAGCTTAAGAGAGCGGATAGACAGATCAATTCTTGTGCATTATTTGTTGAATGAGGTCAATTTCACGCTGTGTAAATGGTGAACTTCACAAATAAGCCCTTCTTCTCGAAGTGTGAATAGTTCTATTGGCCATGCTTCTTACGGCTTAGATAAAATGGCTTGTCTTCGCGAACCGGATGCTAAAAGAGTTCGTGATTTTTTTCGCTATTGTATCATATCTGTTACGAAATCGGTACAGTTGATAAGCGACGGATTAGAAAATTTCTTTTTACATTTTGAAGGGCTATCTTTAAGAATTTAACAATATAAAGTAAGGATATGTCAACAACATTTGAGTCTAGGTACGCCATAGGTCCTAATGAAAGTAAATCATTAGATACAAGTGGACTTCGCCAGAATTTTCTGATCGAACGATTGTTCTTCGAAGATCAGGTACACTTCGTCTATACCCATTACGACCGCTACATGGCAGGAGGAGCATTCCCGGTCAACAAAAAGGTTAAATTGGAAACCATCGAACCCCTATTAAAAGAGCCACATTTCTTGTCCCGTCGTGAACTGGGCATCATCAATGTAGGCGGTGACGGGCACGTAGAGGTAGATGGAGAAATCTTTGTCGTCAACCATAAAGAGGCTTTGTACATTGGAAAAGGAGCGCAAGAAGTCTATTTCAGCAGTAACGATAGCAAGAATCCTGCAAAATTCTATCTCAACTCCACACCAGCTCACCATACATTTCCTACCCGTCGCGTGACAAAAGAAGATGCCAACAAAATCGAATTGGGCAGTATGGAGACGGCCAACCACCGTGTCATCAACCAGATGCTCCTGCATACCGTCATTGAGACTTGCCAACTTCAAATGGGTATGACCGAGCTCAAACCGGGTTCGGTATGGAACACGATGCCTTCGCATACTCACGATCGCCGTATGGAAGTCTATTTCTACTTTGATATACCCGAAGGACAGGCCGTATCTCATTTTATGGGTCCAGTGGACGAAACCCGCCATATCTGGATGCACAATGAACAGGCCGTGATCTCGCCTCCCTGGTCTATCCATTCAGGAGCCGGCACGAGCAATTATACTTTTATATGGGGTATGGCCGGCGAGAATATGGATTACGATGATATGGACAAAAGTGCTATTACAGATTTGAGATAAATGAAAAAAATTATATATGCTGTTGTGGCCCTGTGCCTGACTTATTCAGCTTCGCGGGCACAAAAAGTTATCCAAATAAAGAATACCGGGGATGAGCATAGGCTAGAAGTGGTATCCGTACCTTTTGCCAAGTTTAGCAAGCATTTCGGAGTAGATACAGTTTTTACGATAAAAGACAAGGTTTCAGGTACCACATATACCCATCAATTGGAAAAATTGGGCCTGCCCGATGTACAGAATGTGCTTGTACAGGTACAGATAGCACCCAAAAGTAGTCTGGACCTAGTGGTATCACCCGAAAAAGCTCCATCGGTAAATAGCAAAGCCTACGCCCGATATGTTCCGGAGCGTTTTGACGATTTTGCCTGGGAGAATGATGTAGTGGCGTTCCGTATGTACGGAAAAGCACTCGAGGGTAGAAAAGACGATGCACAAGGCGTTGATTACTGGGCAAAGAGAACTACCGATCTCGTCATCAATGCATGGTATAAGCACGGCGACTACCACAAGGATCATGGACAGGGTTTGGACTATTATTCCGTTGGACAAACATTGGGAGCAGGGGATATCGCCTTGTTTTTTAAGGATAAGGTGCACTACACCAAACATTACAGACAATATCAGGTGCTGGACAATGGTCCATTGCGGACAACGTTCAAACTGACCTTTGAACCACAAGACTTTGACGGCAAAACGGTTTCATTGACCAAAACTATTTCTCTGGATGCGGGACAGCATTTCAACAAGGTCGTTGTGCATTTGGAAAACAAACAGGCCAAGGTCACACCTGTGGTCATCGGTCTGGCCAAACGAAAAGAGGTAAATCCAGCGTTTGATTTTGACCAAAAAGAAAGGACGCTAGCCTATTGGGAACCAGATATCGATGGTGCAGGCCGTACAGGAACCGCCGTGGTATTACCACATTCCAAAGTGCAGCTTCTTCCTAATGTACCTGAACAGTTCTTGATAAAGACGACCGTAAAAAACGGTAAACCTTTGGTGTATTACAATGGGGCTGCATGGAATAAAGCCGGCAAGATCACAACAGCAGACAAGTGGGAAGATTATGTGGAGGAATATGCCGAACGGATCAAAAAACCGTTAAAAGTGACATTGAAATAAGTAAGGGCAAAAGATTTTTTTGCCCCTACATCTAAATTTAATTTTTATGATACTAAATTCATTTGATTTATCAGGCAAGGTTGCCCTTGTCACAGGTTGTAAACGAGGGATCGGAAAAGCCTTGGCCGAGGCACTTGCCGAAGCTGGTGCCGACATCATTGGGGTATCAGCCACGCTCGAGCTTGAAGGCTCGGATGTAGAAAAATCTATCCAAACTTTGGGTCGAAAATTCCATGCCTATAAGTGTGACTTCTCAAAAAGAGAAGAGCTGTATAAATTTATCGATCAAGTCAAGAAAGATCACCCAGTCATTGATATTCTGTTCAACAATGCAGGAAATATTCTACGCAAACCCGCAGCAGAGCATCCCGACGAATATTGGGACGAGATCATTGAAATCAACCAAAATGCACAGTTTGTATTGACGCGCGAAATCGGAAAAGACATGATTGCCCGTGGTTCGGGTAAGATCGTGTTTACCGCATCACTACTGACCTTTCAAGGTGGTATCAATGTACCGGGATATGCGGCATCCAAAGGAGCCATTGGTTCATTGACGAAGGCTTTTGCTAACGAATGGGCATCCAAAGGGGTAAACGTCAATGCTATTGCGCCGGGGTATATCGCCACAGACAATACAGAAGCCCTGCGTGATGATCCCGAGCGTTCGGCTTCTATTCTGGGACGTATACCGGCAGGTAGATGGGGAGAACCCGAAGACTTCAAAGGACCTGCCATATTTCTGGCATCCAAAGCCTCAGACTATGTCCATGGCACGATCCTGACCGTAGATGGTGGCTGGATGGGTCGATAATATAATGTCGTCGTAAAGCTAGCGCACGAATCCTTTCGTGTGCCTATCTTTCGAGCACACGAAAGGATTCGTGCGCCAACAGATGAAAGGGCTTTATTTAAAATAAAGCCCTTTCTTGTCGATAAAGTCGATGACCTTATCCGGAGTATAGTACTTTATACTCTTTCCCTCTTTGATCGCTTGTCGCAGAAAAGTGGACGACAGTTCCATAATAGGCGTATCGGTGACCATCACAGAAGGGTGGCTTTTGAGTACTCCTCCATCATGGCCTATCCTTGGGTACACAATGATTTTATAATCCCTTAAGATAATATCTGCATTCTTCCATTTATGCAAGCTAGCAAGGTTGTCCTCTCCCATGATAAGTACAAATTCTTTGTTGGGATATTTCTCCCCCAAATGGATCAATGTATCTATGGTGTAGGAAGGCTGAGGCAATCTGAATTCGATGTCGGAGGCTTTCAGCTTATCGGAGCCTTCCAAGGCAAGGTTGACCATTTCCAATCGATCATACATATTGCCTAAGCTTTTTTTTTCCTTAAAAGGATTCTGAGGAGAGACAACAAACCAAACTTGATCCAACAAGGTGTACTGCGCCATATAATTGGCTATGATCAGATGGCCAATATGAATGGGATTGAACGACCCAAAGAATAAACCGATGTGTTGTTTTTTCATATTCGTATTGAGATATGAGTAGTGCGTATTGAAACATTCATTTTCAAATTCCCAAATTACTTTATAAAATCCAACACCAATTTCTCCGCATCAGCCTTAGCTGTCTCTAAATCAAAATTATCGAGCACTACATCAAATTTGTCTGCATAGCTCAGCTCATGTTCAGCTTTTGCAAAACGTTCTTTCAACTTTTCTTCCGAGTCAGTACCACGTCCACGTAGTCTCTCTTTGAGCACATCCAGTGACGGAGGATTCACAAAAATAGCCAACGCTTCCTCTGGGAACTTGGATTTGAGGCGAAGACCTCCGACGACGTCGATATCAAAAATCACGTGCTTACCTTCGGCCCAAATACGTTCTACCTCAGATTTCAATGTGCCATAAAACGTCCCGGAATACACTTCTTCAAATTCGATGAACTCGTGTTTGGCCACTTTATGCAAAAACTCCTCTTTGCTGATAAAATAGTAATCCGACCCATCGACTTCGGCACCGCGCCGCTCCCGTGTTGTCGCCGAGATGGAAAACGCCAGTTTGTCCGCGTATTTGGACAGTAGATGTCTGACTATCGTTGTTTTTCCGGCGCCGGAAGGAGCTGAGAATATGATTAATTTTCCCATAATATCTAGCTATAGCACGTTGAGCAATTGTTCCTTTATTTTCTCCAGCTCTTCCTTCATCCGCACGACGACCTGCTGTATTCCCGCATCATTGGCCTTTGAGCCGAGCGTGTTAATCTCACGGCCCATTTCCTGCGAAATAAACCCCAGTTTCTTACCATTCGAATCCGGCGCGTTCAAAGCATTCAGAAAATAATTACAATGACTCCGCAACCGCACCTTCTCTTCGGTAATATCTAATTTGTCTATATAAAAGATCAGTTCTTGTTCGAAACGGTTTTTGTCGATATTCTCCTTACCCACGGCGGCGTCCATATAATTTGCTATACGCTCGCGGATCAAGGGAATGCGGTCGCCTTCCACAGCTTCTACTTCCACCAGATAATCCAAGATCAGCCGTACCCTATTCTCCAGATCGGCTTTGAGGACCTTACCTTCATCAAGCCTAAACGTATTGAATTTGTCCACCGCTTGATAAAAGGCCGCCAAAAGTACCTTTCCTTCTTCCTCATCGATTTCGTCATCGTTGGTGGCCACGACTTCAGGCATATTCAATGCCAAGTCGAATAAAGAAGCTTTCGTATCGCCCACCTGTTGGGCTATCTCTTGAAGTTGGGTATAATATTTTTTGAGGAGCTCGCCATTGATGGACGATGCTTTTGCCGTTTGATCTGTATATTCCGAAGAAATCATGACATTGACTTTTCCGCGCTCTATGAGCTTGCTACACTCACTACGTAAGGTCAACTCTTTGTCCGAAACGGCTTTAGGAAGCCGGATACTCAATTCCAAAAATTTAGAATTAAGCGATTTTATCTCTACAGTGTACTTTACGTTTTCATTTTCCTGCGTATCGACACCATATCCTGTCATTGATTTTATCATACGCAAAGGTAACGAAACAAGCGGTAATTTTCCGATAGATAGGAAAATTGATAATAAATACCTATCTTCGAAACATGTGCACGGGGTGCGAAGCAGATCAGTCTGCTAGCTGAGATTATACCCGAGACCTGATTTGGATAATGCCAACGTAGGAATGCCTTGCACTTCATTTAAACCCCTGCTCCGCGGGTGTTTCATAGGTGTGATTTTCTATGTTTGGCGCAATATATAGAAAATATAAACACACCATATGGAACTACAAAAATCAAATTTTCAGTTACTTCCTACAGATCAACGGACCTGGCAAAACCGTCCTGAATGGTTCTTCAACAGAGAGCATACAGAGACCTACGAACAATGGTACGAAGGGAGGTATAAAAGAGCCGAAATCTGGCAAAAAAAAGTCATGGAACAGCTTGTTAGCCACGATACCCGTGTCAAAACATTATTAGAGTTCGGATGCGGCACGACACGATTTACGCGTTGGTGGAAAGAAATCGGCATTGAAGCTACCGGAGGCGATATCTCTCCATTGATGCTCTCCCAAGCGATCCATCTATTCGAAGGAGATCTAGTCATGGCTGACTCCCATCATATGCCATTCAAGGACCATACGTTCGACAGTTTAGCCTTCATCACTACATTTGAATACTATCGAGACCCGGTCAAGGTTATTCGTGAAGCCGCCCGTGTGGCCAAATATGGAATTGCTATGGGGATGATGAACCGCAATTCGCCTAAGGTTGTACGAAGACGTGTACAGCAGATTTTTGGCAAAAATCCATTCTATGTCACGGCAACATTCTATACACCCAAAATGCTCATCCGCATAATAGAAGAGGCATTGAGAGGAAGAGAATATACCATCCGGTGGACTTGCACCGGATTACCAAAATGGTTTCCTGTCCAGCAATGGAGTGTCCCCTATGGAGATTTCTTTGGACTATATATTCAGTTTAATGACGTAGACCATGTATAGAGATGGAAAATTAGATCCTGTGGCATTAAAAGCCCAGTTTATCGAAAAGACTGGTTTTCGAAGACAGGAAGTCCTACAGGGGCCCTCCATAGGTGTGGATGTCAGTGTCATCAAAATAGATGAAAAAACAGCTTTAATCGCGGCAAGTGATCCACTAAGTATATTACCCTCGCTGTCCATGGAGATCTCCGCTTGGCTTTCTGTACATTTAATGGCAAATGATGTGGCGACCACCGGATTTTTGCCCAACTATGGACAGTTTGTACTCAATCTTCCGACATCCTTGTCCTCCTCCCAAATACAAAACTATTGGAATTCTATCGATCAATATTGTAAAGAAATCGGCGTACATATAACCGGTGGGCACACAGCCTTTGATTCATTTACGCAAAGCACCATTGCCGGTGGAGGTACTTTATTCGCTATCGCACCTGTGGACGAGGTCAAAACATCTTCCCTTGCACAAGCTGGGGACGATCTGCTGATGACAAAGAGCGCTGCCCTCTCCAGCAGTTCGTTGTTAGCGTGGAGCTTTCCCGACTACATCAAAAAACATGTGGGGGATGAGATAAGGAACCAAGCACAGGCAAGTTTTTTCGAAACAAGCATTATTCCCGAGGTGAAAGTATTGCAGGAAGATCAAGCGCTTTTTTCACAGGTACATGCTATGCACGATGTGACCGAAAAGGGAATCATCGGCGCTTCCCATGAATTTGCGCAAGCCAGCAATACATGCATCTCCCTGTTTGAGGAGAATATAAGAGTAGCAGAGCCACAGCGACAGGTGTGCAAGCTTTTTAAGATAGATCCTTTGCGCAGTATAGGCGCAGGCTCTTTACTCATCGCCTGCAATCCACACTATACCGACAAGATCATCACAAAATTAGGTGATGTCCATATAGAAGCAACACATATTGGCAGATTCAATAGTAGACCGGATCTAAAGTCATATCTTCAAGATCAAAATGGTTTGCCTATACCTTACCCTGTTGAAGACCCTTATTGGGCAGCTTACTTCACCGCCTATAAAAATAATTTGTCATGAGCGAACAATATATAAAAAATGGCATCTATCTCGTCCTGGATCCGGGTATGGAACTGGATAAGCTACAACAGCAACTCGTAAAAATCAGTGGCTGTGAATTAAGTGCTATTCAAATCTGGGACAATATGCAGCACTTGCAAGAAGCAGAAATCAATGAAGTATTTGATATTGTCTTCGAAATTTTCGGTGATAAAAATATTCCTATACTGATCAACAACAGATGGGAATATCTTAACGACAGGTCTTTTGATGGTGTACATTTTGACCATATTCCGCTGTTTTTCGAGCATATCGTTGAGCAGATAAAACGACCTTTTTTGAAAGGGCTGACCTTAAACAACGACCTATCCGTCGTATCGGTCGCTGAAAAATATGGTTTTTCCTACTTTTCCTTTTGTTCTATGTTTTCGTCTCAGACCAGCAATAGCTGTGAAATAGTCCATCCCGAAACAATCAAAACGTGTAGACAAAAAACAGAGATACCCATTTTTGTAGCCGGCGGTATTACCCCCCAAAACTTACACCTATTAAATGATCTAGATTACAATGGGGTCGCATTGATCTCTGGAATCATGAAGGCAGAAAATCCTGTCGAACAACTATCAAAATACACCCAACAACTTAATCTATCAAAATAATGAAACTTCAGACCATACAAGAAAAACTTTGTTGCCCTTTTGACAAAAGCGACTTAAACCTAACCGTCATTTCCAAAGACCTACAGGAAAATGTCGTGGAAGGCATCATCCAATGCAAGCAATGTAAACGGGTTTATCCTATTATTAATGGAATACCCGTCATGTCTCCGGACGAATACAGAAATTTTGAGCTCGAACGGCCTGTACTGAAGCGTTGGGACAAATATATCGATCCAGAAAAAATAGATCAGTTTAGGTTATTGAATGAATAGGACAAGACCGATTCTCGACATACATAAGATTTCAATAGGAAGAAAGTATTTTATAGTACTTTCTTCTTGTTAAACCTTTCCTTAAGCACTTCAAATATAATGGGCAGAATGGAAAGAAATATGATCAGTAACACGACTTTGGAAAAATTATCACGGATAATAGGAATATTACCCAGAAAATATCCTGCTAAGGTAATACCAACTACCCACAGCACTGCACCAACGATATTATAGGTCAGGAAAGTACCATAATGCATACGACCTATCCCACCTACAAAGGGAGCAAGCGTGCGTACAATAGGTACAAAACGAGCAATGACGATAGTTTTGCTCCCATACTTCTCATAAAAAGCATGGGTCTTTTCGATCTGTGCCTCTTTGACGACCTGCTTACCAAAAAGTTTGAATTTAGTCACCCGCATTCCAAAATGTTTGCCTATGGAATAGTTAAGCGAATCCCCCATGACCGCAGCCAACAGCAGAAGGAAGATCATAATCCAGATGTTAAGTTCGTTGGGCTGCGCGGCTAACATTCCGGCCGCAAACAATAAGGAGTCTCCTGGCAAAAAGGGCATGACCACCACACCCGTTTCTACAAAAATAATGAGGAACAAGATAAGGTATGTCCAGGTCTGGTAATTATTCACGATCTCCACAAGATGTTTGTCTATATGGAGAATAAAATCAATAAGCGAATAAATGACTTCCAAAACTGTACGATTAGCCTTGACTATTCAACATAACAGGCATGACCAACATCAGGATATCCTCATGATCCTCTTTGATGGCAGGCAACAATAACCCTGCCCTGTTTGGAGAGCTCATTTCCAAAACGACCTCTTCACAGGAAAGATTATTGAGCATCTCGACCAAAAACTTCGCATTGAAGCCTATTTCCATATCTTCCCCTTCAAACTGACAGCTCAACCGCTCATGCGCTTCATTCGAGAAATCCAAATCTTCTGCCGAAATGTGCAATTCTGAACCGTTGATTTTCAATCTGACCTGATGTGTAGTTTTGTTGGCAAAGATCACGACCCGACGTAATGTATTCAGAAATTGTGATCGGTCTACCGTGAGCTTGTTGGGATTATTCTGTGGGATGACCGCCTCATAGTCCGGATAACGCTCGTCTACCAAGCGACAGATCAAATGGATGCTGCCAAACTGGAAGAAAGCATTGGTGGTATTGTATTCCAGAGAGACTTCGGTATCGTCCGTAGGAAGCGAAGATTTCAGCAAGTGCAGGGCCTTTTTCGGCAGGATGATCGAAGTGGCTTTTTCAGCCCCCACATCCGTACGACGGTACCGTACCAAACGGTGGGCATCTGTGGCGACAAATGTAATATTCTGTTCGTTGAGCTGAACATATACACCTGACATCGCAGGCCGAAGCTCGTCATTGCTCACGGCAAATATGGTTTTGTTGATCGCTTCCGCCAAAGCAACCCCGGCGATCTTTACCGTAGACACATTCTCTACGGTCGGTATCTTCGGAAAATCGTCGGCATTCTCTCCACTCAGCTTATATTTACCATCGCCGGCACTGATCTCAATGGCCAATGTATTGGTATCTACCGAAAACGCAACTGGCTGATCGGGTAAAGTCTTTAATGTATCTATCAAAATCTTGGACGGCATAGCGACCCGCCCTTCTTCTTTAGCCTCTATAGGCAATGAAGTGACCATGCTGGTCTGCAAATCCGTTGCCGAAATGGTAAGGGTATTGTCCTTGATTTCAAACAAAAAGTTCTCCAAAATGGGGAGTACCGTGCTGCTGCTGGATGCTCCGCTAATGGCTTGTAATTGTTTTAGCAATGCTGAAGTAGATACAATAAATCTCATTTCTTGATTTGATATTTTTACATGCAATAATACGCAAAAGAATCTATATTTTATAAACTCTGTTTGCTTTAATTCTAAGACACTCTTAGCAATCCGCAGATGACGCGGATTGAAACCGCACCTGCGATAGGCAGGTCTCGATAAATTCGTTTTTATATGAAAACGAATTTATCTAAGTTTGTACAATTCAAGATATGCGGTTTAAAGAGATTGTAGGACATCAGAGCATCAAAGAACAATTGGTCAACACGGTAAAAAACAACCGTGTGAGCCATGCACAGCTATTTCTCGGCCCCGAAGGATCGGGTAGTCTGGCGCTAGCAGTGGCCTACGCTCAATATATCAATTGCGAAAACCGATTGGAAAACGACAGCTGTGGCCAATGTCCTTCCTGCCGCAAATACGACAAACTCATCCATCCTGATCTGCACTTCTCCTATCCCTTCTTTGCAAAGGGAGCAGAAGACGTCGCCACCAATTACATTGAATCCTGGCGGCAGGCTTTTCTATCCAATCCCTATCTAGGGCTGGACCACTGGCGACAACAATTGGAAGCGGGCAATAAGCAAGCCAATATCAATATAGCCGAGGCACACGACATCATCAAAAAACTGAGTCTGAAAGCCTTCGAAGCCGAATACAAGGTGTTGATCATGTGGTTGCCCGAATACCTGGACATACAGGGCAACGCTCTGCTGAAGCTCATCGAAGAACCTCCCGCAAAAACATTGTTTCTGCTCGTAGCTGAAAATCAGGACAAGATCATCAACACGATCATTTCAAGGACCCAGCTTACCAAAATAAACAAGCTGCACCATGACGAAATGAAGAGTTATCTTGTGGAGGAAAAAAACCTTGACCCTGCCAAAGCCAACGAAATCGCTTTCATCGCCGACGGCAATATCCAGCAGGCGCTCGACCTGCTTCATCAGCATGGCGAAAACGAGACTTTTGCCCTATTGGTCCAATGGCTGCGCTTCATTGTGACCGACAATGGGCTAGAACTTATCGGCCTGTGTGAGGATAAACTTTCAAAATTAGGCCGTGAAAATCAAAAAAGTTTCTTACTTTATGCCATCAATATGATGAGACAGATTATTTTAATGCAACAAGGTCTCAAAGAATTGGTATTTTTGCAGCAGGAAGAGTTGGCTTTTGTAGAAAAATTTAGTGGACTATTCCAATTTGAACAGTTACAGCATGCCGTAGAGTTGTTGGAAAAAGCGCATTATGGCATAGAAAGAAATGGTAATCCTAAAATATTATTTTTAGATTTATCTTTGCAATTGGTGTTATTGTTCAAATATCAAACGTTCCCGAAAGGGGCTCAATATATATAAAAGGAAAATATGGGATGTGGCAGTTGCTCATCCGGAGGTTGTGGTAGTAGTAGCAAATTAGGCACGGTACCCGCAGGTTGCAACAACAATGGCTCCTGCATGACCAGCGGATGTAATAAATTAGATGTATATGACTGGCTTTCCGACATGGATTTGCCATCAAATTATAAACCGTTCGATATTGTAGAGGTACGCTTCAAAGGCTCTCGAAAGGATTTTTATGTCAACAAGGACAAT
This sequence comes from Parapedobacter sp. SGR-10, assembly GCF_011030405.1. Classification (GTDB taxonomy): domain Bacteria; phylum Bacteroidota; class Bacteroidia; order Sphingobacteriales; family Sphingobacteriaceae; genus Sphingobacterium. The sequence goes on from NZ_JAAJTJ010000002.1 coordinate 11,942, forward strand.
ATTTATCTGGAGATGGGCGAAATGGTTGCGGTAGAACCTTCTACAGGCGGATACGATATTGGACACGTTTCGCTCACGGGAGAGCTTGTGCGCTTACAGCTCAAAAAAAACAACGTGAGCCCTGAGTCTGTGGTCAAAAAGATTTATCGCAAGGCCAACGAAGCCGATGTCGCCAAATTCAACGCCGCCAAAGATCTGGAATGGGAGACGATGCACCGCGCGCGCAAACTGGCACTGGATCTGGGGCTATCCATGAAGATTTCGGATGTTGACTATCAAGGCGACAAGACCAAAGCTACTTTCTATTATACTGCCGACGGCCGTGTAGATTTTCGTGAACTCATCAAGCGGATGGCCGAAGCATTTCGTATCCGTATCGAAATGCGGCAGATCGGTATGCGGCAGGAAGCCAGCAGGCTCGGGGGTATAGGATCCTGTGGACGGGAACTGTGCTGCTCCACATGGCTGACAGACTTCAAGACTGTCTCTACCTCGGCCGCACGATACCAGAATCTATCGTTGAATACGCTCAAGCTGGCCGGACAATGTGGCAAGCTCAAGTGCTGCCTCAACTATGAGCTGGATAGCTATATGGATGCACTCAAAGATATCCCTAACGATGTAGACCGTATCGAGACCCTCAGCGGTGTCGCTTATCTACAGAAGACGGATATTTTCAAAAAAACAATGTGGTTCTCTTATCCCGGGGCTGAAAACTGGATTCCATTGACGGTAGCCAAAGTCAAAGAACTCGTGGCACAAAACAAAGGTGGAGTCAAGCCCGAAGCACTGGAATATACACCCCAGCAGACTGAAACCAAAAAACCAATCGTTTTTGACTATGAGAATGTAGTAGGGCAAGATAGCCTAACGCGTCTGGATGATCGGAATAAAAAGAAGAAAAAGAAAAAGAGCAAACCTAAACAGTCAAACAACAGGCAGGAAAACAATACACCTGCTTCAAACGGCAATCAAGGCAAAGCTGCTTCTAAGGACAAACATGATCCAACTGCTGCGATAGCCGAACAAAGCAACGCTGCCAAAGGAGGGGAACAACGCAAAAAAAGAAGGTTCAACAATAACCGAAACAGGAATAAAAACGACCAGAAACCAAATAAAGGCAGCGAATAAAAGGATATTACAATGAAAAAGTTTGTCTATATTTTTTTTGTGTGGTTTACCTTTTTCTTCACTCTTTCCTGTGAATACGATGCCTTCTATGAACAGAACAAAGCGATAGCGGGCAGGTCTTGGACGTATCAGGACATTCCTGAATTTCCGGTACATATCACAGATAAGAATGCCAAATATGATATATTCATCAATCTAAGGCATAGCTCTGGATATGATTTTTCCAATATTTTCGTACTCCTCCATCAAAAAGGACCACAATTGGCCGACACAACTTACCGTGAGGAGATCCCTCTCGCCCAACTGGATGGACGCTGGCTAGGTAGATCGGCAGGTGGCCTGTACGAAATACAGTATCTTGCGTATCCAAATTTTGTCTTTCCCGATACAGGAATCTATACATTTGGTATCGAACAAAATATGCGGCAAAATCCGCTGACGGACATTTCGGATGTGGGTATCAAACTCATAAAAAAATGATTACCCTGATCCGGTGGATACTATGGCCTGTCAGCCTTATCTATCAGTGTATCGTATGGATCCGAAACCTATGTTACGACAGGGGGATCTTCAAAAGTACCACTTTCGATATACCGACCATCGTCATCGGCAATCTGGCTGTTGGAGGAACAGGCAAAAGTCCGATGACAGAATACCTCATCAACCTGCTTTCTCCACACTATCGACTAGCCACCTTGAGTCGGGGGTATGGCAGGAAAACAAAAGGTTTTTATTATGTACAGACCGATTCGGAAGCTTTGCAGGTCGGGGATGAACCTCTACAATTCAAAAGGAAATTTCCCCATATTACTGTAGCTGTATCCGAAGACCGCTGTGCAGGCGTGCGGCAGATCATGGACAGTCATGACCTCATACTATTGGATGATGCCTATCAGCACCGCAAACTAAAGCCCGGTTTCTCTATTCTGCTATTGGAATACCGTTCACTCCACAGACCTGTATTGATGCTTCCTACAGGAGATTTTAGGGATAATTTTTCAGCTATACGACGTGCTGACCTAATTGTCATCACCAAATGTCCAGATCATATCACTACTGAACATAAAAGACATATCGAGCAAAAAATCAAAAAGTACAGTGCCGCCCCCATCTTGTACACACGTATAGCGTATGACACCCCATTGGACAAAATTGGCAAGGCTATCCAATCGGATATAGTCGGGATGGACACCCTTTTGTTCTGTGGTATTGCAAATCCCAAACCTTTGATAGCCTATTTAGAAAGCAAAGGAAACAAGGTGCATCCCATCCTATACCGTGATCACCACAATTTTACCGAAAAAGATTACAGCCATATCAAGCAGGCTTACGAAAGGATGTCTTCCTCAAATAAACTTCTGTTGACCACCGAAAAAGATTTTCAACGATTGGATATTATGGTATTTGAGAACTATCCCTTAGGCTACATTCCCATCAAGACCACTTTCTTCGATGAGGACGACAAAATTTTTGACAATGCTGTCCAAAACTACGTACAGCAGCACTTTGTAAACAAACCTTAACAAAGGTTAAACATTTGATAATTAGTTCTTTTCTATCAAAATAATGTTCAACTTTATATAAATAAAAATAGAACGTTATGAAAAATTTCATGTTAACACTCACGCTTGCATTCTTATCTTTGACCGTCACGATAGCCCAAGAACAAAGACCGGGAAGACAAGTAGACAACCCAGAGGAGAGAGCTAGAATGGAGGTACAACGCCTGCATAAAGACCTTGACTTGAGTCAGACCCAGCAGGATTCCATCCTGAACTATTTGCTGACAGCGAATAAAGAACAGCAGCAGCTAAGAAAACAGTCAGGGGGTGACAGACAGGCGGCATTCGAAAAGATGCGTGCACAACGCGAAGTCAGAACAGCCAAAATAAAATCTTACCTCACCAGTGAACAGGTAGGAAAATATGAGGATCTGCTTAAGAAAAGACAGGAAAACAGATCTCAGCAACGAAAGAATAACCTGTAAACAATTCTCCGGCACAAAGGAAAGGCCTGGCTATAGTCAGGCCTTTCCTTTGTGCCGGTTCCCACTTCATGGGCCTAATAATGCTAATTTGTCAGTAACCAATATAATTAGCACAATATTTGAAGTGTCTTGCCTGTTAATATATAAGGTTAAAAACAATAATAGTTTTAAACTTTAAATCTGTAAGCAATGAAAAAATTAATTTTAACAGGATTAGGTTTCTTGTTCGCCATCACGCTGGCACTAGCCCAAGAAGTTGACGTAGAACAAAAAACAAAAGAAACCATAGCTACTCTGGCAGAAAAATTAACCCTTAGCGATGAGCAGCAAGCCACTATCTATCCTGTTGTTTTAGAAGCAAAAATAACCAAATATGCGCTTAAAGCGGACACAGCTTTATCCTTTCAGGAACTACAGCAACAGCTCCACAAATTGAAAGAAGGGTCAAACAACAGAATCATGGAACAATTGAACGATAAACAAAAAGAACAATTCAAAAAATACCTCGCGGAACGTAAAAGCAAGGAAGACTAATAAGGGTTGATTTATAAAAGAGGGGATCGAAAATTTTCGATCCCCTCTTTTATACAACATTTAATGCTTTTCATAAATTAAACACCATAAATACGTTTTTTACTGCTACTTTTGCAACAGGATTTTACGACATTAAAATCAATATGTGTAAACACGCTCTTCAAAGGTCTACAAAAGTCGTGGACAAGAGGGCCCGATAACGGTAAAAATTTATAATAATGAAATCTGCCTGTGGAGACGGGCAAGATTCATTGCCATTGAGAAAACAATTTATGATAATGAAAAATACAGCTTTGACAGATCTGCACACTTCCTTAGGTGCAAAGATGGTTCCTTTCGCGGGATTCAATATGCCGGTACAGTATTCCGGCATCAACGATGAGCACGAGACCGTACGTACGGGAGTAGGTGTATTTGACGTGAGTCACATGGGCGAATTCATCCTCAAAGGAGAAAAGGCACTGGATCTCATCCAAAAGGTCTCTTCCAATGATGCCTCCAAGCTATACGACGGCAAAGTACAATATGGTTACCTGCCCAACGAGGAGGGCGGTATAGTCGATGACTTCCTGACCTATAAGATCGATGATCATACCTATTTGTTGGTCGTCAATGCGTCCAATATCGAAAAGGATTGGAACTGGATCAGCAAATACAACACGTATGGTGTCGACATGAAGAACATTTCGGATAAAACATCTTTGTTTGCTATCCAAGGACCTAAAGCTACAGAGGCACTACAATCCCTGACCGATATCGAGCTGGCTTCCATGGAATACTACACTTTTGCCAAGGGACAGTTTGCCGGTGTGGACAATGTGTTGGTTTCTGCTACGGGGTACACCGGGGCCGGAGGATTTGAGGTGTATGTAGCCAATGAGGATGCGAAGAAAGTGTGGGATGCAATATTTGCAGCCGGAGCTCCTTATGGTATCAAACCTATCGGCTTAGGTGCACGTGACACGCTGCGCCTGGAAATGGGATTCTGCCTATATGGAAACGATATCGACGACACGACATCACCTTTGGCCGCAGGGCTCGGCTGGGTGACCAAATTCACCAAGGATTTTGTAAATTCCGAAAACCTAAAGGCCGAAAAAGAAAAAGGTGTATCGCAAAAGCTGGTTGGTTTTGAGATGATCGATAGAGGTATACCACGTCATGACTATGAGATCGTGGATGCAGAAGGCAACAAAATCGGCCGTGTGACTTCGGGTACACAATCACCTACCTTGAAGCGGTCCATCGGATTGGGTTATGTGGATACAGCCTTTGCTAAGGAAGGTACGGAAATCTACATCTCCATCCGTAACCAGGCTGTAAAAGCTGTGGTAAAGAAACCACCGTTTGTAAAGTAATTTTTTGTTTACTAAGCATACAGATACAGTAAAGTGTCTGTATGCTCGATAAGCATCGATATCTCGCTACAAAAAATCCCTCAGAAACTATACCCTAACTTGATATTCATTACAAAACTTGCCACATAGTATTTTCCCGATCTGGACTCGGAAAAAGGTATATTAGGGTGCCGAGGACCGTGAAGTCTAAAATTCTCACGTATGGGCTTATTATACTCTACATCCCGGTATTTGATTCCTAGGCCAATAAAACTATCCAATATAAATCTTTTGTGCACGTATTGGTATCCTATTTTGGCGTTACACGTGTAGGTTTGCCGTGCAATCTTCAACGTATCCGTATAGTGTTCCGTATCCACACCTTCGTCATATAACCCTGAATAGAATGTCTTCTCTTCGTTGAATTCTTTTGTCAGATAATTGATATCCAAGCCTGCATAAACCCCTTGGGGATAAGGGCTCCTGAAATAGAAACGCGGCTCTAGTCCCAAAGAAAATCCTCTCGTTTCTGGTTTGACATAATCAGCATACCATACCAATGGGTTTCTTAACAAATATCCTGCCTGTGCCTGTACAGAAAACAGTTTCCCCAACTGCCGTTCATAAGATATCTCAGCCGATGGTGTGATCCATCCTGCTATCTTGAATGGCGTCAGCTTAACGATATTGGGCTTGATATATTGGACATCCAAAGGCTTCATCGGTCGTCTGTCAATCCGGTATGTGTCATCATGCATATCGATATATAGACGCTTAGGATAGGTACGCCGCTTGGGGCTCCACAGATCTATTACAGCCCCAGGAAATCCTGCAAAATACACAAGATTAAGAAGATATGTGGGGGAAAGTGTGGACTCGACCGCAACTGTATGGGATACAGAATCTGTAAACGCGGTAATCATCAAGGGAGCTTTAGCACGGTCAACAAAAAGGATGTGTTTATCTGCCAACAAGGTAGTATCATTCTCTACCACCAGCCTGCTTTGCTCGTTCGTCCGGACATATACCAATGTCTCACGTTGATTAAACAACGTGGCACAGGAAGAGAATAGCAATACAACACTAAACGTATAGTAATAGTAGCGTATCATGGTTGGTTCTTTAATGAGTTAACGAGAAAAATACCTATCTGCTACAACTATTGCCATAACGGTCATTCTGATACGCTTGCTGCTTGTTAAGAAAACAATGCTTACCTCTTTTTCTGAGGATTTGGTTTTGCCTGCTGCTTCTTGACCAAGTCTTGTTTGACGTATTTCAATAGTACAACTTTGAGATAGATCAAGACGATGCTTATCGCAATGGCAAGTCCCAATATCAACATATTGCCACTCCGATAGGCTGCCACCCCGCTCATGATGAGAAAGATAATACCTAGATTGAGCAGTAGATTCAGGATAAAGTGCTTTTTCATTTATTTATCTTTTTTTCAATGATAATGAAACTGTCATGATCGAATCATTGTGAGATATTATCTACCAACCGACGGATCATGACAGTTTTATTTTTTGTTTGATTTCTTCCCGATTACATGTTCGCGGATGAATGCAAAATAAACAATCCCGGCCAAAATATTTCCCCCAATGATAAATAAAATCAACAATACGCACTCTACAGCAGTGAGTGCCCTAGACAGCAAGACCTCCCGCAGTACGAGCAGGACCCATATCAAGGATATCAATAGCGATACACTGATGACGATCGGAGCAAATGGAAGATGAAAGATTTGGCTCGCGATGGCCAATAAATAAAAAGCCAGACTAAAGTAGAAAGCCTGTTTAGTCTGGTGAAATAGCGTTTTCATACCACAAAAGTATAAAAATATTATAAGAAAACTTTCGAAGCTTGAGAACGGCGAAGCCCTCAACAAAGTTAAACTTCAGAGATCTTATTTGTCGTTAGCCCTTACGGGAAGATACCTAGCTGCTCGTACGATACACCGATCTTATTGATCGCACAGATAAATGCCGCTGTACGTAGATCCTTCACGCCTTCTTGGGAAGTGTAGATGTCCCGGATCTCCCGATAGGAGCCGATCATGGTATCCTCCAATCCCGAATGAACCAGATCGATCTCGTCCGGGCCTCTCAAAATAGTCTTACGCTCCAACTCCGATACTTTTTTGCCGGTAGTAGATTCGATGATATCGATCAGTTCATGATACATGTTTTCGCTAAAGCGTTTTTCCAGACGTCCATACCGAACGTGGCTTAGGTTTTTCAACCATTCAAAATAAGATACTGTGACTCCGCCCGCATTCAAGTAGATATCGGGAATGACCAATATACCTTTTTTGTTCAGAATCTCGTCAGCTTCGGAAGTCAATGGACCATTGGCCGCCTCGCCTACCATCTTGGCCTGTATGCGATTCGCATTATCCTTGTGGATCACGCTTTCCAACGCTGCCGGAATCAAGATGTCGCAAGACTGTTCCAAACCCTCCGCTGGGTCTGCAATATTGATCGCTCCCGGAAAGTTTAAGATACCTCCCGTCTTCTGGCGATGGGCCTGTACTGCGTCTACATCCAGTCCATTTTCATCGTATATCGCTCCGTTATATTCGATGAGTCCGACCAGCTTGGCTCCTGCTTCCTGAAAATATTTAGCTGTATGGTATCCCACATTTCCCAGCCCTTGTACGATGACCCTCTTACCGGCAATCCCGACAGGCAAACCCAGCTTTTCCATATCCTCTTGGAAAGAACAAGCCTCCCGAATACCAAAGAACACACCCAATCCGGTTGCTTCTGCACGGCCGCGTACACCCCCCTGCGCAATAGGTTTGCCCGTTACGCAAGCTTGCGCATTAATATCGTTGGGATTCAATGAAGCATATGTATCCAGTATCCAGGTCATCTCCCGGGAGCTCGTACCATAATCCGGAGCAGGCACGTCAATACCCGGGCCAATAAAATTCTTCTTACAAAGCTCTGAGGTGTAACGTCTGGTAATTTTTTCCAACTCAAAGTCTGAATATTTTTTGGAGTCGATCTTAATCCCCCCTTTTCCACCGCCAAAAGGGACATTTACGATCGCACACTTGTAGGTCATCAGTGCGGCCAAAGCCATCACTTCCTCTTGATCCACTTCCAGACTGAAGCGAATACCGCCTTTGCAGGGCAATTTGTGATGGGAGTGCTGTACCCTGTAGGCTTCTATAACCTCGATCTCATTACCTATTTTCACAGGAAACTTGACCCGTAAGATCGAATTGCACGCTTTGATTTGGTCCAAAATACCCCTATCGAAACGGGTAAACTTAGCTGCTTTTTCAAAATTCCGCTGTACGCTTTCGAAAAAACTTTGATTTGATGCATTTGTGCTGCTCATAACGGTCTATTTAGTGTTTGTTCAAAATGACGGACTAAAGTTAGCTAAACTTTAAAAAGCTGAGGAGCAAAATACCGTAAAATGAAAAAATTACTTTTTTTTAGATGAAAAGACATTTTTATTGGCATTTGTACAAATTTTATACTGTTCTAGTGTAATTTTTTCGACAAAACATCTTTTTATTTAAAATAAATTTTCAGCAAAATATGCACTAAAGATTAAAAGCAGGAGAAACTGTTGTAAATAAAGATCTTACGTTATGATTTTTTGGTATTTACTTTTTAGTCGTTCTATTCTTTTTGTTAAAGTCTACTTTTCTGTTTTGGATTTGGTTAGCTTAATTAGCATATTCATGCCGGAATAAATATGGTAACTGTTCGTTATGTAGCTCTGTTTTAGACAATGTGACAAATTTAACCTATAAACTTATCGATATTCTGAATAATAAATTCTGTCCTTTCTTTTACGCTTGCTTTTGGAACTTCGATGACGTTATAACCAAACTCAAGATAGGTTTCTTTCATTTTTTTAAATGTACACTCAGCTTCTTCCCAACTTTGTTTTCGTTCATTGTCTGTTTCGTAGATTTCCTGCCAAGGCGGGAGAATAAAAACATTCTTGTTATATGGATATTGTCTTACCATTTCTTTTATTTCATCTGATACCGGAATTTGCTCCATTTTCATATAGCAAATAGTATCTAAAATTCCCCTGTCAAAAAAAATGAAATTTGAAAACGTTTTGGTATTCACTTCATCATAGCTCCTTAGAGATGCCTCCAACATCAGCTTTGCATACAGTTCTTTGTTTTTCCACGGCAACCCTTCACTGTCGGTTTCAATTTGTGCCTTTATTATCTTTCGCGCGTCCTCTTGTACGGTTTGAAAACCGTAACCATTTAGTTCATTAATCAGTGTTGTTTTTCCGACACCCGGACCACCTGTTATGACACAAAAGGCTTCTCTATTTGTTTTCAATTTTTAATATTATTATTAAAATCACATAAGTCTTTTGATAGATATATTGAAGGGGGACTATGAGTCCCATTTTAAAACTTCTCTCACTTCAATACTTCCGTCAATTTTAAAAATGGGATTATTTTTTGCGTTGTTCCTTTTGCGTGAGACTCCACCCTTTTGGAGATAGTGGATAGTTTTGCTGAAAACTTTAAAATAAAAAAGAGAGCTTTTTGCCCTCTTTCCAAAAATCCAAACATTGTTTTAATAAACGTCCATATCTGGCTCGAACTCTTCTTTCCAAGCCAAAATTCCTCCCTCCAAGTTAGACAAATTTGTGAAGCCCTGCTGTTCCAACAGCATGATAGCCTGTGCACTGCGCTTACCTGAGCGGCAATGTACAACTACCGGTATATCCTTTGCGATCTTGTTCGACTCGATAAGAATGCCTGACAAAGGAATATTCACCCCTTCCAGATTGGACACCTCATATTCAAACGGTTCACGCACATCGATCAATTGAAACTCTTCATTGTTATCTATCATCGATTTCAGTTCTTCTACTGTTATTTCTTTCATAATAATCTATTTTACAATCAAACTTAGACAAATTTATGCTTTTATACAACAGCATAGATGAGTCATCTCAAAATCCAAAACTGGAAAGTTTTTATTCTTGATTATTTTTGATATGTTGTGCCTATGGAAAAAAAGACATTGGCTATTGTCGGTTGTGGTAGATTGGCCGCAATCGTTACAGAGGCGCTGAACGCCAATTTATTGGATGAATATCAACTTATCGCTGCCTATTCGAGGACTAAGGAGAAAGCACAGTCCATCGCAGATAGGGTAAATTCGACATTATCTACGGCTACATGTAAGGTCTGCGAATCGATAGATGAGCTACTCGATTGCAAGCCCGACTATATCGTCGAAACGGCATCACCATACGCCTTAAAAGAGTTTGCCATCGAGGCCTTAAAAGGAGGATCATCCATTGTGACACTTTCTATAGGTGCTTTTGCAGATCCGGTCTTTCATGAAGAAGTCCAAAAAACCGCCAAAGCAAACCACACCAAGGTCCACATAGCATCCGGTGCTATCGGAGGCTTGGATGTCTTGCGTACAGTAGCACTCATGGGCAATGCTACAGCCACCTTTGACACCGAAAAAGGACCCAATTCTCTTAAGAACACATCGGTGTACGACGACACGCTTCAGACCGAAAAGAGGAAAGTATTCGAGGGTAATGCTATAGATGCCATTGCACTATTTCCGACCAAGGTCAATGTTTCTGTTGCAGCATCTATTGCATCTGTTGGGCCGGAAAACATGAAAGTGTCCATCACTTCTACCCCAAATTTTGTAGGGGACGATCACCGCATTGAAATCAAGAACGATCAGGTACATGCCGTGATCGATGTCTACAGTTCGACGGCCCAGATCGCCGGATGGAGCGTCGTAAGCACACTCCGCAATATCGTTTCACCTATTTCCTTTTAAGATAGGTCTCTATATTGGCCAGTACCTTTGCGCTCAGGCGGTCAAATGCCTGACGGGTACGGCCTACCGAGACACCCATACAGTACACGTGTGGATGCGTGAGAAACTTCTTATTGCCCAAAGCGATCAGCGTATCACAATAACAAAGATTGTCCCGGTCGATCCATGTGGCAAATGGCTCTTCATCCCAGGCTGGAGAAAGACCTGTATTGAACAAAATCTTCCTATTGCCCATCGCAGCAAACTCCTCGTGATGGAGCAGTACTGTATTTTTGTTCAGACAGGTTACGATAACTTCGCTTTCTTGCAACAGTTGTTTGACCGGCAGGAAACGGTAACCTTTTTGTTTGGCTTCTTCTTTTTCCGACCGGGCAAAGTAAGCAATCTCCGCTCCGAAAAATTTCAGTGCATCGGCCACCATACCACCTGATTTGCCCAGCCCCACGATGCCGACCTTGGTTCCGGTAATCTCCCGTGCCACACCATCCCAAGGCTGTCTAGGCTGGCCGTCTTTCGCCGTACCAAAGCCATGTAAGCACCGTACCAGCTCACTCACCACATATTCTACCACTCCCTCGTCTCCGTAATCGCGTACACCCAAGACCGTGATACCTCTGGAATTGGCATATAGGATATCCACATTCGCACTTTCCGGTGTATACAAGGAACAGCACATGCCGATATATTTCACATGCGGACATTTTTTCAAAGCCTCTCGCCCCAATGTTGATGTATAACTGATCAATACAGCATCCGCATCTCCGATCCGTGCTGCCATTTCTTCAGGGCAGGCAGGCATATTATTATACATCACCACCTCCGAAGCATAATCAAACAATGCTTTCTCTGCCGAGGGGATTAAATTTAGAGGCTCAACCGCAACAAGCTTTTTAAACATAATACCTTTTATTCGTATATATTAGGAAATAAATAATAGCAAATTTTTTGGTAAAAACCAAATCGGGGAAATATACTACAGGTCCTCTCCGATCCATACATACGAATCCGTACTGAATTCCAGTGTCATGAAGCCATCTGCAACTGTACGAAAGGTACCTTTATTTACATACTCCACCCCTTGAAACGATTTGATATAAGCTTCGTCAAAGTACACTGTTTCATTTTTAGGGAGCCACTTTTCAAATTGTCCTTTCACGCAGACGTACCGTCTGTCCGCACAGAACAAAACAATATTGATCTGTCCGGCAAAGGATGAAAGATCCTCGTGGATGTTATCTGACCACATATTCACGGCTTTAAAGCCTTTGCTAACCAAATAATGCATGGCGTCTTCAGGAAATCCTTGCTCTATAGATATCTGTTGGATAGAATCCTGCCGAACAGCAGGAACATCTCCAAAAACTACGTCTACCTTGATGCCCAAGGCCAATAAATAGTCCAGATTTTGTGTATCGGTAATGATCGTGGGCGACCACTCCAAGAGCTGCCCCAACAATTCACCGGCCAAATTACGTGCCGATGTAATTAAAAGAGCCGGTTCTTGATTTTCCCGTACGATATGATGTGAAGACATTTCTGCTACCCCTCCAGTTGCCTCAATGCAATATAAGCCATCAGCCCGATACTGATCTCCAAAGCACGCTCGTCTATATCAAATGTAGGGGTATGCACGGCAGAGGTAATACCTTTTTCCTTATTGCCCGTACCCAAGCGGTAAAAACAGGCGTCATTCTCCTGTGAATAGTAGGCAAAATCCTCTCCCGCAGGCCATAACTCCAAGTCAAGAACATTTTCTTTACCCAAATATTCCTCAGCATAAGATTTTGCTTTTGCCGTCAATCGTGGTTCGTTGATAAGAAAAGGATAGCCCTTACGTACTTCGAAGTCGCAGGACGCACCCATGCTTTCCGCTATTCCCGTAGCAATTTTTTGCATTTTTTGATGGGCTTCAGCTCGCCATTGCTCGTCGAATGTACGGAAAGTACCTTCCATGTACACCTCATCGGGAATGACATTTGTCGCTCCGTTGCCGATAATCTTTCCCCAGGAGAGCACGGTCGGGATCCGCGGATCCGCAGCCCTGCTGACGACTTGTTGCAAAGCTGTAATAATCTGTGCTGTAATGGCAATCGGATCTATATTCTGGTGAGGATGTGCTCCATGTCCTCCTCTACCCCTGACAGTCATATAGAGCTCATCGGTAGAAGCCATATATTGGCCGGATCGAAATCCTACCTTTCCGGCTTCAATAAAAGGCATGACATGTTGGCCAATAACAGCTTGAGGCACGGGATTTTTCAAGACACCTTCCTTGATCATGATGGAGGCACCTCCGGGCAGTTTTTCCTCTCCCGGTTGGAAAATCAACTTGATTGTCCCACCAAATTCAGATTTCAATTCCTGTAGGATCTTCGCAACACCCAATAGGGAAGAGGTATGTACATCATGGCCACAAGCGTGCATCACACCCTTATTTTGTGAGCCATAAGACCTTCCTTCGACCTCGGTAATAGGCAATGCATCCATATCTGCTCGCAAAGCAATAACTTTCTCCGAAGGCTGTTCACCTGTGATTATACCCACCACACCTGTATTGGCCATCTCCTGGTACGGAATACCCAAGCTATCCAAAGTTCTTTTGACAAAAGCCGAGGTCTCAAATTCCTCAAAAGATAGTTCGGGATGTCGGTGCAGATGACGACGTATTTCTACAGTTTCTCCAAAAAAATCCTTTGCTAATCGGTGTACACGCTCCTTTATATCTGCCATGATTCAAAAACTTATTCCCAAACCCAAATATCCTCTTGAAAAACAAATACATTGCTATATTGCGAACGAAGTATCCGCATAAAATTATTAGCTTCGGATCTGCTTGTAAAATCACCTACTTTCACACGGTAATTGGGTTCATCATAATTGATGTAACTATCAATATCCTTATATTGATTTCTGAATCGACTCTGCACAGCATAAGCCTCATTACGGTTACTGCCGGCATAAATCTGTACACGGAAACCTTTTTTCTTGACACGTGTCGCCTTGCTCCGGTCCACGACTCTGGCGCCTAGGCTTACCATAGACGGAGCAACGGGATTGATCTCATTTTCTGCACGAAAATGCTGTAACAATACAATCAAGGTATCTCTATTCACTTCCACGATCCCTGACTGTTGGGATCTGGCCGCAAAAGAGATACAGATACCTGCAAAGCATAAAAGCAACCCCTTGTACAACATACTTTTATTTAAAGTTATACAAATGAAGTAAGTTATGGAGGCGATGTCTGATATTCATCACTATATCATCACCTTTATAACCTTCATCACTTTATTCTAATATTATCCATTCTTGCCGTGACAATTCTTATACTTCAAGCCCGAACCACATGGACACTCGTCATTGCGGCCTATGGTCTGTTCCTTACGGATCGGCTGAGTGACCTGTTGCTTACGGGTGTCAAAGTCCTCTTCCGACACACCTGTAGGTGAATTTAAATCCTGTTTTGAAGCAGTCACATTAGCCGGCTGAGCCGCAACAGGACGTGCTTCCTGGATATTTTGAGGTTGCTGTTGTTGTCCCGGAATCTCACCCTTGAACAGGAAGCTCACAATCTCCTTGTTCATACTGGCCAACATGCTCTTGAACAGATTGAACGCTTCCATCTTATAGATGATGATCGGATCCTTCTGCTCGTACACGGCATTCTGAACAGATTGTTTCAAATCGTCCATTTCCCGTAAATGTTCTTTCCATGCCTCATCTATCAGAGCAAGAACTATACCTTTTTCAAAAGACCGGAAAACTTCTGCTCCTTGCGTCTCTACAGCTTTCTTTAAGTTCGTTGCCACCTGTATACCACGGATACCGTCTGTAAAAGGAACAACAATGTTCTCGATGACGTCCCCACGCTCCTCCAATACATTAGTCAATACCGGCAAAGTCTGTGCGGCAATATTTTTGGCTTTATTTTCATAGTGTGCTATGACTTGTTGGAAGACTTTGTCTGTCAACACATCCACACCGCTTGATGTATATTCCTCAGCACTGATCTCCGGATCCACTGCAAAAATACGGATTACTTCAATCTGAAACTCTTCATAAGAACCGCTTTCCTTGGCATTGATCACGATATCTTCGACCACATCGTATATGGTATTGTTCAGATCTACGTCGAGGCGTTCGCCAAACAAGGCATTTTTACGTTTAGCATAGATGACCGTACGCTGTGAGTTCATGACATCGTCATACTCCAACAAACGCTTACGTATACCAAAGTTGTTTTCCTCAACCTTACGTTGTGCACGCTCGATGGATTTGGTCAGCATGCTGTGCTGCATGACTTCACCCTCTTCCACACCCATCTTGACCATGATATTGGAAATACGCTCGGAAGCAAACAAACGCATCAACGGGTCTTCCAGAGAAACGAAGAACTGGGATGAACCCGGGTCTCCCTGACGACCTGCACGACCGCGCAACTGTCTGTCCACACGACGTGACTCGTGACGCTCGGTACCGATGATGGCCAAACCTCCGGCTTTGATGACCTCTTCGGTCAATTTGATATCCGTACCACGACCAGCCATATTGGTCGCAATTGTCACCTGTCCCGGACGACCTGCCTCAGCAACGATATCCGCTTCTTTTTGGTGAAGCTTAGCATTCAAGACATTGTGCTTGATACCGCGCAGTTTCAGCATACGGCTCAGCAATTCGGAGATTTCGACCGATGTCGTACCCACCAACACCGGGCGGCCTTGTTCGGTCAGGTTTTGAATCTCCTGGGCTACAGCATTATATTTCTCCCGTGCCGTGCGGTAGATCAGATCCTGTCTGTCATCTCTTGCAATAGGCTTGTTGGTCGGTATTTCGACCACATCCAATTTATATATTTCCCAAAGCTCGCCAGCTTCCGTAGACGCTGTACCCGTCATACCGGCGAGCTTGTGATACATACGGAAGTAGTTTTGTAGCGTAATGGTCGCGTAAGTCTGCGTTGCATCCTCTACCTTCACGTTTTCTTTAGCCTCTATCGCCTGGTGCAAACCATCTGAATAGCGACGGCCATCCATGATACGGCCTGTCTGCTCATCGACGATCTTGACCTTACCTTCGTCCACAATATACTGATCGTCACGCTCAAACAGGGTATAGGCTTTCAACAGTTGGTTGATCGAGTGGATACGCTCGGCTTTGACCGAATAATCACGCAACAACTCTTCTTTTTTCGCGGCTTTTTCTTCCAAAGAAGCTTCTGATTTTTCGATTTCGGCAATCTCCGTACCTACATCGGGCAGGATGAAGAAGCTCGGATCCTCTCCCGAAGCCGTAATCAGTTCAATACCTTTTTCGGTCAATTCTACCTGGTTGTTTTTCTCGTCGATGACAAAGAACAATTCCTTATCCGCCTTTGGCATGTGACGGTTTTGCTCTTGCATATAGTAGTTTTCAACCTTTTGCAAAACCTGACGGTGATTGCTCTCGCTGAGGAACTTGATCAGTGCCTTATTTTTGGGAAGACCACGATACGAACGCAAGAGTGCCAAACCTCCTCCCTCTACATCGGTATCACCTGCAGCAATAGCTTTCTTGGCTTCGTTGAATACCGTATTGATGTAAGCTTTCTGTGCATTGACCAGTCTTTCTATCCTTGGTTTCAGTTGATAGAACTCATGTTCATCCCCCTTAGGAATAGGGCCGGAGATAATCAATGGTGTACGTGCATCATCGATCAATACCGAGTCTACCTCATCGATCATGGCAAAATGCAGTTTACCCTGTACCAATGAATCCGGAGTCTGTGTCATATTGTCACGTAGGTAGTCAAAACCAAACTCATTGTTCGTACCATAGACGACATCCGACTTGTACGCATTGCGACGTTGCGGAGAGTTTGGTTGATGTTTGTCTATACAGTCTACGCTCAGCCCATGGAACTCAAACAGTGGACCATTCCACTCCGAGTCACGCTTGGCCAGATAATCGTTGACCGTGACGATATGTACACCTTTACCCGACAAAGCATTGAGATAAGTCGGCAATGTACCTACTAATGTCTTACCTTCACCTGTCGACATCTCGGCAATTTTACCTTGATGCAGCACGATACCACCGATGAGCTGTACATCGTAGTGAACCATATTCCAGGTCACTTCCGTACCTGCTGCTGTCCATGTATTGGACCAAAGCGCTTTATCACCCTCAATTTTCACATTTGGCTTGCGTGCTGCCAAATCTCGGTCAAAATCTGAAGCCGTAACCTCCACAACAGGATTTTCGGTAAAACGACGGGCGGTTTCTTTTACGACGGCAAAAGCCTCGGGCAGAATCTCTGATAAGATTTCTTCCAGCTTCTTGTCTCTGTCCTTGTTTAATTTGTCGATTTTTTCGTAGATGGCGGTTTTTGTCGACATATCGACCGACTCTTCTTCCGCCTGTACTTTCAACGTATCGATTTCGGTATCGATCTCCTGTAGATATTCTTGTATACGTTTCTTGAAATCCAGGGTTTTGGCACGCAGCTCATCGTTGCTTATTCCGGTTAGCTTGCTATACTCTTCTTTGATTTGTTCGACGATCGGTTGTATAGCTTTGATGTCACGCTCGGACTTGCTACCAAAAAGTTTGCTTAAAAATTTGAACATAATATTTTTTATCTCTTCTTTTTTGTACAAAATGAAGTCCAAAAATAGAGAACGGACATTTTGACACTAACGGGCAAATTTAGTTATTCGAAATGATATCTAACAGGTTCGTCCTATTTTTTTTACTTAAAATGTTTGTTGTGTTTTCGCTAGGCACTTGCACAGTTTGGTTTTGTGCTTACAGTTAAAATCACAGCTCATCCACCGATTAAATCTTGAAACCCCTCCAACAATCCCTGTATCTTCTGTTCATCTGTACCGCGAAAGCTCCGCAACAGCATCTCCATTGGGATATTGCCTACTAAAGCATCTTGTGCAAACGGACAGCCTCCATAGCCCATAAGCGCACCTTCAAAAATACGGCATCCTGCTTCATAGCCTGCCTCTATCTTCAAGAGTGCATTTTCTGGTCTGCTGTGCAAATGCAGGCTCAATTCCCAATCGGGAAAAGTATGCCGGACAAGAGTAAATAACATCTTGATGTCCTCCGGTGAGGCTTCGGATGTGGTATCGGCAATCGAAAACCGTGTGATTCCCAAGTCGGAAAGCCTTTCCATCCATTCCAATACCACATCCGTACTCCATGGATCACCATACGGATTGCCAAAAGCCATAGAAATGTACATGACCAGTTCTTGCGAGCCCGATGCCATATAGCTTTTAATATTTTCCACCCGCCGAAACGATTGCTCGATCGTGGAGTTGGCATTTCGCTGCTGAAAGGTCTCCGATATGGAAAAAGGATAACCCAAGAAGTCGATTTGATCAAAAGGAGCAGCGGTCTCAGCCCCCCTTTCATTGGCAATAATGGCCAACAGCTTGGTCGTACTATTCTTTTCAATACTTTCCAGCACCTTTGCCGTGTCCTGCATCTGCGGAACAGCCTTTGCAGAAACAAAACTTCCGAAATCAATACAATCGAACGCATGGCTGCGCATCAATTGGTTGATGTACGTTGTCTTTTTTTCCGTGGGGATAAAATGTGTAATACCTTGGATGGCATCCCGTGGACACTCCACCAATTGTACTTTTTCGTTATTGGACATCTTTCCTAATCTCCCTGGCTATAACCATTTTTTGTATCGCACTGGTTCCTTCACCAATAGTACACAATTTTGCATCCCGAAAATATTTTTCCGCCGGATAATCCTTCGTAAAACCATATCCACCATGGATCTGCACACTCTGATTGGACACTTCCACAGCAACTTCGGACGCGTAATACTTGGCCATCGCACTTTCCTTGGTCACTTTCTGATCTGTATCTTTCAAATACCCCGCCCGACGTATCAACAGTTCCGAAGCATCTATTTTGGAGGCCATGTCGGCCAATGTAAATGCCACATCCTGAAAATCAAAAATCTTCTGATTAAACTGTTCACGTTCATTCGCGTAGCGCAATGCACATTCGTACGCCCCCCGAGCGATGCCCAGTGACAATGCAGCAATGGAAATACGCCCACCATCCAACAGTTTCAGGGCTTGGATAAATCCGTCGCCTACCTTACCGATAATCTGGTTTTTGTGCACCCGGCAATTATCAAAAAACAAACTAGCTGTTTCGGAAGCCCGCATACCCAATTTGTTTATTTTTTGGCCTGCTGTAAATCCCTCCATGCCTTTTTCCAGCAGAAAGGCCGTAACTCCATGTTTGTCTCCTTTCTCGCCCGTACGGGCCATCACGACAAATACATCCGCACTAATGGCATGGGTAATAAACGTTTTGGAACCGTTGATGACGAAATAGTCGTCGTCCTGCACTGCTGTAGTCGCTAGCCCTCCTGCATCCGATCCCGAACCTGTTTCCGTCAAACCCCAAGCACCTATCCATTCTGCCGTAGCCAATTTGGGCAAGTACTTTTCTTTTTGCTCTTCATTGGCAAAGGAAAGGATATGGTTAGTACACAGAGAATTGTGGGCAGCCAAAGAAAGCCCTATTGAGCCACAGACTTTTGATATTTCATCCAAAATGGTAATATATTCTTGATAATCAAGACCTGCACCGTTGTATTTTTCCGGCACCAGTATGCCCATAAAACCATATTCGCCCATTTTCTTGAACAACTCTACCGGAAAATATTGTTTTTCGTCCCATTCCATCACATAGGGTTTGATATGTGTATTTGCAAAATCCCTTGCACTTCTTTGAACCAAAACCTGCTGTTCGTCCTCCTGTATATTGAATACCATAATCTGTAAGTTTATCCTTCTTTATGAAAAATACAAAAAACCTTCCGTATTTTGAAAGATTTTTATTTTTCATATACAAAACAATCCTGCTATTGAAAAGTTTTAAATAACATAGGCAGGGCTTTTTTAATTCGGTATCTTTGGTATTGCGCTTAAATAAACCACATATGGAAAATCTACTCAACATACTCAAGAGCAAGCACGAAAAACTCTTTCTCGGAGGTGGTATAGACAAAATCGAAAAGCACAAGAAAAAAGGCAAAATGACTGCTTGGGAACGTATTGTCTATCTTTTGGATGAGGATAGACCCTATGTAGAAATTGGTGCTTTTGCCGGAGACGGTATGTATGAGGAGCAGGGTGGCTGTCCGAATGGGGGAGTAGTAGTCGTGATGGGTTATGTCAAAAACAGGCTGTGTGTCATTGTCTCCAACGATGCCACGGTAAAAGCTGGCGCTTGGTTTCCGATTACAGGCAAAAAGAACCTGCGGGCCCAAGAAATTGCTATGGAAAACCACCTTCCCATCATTTACCTTGTCGATAGTGCCGGTGTGTACCTACCTATGCAGGAGAAAATTTTTCCCGACAAGGAGCACTTTGGCCGTATATTCCGAAACAATGCCAAAATCTCGGCCATGGGCATTCCACAGATTTCTGCCATTATGGGGCCTTGTGTGGCCGGTGGTGCCTATCTGCCGATCATGTCCGACTATGCCCTGATTGTCGAAGGCACTGGTTCTGTTTTCCTAGCCGGTCCGTATCTTGTAAAATCGTCCATAGGCGAAGTGGTCGACAATGAAACATTGGGAGGGGCAACCACCCATTGTGAAATATCAGGCGTCACGGACAACAAATATCCTAACGACGAGCGTTGTCTCGACGCCATCAAAAATATCGTGGACAAATTTGGCGAAACCGACAAAAACCAATTTTCCCGTATAGCAAGCAAAGAACCCGAATATCCACACACTCGGATCTACAAGCTCTTGCCCGAAGACCGTCTAAAGCCTTATAATATGCTCGACATCCTAAAAGCTATTGTGGACAAGAGTTCGCTCGAAGAATATAAAAAAGACTACGGCAAAACATTGATTTGTGCCCTGGCGCGCATCGATGGCTGGGCGGTAGGCATCGTGGCCAATCAACGGGAAATTGTCAAAGCCAAAAAACCCGGCAGTACCTCCGAAATGCAGATGGGCGGTGTGATCTATTCCGATTCTGCAGACAAGGCCGCCCGATTTATCATGAACTGCAATCAACAGAAGATCCCGCTGGTATTTTTTCAAGACGTGACCGGATTTATGGTCGGCTCGCGCTCAGAACATGGGGGAATCATTAAAGACGGCGCCAAAATGGTCAACGTAATGGCCAATTCGGTCGTTCCAAAATTCACGTTCATCATCGGAAACAGCTATGGTGCCGGCAACTATGCCATGTGTGGCAAAGCTTACGACCCTCGACTGATATATGCCTGGCCCACAGCACAAATCGCAGTGATGAGCGGCGCATCGGCCGGAAAAACCCTGCTACAGATACAGGAAACAGCACTCAAAGCAAAAGGCGTGTCCCTATCCGAAGAAGAAAAAAACCAATTGCTTTCTAAAATCAAACAACAATACAATGCACAGTTAAGCCCCTACTATGCTGCCGCCCGTCTTTGGGTTGATGGAGTCATCGATCCCAAAGAAACCCGAAAAATCATTTCTATGGGAATAGAAGCCGCCAACCACAATCCAAATATGGAAAAATATAATGTCGGAGTGCTACAGGTATAATAACTCCATAAAAGTAAGTCGGATATGATAAAAACTAACTCTTCATAAACTCAGTCAACGATCGGTCAATAATAGCTACACTATCCAAGATCTGTGGCTCTGTCATCAGCAATGGGGGAGCAAAACGAATGATATTTCCATGCGTTGGCTTGGCCAATAATCCATTGTCCCGCATCTTCAAACAGATATTCCAGGCTGCTTCGGGGTCTGAATGTTCAATTTCAATAGCATTCAACAGTCCTTTACCTCTTATATCTATTATGAAACCATAATTTAGTTTTTTGAGTTCTTGACGCAGTAAATTTCCCGTTTTTTCAGCATTTTCAGCCAAATTCTCGTCCTTCAGCACCTGTAAGGCGACAGTAGCTATACTACATGCCAGTGGGTTTCCGCCGTAGGTAGATCCATGTTCGCCCGGTTTGATAGTCAGCATAATGTCGTCATCTGCCAAAACAGCCGAAATAGGAAAAGTACCGCCACTCAGTGCTTTTCCTAAAATAAGAATATCGGGTCTCACATTTTCATGATCGCAGGCCAACATTTTCCCCGTACGACAAAGTCCGGTTTGTATTTCATCAGCAATAAAAAGTATATTTTTGCTTTTACAGAGCGCTGCCACCTGCTTCAAATATCCCTCATCGGGGACAATAACACCTGCTTCTCCCTGTATGGGCTCGACCATGAATGCCGCTACATCCTTGTCCTCCAACACTTTTTCCAAGGCTTCGATATCATTGTATTCAACTGACACAAATCCGGGCATATAGGGTCCAAACTGATGATAACTGATCGGATCGGACGAAGATGAGATAGCCGCAAGCGTCCGTCCCCAAAAATTGTTCTTTGCAAATACAATCTTTGCCCGGTTTTCGGGAATACCCTTTTTCACATAGCCCCAACGTCTTGCCAGCTTAATAGCCGTCTCTCCACCTTCTACACCTGTGTTCATCGGCAAAACTTTATCGTATGAGAAATATTGTGTGATATATTTCTCGTATTCGCCCAATTTATTGTTGTAAAAAGCACGAGAAGTCAGTGTCAGCTCCTGTGCCTGCGCTATTAAAGCTTCTACAATACGAGGATGACAGTGTCCCTGGTTTACAGCCGAATAGCCACTTAGAAAATCATAGTATTGCTTGCCTTCCACATCCCAAACATGTACACCTTTACCTTTTTTCAGTACAACAGGAAGAGGATGATAATTGTGTGCACCATACCGATGCTCCAAATCCATAAAATATGTTGATAAGTCTTTTTCTGTGTTCATATCGAAATTTACTGTTTTTGATTAAAAATTCCCACATATTCTTCCAGACATTCCGGATTGCGCATGATATCTTTAGAAACAGTTTTTTCCAATGGATAACCCGAAAAAATCTTTTTGATAGGTATTTCCAATTTTTTACCGCTCAACGTATAGGGAATATCCGTTACGGCATAAAAATCATCGGGAACATGACGTGGGCTATATTGCTTTCGGAGTTCGCTCTTTATTCTTTCGATGATCTGCCCCAATGAGGTATTTGCTTCCAATTGCACAAACAAGGTTATCCTGCTTTCACCTTTCTCATTATCAGTGGCGATGACCAAACTATCCTTCACATGCTCCAAGGCATTGACTACATTATATATTTCGGCTGTACCTATGCGTACACCGCCTCGATTGAGTGTTGCATCCGACCGTCCATACATGACAATCCCACCTCTATCATTTATCAAAATCCAATCTCCATGACTCCACACACCTGGCCGTTCAGAAAAATAACTTTCTCTATACTTTTCATTATCCTTATCATTCCAAAAATACAAGGGCATAGATGGCATAGGCTGTTTGATAACCAATTCTCCTACTTCATGATATACCTCTTTTCCTTGGTCATTGACCGCAACAATATCCGAACCTAAGGCTCTACATTGGATTTCGCCGGCATACACCGGCAAATATGGGCAACCGGACAGAAATGCACTGCACACATCCGTACCTCCACTTAAAGAAATGATATGTACGTCTGGAAATTTCTGTTGCAGATTTTCGAATGTAGACGCAAGTAGGGGAGAACCGGTAGATCCGATCACTTTGGGTTGGTAGTCCCCAATTTCCAAATCATGGATAGCCGAAAAATAAGCTGCCCCTCCACCTAAATGGTGTACTTTGGCCAGTTTAACAAATTCCCAAAAATCTTTGTGGTCACGATAATGTATAGCTCCATTGAACAAGCACAATGTAGCACCACATAGCAGAGAAGACAAGGCATAATTCCACATCATCCACCCCGTGGTCGTATACCACAGAAAATTCTCTCCTTCCTGTACATTTTGATGGATAGCCAATGCTTTGTAATGCTCCAACAGATTGCCTCCTGTACTATGCGTGATGGCTTTGGGTTTTCCGGTCGTGCCCGAAGAGTATAAAATCCATATCGGATGCGAAAAAGGTACACGCAAGAAAGTCAGCGTCTGAGGTGTATAGGTGGAAAATATAACCTCCCAATCTTCTTCGTAAACAGGTACAACCGTTGCAATCGATGGAATATGCTTCCTGATCTGTGCTAAAGTTTCTTGTTTGGAGAATGATTTTCCGTTGTATTGGTATTCAGTTTCCAAGAACAGTACTTTTGGTTCTATCTGCGCGAAGCGCTCGATAATACTTTTGTCCCCAAAATCCGGTGAACAACAAGACCATATGGCACCCAGTGAATTGACAGCTAGAAAAATAGCAATCGTTTCCACGGTGTTATTCAAAATTCCGACAATTCTATCTCCTTTTTGAACACCTTTTTCCTGTAAAAACTGTTGGATAACCGAAACCATATCCTCCAATTCACGCCACGTGACTTCCCTGTATTTTAATTTTTCATCCGCATATTTTAACGCTATTTTTTCAGATTGCTTATTCCGAAAAATATGCTCTGCATAACTTAGCGAAATACCTTCAAACCACTTTGCCTGAATAAAATCGGTACTTATATTGTCCCGGTCCAACACTTTTTGATACCCACCTGAATAGGTAATCTCAAAGTAGTCGTATACAGCTTCCCAAAAAATACTTAGATTCTCAATTGACCAGGAATACAAATCGTCATAAGCCAAAAATTTTTTATTCGTTTTTTGTTCCACAAAGTGTTGAAAGTAGTACAAAATAGAACTTTGTGTATATTCTTGAGAGGGTATCCACAGTGGCGCTGACATAGCTGTTTATAAACGATTGTCAACTTAAAGTTTAAAAAAAAAAATTTAAACCTTCATTTCCAAATCACCTTTTTCACTTACTTCTAGTGGAAATTCAGCGATTTGTATACCAAAGGCATTGTAGATTCGCAACTTGAAATTCATACCATCCTTCATCAGTTTTTTGCATTCAGGGTATTTTTGATCTACCTGAGTCAAGACAGAAGATAATTCATTGGTATAGGGCGCTCCGAAGGATTCTTCTTTCGTATCAAAGACAAAATCTAAACTGACCGTTCTCTTGTCCAAACTATAAGCTTTCGTATGTTTCAAGGTTGCATTGGAAATAGCTTCCTTATTTTCATTGTATTTCGTCACCAAGTCATAAACCTGGGCTTCCCTGTTTTTACATGCTGTGAAAAACAATGGAAATATCAATAATAAAAGTATTTTTTTCATATATGTCATACTGTAAGTATTTTGGAAAATAAAATTTTAAAACCGTGTTCCTACTTCCCAAAAGCATTCCATCCCTGTGCCTTGATTTCATGCACATTTCCGGATTTGGAAATCATGTTGCATCCTGCAGCTGCCTCTGTCATATAGCCAATGACCGAAATATCCAACTGTCCTTTTATTTTATCGTAGTCCGCCTGTGGCACCGTAAACAACAATTCATAATCCTCACCACCACTCAAAGCACATACCGTAGGATCCAAACCAAATTCACGGGCGGTCTCGTAAGTCATTGGGTCGATCGGAATTTTGTCCTCATGCAGCTTACATCCTACATTGGAAGCTTTGCAGATATGTAATATTTCCGAAGCCAATCCATCCGAAATATCGATCATAGCATTTGGTTTCACGTGCAACTTGGCCAACAGCTCTATCATATCTTTGCGTGCTTCGGGTTTGAGCTGACGTTCGATAATATAATCTTTACCTTCCAAATCGGGTTGTATCTGTGGATTCTCCAAAAAAATCTGCTTTTCACGTTCCAAGAGCTGCAATCCTACATAAGCCCCTCCCAAATCACCACTCACACACAGCAAATCTCCTTCTTTCGCACCCGAACGATAAGCAATTCTATCTGTATCAGCGTAGCCCATACTCGTGACCGAAATGACTAATCCCTGTACCGAAGCTGAGGTATCACCTCCAACTAAATCTACATTGTATTTCTTACAGGCAATCAAAGCTCCCTCATAAATTTCTTCTACAGCTTCCAATGGAAATTTTGAAGATAACCCAATAGAGAAAGTAATCTGTGAGGCCATTCCATTCATTGCATAGATATCGGACAAATTAACTTGAACGGCTTTATAACCTAAATGTTTGAGAGGAACATACCGCAGATCAAAATGTACGTTTTCTAATAACAGATCCGTAGAAATCAAAGTTTTCTTATCTGAAAAATCCAATACAGCTGCATCATCTCCAATGCCTTTTACAGTTGATTTTTCAGTCAGTTCCACCGCTTGTGTGAGGTGTTGGATTAATCCAAATTCTCCTAAGTCGTTTATATTTGTTTTATCGTTATTCTCAAACATATTTTTAAGATTAAAGATAAAGGAAAAAGGAGCAAGGAAGTCCCTTGCTCTTTCTACCTTAATCTATTATGCTACAATCCCAATCTGGCCGAAATCTCCAACATCCGTTCGATGGGACGTCTGGCACGTGCTATAACATCTTCCGAAAGGATGATTTCCGGTTGTTTGTAGTACAGGCAATTGTATAGTTTTTCTAAGGTATTGAGCTTCATGTGCGGACAATCGTTGCAGGCACAGGCATTGTTTGGCGGAGCCGGAATGAATGTCTTATGTGGACTAGCTTTTTGCATCTGGTACAAGATACCCGATTCGGTTGCCACGATGTACGTTTGGCTAGGGTCTTCTATTGTAAACTTCAACATACCCGAAGTAGAACCAACATAGTCGGCTTGAGCTAAGATATGCTCTTCACATTCGGGGTGGGCAATAAATTTAGCCCCGGGATATTCAGCCTTTAGCGCATCGATACGCTCCTGCGAAAATATTTCATGTACCATACAAGCACCATTCCACAGTACCAGATCACGACCGGTCTTTCTTTTGACATAGTCACCCAGATTACGATCCGGGCCAAAGATGATCTTTTGATCCTCCGGAAGGCTTTCTACGATCTGCACGGCATTGCTCGATGTACAGACGATATCCGACAGTGCTTTTAGCTCTGCAGTACAATTGACATAGGTGATGACCAAATGATCGGGATACTGCTCCTTGAACTTAGCAAACAAATGAGGGGGACAGCTATCCGAGAGCGAACAACCGGCTTTGAGATCTGGTAATAATACCTTTTTGCCAGGAGACAGGATCTTGGCTGTCTCGGCCATAAAGTGTACGCCTGCAAATACGATAACATCTGCATCGGTCTTGGCTGCTTGTTGTGATAATCCTAAGCTATCACCAATATAGTCTGCCAAATCTTGTATTTCAGACTCTTGGTAATAATGTGCCAGAATAACCGCATTTTTTTCTTGCTTGAGCCTGTTGATTTCTTCCACCAAGTCGATCGTTGGATCTATAGCCACATCGATAAAACCTTTGGCTTGCAAGTCTCTTTCAAAAACTGTATTCATCTCTCTTCGCTATGCTGTCAATCTTTTGACTATTTAACTATACAAAAGTAAAGAAAGAATTTCAAACGAATTCCACATTCCCTTTTTCTAATAAATAATAACTCTTTTTTTAAAAAAGAATCTTGTTGTTTATTAGGGTGTGGATATTGGGGAAAATTGTTTCAAAAAATATTTCCTAAAGAAGATATTCTTAGTTTGTTCACATCTTATTCACATTAATTTTATGTTATCGTGTTGGTATTCAATACACTATTATTTTACCTAATATTTTTTCCATATTTTTATGTTTGATTCTTTTTGTTCATATTCTGTTAATATTAAGGTTACATTAGGGTAATCTGGACAATCAATTTGTGGAGTTTTTCAAGTGATTGTGGAATAAAAGAAAGTTTTGAATTTTAATTCACCTATTCTATACAGGTTTTCCACATATTTTGTTAATTTGTTTATTCATAAATATAGCTAAAAAGAAAATGGCGGACAGAAAGGTAGACTTTTTGATTGTAGGCTCAGGGATAGCCGGCCTTAGCTTTGCCCTTAAGGCTGCAAAACTAGGTAAAGTTCTGATCGTTACAAAGTCTAATGAGGACGAATCCAATACAAAATATGCACAGGGTGGTGTCGCTGTGGTGACAGACCATACAGATAGTTTTGAAAAACATATACAGGATACACATATAGCCGGAGATGGGTTGTGCAATCCAGAAGTAGTGGAAAATGTCGTCAAAGAAGGTCCGGCACGTATACAGGAATTGATTGCTTATGGGACTTCTTTTGATAGAGAGGATACAGGTGAGTATGATCTGGCCAAAGAAGGGGGACATTCCGAACATCGGATTTTGCATTATAAAGATATCACGGGGTATGAGATAGAACGTGCTCTTTTGGCCAAGGTACATCAAGATCCCAATATTGAGATAATGACGCATTATTTTGCCGTAGATCTTATTACACAACATCATTTGGGTATTCATGTGGATAAAAAATCCACTGATATTAGCTGTTATGGAATCTATGCATTGAATACGCATTCTAATACAGTGGAAAAGATATTGGCAAAAGTGACCTTGATGGCAACGGGTGGAGCTGGACATATCTACGCATCCACGACCAATCCGACTATCGCTACAGGAGATGGGATAGCTATGGTGTACAGAGCAAAAGGAAGGATCAGAAATATGGAATTTATCCAATTTCATCCGACGGCCTTGTACAATCCAAGTGAATATCCTGCATTTTTGATATCGGAGGCAGTACGGGGATTTGGAGGTATTCTTCGCAGGGCAGATGGCAAGTCTTTTATGGAAGAGTATGATGAACGTGGTTCTTTGGCTCCTAGGGATGTTGTGGCTAGGGCTATTGATGCGGAGATGAAGAAATCAGGTTTAGATTATGTTTATCTTGACATTACACATCGTTCTAAAGGGGATCTGTTATCACATTTTCCAAATATTTATGAAAAGTGTCTGTCTATAGGATTGGATATGACAAAAGACTATATTCCTGTGACACCTGCAGCTCATTATCTGTGTGGGGGTATTATGGTGGACAATTATGGGGCGACATCTATAAGAAATTTGTATGCCTGTGGAGAAAGTTCTTCTACAGGACTCCATGGTGCCAATAGATTGGCTTCCAATTCGTTGTTGGAAGCAGCTGTTTATGCACATCGGATTTTTGTGGATGTCAGTTCTAAATTCAAAAGTATCGATTACCAGGATAATATACCGGACTGGGATGAATCAAATACAAAGCTTTCGAATGAGGATATTTTGGTGACACACAATCTACGTGAAACACAAAAATTCATGAGTGACTATGTAGGTATAGTACGTTCGGATTTTAGATTGGAGCGCGCTATGCGTCGATTGGGATTGTTGTATGAAGAAACAGAATCATTCTATAAACGCACGAAGTTGTCCGTGAAACTCTGTGAATTGCGTAATGTGATCCAAGTAGCTTATCTGGTGGTCAAGTCAGCTATGAGTAGAAAGGAGAGTAGGGGATTGCATTATACGACTGATTATCCAAATCATGCTGAGGTGTTGGAAGATACAATTCTTTAGGAGCAAGGACAATGGATAAAGGAACAAAGACTGTTTAAAGAAATAAATACTATGCCGTTGATTTCACCTGTAAAAGAAAATTACCCTGTTATTGGAGAGAATACTTTTTTAGCACCAAATTGTACTGTGGTCGGGGATGTGGTTATTGGGGAGCATTGTTCGATTTGGTTCAATGCTGTCGTAAGGGGTGATGTGAATTACATTAAGATTGGTAATTATACCAATATTCAAGATAATGTTTGTGTACACGGCACTTATGAACGAAATGGTACGGATATAGGCAATTATGTCAATATAGGGCATAATGCGATTATTCATGGATGCGTGATTCACGATCATGTATTGATCGGGATGGGTGCTATCGTAATGGATAAGGCCATTGTTGAATCCAATGTGATTATAGCTGCCGGGGCAGTGGTTTTGGAAAATACGGTATGTGAATCTGGCTATTTGTATGCAGGTGTTCCCGCAAAGAAAATAAAACCTCTGACAGAAGATCAGTTGGCGTTATTGCAGAAGTTGCCGCACAATTATGTGTTGTATAGTTCCTGGTTTAATAGGTAGAGACGCAATTAATCACGTCTCTACTATTTATTAAAATCTACATCAATCTTTTCATTTTGCTCCCAATTGGCGCGTATGGTAAAGGTTTTGTCGAAATACCAAATAGGCTCTGCTTGTGTTTTTGTCTTATAATCTGCACCATCCCACCTGTTGTTTTCATTTAGGTCTTTTATAATACGAAGTGTATATTTTCCTCCTGGAAACTTAATATAGCTTATTTTATTTTCGTTTCTTAGTATCCTGCTATCGAAAGTTTTCTTTTTGCTTTCGTCTATGAGTTCTACGATATAATTTACATTTTTTTCCAATCCATTTATATCGAAGATGATATCGCCATAATTATCCGTTTCATCAAAGGTGAAAGTCTTTTTCAATTCTTTGTTAAAAGTTTGGAAAGGGGTAAGTATGGCTTTTTCTTCTATAACAAGCTCATAGTTTTTATTTGGTTTCCAATTGAAGCGTATATGATAGAGATTTTTATTTGCTGTATCTTGTTGCAGTTGGAAATTTCTACGTGAAACAGAGTCTTCGAGGATTTGAATCTTATTTTTATCGACAGAGGTAATGGGTTCTTTGGCTGTCAATCTGATGTGACGTATCTTATCTACTTTATTGTTGATATTCAGTATAGGGACAAGATCACGCTCGTATTTGTCATTTTTTCCTCGTCTTATGAGTATGGTATCAAGGATTTGCTGGTTATCACTCAATTCGAGTTTGATGGAATCAAATTCCAGTTTTTCTACATAAATAAAAGCGGAATCATTATTATTTGCGAAATTAACGATCTTATTGGCATTCAGTTCGTCGGGATCTAATATTTTTAAGTCTGGATTATTTAGTGATTGGTTGAATGTCAACAGGATAGATCCATTTTTTTCTATTTTTTTCTCAATGGTACGATGTTTTTCAGGTTTTCCTTTTGAATATTCGAGGTGAATATCGGATATGTCATTGTCCAACACAATGCTATCCAATAAGAAACCCAGGAGCTCATCCGGATTATTATATATTCTGTCGTTATTCTGTTCTTTTAAAGCATATATTCTATAGGTATCTTCTCGTAGATTTTTGAATTGGAAATTACCGGAACTGTCTACAGAAGTAAATATGTTAGCTTTCTTTTTACCAAATATACTATCCTGCCGGGTAGGGATCAAGAGGACTTTGAGGTCCGGATCTTCTTTCATATCGTAGGTCTTGGTATATGCGTTTTTGACTTGACCGGATATGGTTAGGGAATCTAATTCGGGCCCTGTGGAGAATACATACGTATAATTCACGATAGGGTTTCCTTCGTTGTAATCTACCAGACCTTTACCAAAATTTATTGTGTAGGTTGTGTTTTCTTCCAATGAATCAGGAAGTATGATGTGCAAACTTTTCTTTCTTATTTTGTATTCCGGTTGCTTTTCTACGTCTGGTGATATGCTGAATTCTTTAAATTCATTATTTTTTTTAATGAATTCGTCAAACGTGAGTACGATTTCTTTTTCGGAGAAATTACGGGTTAAATTTTCCGGTACTTCGGCCAATAGTTTAGGAGGGATAGAATCTTTTGGACCACCTGTGGGTCTTTGCATATTGGCACACTGAAAAAGGGTAAGTGATATAAGAACCAAAAAACATGTAAGAATGGCTTTTTGCAATAACGTTGCTCTTGATGAAATATTTGTTTCTGTTCTCATTTTAATGCTTATATCACTTTTTTGGCTTTTTTTGTCATTCTGAGGATTTTCGAAGAATCTGTTGATAATATATTTATAGATTCCTCCAAAGTCGGAATGACAATTTAGCTTAGTATAACACTATACAGTATCTAGCTTCTATTTTTAAGTTAATATATTGATTATCAATATATTAACTTAAATGTACCAATAATACGCTAATATCTGAGGGTGACACGCCCGAAATACGTGAAGCCTGTCCAAGTGTACGAGGTTTCACTTTTAGCAATTTTTCACGCGCTTCTATCGAAAGTGAAGTCAGTGAAGAATAATCAAAATTAGGATTAATTTCTTTATCCTCCATCTTTTTCATTTTGTTTACGATTTCCATTTCCTTTTCGAAATAACTGTCATATTTGACCTTTATTTCTGCCTGCTCGATTGTCTCTTCGTCAAATTTACGTAATTCCTGTGCAAATCTTTCGTCTGCTTCGGCAAGATGTTGTATATTGACTTGTGGCCGGCTCAAAATATTGAAGAGTTTCACCTTCTGTGTGAGTAGACTTGAATCTTCTCTTTCCAATATGGAATTCATATTTTCCTTGTCCACACTATTTTCTTTCATATAGTGGATTAGATAATCTGAGTTTTTTATTTTCTCTTCTACTATTTGCAATCTTTCGTCTGAGACCAAGCCTAGTTTGTGTGCAATAGGTGTCAATCGAATATCGGCATTATCCTGACGTAGCAACAAACGGTGCTCTGCTCGGGATGTAAACATACGATAAGGTTCTTCTGTTCCTTTAGTGACCAGATCATCGATCAATACACCTATGTAGGATTCGGATCGCTTTAGAATGAGCTCATGCTGATCATTGATACATTGATGTGCATTGACTCCAGCTACAAATCCTTGTGCAGCCGCTTCTTCATATCCTGTAGTTCCATTGATCTGTCCGGCAAAGAATAGATGTTTGATCCGTAATGTTTCCAATGTAAGATCCAATTGCATAGGAGGGAAGTAATCGTATTCTATAGCATATCCAGGACGGTACATTTTTGCATTTTCAAAGCCAGGTATCAACCGCAAGGCTTTCTGTTGTACATCTTCTGGTAAGGATGTAGAAAAACCATTGACGTATATTTCTACGGTTTTGAAACCTTCGGGCTCGACAAATATTTGGTGTCTATCCCTTTCGGCAAAGCGATTTATTTTATCTTCGATAGATGGGCAATAGCGTGGTCCCAGTCCTTTTATCCTTCCGGTGAACATGGGTGATTTTTCAAAACCGGTTTTCAGTACCTCATGTACTTTGTCATTGGTATATGTGATCCAGCAACAGCGTTGTTCGATGGGTAGCTCTACAGGGGTATAAGAGAATCTACCTCTTTTTTCATCTCCCCATTGTTCCTCCATGACGGCATAGTTGAGACTTCTACCGTCGATCCGTGGAGGTGTTCCTGTTTTCATTCTGCCGGATTCAAAACCTAAGGACACTAATTGCTCTGTCAAACCGGTTGCTGATTTTTCACCTGTTCTCCCACCACCAAACTTTTTCTCGCCGATATGTATAATACCGTTCAAGAAGGTACCATTGGTCAATACAACGGCATCGGCTTCTATACGTACACCGAGTGAAGTTATGACTCCTTTAGCTTGGCCATTCTCGACGATGATTTCTTTGACCGTATCCTGCCACATATCGACATTTGGAAGTGCTTCCAATTGCAGACGCCACTCTTCGGCAAAGCGCATTCTGTCATTCTGCGTACGTGGGCTCCACATCGCTGGGCCTTTGGACTTATTGAGCATACGGAATTGTATGGTCGATTTGTCGGCAATAATACCGGTATATCCTCCCATGGCATCTATCTCACGGACGATCTGTCCTTTGGCTACACCTCCCACGGCAGGATTGCAGCTCATCTGCGCAATTACTCCCATATTCATTGTGATGAGTAGGGTAGAGGAACCAAGGTTGGCTGCTGCTGCTGCTGCTTCACAACCTGCGTGTCCAGCTCCGACAACAATTACATTATATTTTTTAAACATATTCTTTTCTTACTCCGTTTCACGTGGAACGAAAATACTTTTTCATTACGTTTTTTGTCATCCCGACTTTGGGGAATATTTTTGAGATTCTTCCTATCGTCAGAATGACAATATTTCGCTTCCTGCACGATAAATCGTCGCTTTTATTTTTTTAACATTCAAAATTGTAATAACTTGTTTCACGTGAAACTTTTTATATATACTCCGCCAATTCCAACCAACGTTCAGTTTTTTGATCTAAATTATTTTGTAAATTTTCTATTTCTTTTGCTACCTCTGCTATTTTTATATGGTCCGTCATCTCATTTAGTTCTGTAGATTTCGATGAGACGAGACTTTCTAATTCTTCTATATCCTTTTCCAACTGTTCGTATTCCCGTTGCTCCTTATAGGATAATTTTTTCTTTTCTGATTGTGGAGGAGATTCTTTCTCCTCCGTAATGTGTGATTTTTCCTTCAGTTTTTCTTCTTTGAGAAGCTGCTCCTGTTCTAATTTGTAATCTGCATAATTACCGTTGTAGATAGTGACCTGTCCATTTCCATCAAAAATAAACAATTGTTCGGTCAGTTTGTCCAATAAATAACGATCGTGGGATACCAATATCAATACGCCCGGAAAGGTTAAGAGAAAATCTTCCAATACATTGAGCGTATCAATATCCAAATCGTTGGAAGGCTCATCCAAGATCAGAAAATTAGGATTGGCCATCAACACACGCATGAGCTGCAATCGTTTCTTTTCGCCTCCACTTAGTTTTTCTACCAAGCCAAATTGCTTTTCGGGTGGAAAAAGAAAAAGTGTCAACAATTGTGAAGCGGTGAGAGTATCGCCGTTGGCCATTTGAATGTACTCTGCTATCTTTTTTACGATATCCAGTACTCTTTCGTTTTCTTCGAATTGTAGACCTCCTTGTTTATAATAGCCGAATTTTGTGGTTTCTCCCAAGACGATGTTTCCCGAATCGGGCAAAAGTTCTTGTGTCAATAGATTCAAAAATGTACTCTTTCCTGTTCCGTTCTTACCTGCAAGGCCTATACGATCACCTTTTTTGAATATATAGGAGAAATCTGATATGATCGTTTTCTGATCAAAGGTTTTAGAAATATTTTCCAGCTCTGCTATTTTGGAACCTTGTCTCGAAACCTTTACACTCAATTGTACTTTATCTTGCGTACGGGGACCTTTAGCTTTTTCTTCCAGGTCATAGAAGGCATCGATACGAGCTTTGGATTTTGTACCTCGTGCCTGCGGTTGACGGCGCATCCATTCCAATTCTGTACGTAGCAAGTTTCTGGCTTTTTCTGCCATCAAAGTATTCGAATGTTCCCGCTCGGCTTTCTTTTCCAAAAAATAGGCATAATTGCCTTTGTAGCTATATAGCTGCCCTCTATCGAGTTCCTTGATTTCGGTCGATATATTATCTAGAAAATATCGGTCGTGAGAGACACTGATAACGGTTTTTTGGCCCGTCGTAAGTAGTTTTTCCAACCACTCTATCGTTTCTATATCCAGATGGTTGGTAGGCTCATCCAGTATATACACATCCGGTTCGTCAATAAGCAGTTTGGCTAACGAAAGTCTTTTTTTCTGTCCTCCGGAGAGACTAT
The DNA here is from genome assembly GCF_011030405.1 of Parapedobacter sp. SGR-10. Classification (GTDB taxonomy): domain Bacteria; phylum Bacteroidota; class Bacteroidia; order Sphingobacteriales; family Sphingobacteriaceae; genus Sphingobacterium. The sequence goes on from NZ_JAAJTJ010000002.1 coordinate 47,057, forward strand.
CGATGTGCTGATCAAAGTTGGTGATCTGTAGACGGTTGAGGATTGTTTTGATTTGATGCTCGTATTCCCAAGCATTCAAAGCGGTCAATTTATCACTCAGAATAGCTAATTTTTTTTCATCAACTTCTTGATTTTCAAATAGTTGTTCGTATTCTTTTATCAACTGCTGCTGTTCATTGTCCGCACTGAAAATAAAATCATTGACAGTATCCAAACCATCAAAATTGGGTTCTTGGGGAAGATACCCTATTTTTATACCTTTTTCTTTGACGATACGACCTTCTTGTGGAGGAAATACTTCTGCCAAGAGCTTCAATAACGTTGATTTACCTGTGCCGTTTATACCGACCAAGGCCACCCGATCACCTTTTTGTAGGGCAAAATGTAAATTTTTGAATAACCACTTATCGTTAAAGGAATGGCTAACCTGTTCTGTGCTTAAAATACTCACGCCAATTTTTTTATTTCTTCCGTTTGATAGATATGGACGCCACTTGTGCGCAAACTTGCTGTATGGATCATTGCTCTGGCGACAGATTCAGCAGAAATGCTTTTGAAATTTCTCCATGGGCCGATCATAAGCATATTGAATAAAGGGCTTAATTTCTGTGTGACAGTTTCTAAAAGCCGGTGTTCCTTTCTTTTGCCCATCAGTAGGGAAGGCCGAAAGATGTATGTGCTTTCAAATCCCAATGCCATGATACTTTGTTCTACCTGGCCTTTTAATCTGAGGTAAAAGTTTTTGGATTGTGCATTTGCACCTATACTGGAAACTAAGCAAACTGCGTTACACCCGTTTTTTTTCAACAATGTGGATACCAGGATGGGGTAATCATGGTCAATCTTATAGTACTCGTCTTTGTTTGGGGATTTGGCCTGTGTTGATCCAATGCAGGAAAACAGCACATCGACACGGATATCCTTGATTTTTTCCTCAACATTGTGCATATCGGCAAATATTTGCACCAGTTTGGGGCTTTCTTTGTTCACACCCTTTCGACTTACAGCAAATACCATATTATATTTATCGTTTTTCAATAATAAATCAACAATTATTTCTCCAATAAGACCATTGGCTCCCAATACTAATGCTGTCAATTTGTCCTCCACTATAATTTGCCAGGTACAAAAGTAAATAAATATTCAACAATATAGGAGTGTTGTTAACACACTCCTATATCAATGACCACACCCACTTCCCAAAAATCCAAAGCAGGTAGAACAGCACTGCACATAAGGCAAATAGAATAACCAATATAGTAATCAAAATGCCTGTTGCACTCCCTTGGTGCTTATTTTCAAAATAATGTTCGTGTAGAAGAGTGATGTTTTTTTTATTGGCTTTGTTGAAAAAGTCAAATACCTGCCCAAAAAAGGGTATTGCTCCAAGAACGGCATCGTATATGATGTTAAGCAACATTTTTACGACTACTTTGGAGCCAGCTCCGTTACGAAGCATGATGATGACCAATAATAGGGAGGTGCCGAAGGATACTGCCTGACCTCCGTAGGGTATTAAATTCAAAAGGGGATCCAATCCAAAACGGAATCCCCCTATATTAAATTTATCGTCCATTAAGGAAGAAAAACGCTTGAGCCACACAAACTCTTTTTTGCGTTTTTCTTCTTTGTAGTTTGCAGGTTTATACATTATTTCAATTCAAAAACGCCATCCACATAGCATGTGAGCTTGATCGGACGGATGTCAATGTCCAAGCTTTCTGCCTCCGCACCTGCACTGTCCATTGCTACCGCCGCTTTGGCTGCATACATGCGCGGTTGGGGTACAAGATCATTGAAATTGATACTGCTGTTGTCATTGATGACCAATACCTTTCCGACGGATTGTCCATCAGCGGCGGCCAGTATTTCTGCATTTTGACGTGCATCTTTGACGGCAGCTGTTTTCAAATCTCTTTCTATTTCGCGTTTTTGGCTGTGGTCATAGCCCGAAATCGAAGTACTTTGCAATCCACGGGGATCTATTTTGTCCATCATGGCATTTAATCCGTTCAGATTTGTCACCTTGATCCGATATTGCCGTGATTGTAGGAGTTCGTTGAGCTTCTTTTTTATGTTTGAATTGTAGCTGAAGATATTCTGTATAGTGAAATCTTCTTTTTTGACACCGGCTTCCATGGCCGCTTCGTAAAGCTGTTTTTCCAATGTTTCGATAAAAACCTTCTTTTTGAGGTTACCATCCATGTAAAATTCTTTCAGACTAATGGAAAGATAGATAATGTCCGGGGTTACTTCCCGTTCGGCATATCCCTTTGTAGCGACCTTTCGGCTGCTTTCGATGTTTATGTTCTGTGCATTTGCCATAGCTGTGCTAGCGATTATCAAAGTCAAAGCAAGTAGTTTTTTCATTGTTTTTGTGTATTAAAGTTGTTGTTGTTTCTTTAGCATAGACAAACAAAATGCCACAATGTTTAAGGAGTATTTGAAAATAAATTGTAAACAATTGGTTTTTAAGTCGTACCTTTAGAAAAATAATACAATTAAATAATGCAAGAAGGTAAAGTAAAATTCTTTAATGAGACCAAAGGTTTCGGTTTCATTGTCCCTGCATCAGGCGAGAGCGAGATTTTTGTTCACGTTTCAGGGTTGGTTGACAAAATTCGTGAGGGAGATGATGTTTCTTACGAAGTAGAACAAGGCCGTAAAGGTCTGAATGCGGTAAATGTAAAAGTTATCTAAGAGTAGTTTATATATTTATTGTAAAAAATCCCGAAACACCTGTTTCGGGATTTTTTATTTTAGTTATTATCGTCTGTAAATGGTCTTGGCGGATTGGGAAACGGATTATTGTTTTCCCGTTGGCCGGCAAACGGATCTTGATTTTCATCTGCTTTGGGATCTTCGCCATATTCATTCGGACCGTGATCGCCTTCGATGATGTTCAGATAAATAAGATAGAATATACCTATACAGGTGAATACCCATAGAATATTCCATCCGGACTTACCAATATCATGAAGTCTTCTCACCGTCACAGCCAATCCCGGAATAAGTATGGCCAAGGAATAAATTGAACTTAACATCCCATTTTGACTATACCAAGGCAGACCTTCTGTAGAACCGATCGTGAGACCGAAAATTCCATCGATTATTCTTAAGATAACACTTCCTATGATGAAGTTAAACAGTACGAACATCCAGTACTCTTTGCGACGGGCACGGCCACTGAAGTTTGCGTAATTATCCCGAATTACTTTTAAATACCATTCCATGTGATAATGTTTTAATTATTGTCGTTTGTAAACGGATTTGTCGGATTTGAGAATGGATTATTCTCTTGTTGCTGTCCGGCAAAGACATTTTGATTTTCAGTAGCTTTGGGGTCAGGACCAAACTCATTAGGTCCTTTGTCTCCTTCCAGAATCAGCAAATAGAGAATGTAAAGATTGACAATGGGAATAAAATTGAGTACAATATACCAGGTTGGCTTACCGGTATCGTGTAAGCGACGGACTGTAACTGCCAAGCTTGGTACCAATATAGCCAATGAAGCAATCCATATCACAAAGCTTAGTATACCACCCAATGTACTGCTTATCCAGGAGATAATTCCTATGACAATCGACAGAGCGATAAAGATGAGCATCACGTATAATGTGTACATCCAGTACTCTTTACGGCGAGCACGGCCTTCAAAGTTAGCATAGTTGTCTCGGACAACTTTTAAGAACCATTCCATAGTTTTGTGTTTTTAATGTTAGCGAAGTGATTAAAAAATTATTTATAAATCCTTATCAAAAATAATCTATTTTTTGAAAAACGAAAATTTAATGGAAAATTTCTTCCAGAATTTCTAACGAATTGACTGTTCCGAAATTTTCGGTATGCAATCTGTAGAAATTTATGATCTGTCGCAACAGATATATGCGGTCCTCGTGTTTCATCTGAAATGAGTGACTTTCATCGTAGCTGCTGCGTAATATTTCGTAGAACAAGGTGGTGTGAGGTTCTTGCAAGACATATGTGTGTGCGGGTAGATTTTTCGTAAATATACCTTCTGCAAGATCGAAATAAGGCATTTTTTCGGACGTTAGGGTGGGTAGGTAGCCTAGATATTTGCTCAATTTCATCAAGAAGCAGAGGTGAAAATTGGAAACGGGTTGTTGGGTTTGGTCAAGCCAGAGAATGGATTCTTGTATAAAATGGAATAAATGGCTGTCCGGCTGCTGATGCTTCAGTACCTTATACAGCACTTCGTTCAGAAAGAGAGCTAGGGAGCTTTTGACGATATCTAGGGGTATTTGCCTGAATACAGGCGTTTGTCTTGCTTCTTTGATATGTTGCAGACCGTTGTTTTCTTTGACGTAGGCCACCATTTCCAATAGATGAAGAGGTTGCAGCATATTGATATGGATTTTAGCCTTTGGTTTTTTAGCTCCGTTTATGATATAGGATTGCAAGCCCAATTCTTCGGTGAATATTTGGGTCACTACACTGCTGTCTGCGTAATCGGTTACTTTTAAAACGATACCCCTGGTCTTGATGATCATCGGTTGTGTTGTGTTTCTAAGAGGCGTAATGCTTACGGATTTACCTGCACAATGTGAATTGTTGAAAACTATTTTGTTTTGTTCGAACAAAGATAATATTATAAAACATATACATTTGTACTGTGCCTGTCTTGAATTGTTATTTCAAATAATTCTTAACTATTCTATTGTAAATTCCAAAAGAAATATAGATATTTGCAAACTCTTTGCAGGGAGTGCATAGAGCGTATAGTGTAAATGGATAATTAAAAATAAATATCATGTCAAGAATTTGTGATTTAACAGGCAAAGCGGCATTAACGGGAAATAACGTTTCTCACTCTAACGTTAAGACCAAACGTAAATTTTACCCGAATCTACAAACCAAGCGTTTCTACATTCCTGAAGAGGATCGTTGGATTACTTTGAAAGTATCGGCTGCGGCCATCCGTACGATCAACAAAAAAGGTATTTCTGCGGTAATCGATACGTTCCTTAAAAAAGGATACGTTTAATTAGATAACGCCTGTTAATAAAAATATTCATGAACATAAGATCTGCCAGTGAGCAGGTTTAATATAGTAAAACAATGGCTAAAAAAGGAAATAGAGTACAAGTAATCTTAGAGTGTACTGAACACAAGGAAAGTGGTCTTCCAGGGATGTCTCGTTACATCACGACAAAAAATAAAAAGAATACCACTGAGCGTTTGGAGTTGAAAAAATTCAACCCTGTATTGAGAAAAGTAACTGTTCACAAGGAAATTAAATAACCATGCATGTTGGCTTTGGCCGGCATGTTTAAAATATTAGAATACCATGGCAAAGAAAGCGGTAGCATCATTACAAAAAGGTGGTGGTAAAGAGTTTACCAAAGTGATTATCACGACAAAGTCTGCAAAGACTGGCGCATATACTTTTAAAGAAAGTATGGTACACAACGATAACGTAAAAGACGTTGTGGCTACGGCCAACAAATAGAAGCATTCCTTATTTTAAGGTTTTCTTTAAAAAATTTCAAAAGCCGTTTTGGTATATCTACCGAAAGGGCTTTTTTGGTATATTTGGATTCTTGGAGCAAGGATAAATGAACAAGGAAGAAAGACTTGCGACTAAGTTATACATATCTCAATACGCAATACTAAGGACTCAATACTATTATGGGACTATTTGATTTTTTCAAGAAAAAGCAGGAAACACCAGAGGCTCAGGAAGCTTTGGATAAGGGACTGGAAAAGACAAAAGAAGGTTTTTTTTCCAAGATCACTAAAGCCGTTGTGGGCAAATCCACGATAGATGACGATGTATTGGACAATCTGGAAGAAGTGTTGGTCACTTCGGATGTGGGTGTGACCACTACGCTCAAGATCGTGGAACGTATTCAGGAACGGGTCGCACGGGATAAATATGTGGGTACGGAAGAGCTGAACAGATTGTTGAAAGAAGAGATTCAAGACCTGTTGGCAGAGAATAACAGCAGTGATTTTGAGAATTTTGAATATGGCAACCATAAGCCGTATGTGATCATGGTCGTCGGTGTGAATGGTGTTGGTAAGACCACGACGATCGGTAAGCTGGCACATCAGTTGAAAGAAGCAGGCAATAAAGTCGTGCTTGGCGCAGCTGATACATTTCGAGCCGCAGCAGTGGATCAGATCAAATTGTGGGGAGAGCGGGTCGGTGTGCGTGTTGTTGCCCAAGCTATGGGTTCGGATCCAGCTTCGGTGGCTTTTGATACCATAAAATCCGCAGTCTCCAACGGAGACGATGTGGCGATCATCGATACGGCCGGACGTTTGCACAATAAAGTGGGCTTGATGAACGAACTGGGTAAGATCAAAAATGTGATGCAAAAGATCGTTCCGGGTGCTCCGCACGAAATCTTGCTTGTGCTGGATGCGTCTACAGGACAGAATGCAATCGAACAATGTAAGCAGTTTACAGAAGCTACGGATGTGAACGCTTTGGCACTAACGAAATTGGACGGAACGGCCAAAGGTGGTGTGGTCATCGGTATTTCGGATCAGTTCAAGATTCCGGTAAAATATATAGGTGTAGGAGAGAAAATAGGTGATTTGCAGCTGTTTAACAAGAGAGAGTTCGTCGACAGCCTGTTTAAAGGATAATAATGAAGACAAAAGAAGCCCGTATAGGGGCAACAATAAAGAAACCTCGTGTCAATGTCGTAACCTTGGGCTGCTCCAAGAATATCCACGATAGTGAAGTGCTGATGGGTCAGCTGAAAGGTAATCAAATGGAGGTTGTTCACGAATCCTCCAATATCCAGGCAAATGATATTGTCGTCATCAATACCTGTGGGTTTATAGATAATGCCAAACAGGAATCCATCGATACCATATTGCAATTTTCGGAGCTCAAAGACCAGGGCAAGGTAAACAAGGTCATTGTCACCGGCTGTCTGTCAGAGCGATACAAGCCCGAGCTGCAATCCGAGATTCCGAATATAGATGACTATTTCGGCACGAATGACCTGCCCGACCTTTTGGCTTCTATTGGTGCAGACTATCGACACGAGCTTCTGGGTGAGCGGTTGCTGACCACACCTTCCCATTTCGCCTATTTCAAGATTGCCGAAGGCTGTAATCGACCCTGTTCATTTTGTGCTATTCCGTTGATGCGGGGCAAGCATATATCAAAAAGTATAGATGAACTGGTCAAGGAAGCTAAATTTTTGGCGGCTAATGGAACAAAAGAACTTATCCTTATCGCACAGGATCTGACCTATTATGGCCTTGATATCTATGGCAAGCGGAATCTATCGGACTTGCTCCGACACTTGTCCGACGTCGATGGTATCGAATGGATACGTCTGCAATATGCCTATCCATCCGGTTTTCCGATGGACATTCTGGATGCGATGAACGAACGCAGCAATATCTGCAATTACCTGGATATGCCCTTGCAACATATTTCGGATCCGATGCTACGCTCTATGCGCCGGGGTACAACAAAGCAGAAGCAAATCGATCTGGTCAATGCCATTCGGGACAAGGTACCGGATATTGCCTTGCGCACCACATTGATCTGTGGCTATCCCGGCGAGACCGAACAGGATTTTGCGGAAATGTTGGGATGGGTGGAGGAAACCCGTTTTGACAGGCTGGGCTGTTTTACCTATTCACACGAAGAGAAAACCCATGCCTATTCGTTGGATGATAATGTACCTGATGAAGTAAAACAGGAAAGGATGGATGCGATTATGGAAGTGCAGCAAGGCATTTCGTACGACATCAACCAAAGCAAGGTAGACAAAGAATTTAAGGTGTTGGTGGATCGGGTCGATGGGGATTATTTTATTGGCCGTACAGAGTACGATTCGCCCGAAGTGGACAATGAGGTCATTCTGGATGCCAAAGCCAATTATGCAAGGATAGGAGATTTTGTGCAGGTCAAGGTAGAGCGTGCAGAGGATTTTGATCTGTATGGTCATATAATCAGATAGTAGACGTCATTCTCGGCTCTACTATCCAACTCTTTTTGATTATACAGTTTTCACATACTTCTCATCGTAGTTTTCTATATCGATGATATACTTGTTTTGGATCAGGAAATCGTATAGGGGCTTTGCTTCCGGAGATACATCAAGATTTTTAGTTGTTACAATCTGATTTTGCTTCTTGTCCAGATAGGGATAGGCATAGAGTTTGACATTCTTGCTAAACATCCCCGAAATGTAGGAAAGAAGTTCGTTGGTGTACTGTTCCTTATTGTAATTTTCAGAATGGAAGATATTGCGTAGGTTTGATACGTTGGTCGCAATACCGACGTTTCTGGGTTTTAGCGTTTTGATGAATTCTGCCAAATGATTGTTTCGTCTAAAACTGGAAACCATAATGTTGTTTCCTGTGGAACACAGGAACTCTGCCCGGTCGGCAAAATACTTCAGGTCATCGCTCGTCAGGTTTAGGTCTTCATCCAGCACATTGGCCATCAATATTTCGATCAGTACAACAACATTTTCGGGGTTTGCCCCCGTATTTTTTTTAAATTGTTCGACTGCAAGATTGAAGAGGTCAAAATTTGGCAAGGATTTTTGGCGGTATTTCGTACGCAAGATGATGATATCTTTTTTGTACAGGAAGTCTTTGATCTGTGCGGCTTTTCCGTCTGGTCTGAAAATGGCGGCATGCGCAAATCCCTTGGCGATCAGGTATAGGTTTAGCAGGCGTTCATTGACGTTTTCGAAGATAGGGCCACTGACTTTGACCAGGTCTATCTCCACACTTCCGACGGAAAGGTTGTCCACGAGGGACTCGATCATGGTCTGTTGGTCGTTGGCGTAATGATAGGCAGCAAAGACAAGGTTTACCCCCAGGATGCCCAATACTTTGGATTGCAGTCGTGTATCACTGTCCAACAATCTGACGTGGATGATGATATCATTGGTCGGTCCTCCTACTTCGTGTTGAAAACGTATCCCAAGCCAACCGTGTGGATCGTTGCTTTTGGTAAAATTGAGCGTGGTGACTGTATCGGCAAAGGCAAAAAACTTCTTTTCGTTGTATTTTTTCCCATGTAGACGCTCGGTAAGCAATTCAAACTCGTGTGCTAGCATTTTGAGCAGTCGTGTGCGGCTGACGTACCTCCCCGATTCTTCTATTCCATAGATAGCGTCGCTGAATGCCATATCGTATGCAGACATGGTCTTAGCAATGGTTCCCGATGCCGCTCCAGCTTCAAAAAAGTTGCGAGCGACTTCTTGACCAGCTCCGATTTCAGCAAATGTACCGTAAATTTCAGGACGTAAGTTAATTTTTAGTGCTTTCCGCTTTGTTTCGAATATCTCTCTTGCCATGGCGCAAAGGTACGAAAACAGGGATAATTATTTTTATTTAGACCTATAAGGTTTCAAAAACCTTATAGGTCTTTCCTACAGCAGCCCCAACTTCTTAAATGTATAGAAAAGTGCCGATGTATGTAGCGCCTGTCCGATTTTATTGTCAAACAAAAATTGTTTTGCCTCTTCTATGCCCATTTCGACGACCTCGATATCTTCAGAATCGTCCAGTTCTTGTTCCTGCACTTTTTTACCTCCTTGCAGGAGATAGGTGTAGGTGAGATTGCCCGATGTGGCCGGGTTGGCATACAATTCACAAATATATTCTATCGAGTCAAATGCATAGCCGGTTTCTTCAAGCAGTTCCCGATATGCAGCTTCTTTGGGATCTTCACCTTTTTCGACGACACCGGCAGGGAGTTCGACCATGATCTCACCTGCTCCATGGCGATACTGTTTGACAAAGAGGATCGTGTTGTGTTCGGTAATAGCTACCATATTGACCCATGTGGGGTATTCTAGTACATAATATTCATCTTTTATATTGCCGTTTGGCAACCGTAGGGTGTCTATGCGTAAGGTAGCCCAAGGACGTCGGATGATATACTTTGAGTCGAGTAAAGTCCATTTTTCCATACTTATTCCTTAATGATATCTGCCATGATGTTTTTTACTTTATTTTCCAGTTTGGCAGCAATGGAATCGTATAAAGAAATATCGATCAAGCTTTCTTTGACAGAGCAGTAAAATTTGATCTTAGGCTCTGTGCCGGAGGGTCTTGCCGAGATGACATCTCCATCTACTGTGATAAATTGCAGCACATCGGATTTAGGAAGATCGATAGCGGTTTTTTCTCCCGTTAGCAGATGGGTCGCTTCCCTATTTTCATAATCGCGGACTTCTTTTACCCGTACGCCTCCGAGGGTTTTGGGTAGATCTGCCCTTAGATTGGCCATCATTTGTCTGATTTCATCGGCGCCGGCTTTTCCTTTTTTGGTCAATGAAATTAACTTTTCCTGATAGAAGCCATAGGTTTTGTACAATTGCAGCAGCACGTCAAAGAGGGTTTGACCTTCTCCCTTGTAATAAGCGGCCATTTCGGCGATGAAAGCACAGGCATTGACGGCATCTTTGTCCCGCACTAAATCCCCTACCAGGAAGCCATAGCTCTCTTCTCCTCCGACGAGATATTTTTCCTTGCCCAAGACATCGGTGATCACTTCACCTATGTATTTAAAGCCGGTCAGTGTTTCATAGCATTTGACCTTAAAGCTTTCGCCGATGTCTGCGATGAGATTGGTCGTCACAATAGTTTTTACGATGTAGTCGTTCTCTTGGAGTTCACTTTTTGATTTTTTTGACGACAATACATAATAGGTCAGCAGGCTTCCGATCTGGTTTCCATTGAGCAGTTGGTATTCACCTTGTTTGTTCTTTACGGCCAATCCGACTCTATCGGCATCGGGATCGGTTGCCATGATGATATCTGCACCGACCTCTTGTCCTTTTCTTTTTGCCATGGACATGGCCTCCTCTTCCTCTGGATTGGGGTAGACTACTGTGGGAAAGTTGCCATCCGGTTTGTCCTGCTCTTCGACGGTAATGATATTCTCAAAACCCCATGCCTGTAGCATCTTGGGCACTATCGTAATGCCTGTACCGTGTATGGAGGAATAGACAATCTTAAGATCTTGTGCTGCGTGCACCGCTTCGGGGTGTATGCTCAGATGCTTGTTGGCTTGAATATATATATGGTCAAACTCTTCACCTACAAGAACGATATTGTTTTCTACCCTATTGAATTTGATTTCGGATACAGAGCGTATGGCGTTGACTTCTGTGATGACATTTTTGTCGTGAGGACTGACGAGCTGTCCTCCATCGTTCCAATAAGCCTTATAGCCATTGTACTCTTTAGGGTTGTGTGAAGCTGTCAGCATCACCCCCCCCTGACAGGCAAAATGACGTACGGCAAAGGACAGCATCGGTGTAGGGCGTAGCTCTTTGAAGAGATAAACCTGTATATCGTTGGCCGAAAAGACATCTGCTACCAAATGTCCAAAGGCTTGTGAGTTGTTGCGGCTGTCGTAGGAAACGGCTACTTTGATCTGCTGATTGGGAAATTGTTTTTTCAGGTAGTTGGCCAACCCTTGTGTGGCTTTCCCTATGGTGTATTTGTTCATCCGGTTAGAACCCACACCCATAATCCCGCGCAGGCCTCCCGTTCCAAATTCCAGCTCCTTGTAGAAAGAGTCCAACAGCTCGGTTTCCTGCTTGTCGTCTATGAGTTTTTGAACCAGGGCTACCGTATCTTTATCATATTCCGAAGATAGCCATTGATTGATTCGATCTTGTGTTTCTTTATCCAGATTATCCATAATGAATATATAGTTTTATGAGGGTAAATATATAATTTTTGGTAATTGTGTACCCAAATAATAAGAAAAATTGCCACTTTGATCCAAAAAGAGATCGGCTCCTTATTTTCTAAGCATCGCACCCCGCATACGCCCTATCCAATACCGTCACATACCATTTTCCTTGATAGGACTGGACATGGAAGACCAAAGGCTCTTCACTGGTTACAATAACACGGAAACTGGCGTTTCCGTTTTTTTTAATTTCTTCCAAAGTCTCTTTGCTATATGCTGCATCGTTAAATTCATTTTCGAACAAGGCTATCTGTGTAAGCTGTTGTGGATGTGCCGTTGTATCGCAAATAAAACCTTGTTTGTCCCATTTTTCTGTGTCACAGCTGAATACGGGAAGTTTTTCAAAGGTCAGCGCGTATTCATTTTCCAGTTCGGGATAAGCATAATAATCTGGCACTGGGCTATTGAAATCTATGCTATCTGTCTTTACAAAGGTATCCATGGCGCCGGGTCTGTAGATGACCGTCAGTCCCAGATCGGGGTGTATGAGCTGATTGACCTTACTATTGTCCTTACTGGCATATCCACGGACAAAACGGGTAATGACTTCGGAAATGCTTTGTATTTCTTGGGGTGTGCTTGGTACGACATTCGCAGTGGTATCCGATGTACTTTTTTGATTTTGTTTATTGCCTTGATTACAGGCCGTAAAAATAATGGCCGTGACGAAAAGGATTATATATAGTCTTCTCATGTTGTTCAGTATTATTCGTTATATTCTGTTTTGCGTCAGGTTTTCAATTATTGTTTTCATGATAGCTCTTGTACCGGGTCTCCACCATTGTGCCAATACTTGATCAATGGTTTCTTCTTGAAGCTGCATTAGACTGGTGACCAAATCTCTTCTGAAATTCTGTTTACTACTTCTCCAGGCATTCTTTTCAAACTGTGCGACACTTTTTATTTTTTGAAAAGCGGTATTTTGGATGCGGTTGAGAGGGACGACCTCATCGACTAGACCAATCGCTAGTGCTTCCTGTGGGCTGAATAGCTTTCCTTCCATCAAGCTGCGGTATGCTATACCGTCTCCTAACCAGAAGCTGTACAGCTTGAAGATACTTTGGGGCACGACAATACCGACGGGAACCTCATTGAGCCCGATGATGTATTGACCCTCTGTCATGATCCTATAGTCGCAGCACAGAGCTAGGATACATCCGCCTGCCGGGCTATGACCCGTAATGGCCGATACGGCAGGTTTGGAGAAGGAAGCCAGCTTTTGTATGAGTAACAAAAAATGCTTCCAAAATTCCTTCATTTGCTCTGCATCATAATCGTACAAGGTGATCAGATCCAACCCCGAAGAGAAAAAGCCTTCCTTGCCCGATAGAATAAGCCCTTCGACGGCAGGATCGGCTTCAGCTTGTTCTACGGCCGATATCAGTTCCTGCACCGCCTCAAGATCCATGGCATTGGACTTGCCCCTATCCAATAGAATATGATAAATATGGTCTTCTATTTTAGTCCTTATGTATTTCATAGTTGTTCCAAATGGGAAAACAAGATAAGAAATTTATTGATGAGCTTATGGAAAATATTTGAGAAGATCATCATTATTATGGAAAGCCGATATAAAACTTTAACACATCAAAACCATGGCAGAATTAAATCAACAACCTAGCAATACAGGTAATAGAAAACAAAGAGTTCGCAAAGCGGCTCCCAAAGTAGATTTGACCGCTATGGTCGACTTGGCATTTTTGCTGATTACGTTTTTTATGCTGACTACTTCACTCAATAAACCACATAGTCTTGATGTGGCCATGCCAGACAATACCATAGAAAACACACAGGATATGGACGAAAGGCGGGTCGTCTCTCTTTTGATCGGCGAAGGAAAAGTATCCTGGTACCAGGGAGGTTTTGATCGGCCGATCAAAAATCCTGAATTTATCGAGTTTGGATCGACTGATCTTAGGCACACATTGGTAAAAATGAAGAGCCAAATCCCTCAAATGGCCGAGGGAAAAGATATGGTGGTGCTCGTCAAGCCCAGCAAGCAAGCTCGGGCAGGAGATATCATCAATGCGCTGGACGAGATCAAAATATCAGGTGTGAAACGCTATCTGATTAGTAAGATCTCCCATGCCGAAGAGGATATGGTCATCAGAAGTGTGCTTACAGATTGACAGGAGCGATTCCTAATTTTAAATATAAGTGCATATCTCACTACTATTAGGTAGGTAATCCAGATCTCTTATTTTACCTCAAATTCGATTAGTTTCCGTCCTATTCGTCCGGAGAGGTCTATTCCTTCTAGCAGGATCAGGTATTTGCCCCCTTCATCTGAAGTAAAGAAATCGAATTTTGTTTTGCCTTTGTTGTCGGATACCAAGCCGGGTTCCCAATGGATCGTCGTGCGCAGATCACGGGAGAGCTTGACGGCATCGTCTACATCATATTGTGGTTTGTAGAATGTCTTTGTTGCCGATATTCCTTGCGGTTGTATGGTCAATATTCCTCGCGGGACAAAACTACGCATGGCTGATGCCCCTGTTTTGGAGGTCAATATGAGCAAACCATTTCCGCCATTCATACCGTATATAGCTGTATAGTTGACATTGCGCAGCACTTCTATACTTTCTATATCCATTACGTTGATCATGGAGATTTCTTCCGGCTCGATAAACATGCCATCCAGTACGACCTGCATAGGTACATTGCCTCTGGTATTGTAAGGAGCCCCCCCCTGCCAAGTCACCCCCATCAGTCGACCCGCGAGACACATTTCCAATGTGGGACAGGTGGAGAGTTCTTCAGCGGTAATGACTTGGTCCGCGTTGCCGGGGCCGTTCAGGTTGCTGGAGTTGTCTGCTACTTTTTTCTGCGCGGTAGCCGTGACTACTACCTCCTCGATGACAATGCTCTTTTCCATCAGCCCACCTTGTTCCAATTGGGCAAAAAATTGTTTGGATTGTCTGATCTGTTCCAGAAAGCGGCTATTGACATCATTGATTTCCAAAGGAGCATTGCGGTTGGCCAAGACCGGTGCACTGCTCTTGGTATCCATGATGATATCGATATTTCTTTTGTCTTTTTGGGTACGGGCTGAAACCAAAAACTTGATGCTGTCTGGAAACAATAAGTAACCGAAATCAAAATAACCTTCTTCATTGGACGTGGTATCCAAAAAGTCCATAAAATTTTTGGTGGAGATCAATTGGACCTTTGCATTGGGCTCTGCCGCCTTACGCCCTAGTTTTTTGGTGTATCCTGCTAACTTTATTCCTTTTTCGGCTTCAAACTTGGGTTTGGTTTGTAGGCCAATGCTATCCCAATCTATGTTACGCCATCCTTGGGTCAGCATCAATTGATCCAGTTCATGCTCTTTTACTTTATCATCCTTAAAGTAATATCCGGGATTTTCGATAAAGCCTTTCAAATCCGTGCTCAGTAGCAAAGCGCTTAAAATATTGGGAGCGCCTTGGTAATCATCCTTTATCTTGGAAAGATTCAATACACTGGCCGATAGCGCAGATAGGCGGATACTGTCCTGGTTGGTCCCGGCCTCGATATTGACCTGAACACGATCCCTGGTCTTATAGTTGGCTTTGTCCAATGAAATTGCCAAAGGGAGGTTATCACCCTCTTGGTAATTGAATACAACACGCTCTACAACAGGTTCGAATTGGCTGTTGAGGATACTTATCGTAATAACACCAGTCGGCAGCTTTGCCCTATCTACGTTGAACACCAGCTCATTTTTGCTTGCCTTTTGTTTGGAGACAAAATATACCTGTCCCAGATGATGCACGACAAAATAGAGCTCTTTTTGATCCATGTATTGATTGGAAACATTGATCTGGCTGACTATGCGTTGCTTGTTTTTTGTATTCACAATAATAGAATAGCCCTCAGAAACAATCTCCGGGAGGATGACATCTTGTGTTGTTCCGTCGTCAAAGGTAGCTGTGGCAGAGATCGGCATGTTGTCTCCAACAAAGATGTAGGAGGATCCCATACCCAACTCGTTGGTCTCAATGAATGCCAAAGTATCGGTCGGCGATTTTATCAAAACCTTGGATTTGACGCCTAGCCCTTGTGGGTTGATGGATTTGACGGCAATATTGTTCAGGTTTCCGGCTAGGATCTTTCCTCCTTCGGCCAATAATTGTACACTGTTTTTGGCTACGGCTGGGGCAGGCCTTATGATTTTGTTGACAGTCATTTTCTCCAGGTTTTCAAAACGTAGTTTGATTAATGCCCCTTGGTGTTTTTTGTCAACTTCAATCTTCAATATGCCCTCTTCGTTCGTGTTTGTTCGTTTCCGGCTTACACTTTCTCCATCTTTGATCAGTTCGTAGCGAACGGGGATCTTGCTTAGCGGAACTCCGCTCAGACTTTTGAGCGAAATGGTGTAGATATCCTCTTTTTCTGCATAGGATACAGCTGTCTCGGTCTGAATGTTGTCTGCCCGACCGTTGCTAATCTGTATGGTGCGGTCGTAAAAATAGCTGTCATCGTAATTGCGCATCCAATTCGTATAGGCACGCAAGCGATAAGATCCTGCTGTCAATGTATCGATAAGGGATATATCGCCTATACCTATCCCGTTGATGAGCGGTATCTTTTGGCTACTGAAAACTCTACCGGACGGGTCTATCAGTTCTACATAGCCTAGATTGCTCAAGTTGGAAAATAGGTTTTGGATACCTATAGTAGCGTAAGCTTTGAACCAGATAGTCTCTCCGGCCGTGTACGAAAATTTGTCCAGGTGCAGGTATATTTTTTCCTGTGGATTGTGCTCAGCGGTGTGCGAGACTTTCGCTAAAACTTCTTGGATATCTTGACCTTGTGTCTGTTGGAAGCAGAATATTATAAACAGAATATAAAAGGCTCTTTTCATGTATCTTTATGCTGAAACGTTTTATTGCTAAGGAAAGTTAAAAAATATTTATATCAAAATGCTTTTTTAATTTAAAAATTTATTTTTCCAGTGTAAAAATCTTTGGGAGATGAGTGTATATTTTGAAGCATAAGTGATATAATATCAGTATTTTACTGACCCTGGCAGGTTGTGGGTTTATCATTTGCCGGATGATAATTTTTCTCAAACATCCGACTTTATCGAGTCAACTATAATATGACTATTACTCTTAATTGACTATTGAATTTTCCAGATTCTCTAAACACTAAAAATAATCTTTTGAAAAAACTTAAAATATATCGTTGTACAAGATGATTTTTTGCGATTGGGCATGCGTGAATTCGAAGCATTTTATCTAAGTTTGTGACATGAATATTTTAATAGTTGGATCAGGTGGCCGTGAGTCTGCCTTTGCGTACAAAATATCCCAAAGCCCTCGACTTTCTAGCCTGTATATAGCCCCCGGTAATGCCGGAACAGGCCAATATGGTACAAATGTCAATTTAAAAGTAACGGATTTTGAGGGCATTGCAGCCTTTGCTCTGGCAAATGATGTCTCGCTTATTGTCGTAGGTCCCGAAGAACCTCTGGTAAAAGGTATTCATGATTATTTCCTGTCCCGCGAAGATATACGGCATATCGCTATCATCGGCCCGCAACAACAGGGTGCACAACTGGAAGGGTCCAAAGATTTTTCCAAAGAGTTTATGCAGAGGCATGATATTCCTACAGCGGCGTACCGGTCATTTGACAGATCTAATCTGGAGGAAGGCTTGGCGTATCTGGAGACACAAAGCCTACCCATTGTACTCAAAGCCGATGGTTTGGCCGCAGGTAAGGGGGTGCTGATCTGCGAAACATTGAAAGATGCCAAAGCGGAACTGAAAGCCATGATTGCCGATGCAAAATTTGGAGCGGCAAGTAGTGTCGTCGTGATCGAGGAATTTCTCAAGGGGATAGAATTATCTGTCTTCGTACTGACGGACGGGGAATCGTACAAGGTACTGCCTTCTGCAAAAGATTACAAGCGCATCGGCGAAGGCGATACCGGACTGAATACAGGTGGTATGGGATCGGTTTCTCCAGTACCTTTTGCCGATGAAGCTTTCTTGGCAAAGGTAGAAGAGCGGATTATCAAACCGACCGTCGAGGGACTGAAAACGGATAATATCCCTTACAAGGGTTTTATTTTTATCGGCTTGATGAATGTGGGCGGTGATCCGTATGTAATCGAATACAACGTGCGCATGGGCGATCCGGAGACGGAATCAGTACTGCCACGTATCGAATCAGATCTGGTTGATCTGTTGGAGGGTGTGGCAAAAGGTGACCTGGCCAATCGCTCGTATACCGTAAGCCCCAAAACGGCTGCGACAGTAGTGTTGGTGTCGGGCGGGTATCCGGGAGACTATGGAAACGGCAAAGCAATCTCTAACATCGAAAATGTCAAAGAATCTATTGTATTCCATGCGGGGACTAAAGAGCAAAACGGCGAAGTGCTTACGGCAGGAGGACGTGTGCTGGCGGTGACAGCGTTGGAAGATGATCTATTTTCGGCTTTGCAACAGGCTACAGCCGATGCAGGACGGATATTTTTTCAGGGTAAGTATTTTCGTACGGACATAGGTTTCGACCTGATCTAAAAATAATTTTTTCGCTTTCAGTGATTTATCACAGCAAAGCGAAAAATATTTTGTCCTTTTCAAAAGAAGTTCTATATTTGCAGACCTTTGGAAATAAGGCCCGTTCGTCTAGGGGTTAGGACGCAAGATTTTCATTCTTGAAACAGGGGTTCGATTCCCCTACGGGCTACTAAACAGGACAAATGAAATATATTTTCGTTTGTCCTGTTCTTTTTTAGGGCTAATCCGTTGTTTAGCTGAAAGATATGATTTGCGATTACGTTCATTCGGGCGGTTCGATAAGTTTTTCCATCAAACTCTAATTTTTCTGGGAATATCGAACCAATTATCGCTCTCTTTGTTTGAATTCCGCCTTCTCTATACAGTTTCGGGATGTTTTGAATATGCTGTAATGCTTTGTCCAAAGTCTTGTCGATATTGGTTTTCTTGGTATTCAAACCGTCCTTGCTCAACTGTTCTTCCAGCCGTTCGATTTTCTCTTTGCACTCTCTTTTAATGTCGAGGTATTCCTCGTCATCAATGGTTTCCGAAAGCAGTTTGTTCCGGGCAACGGATAACCGTGCGTTCAGGCGATCAATTTCTTCCGAAATCCTCTTTTTCTCGTTCATCGGACTTTGTACAAACTTTTTGTAGTTGTCCAACAGCAGCTTTTTAAGGATGTTCTTTATACCATCGTTTAGCTCGAACTGGAGCAGTCCGTTTTCAAAAATAGCGTTGGCATTTCCGGCTTGCTCTCTGAAGCCACAGGAGGCAATGCAATGGTAATAGTAATAGCGGTTCGTTCTCCCTTTGGATGCACTGCCTGTGAGATTACGACCACATTTCGGACAGGTCAGAAAACCCCGTAACGGCAGGTTCTTATCGGACAGAATTTTCGTGTTCGGGCGTTCTACCCTTTTATTGCCGTCCAGTATCAATTGTACTTTATGGAAAAGTTCTTCGCTGATTAACGGTTCGTGTTGACCCTGTACCAAATGCGCTTCTTCATCCTGAAATTTAGCAATGAATATTTTTCCGTAATACAGCGGATTGCGTATAGCTACGTGAAATGCACTCCGGCTTAATTTGGTTGGGCTCTGTGCATTCATCTTCTGCCGTACTTGATCAGCAGCGAATACGCCTTTGGCGATTTCATTAAATGCCCATCGCATTGCAGATGCTTGGGGTTCTTTCAGGGCAACATATTTCCTTCCGTCTTCTTTACTTCGGTTGATATAACCAAACGGAGCCTTGCCCATCAAACGTCCCTCTTTCCTTGCTCTCCGCATTCCGTAAAACGTATTCAGCGCCCTGCGATCGTTTTCTACTTCCGGTGCAGCCAAGTAGATGGCCAACATCATCTTGTTTTCGGGAATGGCGAGGTCTAAGGGTTGTTCAACGGCTTGTGGTTCTACGCCAAGTTTGTTGAGGGTGCTGATCATTTGATAAGCGTCACCCGCATTGCGGCTGAACCTGTCCCATTTGGTAAAGAGGATGAGCGTGGTCTTTGAACTTTTCTTTTTGAGGTTGTTCAGCAGCTTTATCCATTCCGGACGGTTAAAGGTCTTGGCGGAATGGTCTTCATAGATGATTTGACCGACTGTAATCTTATTGGTGGAACAAAAACGTTTCAGACGTTCTTCTTGGTCACGCTGTGAATATCCTTTGTCCGCCTGTTCATCGGTGGAAACACGTATGTATAAATCCGCTCGTTTCATCGCTAATCGTTTTAATTCCAAAAATGCGTTGGGGATTGGCTAATTTACGAAAATCACTCCACATCGAAGCATTCCCGGATGACGATCATGGTGAGGTTGTAGAGAAAGTCCATAATCCGTTCGGCTTCTTCCCTATCCACATCAATACCCTCCCTGCGAAGAAGCTCCATTGCTTCCTCGATTGGTATTTTCGTTATGCCTTTCTCCTCCTGCATCGCCAAACGGTGTTTCCGACTAATTTAATCGGGTAAACAGGTTGAGCTGTGAATGTTGCAGTTAGGGGTAGCATTTGGCTTTCATGGGCGGAATTGTATCTCAAAAAAGAATAAAAAGGCAGCAAAGCTAAGGCGGACACCCCTCGCACTGTCCAACCAAAAGCTTACGGCATAATGGCTTCGCCACCCTTCGGGACTTATTCCGTTTCCTTTTGGTTTTTCCGCTTGTCCGCCTTGCCCAAATGGCTTTCTTTTTTTTCTGTTTTTTTGTTTTGGAAACAATTTTAAGGGGGGGATAATCCGTCAAAGTAGTGGTCTAATCTGCAAGCAGGTTTCCGAGAGCACTCCCTTTCCGGACTGCAAACCGTCAGGCTGGCGGTCTTGCACGCTTGCCGACCGGCATTCAGGACTGCTGGCATTTTACCGGTTTTATTGCTACTTGATTCCTGCCTGTTGATGTAGATATTATTGGCACTTAGCGGCAGTATTTGGCATGCTGTGGCTTACCGCTCGCCCGCTTTTCTTTCCGAAATTTGATACTGGAAATGGACATTTTCTTTGCTAACACTAATCCATCTCGAAGAGTGGATTTTTGTGTTCACCGGAACACGGCAAGTTGTGTTTTGAGGCACTCGAAATGAAAATAGTGCCTCAAAACTACTTGCCCTTGCGCAGGGGGCTAAACCATTTCTCCGAAGTCGAATGGTTGAAATCTTTAAATCGCATTTTTATGGAAAGAGAACGGAAGAAAAACAGGAAGAAAGACGGTAGAAAGCCGAAAGCGGATAAGACAAAATACAAATACGCTTTCCGGTTGACGGAGGCGGAAAACGCAAAATTTTTAACACTATTTGACCAATCAGGCATGTCAAATAAAGCCGAATTTGCAAGAAAAGCCATTTTTGAGAACGACTTAAAGGTGGTCTATTACGATATGGGTGTGTTGAATTTCTATATGAGATTGACGAACTTTTATTCCCTGTTTAGATCGGTCGGAACCAATCACAACCAGGTGGTCAAGATTTTATACCGCCATTTTCCGGAAAGGAAAGCGGCAGCCTATCTCTATCGATTGGAAAAACGGACGGCAGAATTGGCGGAATTGTTCAGAGAGGTGACGGCGAAGATACAGGAGTTTGAGGGGAAGCATATTACGGAAGGGGTGATTTCAGTGGAGAAAAACAATGAAGGCGTAAGAAAAATATAGTCGGCTCGATACGTCACATATTTTTATTAAATTTGTGACAGTAATTAAGCCGTTTCATTTTGGAAAGCATCGAAATACGAATACTTGAAAAGGTTAAGAAAACCAAAAGAGGTACGCTGTTTTTCACGGAGAGTTTTTCGCTGTATGGTAATGCCGATGCGTTACGGAAGGCTCTGGAGCGTTTGGTGAAGGCGGGTGAATTGGAGCGCCTTGCTGCGGGGATTTACTATCGACCGGTGCTAAGCGATACGTTTGGTAAACTAAAACCCACGCTTGAAGAAGTTGCCCTTGCCATAGCTGAGCGTGACAGGGCAAGGATTGTTCCCACGGGGGATTTCGCGCTTAACAGTCTGGGGCTTTCCACGCAGGTGCCGGTGAACTTGATTTACCTGACGGATGGCTCTGCCCGGAAGATTACTATTGGCAAACGCAGTGTGGTATTCAAAAAAACAACGCCAAAAAATGTCGCTACCATTGGCAAAATAAGCGGGCTGGCGATTCAGGCACTGAAAACAATCGGTAAAGATAAGGTGCTTGACAAGGAAATAACGCACATCCGGGAACTCTTGAAAAAGGAAAAACCTGAACGGCTAAAGCATGATATTCAGCTCGCGCCTGCATGGATCAGGGAAATTATGCTGCCTGTTTTAAAACAGTCGACAGATCAACAACAATAACGAATAGCAATTTATGGCGAAACAGAACACAACAGAAGAACCCTTAGAGAAACAGCTTTGGAAAGCAGCGGATAAACTCCGTAAGAATATTGACGCTGCGGAATACAAGCATATTGTACTGGGGTTAATCTTTTTGAAATATATCTCCGATGCTTTTGAAGAGCTTTATGCCAGACTCCAAGCGGAGGAAGACCAAGGTGCAGATCCGGAGGACAAGGATGAATATAAAGCGGAGAATGTATTCTTTGTGCCGCAGGATGCCCGCTGGCACTATTTGCAATCCAAGGCAAAACAGCCCGAAATCGGGAAATTTGTAGATGATGCCATGGATGCCATTGAAAAAGAAAATGCTTCCCTAAAGGGTGTGCTACCTAAAGTATTTGCCCGGCAAAATCTCGATCCAACCAGCTTGGGCGAACTGATAGACTTGGTTGGCAATATCGCTTTGGGAGATGCCAAAGCAAGAAGTGCCGATGTATTGGGGCATGTCTTTGAATACTTCCTCGGAGAATTTGCCCTTGCGGAAGGTAAAAAGGGGGGACAGTTCTATACACCAAGAAGCGTAGTGGAATTACTGGTGGAAATGCTGGAGCCCTACAAAGGGCGTGTGTTTGACCCCTGCTGTGGTTCGGGCGGTATGTTTGTACAATCGGAGAAATTTGTGGAAGACCATCAAGGGAAAGTAAACGATATTTCCATATACGGACAGGAAAGTAACCAAACCACCTGGCGATTGGCGAAAATGAACTTGGCTATCAGGGGCATTGACAGCTCGCAGGTGAAATGGAACAACGAGGGGTCTTTTCTCAACGACGCCCACAAAGACCTGAAAGCTGATTATATCATCGCCAACCCACCGTTCAATGTTAGCGATTGGAGCGGCGATCTGCTCCGTACCGATGGCCGTTGGAAATACGGCACACCACCCACCGGAAATGCCAATTATGCCTGGATCCAACATTTCCTGTATCACTTGGCGCCCAGCGGACAAGCAGGGTTTGTCTTGGCAAAAGGTGCATTGACTTCCAAAAGTGGCGGTGAGGGCGATATCAGAAAAGCATTGATTGAGGCTGACTTGATCGACTGTATTGTAAACCTTCCGGCCAAACTGTTTTTGAACACCCAGATCCCGGCTTCCCTTTGGTTTATGAGCCGAAACCGTAGCAATGGAAAATTCAGAAACCGTAGCGGAGAAATTCTGTTCATCGATGCCCGCAACTTAGGGCATTTGATTAATCGTAGAACCCGGGAACTCTCCAAGGAAGATATAGCGCAGATAGCGGAAACCTACCACAATTGGAGAAATCCGGACGGCAATTACGAAGATATAAAAGGCTTCTGCGCTTCTGCCACCAAAGAACGGGTAGCCGAATTGGACTATGTACTTACCCCCGGCCGCTATGTTGGGCTGGCCGAGGAAGAGGATGATTTTGACTTTGCCGAACGCTTTACCAGTCTGAAAGCCGAGTTTGAAGCACAGCTGAAGGAAGAAACGGAATTGAACGAACGGATTATGGCTAATCTCGATAAAATTCAGATTACCAATGATTAAAAATTAATTTTCTATGAAAGCCCTCTTAGACACAAATATCATTATTCACAGGGAAGCCGGAAGGATTGCCAACCAGGATATCGGTATTCTGTTTAAATGGCTTGACAAGGTCAAATACCAAAAGTGTATTCATCCGGTTACTGTTCAGGAAATCGAGAAAAATCCCAACACCGGTACTGTCGACACCTTTAAAATCAAGATGGACAGCTACGAGCAGTTGCTTACAACGGCTCAAATGACAGATGAGGTAAGTACCATTTCAGATCGATTTGACCAAAACGAAAATGATCGGAACGATACCGTTCTATTGAATGAGGTGTTTGTTGGGAGAGTGGATTTGCTGATCTCGGAAGACAAGAAAATCCATTCCAAAGCAGATGCATTAGGGATTTCAGATCAGGTATTTACCATTAATTCCTTCCTCGAAAAAGTCTTTGCTGAATTTCCGGAGCTTGTCAAATATCAGGTATTGGGCGTTCAGCAAAAGCTATTTGGTGAGCTGGACATTAACGATCCCTTTTTCAGTACGCTTAAAGAAGACTACCCCGGTTTTGAAAGGTGGTTTCACAAGAAAGCAAACGAACAGGCCTACGTAACCATCAATAATGACAACAATCTCCTACTTTCTTTTTTGTACATCAAAACAGAGGATAGAGATGAAGCATACCCTGATATAGCACCAGTTTTTAAACCCAAAAAGAGACTGAAAGTAGGCACCTTCAAAGTCATCAGCAATGGTGTTCGATTGGGGGAGCGGTTTATGAAAATAATTTTTGACAACGCCCTTGCCCGAAAGGTTGATGAAATTTACGTGACCATATTTGAAAAACGAGACGAGCAGCAACGACTTATTGCGCTATTGGAAGAATGGGGATTTCAAAAATACGGTACGAAGGGAGAAGATGGAGAACAGGTTTATGTCCGCGACTTTTCTCCTAAGGCCGATACAGACCATCCAAAACTGACTTTTCCATATCTCAGTGCCGAGCAGAATGTTTTTCTTATTCCCATTTACCCGGATTACCACACTGAGCTCTTGCCTGATTCCTATCTGAAGACGGAATCACCTCAGAATTTTATTGAACATGAACCCCACCGGAACGCCTTGAGCAAGGTTTATATATGCCGCTCAATTGAAAGGGGCATCAGAAAGGGTGACATCATAGTATTTTACCGGACTGCGGAAAAAGGCAAAAGCGCCTATTACAGCAGTGTAATCACTACCATCGCCATTTGTGAGGAAGTGATTGAAGACATTCGGGATGAAAACGATTTCATCGCCAAGTGCCGAAAAAGGAGCGTTTTCAGTAATGAGGAGCTTAAAAAATACTGGAATTGGAACCCCCGATTCCGACCTTTTATTATCAATTTTCTCTACGTATGGTCATTTGGTTTGGGCAACCGGATAAACAGGAAGAGGCTTCTTGAGCTCGGAATATTAAGTGGAGCAGAAAATGAAATAAGGGGATTGAAACAAATAACACACGAACAATTTAAAACGATATTGAATGAAACGGGAACAAATGAAAGTCTTATTGTCGATTAAGCCGGAATTTGCGGAGCGGATCTTTGAAGGTTCCAAAAAATATGAGTTCCGCAAAGCGGTATTCAAGAATAGCGATATAAAAACCGTAGTGGTATATGCTTCTTCACCTACACAAAGGGTAATTGGAGAGTTTGACATTGAGACAATCATCAGTGATAGTCCGGAAAATCTCTGGAACAAGACCAAACGATTTGCGGGAATAGATGAAGGTTTTTTTTACAAGTACTTTGCTGATCGAGAAATGGGGTTTGCCATTAAAATCAAAAAAACCAGAAGATATAAAGAGGCGCTATGCCTGCGCGAACATTTTAACCTTACCCCACCGCAATCCTTTCTGTATTTGCGGAATGAAAATCTGGTGAGCCAATGAGTGAGTGGAAGGAAATATCGTTAGAAAAGGTTGCGGAAGTAAACCCGACTGAGAGGCTGCCAAAGGGGACTTTAGCAAAAAAGATTGCAATGGAAATATTGCAGCCATTTACAAAGAAAATAGTTTCTTATACTATTGAGGAATATTCAGGAGGAACGAAATTCCGAAATGGTGATACAATTGTTGCCAGAATTACGCCAAGTCTTGAAAATGGGAAAACGGCTTTTGTAGATATTCTCGATGAAGATGAGATAGCTTTTGGTTCAACAGAATTTATTGTTCTTAGAGAAAAAGCGGGAGAAAGTGATAAACAGTTTCTTTATTATCTTTCGATATCTCCGGATTTCCGAGATGTTGCTATTCTATCTATGACGGGTAGTTCAGGAAGGCAACGGGTACAGACAGATGTAGTAAAACAGCATTTGTTCCTTCTTCCCCCTCTCCCCGAACAACGCGCCATCGCCTCCGTCCTTTCCAGCTTAGACGACAAAATAGACCTGCTGCACCGCCAAAATGCCACACTCGAAAAAATGGCGGAGACGCTGTTTAGGCAGTGGTTTGTGGAGGAAGAGTCAGAACTAATTCCACTTGGCGAGTGCATTAAAACAACATCAGGTGGTACACCGTCAAGAAAAAGAATGGATTTCTACGAAGGTGGTAATTATCAATGGGTCAAATCCAAAGAGCTCAATGGGGGCTACATTTTGGATACAGAAGAAAGAATCACAGTAGAAGCATTGAAAAGGTCCAGTGCTAAGTTATTGCCTGAGAACAGTGTATTAATTGCAATGTATGGGGCAACGGTAGGTCAGTTTGCAATTATTGGTCAGGAAGCTACATGCAATCAAGCCATTTGTGCTTGTCTTCCTAATGATGAATTTCCATACACATTTATTTATCATACAATCAAAGCAAATGTTGATGAACTAAAAAGCAGAGCAGTTGGCTCTGCTCAACAAAATATTAGTCAGGTTCTTATCAAAAGTTTGGAAATTTCTGTGAATGAAAACATTGAGAAGTTTCATGCAGAAGTTGACCCGATGATGAAGAAAATCAAATCAAATTATACCCAAATCCGCACCCTTACCGCCCTGCGGGATACGCTGTTGCCGAAGTTGATGAGCGGGGAGGTGAGAGTTGAGGAAGCTAAAAAGTATAAGGCATGGGCAAATTTCAATTCTATATAACGAATAGGTTCATACTGTTCATTCTTGCGTGCTCATTTTTTGTGGGTATTCATTACTTATTTACGAATAATCCGTTACCAGACACCAGCACAAAAAACCTGTGGTTTTACTCGGGCTTATTCATGCTGCTATTTTCTATACTATTTATTGAACCTTACTACTCTTCACCAAAAAATGTCATAACAAATACAATTCCGCTAGTCTTAGTTTATTTATCAGTTAAGGGCTCATTTAACCATGAAGCTGCCTGGTGGGTGTCTATAGGAGTAATTTTATTTCTCTTAGCTATGGCGATACTTTCACTTGCCTTGTCCAATCAACAGTTTAGTCCGGAAGCTCCGGTTAACAAACTCTCGAATTGGTTAAAAAATCTAGTTGTGATGTTCGGTCAGGGAAAGGTTATCTATTCATTTGTATTTATTTCAATTCTGTTCCTATACAAAGCACAAATTATCGATCCGGTTGGAGATAGTTATATGCTTATGATGGTAGGTCTATGGGGAGGGACTTTATTGATAAACTCCAAGAGCATGCATAGCAGATTTCTGTACGGAAAGAAAAAAATTAATACTGACGCTATCGGTGAGATATTCGGTGTCCAATCAAAGAAGATTTTCCTTGTAAAGCTATTTGAAGACAGAAAGAGCATCAAAAAATTTGATGTAGTGAAGTTTAAATACTCCATGCAAGATTCAAATGAGTATGCCATTAGAGGAGTCGTTTTCGATACTTATTTGCTAAATCAGGAAAAATGGGCCAAAGTTTTGCAACTCAGCACCGACAATGGTAATAACCAAACTTTTGATAAGAACATAGTATACAAAGTCTCAGAAAAAGATGAAAGAGAGGCATTAGAAAAGGAATTGAACATTGAAAATTTCGTAGGTGTCATAATAGAGGGCTCAACGATTGGAAGTGTCAAGTTTGAGTATTCTAAAAAGGTAGATGATCTACAAGAGGGTGACTTACTCGAATTGAAAACGGGAGGAAAACGATTGTTCTACCAAGTAGTAGGTGGAACAACCGAGTTTGAGAAACTGGAAAACAAAAACGAATCAGGTTTCATTGAAGGAGAAGCACTCCAACTCGGTGAATGGCAAAATGAGCAGTTATCATTTCAGAAGTTTGGCTGGGTTCCTCACATCAACACACCAGTATTCAAAGCAGATACAAGTAACATTGAAGTTCAAGCATTTAAATATCCAGAATATCAATTAGGCGTAATCCCGAACACACAACTACCCTCAGTAATCAATTTACATGATGCAGTAAGTCATCATTTGGCATTGTTAGGAGTTACTGGCTCTGGTAAATCTTTTTTGGCAAGAGAAATCATTCGTGAATTAGGTAATGATACAAAAGTTATCTGTGTTGACTTTACTGGTGAATGGAGGAAGGAAATTGAAGCTTTAGCACTTACTAAAGATAACATAAACGATTTCTTGACTGGAGATGAGCACACAACAGGTCTTATTGAACTACCTGTTATGAGCAACACAGTTGAAGTAATAGCAGCTACTGAAAGACTTTTTAGCACAATATTCGATTCAGCAAAAGCCGCTTATGATGCCGATGATCCATTAAAAATTTGCTTGGTTCTTGAAGAAGCACATACCATCGTTCCCGAGTCCAATTTTCTCGGTGTAAATAATTGGGATAGCAAAGCTATAGTGAATAAAATGGGGCAAATTGCTTTACAAGGAAGAAAATATGGTGTTGGCCTTATGGTAATAGCTCAACGTACAGCTAATGTTTCAAAAACGGTACTAACACAATGCAATACGATTGTTTGCTTTCAGGCATTTGACGAAACGAGCTTCATTTTCTTATCAAATTACATCGGAGGTTCTCTTGTCCAAGCATTACCAAACCTCAATAAATATCATGCAGTGGTTACAGGTAAAGCAATTCGAGCCAACATTCCAATGATTGTGAATCTTGAAAGAAAAGTCTAATGAGAATAACTGAAAACCATATCGAACAGTTGGCGATTGAGCGCCTGGAGGAACTGGGTTACGAATACATCTATGCCCCGGACATAGCTCCCGACGGTGCTACGCCTGAACGGGATAATTATGCGCAGGTGCTGTTATTGCACAGGCTGCAACAGGCGGTGAAGCACATCAACCCCGGTATTCCTGCTGATGCACAGGCAGAAGCCATCAAAGAAATCCAGCGTATCGCTTCGCCGGAACTTTTAGCGAACAACGAGACCTTTCACCGTTTGTTGACGGAAGGTATTCCGGTTTCCAAACGGGTAGATGGGGACGACCGCGGCGACCGGGTTTGGCTGGTTGATTTTAACGACCCCTATAATAATGAGTTTGTCGTCGCCAACCAATTCACCATCATTGAAAATGGGAATAACAAACGACCGGATGTTTTACTGTTTGTGAATGGCATTCCGCTGGTGGTTATTGAATTGAAGAATGCGGCGGATGAAAACACCACGATCCATTCCGCTTTCAAGCAGGTAGAAACGTATAAAACCATCATTCCGGGTTTGTTTACCTACAACGGCTTTGTGGTAATCTCGGATGGACTGGAGGCGAAAGCGGGTTCTATTTCGGCCGGTTTTAGTCGTTATATGGCATGGAAGTCGGCCGATGGAAAAGCGGAGGCCTCGCATTTGGTCAGCCAGCTGGAAACCTTGATACAAGGGATGCTGAACAAGGAAACCCTGATTGACATCATCAGGCATTTTGTGGTTTTTGAAAAATCGAAGCGGGAGGATACGGAAACCGGTATCACGACCATCTCAACCGTTAAAAAATTAGCCGCTTATCATCAATATTATGCCGTAAACCGGGCGGTGGAATCCACGTTGCGGGCAACGGGTTTTAACGTTGAAAAAGAGGCTCCGTTAAATGTGGCTATGGAAGACCCCGTAAGCTATGGTTTACCTGGCGTAAAAAATCAGCCCATTGGCGACCGGAAAGCTGGTGTGGTGTGGCATACGCAGGGAAGTGGCAAGTCTTTGTCTATGGTTTTCTATACCGGTAAAATCGTGCTGGCACTGGATAACCCTACCATTTTGGTGATTACCGATCGCAACGATTTAGACGATCAGCTCTTTGATACGTTTGCCGCATCCAAGCAACTGCTGCGCCAGGAGCCGGTACAGGCGGACGACCGGAATCAGCTAAAAGACTTACTGAAAGTGGCTTCAGGAGGTGTGGTGTTTACGACCATTCAGAAATTTCAACCCGAAGAAGGCAATGTGTATGAAACACTTTCCCAGCGGAAGAATATTGTGGTGATCGCGGACGAAGCACACCGTACCCAATACGGTTTTAAGGCCAAAACCATCGATGCCAAGGATGGGAGGGGAAATGTGGTTGGTAAGAAGATCGTGTACGGTTTTGCCAAATATATGCGCGATGCTTTGCCCAATGCCACGTATTTGGGCTTTACCGGAACACCTATTGAGAGTACAGACGTTAACACGCCGGCCGTATTTGGCAACTATGTGGACATATATGATATTGCCCAGGCCGTTGAAGATGGTGCCACCGTTCGCATTTATTACGAGAGCCGACTGGCAAAGGTGAACCTTAGTGAAGAAGGCAAGCAACTGGTGGACGAGCTGGATGATGAATTGGAGCAGGAAGAGCTGACCGATACGCAAAAGGCCAAGGCGAAATGGACACAGCTCGAAGCGCTGGTGGGAAGCGAAAAGCGGATGGCTACAATTGCCAAAGATATTGTTGCGCACTTTAGCCAGCGGCAGGCCGTATTTGAAGGTAAAGGGATGATTGTGTCCATGAGTCGGAGAATAGCAGCCGATTTGTACGATGCCATTATCGCCTTGAAACCGGAATGGCATTCGGACGATCTGAATAAGGGCGTCATTAAAGTGATTATGACTTCGGCCTCTGCTGACGGCCCCAAAATCGCCAAACATCATACCACCAAAGAACAACGGCGGATGCTTGCCGAACGGATGAAAAATCCGGATGACGAATTGCAATTGGTGATTGTTCGGGATATGTGGCTCACGGGCTTTGATGCACCCAGTATGCACACGCTCTACATCGACAAGCCCATGAAAGGGCATAATCTGATGCAGGCTATCGCTCGGGTAAACCGGGTGTATAAAGACAAACCCGGCGGTTTGATTGTAGATTATTTGGGAATTGCTTCTGACCTGAAAAAGGCACTGGCCTTTTATTCGGATGCGGGTGGCAAAGGCGACCCGACCATTGCACAGGAGCAAGCAGTCCAATTGATGCTGGAGAAATTGGAAGTAGTCTCAAATATGTACCACGGTTTCACCTACGAAAGTTATTTTGAAGCCGACACGTCCAAAAAATTGTCACTAATCCTTGCGGCCGAAGAGCATATCCTCGGTTTGGAGGACGGCAAGAAACGGTACATCAACGAAGTAACGGCCTTATCTAAAGCCTTCGCCATAGCCGTTCCGCATGAGCAGGCTATGGATGCCAAAGATGAAGTTTCGTTCTTTCAGGCTGTAAAAGCGCGGTTGGCGAAGTTTGACAGCACCGGAACGGGAAAAACGGATGAAGAGATCGAAACAACCATTCGTCAGGTGATCGACAAAGCTTTGGTTTCCGAACAGGTCATTGATGTTTTTGACGCCGCCGGAATAAAGCGGCCGGATATTTCCATCCTGTCAGACGAGTTTTTGATGGAGCTGAAAGGAATGGAACACAAAAACGTGGCCCTGGAAGTGTTGAAAAAACTGTTGAATGACGAAATCAAATCAAGGGCGAAAAAGAACTTGGTAAAAAGCCGGTCGTTCTCCGAAATGCTGGAAAACTCGATTCGGAAATACCATAATAAAATATTGACGGCAGCCGAGGTAATTGAGGAACTCATCAAGCTGAGTAAAGGTATTGTGGAAATGGACAATGAGGCGAAGCAAATGGGCTTGACGGACTTTGAGTATGCTTTTTATACGGCAGTGGCCAATAATGACAGCGCAAAAGAACTGATGCAGCAGGATAAGCTGCGCGAACTGGCGGTGGTACTGACGGAAACGATCCGGCAAAATGCGTCGATCGACTGGACGATTAAGGAAAGTGTGAAAGCGAAGTTGAAGGTTGCGGTAAAACGGATTTTAAGGAAGTATGGCTATCCGCCGGATAAGCAGATGCTGGCAACTGAAACCGTGTTGAAACAAGCGGAGATGATAGCAAACGAAATAACAAGGTAGTAAAATAACAGGATGTCAGAATCTCAAAACATAGAATACAAGCAGAGTTGGCGAGACGAGTACCTGAAGTGGATTTGCGGTTTTGCAAATGCCAATGGAGGTACTATTTTCATCGGTAAGTACGATAACGGAAAAGTGGTCGGCGTGGCTGATGCGAAACAGTTGCTGGAAGAAATCCCCAACAAAGTAAGAGATGTCTTGGGGATTGTGGCAGAAGTGAATTTACACCAAACCAAGGCCGGTGATTATCTGGAAATCGTAGTGGAGCCCTACCCCAATGCGGTAAATTACAAAGGGCAATACCATTACCGAAGTGGAAGCACCAAACAGGAATTAAAGGGCGCTGCTTTGGATAAATTTTTATTACAGAAAAAAGGCAAGCGTTGGGATGGTGTTCCGGTACCCAAGGTATCTGTCGGTGATTTGAAGTCGGAAACTCTGGAATTTTTTAAGAAAAGAGGTATCCGGAGCAAACGTCTTAGTGAAGAAGCCTTATCCGAAGACAATACGCACCTACTGGAAAACCTGAAACTGATTGAGGGTGACTATTTGAAACGGGCGGCCATTTTGCTGTTCCATCCCGATCCGGAAAAGTTTGTAACAGGCGCTTACATCAAAATCGGGTATTTTGAGAATGAAGCCGATTTGATTTTTCAGGACGAGGTTCACGGAAATTTGTTTGAACAGGTGGAAAAAACGGTTGACTTGCTTTTTACCAAGTACATCAAAGCGCTGATCAGTTACGAAGGCATACACCGGGTGGAAACATACGAATATCCGAAAGAAGCGGTACGCGAAGCCTTGCTCAATGCCATAGCTCATAAAGATTATTCAGGTTTGACACCCATTCAAATCCGCGTTTACAAGGATAAAATTATGATTTGGAACGAGGGACATCTGCCGGAGAACTGGACGGTAAGCAACCTGTTGAAAAGCCATTCGTCCAGACCTTATAATCCAGATATTGCCAACGCATTTTTCCGTAGCGGCTATGTAGAATCATGGGGCCGCGGCATCAGTAAAATGACGGAACTGTGTGTTGCCGAAGGACTTCCCGAACCGACTTACCTTGTGGAGGGATCGGACTTTTGGGTAGTGTTTAAGAAAGATATTTATGACGCCGAGTACTTAGAAGCACTTGGATTGAATAACAGACAAGTAAAGGCTGTTTTGTTCGCAAAAGAAAAAGGAAAAATCACCAATAGTGACTATCAATCCTTGAATGATGTCTCAAGAGAAACAGCAACACGAGACATAAAAGAATTGACAGACAAAAAGCTGTTCAAATCAAGCGGACAGAAAGGAGCAGGAGCTTTTTACACCTTAAATTGAATTGCGTCATAATTGCGTCAATTGCGTCAGGGTAGAACAAAAATTGCGTCAATGGAGTCAAAATAAATACAAGTATCCTACAAGACAGTCGGGCAATAGTGGGGCAAAAAGAGCGATAGTGGGGCAAAAGTCGGGCAATATAGCATGAAATGAGCCCTATATTTGTTACCGATAACTTGGCGATCACAAGCATTTAAGTTGTCACGTATTCGTAAAATAGAAAATAATGATTTAAAGGTCGATTTAAGAGATTAGATGCCAGATATTCCCTCAACAAATACAAATCTGTTTCGTTCCCTGTTTCGAGGCCGTGAAGACGTGTTTGCTATTCGCTGGGAGAAATCCGGAAAAACGGGCTATATGCCGGCTTATCAGTTTGACCCTTATCATTACGGGGTACACAAAATGAATGGTGGGACATTTGCCAACTATCCACATAAAACCTACTTACCACTTACGGACAATGAAATCCAAAAGCATTTAAACGGTGCGCAGCAAATTGGGATTTATCCCCTGTTACAGGATAATACGTCGTGGTTTTTGGTTGCGGATTTTGACAAGCAAAACTGGCAAGAGGAAGCGGTGAACTTCTTAAATGCTTGCAAGGAGAAAAATATCCCCGCCTATCTGGAACGTTCCCGGAGTGGGAATGGCGGACATGTTTGGATATTTTTCGACAAACCCTATCCGGCAGTTCGAAGCCGTAAGATTTTCATCTCCATTTTGGAGCAATCGAACGCTTTTTCCATGTTTGACAAGAGCTCCAGTTTCGACCGGTTATTCCCCAATCAGGACTTCCTTTCCGGAAAAGGCTTGGGTAATTTGATAGCACTTCCATTTTTCAAACCTGCGATGGAAAAAGGAAACAGTTGTTTTATCCATCCCGAAACATTCGAGCCTTATCCCGACCAATGGCAATTTTTGAATGAGATCGAAAAGGTACCTACTAACATATTGGAAGGCTTGTATCAGGAAATTTCATCCGCTGTATATAATCCAACGAGAGGGTGTAGTGGGAAACTCATCATTTCACTCAAACAGAACATCCGTCTTCAGCGGGAGATGCTCACCACGCCGTTAATTAACTTTTTGAAGGAAGAGCTGAATTTTGCCAATGCTGAATTCTTTATCAAGAAGAAGTCCGGCAAAAACACGTTTGGAACGGAACGCTATTTTAAGCTCATTGAAGAAAATGAAAAGGACATTATCATCCCAAGGGGCTTTATCAGAAAACTGCTCCGGTTTTGTAATGAACAGAATATCGAATTTGATTTTCGGGATGACCGGAAACTGAAGGGAGAAATTGCATTTTCATTCCAGGCAAGCTTGAGAAATCATCAGGAAAAAGTCGTTGAAGCGGTTTCAAAAAAGGATTTCGGGGTGATCGTTGCCCCGCCCGGTTCGGGTAAAACGATCATGGGCTTAAAAATTATTGCCGATAAAAAGCAGCCCGCTTTGATCGTCGTTCACCGTAAACAACTATTGGAACAATGGCAGGAACGGGTTCAGGCATTTCTTGGAATTCCAAAGCAGGAAATAGGCATCATTGGAAAAGGAAAGGCTAAAATCGGTAAGCAAATTACCGTTGCGACCATTCAAAGCTTGCCGAAGCAGATGGAGCAAATCCAAACGCATTTCGGGGCTATCCTGGTAGATGAATGCCATCATATTCCTGCCGAAACCTTCCGAAATACGATAGGCAAGTTAGAAACATTTTACCTGTACGGATTGACGGCTACTCCCTTCCGAAAGTATAATGACGAGAAATTGATTTTTGCATTTCTTGGAGAAATCATTTCAACCGTTGATTCCGCCGAAATTGAAAACTTCAAGCATGCGCAGGTTTTTGTCAAGAACACGGATTTGGACGTCCCTTTCAATTCCAAGACAGACAATTTCGAAACACTTTCAAAGATTCTGATTCACGATTCTCAGCGGAACAAACTTATTCTGAACGACATCAAAGGAGAACTTTCCAAAGGGAAACGGATTGCCATTATCACGGAAAGGAAAGAACATATTGACACGCTTTACCTTTTCTTAAAGCAATCCTATGAGGTTGTTACGCTAAGCGGGGACGATTCGGAAAGCAATAGGAAATTAAAATGGCAGACTTTACGGCAGGGTAATTTTCAGGTGTTGATCACTACCGGACAATATTTTGGTGAAGGTTCGGATTTATCCAATATCAGTTCGTTGTTTTTAGTGTACCCCTTTTCTTTTAAGGGGAAGTTGATTCAATACATTGGTCGTGTGCAACGTTCAGAAATCAATCCGACTATTTACGATTACCGCGACATTAAAATTGACTACCTCAATAAACTGTTTCTGAAACGAAACACCTATTATCGTCAGATAGCCAAGCAGGCCAGTTTATTTGATGAGCCTACCGAATTGGCTTCGGAAAGACAAAGTGTGGTCATTGAAGCGCAAATAAAAGTAGGAATAACAGATCTGGATTTCAGATACGGCAATGTTGGTTTTGAATACGTCGATAAAGGAAGTGATCAGCGATTTGATTTTGAGATAGAAAATGA
This sequence comes from Parapedobacter sp. SGR-10, assembly GCF_011030405.1. GTDB lineage: Bacteria > Bacteroidota > Bacteroidia > Sphingobacteriales > Sphingobacteriaceae > Sphingobacterium. Next base: position 82,782 of record NZ_JAAJTJ010000002.1, read on the forward strand.
AGAATTCCGTCCGGAATTTGACGTGTTAAAACCGTACTTCATCAAGGTGTTGAAATCAAAATCAGTGAGGGTTGACATCTATGCGGAGATCGAGAATGGCGTAATCCTATCGCAATTGGCAACTTCTGCTGACATTGAAAACATCGACAAGGAGATTGTGGAGAGTGTAAAGTTTCAGTTTCTCCATAAAAGTTTTATTGGACAAACTCCGCCATCGAAACAAAATATGCTTACCGCAAATGAGCTTCCGGAGAACAAAAATATTTATACCGATGCGGAGGCCATTTTGAATGATTTACTAAAAGGCAAGCAATATAGACATTCCCGACATATTCAGTTTTTAGCAGAAAAGCACGAACGAAATATCATGAAACTGCGCTTTGTTTTGCAGCCGTTTTCTTTTGTGTTCTTAATTGCAGGCGAACAGAATTATCATATCGTTCTGGAGACGCTGGATACGGAAGAAGCAACATACATCTGGCATACGGATAAAAGTAAGGCTGCCCTGATGGATACGATTAAACAAATCGACAAGGAGCTGAACGTCATCCGAGAGAAAGGAAGACAAGCTTACCTGGAAACCGATCCGCAATATTTTTCAAGAATCGTACACGACTATTCCGATAACAACAAAGGGTTTATTCTCTGGAAGGGATTGCTGGAAGAACGCTTGACATAAGTTTAGTTCTATGCTATTTCCGACTCCAATTCCACCAACCTTTCCAAATCTTCCAAAAAATGTTTCGAGATTTGTTCGGTTTCGGCTACTAGAAACGCATCAATCACACCGATTGGTGCTTTTTTTATGCCATGGGGCGAGAAATAGGGCGAATTTGGTTTGGGCTTTTTTGACTTGTTTTGGATAGTTTACTTCCCCCATAGCTTCCTCCTTTTCTTTGAACAAACCAAATCTTGAAAAAATGAGTTGTTTTTAAACAAAGGTGCTTGGATGGTTTGTGGTGTTGAGACAGGTTGTCCGAATGCTTGGTGACATAATTTGTGCAGTATCGTGATAGCGTGTCATTGTCCATAATATTTATTTTTCAACCACAAGCTTGCTCTCACCAAAAGTATCAATATTGGTACTTCGACAAGTGGGCCGATAACGCCCACAAATGCCTGTGGTGAGTGTATACCAAATACGGCGATAGATACGGCTATTGCCAACTCAAAATTGTTCCCTGTGGCAGTGAATGCGATGGATGCATTTTTGTCGTAAGAGACACCCAACGATTTATTGATAAAGAAACTCACGAAAAACATCAGTACAAAATAGATGATTAACGGTACAGCTACTTTTACGACATCCATGGGCAGTTCCAATATTTTATCGCCCTTCAGACTGAACATTAACACGATAGTAAACAGTAAAGCATACAGTGTAATGGGCGATATCTTGGGTATGAATTTTCTATTATACCATTCTATACCTTTTGACTTTACAAGCGTATAACGGCTTAAAAAACCTGCGAAGAAAGGAATACCCAAATATACCAACACACTTTCGGTTACATCTTTCATGGATACGCTTACGTTGAAATTGGCTAAACCTAATTTGTTGGGCAATACGTTGATGAACAGCCAAACAAAGAAGCTGTACGTTATTATCTGAAAGATACTGTTCAGTGCGACCAATAATGCCGTGTATTCCCTGTTCCCTTTTGCCAGATCACTCCATACGATGACCATTGCGATACATCTTGCCAAACCAATCAGTATCAGGCCTGTCATATAATCGGGTTCGTTCCGTAGGAACAGAACGGCTAAACCGAACATCAGTACGGTACCGACAACCCAATTCAGCAATAAAGATATGCCGATTACTTTGGTATCTTTAAGAGCTTTGGGCAACAATGAATAATCCACCTTGGCCAACGGAGGATACATCATCAATATAAGCCCTATTGCCAAAGGAATATTGGTCGTACCTACGGATAAGGCATCCATAGCATTGGAAATGTTCGGAAAGAAATATCCCAAGCCTACGCCTGTCGCCATGGCAAGAAATATCCATAAGGTAAGGTAACGGTCAAGAAATTTTAGTTTGGGTTGCATCGGCTAACTCTTAATCATTGAAAAAACATAGAACATTTCTGTTGCTATCTGTAAACTTCTTTCTGTATACACCTGTGCCTGTTCGGGTGAACCGTCCGAAATCTTAGGATCTTCATATGTGATGGGTATTCTCTTTTCCGCTCCGGCGATGAAAGGGCATCCGCCGTCTGCCTGCGAACAGGTCATAATGGCGACAAATGCCGATGCAGGATTGAAAGGACTATCGTATTTTTTGGAAAACCCGATGATTGGCAAGGCATTATCCTCGTATTTTATGGCATATACAGGATTATCGGTTTCCGCAATCTTGAAAATGGTAAATCCTTGATTGGTCAATGTTTCCGCTACTTTCGGGAACAGTGCTGTGTCTTCCGTACCGCCCGAATAGCAATGCACATTCGGAATATTGAAGTATGCACTTGCCACTTGCGCCCATACCTGTGCTAAATGGCTTCTACGTGAATTATGGGTACAGATAAAATTGAGGTTTATATCCTCTGCGCTGTCCGCTTTTTGCTGTACAAAGTCTATCAGCGGTTGCAGTATCGTTTTGCGTTCCTCGCTTACGGTCTGGACGTCAATAATCCCCTTTATGGTTTCAGTTAAATTCTTATACATTACGGTTGGTCTTTAGTGTTTAGCAACATCCCGAATCAGGTGCACAGCACGTGCTGTGCAGTTCCGATAATTTTACTTTCTGTTTCTCCGCAGGAATACCGCAAGCATCGCTTGCCAAACAAGCCGTCTGTTTGTTCTTTAGGATGAAATGCTTACCGTCAAAACCCAAGTCAAACTTGCCAATCGTTTCATTTTGGTATTCCACCTCTATCTCGGTATCTTCAATACCCAATTTTTCTTCGGACAGCTTGATAATGTTCAATAGCTTGGTCGGCTTTAATCTGTGTTCATAGTCGTTAGCATCCCACAATTGGAAGTTTACCGCTTTCTCTGTACGGACTACACCACCGCAATCAATAAAATGTTTGATGATCTGTCCTACTTCCGTAACATGGAAATGTTCGGGAACAGATGTTCCGTTCTCTAATTGAAATTCAACATTGTCCAATGTCGGTAGGATTTCTTTGATTTGTTCAAGTGTCATATTTGTTTTTTTTAAGGTTTTCACGAACCGCAAGCGGTTTTTGATAGTTTCATAAAAGTAAAATTTGAAAATTTATATTAAACCATATATTGCAATATTACGATGATAAAGGTCAAAAAAATTTATGAACAGCAACTGGCTACTTTTACCTCTTGATTGAAGAACGTATTAAATTCCTCTTGGATTTGTTTCCATAGTTTTTCATCAATGCAATAGCACACGGATTTACCCTCGATTGTTCCTTGAATGATACCTATATTCTTTAGCTCCTTTAAGTGCTGTGAAATGGTAGCCTGTGCCAATCCCAATTCATCGACCAGATCGTTACAGATACAGGCTTTCTGATTGATGATATATTGAAGAATGGCAACCCTTGCAGGATGTCCCAAAACTTTAAACAAAGAAGCCAATTTGTTCTGTTCATCTGTAAATATTTCTGACTTTGTAAGTCCCATATTGCAACATTTTATAATCGCAATATTACGATAATAATATTGAATATCAAAATGTTATCACCTAAAAAATTAGTAAAACTGTGAAATAGAAAAGCCTGCTTCGGATAAGACCTGCCCGACTCCACTTTCTTAAACTAGTTAAACGTAATCAGAAAATACCGCGCGTAACTTTGTTCCAATAAATAATTAAATCATGGGAAATAGAATATTAGGACTGCATCATATTACTGCCATTGCAGATAATGCAAAAAGGAATCTGGATTTCTACACCAAAGTACTGGGTGTACGCTTGGTGAAGAAAACCGTAAATTTTGACGATCCCGGCACATATCACTTTTATTTCGGCGATGAACGTGGAACTCCCGGTACAATATTGACATTCTTCCCGTGGGAAGGTATGGGGCCCGGAAGACCGGGAGCAGGAATGGCTACCCACATCGGTTATGCTGTGCCACAAGGAACATTGGGCTTTTGGGAACAACGTCTAAAAGATAACGGTGTACAGGTAGAACGAGGAGAAATTTTCGGCGAGAGACTGCTTTCTTTTAAAGACCCAGATGGTCTTCAGTTACAGTTGATCGAACCTTCGCTCGTAGACTCCCGCAAAGGCTGGGCTACGCAAGAAGTTCAAGAAGACAATGCTTTGAAGGGGTTCCATAACGTCACGTTGACTTTACTACAGGCTGACCGTACGGCCAAAATATTGACCGATATATTGGGCTATGAATTGCAGCAACAAGAGGGCAACCGCTACCGTTTCGCGACCAATGCGATCGACACGGCCAATCTGTTGGATATCGTCGAAGACAAAAATGCACCGAGGGGCCATAATGCGGCAGGGACCAATCATCATATTGCTTTTCGCGTAAAAGACGACAATATCCTGATGGAATACCGTGAAAAGGTACTTTCTGCAGGACTTCAGATTACGCCAAAAATAGATAGGGACTATTTCTATTCGTTATATTTCCGCGAACCGGGAGGCGTTCTTTTTGAAATCGCTACAGACAATCCCGGCTTTACTAGGGATGAATCCTTGGAAGAATTGGGCAGCAACTTGAAACTTCCCAAACAATACGAAAGAATGCGTTCGGAAATCGAAAAAGTATTACCGGGATTATCGTAAATTTATCGAAACTAAACAGGATTGATATGGAAACAACAAATGTCATCATCAATGAGAAGAACCGCGGAGAGGTGCAATTGATCTCTGATGGAAAACAAGCAGGTAAAATGGATATATCCGTGCATGGTGAACGATTGACGGTCTACCATACCGAGGTAAGCGAACAGTACGAAGGCCGTGGATTTGCGAAAATCCTGTTGGAGAAGCTGGTGTCCTACGCGCGGGAGAACGCACTGAAAATCGTTCCGCTATGTCCTTATGTTCATGCGCAGTTCCAGCGTCATCCGGAAGAATATAAGGACGTGTGGCTCAAAAAAGATTAGCTCCTATCCCACTAAGGATTTTGATTAATGTTACTCATAACTCATAATTAGAAAATGATCCATACCCTAAACATAAAAACAGCAGGAATCGCTTTAGAGAACACCGAAAAAGTACTTGTTATGATACACGGACGTGGAGGCAGTGCCGAGGATATACTGAGCCTTTCACAGCATCTGAAGGTCAGTGACTATGCCCTTTTGGCTCCGCAGGCCAGCAACCATACCTGGTATCCGCATTCCTTTATTGCCCCTGTCACACATAACGAACCGTGGCTAAGTTCTGCTATCGACATTGTAGGTCAGACAGTACAGACCGCCCTCGGTGCAGGTATCAAACCAGAGAATCTCTATTTCTTCGGTTTTTCGCAGGGGGCCTGTCTTACCTTGGAATTTATCACAAGGCATGCACAGCGATTCGGTGGAGCAGTAGCCATTATCGGAGGGGTAATAGGCGAAACAATCAACCGAAACAACTACAAGGGCGATTTTGGACAAACCCCTGTTTTCATCGGGACAAGCAATCCGGATTTTCATGTGCCTATCGAACGCGTATATGCCACAGAAAACATCTTGAAAGAAATGAATGCGGATGTGACATTGGAGGTGTATGAAGGCTTTGGCCATTCTATCAACACACAGGAAATAGAACTTGCCAATAAATTGGTTTTTAACAAATAACTACATCATAACCTTCTTCACTTTTATAACTTTATAACAAAATCAAATGAAAATAATAGCTTTTGGAGCATCATACAGCAAGAACTCCATCAATAAAAAGTTTGCGGCTTACGCGGCCTCTCAATTCAATAACATCGAAGCCGAGGTACTTGATCTGACCGATTATTGGTTGCCGCTCTTTACGACAGATGTGGAAGCGGAATTCGGCCATCCGGGAGAAGTTACCGATTTTTTATCCAAACTGGAAGAAGCTGATCTACTCATTATATCGCTGTCCGAACACAATGGTAGTTATGCTACAGCGTTTAAAAATCTTTTTGACTGGGCTTCTCGCGTGAAATTGAAAATGTTTGAAGGCAAAAAGATATTGCTGCTTGCTACTGCTCCAGGTGCCAGAGGAGGCATATCCGTTCTTGAAGCGGCAAAACAAAGATTCCCTATCCATGGTGCTGAAATCGTGGGTACTTTTTCGCTCCCGAATTTTCATGATAATTTTTCGGAAGAATCAGGCATCTTGCACACCGAATTAAAAGCAAGCTTCCAACATATATTGTCCTCGGTCAAATTAAAATATAACACGTCGTTGAGCTATGAAAGTAACTCGCATCTACAGTAACGAAAATGGAGATTCTGTTTTTGAAGAGATGGAAATCTCCTTGACAGACAGTGGCGAAATCGGACAGCTCTCTGATCATTTCGCGGTTAAGGCCCTCCAGTTTAGGAAAGTATCGGCCGACTATGATTATGATTTTCACTGTGCACCGCAAAGGCAATTTATCGTGTTACTTGACGGAGGTGTGCAGATCGAAAACTCGCTCGGGGAAACACGTGTCTTTCAAACAGGTGAGATCCTGTTGGTGGAGGACACGACAGGAAAAGGACATAAAACGAAAAATCTGGAACAGCGGGAGCGGATATCGTTATTTATCCATATCTAAAACTGTGTCATTAACATGGTTGTAGTGGTAGTATTGAATACTTATAAATAACTATTTCAATGAAAATACTTCATTTTTTAGTGATCGGGAAGAACCAGGAAATACTGGCTACCCTAAAAAGGATTATTGAAAACAATACAGGATGGTATGCCTATCTGATGGAAGATGAGAACGAGTTGCAATCCTTTCTGGACCGGCATAAAATAGATGTTATCCTGCTGAGTTCGGGTCTATCCGAACTGACGGAGATCGGTATCAAGGCCTATGCGCTTTCTATTGATGACAATATCAAGGTTGTCCAGCATTTCGGTGGAGGAAGTGGGTTGTTAAAAAATGAAGTCTACCAGCTTTTCCCGGAGTTGTGCCCACAGACCGACCTGTCAGAACAAACTATACGAACCTAACTACTGAAAATTAGCACCCTATGACCCATTTCCCGAACTGGTACAAGATAAGGCCTTTCTCAGCCGGACAAAACCATACTCACCAGTGATGTTCTCTGGTGAGTGGGAGACATGCATTGGATCAAATCGTGTTTAAAGAATCATCAGGAAAATTTTTTGGAAGTTTGATCCGTTGTCTTATAATTGTACTATCTAAATTATATGCGCTATGTACGCCAATATCATACACAATGTAACAAAATGCATCAACCTGACCAATGACGAGAAACAGGTGTTTACCAATCTTTTGAAGGTGAAAACTGTCCCGGCAAAGACCAAACTCCTGGAGGAGGGTGAGATCTGTCAGTTTGAGGGATATGTGCAGAAAGGATGTATACGCATTTACTATGTCAATGAAAATGGGCTTGAAGTGACTGTATCGTTTGCCGTTGAAGATTGGTGGGTAAGCGATATAGCGTCTTTTCATGAGCAGAAGCCTTCGCGGTTATATATCGAGACATTGGAGGATACCGAGTTATATGTATTGACACCCACGACAAAAGAGAAGCTCCTGCAGCAGATCCCTAAGTTTGAGCGGGTATTTCGAATACTTATACAACGTAACCTCACCGCTCTTCAAAATAGGCTGATTAATACGATTTCTCAAAAAGCGCCGGAGAGATACCTGGAATTTATCCAACTATATCCCTCCATACCCCAGCGCGTGGCGCAGTATTATATTGCCTCTTATTTGGGGGTGTCTCCGGAATTTGTGAGTACGATCCGAAAGCGGCTTGCGGGCAAGTAAGCAATTCTACATAGAAAGAGAAGCGGACAGAATTCCTCGACTTTTTATTTTTTCTTCTTTTTTTCCTTTCTTAAACTAGTTCAATGAACGGGGCTTTTCTTCTTCCTAATTTTGAGGTGTCAAATGAGAACAACAATGGAAAGAAAAGATTTCTTAAAAAAAGGATTGGTCGGAACGGGGATGTTTGCCACCACCGCGAGTTTGGGAAATATCCTGAAAAATGAAATTGACGAACTTGAACCGTTAGAGCTTATCGGGTTCTGCCATATACCCAATACGGAATCCAAAATCAAGGACAACTCTGTGCTGCATAAAGCAGAAACCAGAGGACATGCAGACCACGGATGGTTGCTGAGCCACCATACCTTCAGCTTTGCAAACTACCACAATCCGGAGCGGATGCATTTCGGTGTACTGCGTGTCCTTAATGATGATAGAGTGGAGGCCGGGAGAGGCTTTGGTACGCATCCTCACGACAATATGGAGATCATCAGCATCCCTTTGGAAGGAGACCTGGAGCACAAGGATAGTATGGGAAATACCACCATTATCCGAAATGGTGATATTCAAGTAATGAGCGCCGGAACAGGTATCATGCACAGCGAATTCAATAAAAATGACGACCGTTGGGTCAAGTTTCTGCAGATCTGGGTGTACCCCAATAAGCGTAATGTGACTCCCCGGTACGATCAGCTGACGCTTGATGTGACGCAACGGCATAATAAGTTTCAGCAGATACTTTCCCCTAATCCAGATGACGAAGGTGTATGGATACATCAAGATGCCTGGTTTCATCTAGGGAGATTCGATGTAGATATTGTATCGACCTATCAGGTCAAAAAAGAGGGCAACGGCGTTTATGCTTTCGTGATCAAAGGGAGCGCTTCTATTGAAGGGCAAGAAATAGGAAGCCGGGATGGTTTGGGAGTATGGGATATCACGGACCTGGAAATCACGGTGACATCACCGGATACGGAGATCCTGTTGATGGACGTACCGATGACGTTGGCATAATTAAAACGATCGTAAATAAATCAAAATAAAAAAATAAATTTTTAAAATCATGGCAAAATCAATCTGGGCAATCGACCCAACCCACTCAGAAATTGGATTTAAAGTAAAACACATGATGTTTACCAACGTATCCGGAAAATTCAACGCTTTTGAAGCTACTATTGAAAACGAAGATGATCAATTCGACACTTCTGTGGTGTCTTTTTCGGCCGAAGTCAATTCTGTTGACACCAACAATGCAGACAGGGACAACCACCTAAGAAGCGCTGATTTCTTCGATGTAGAGCAATTCCCTAAAATTTCGTTCAAATCGACAGAGATCAAAAAAATTAACGAGGGCCAATTTAAGGTATCGGGCGATTTGACGATAAAAGACGTGACGCAGAACGTCACGCTAGACGCGGAATACAGCGGGTTGATGAAAGATCCCTGGGGAAACACAAAAGCAGGTGTATCCCTAAACGGAAAGATCAACCGTAAGGAATTTGGACTGACGTGGAACGCAGCGCTTGAAACAGGCGGTGTACTAGTCGGGGAAGACATCAAATTAGCGGCAGAAGTACAATTGATTAAACAATAATAATTTTGAGATCGAGATGTAAATAATCCCTACCCTGTGTGGGAAGAGGATCTACATCTCGGTTTCATTACTTGGTTTCAGACTGGAAGTTATCTCAGGAACATAGGGATCTGGGAAAGATATTTTGTTTTCTGGGGCAATGGCGCAATTTAAGTTTTGATAATGGAACGGCCGGCTTCGTATACGAACATCGTGATTGCAGTTTCCTACGTTTCGGGAGTCCCTGTCCCTGCGACTGGTGCGCGTGTGACGATATAAAGAATACGTTCCATCATATATTCGACTGCTTGGATGCGTATGGCATTACGACGGTCGGATGTCTCCTTTGGCTCAAGCAAGGTTTCGTAGCGATGTAGCTCGTCCTGATAGAAGAGACTCAGATATATCTGTCCTTCGGGTGCGGCGTTGTCGGAGGTTTTCTCCGCTACACCTGTAATGGCCACAAAAAGATTAGCATATGGATAGAGCTGGCGTAGGCCTTGGCACATGGCATCGGTGGTTTCTTGCGACTCTGCCGTATAGTGCTCGATAAGCTGCTCGGGAACGTGTAGAAGCCGTGTTTTTACTGCGGTATCATAAGCAATAATTCCTCCCTTTAAGACTTCCATTGCCCCTTTTGCGGCACTAATGCTACTGGCAAATAAGCCTCCGGTCATGCTTTCGGCACATACCAGCTCTATCCCTTTTTGTTGGAGTATCGTATTGAACGTTTCGATGACATCCGGTGGAATAGGATACATATGTTAGTTTGTCGGTGTTTTAGGATACATGGGATCTCCTGCTATCGGAGGCACCAATGTATCTATTCGGGCCGAATCCTGATCCACGGAGTCTGTGGGAAGGGGAGTTTGATCCTCAATAAGATCATCTATACGTTGTTCGTCCCGATCCCTTGGCGGATTGTTACAAGAAAATAATGCGAATGAGGACACAAGGAATAAACTTGTTAATGACGATATCCTTTTCATAACCGTTCTGTTTTTTGTTGTATATGATATAACAAGTCAACAGGGTTCGGGTTTGGGAAAATTTTTATTTACCGTATACTATGGTGTTAGGAGACCTGCTATGCTGCATCATGATAGATACGCAGTTGTTTTATCCATATAATTTAGGGGATTTTTATGTTGATTCAGATAGTATTGTTACTTTAGTAAGTGTAGCTTCAACATTGAGTTTAGGAAATGAGATGTAGCAGTTCAAAAACAAAGCGTATGAATCAAGCATGGATAAAAGTCTTTCTTGTGTTGTTATTTATCGGAGCACGAGATATGGTGCTGGCCCAGCAGCTAAAGCCTGGTTTCGAAAAAAGTGAATTCAAAGAGATGGTACTTATTTCGGCGAGAACCACGGCCGACTCTGCCTATGCCAACAAATTTCCCGAACCGCAGCATTTCAAGATGATATACCAATCGCAACCGATAGGTCTGGACAACCTTTGGGATCTCTGGGTATCAGATACTAAGGTTGCTGTGATCAGTATACGAGGTACTACACAGAAGACAGAAAGCTGGTTGGCTAATCTATATGCGGCCATGGTTCCGGCACGAGGCATATTACAGATCAACGGTAGCGATACCTTTTCCTACAATCTGGCTGCCGACCCCGATGCTGCGGTACATGTCGGTTGGTTGTTGAGTACGGCATATCTATCGAAAGAAATCGTGCCCAAGGTGCAGGAGCTTTATGGACAAGGCTACAAAGATATGTTGATCACAGGGCATAGCCAAGGTGGAGGCATCTCCTACCTGTTGACGTCCTATCTATACCAATTGCAAGAAGAGGGTACTATCCCTGCGGATATCCGTTTCAAAACTTATTGTTCTGCTGCCCCCAAACCGGGTAATTTGTATTACGCCTATGACTATGAGGCTAAGACACAGGGAGGATGGGCTTTCAATGTCGTCAATAGGGCCGATTGGGTTCCCGAGGTACCGATGTCTATCCAGACCTTAAAGGACTTTAATGCGGTCAATCCTTTTGTCAATGCGGAGATGATGATCAACAAGCAAAAACTCCTCAAAAGATTGGCATTGAGACATGTTTATAATAAGTTGAGCAAACCGACACTTCGTGCCCAGAAAAATTATGAGAAATACCTGGGCAAGATGACGTCCAAGATGGTACAGGAACATATCAAGGGCTATGTTCCGCCAAAATATTACAACAGCAACCACTATGTGCGTACCGGAAATACCATTGTACTGACGCCAAATGAAGATTATTACAAGCAATATACCGATGATTCGTCGGAGATATTCGTCCATCATCTGCATGCTCCCTACCTGTTGTTGTTGGAGCAGCTTGATGAGACAGTGCATTGAACGCTTCTTGCAGAATCTTGTTTGCGGCAAGCAACCGATGCGATGGCGCAGCCTTTTTATTTAACCAATCTTCCTGTCATTTCTGACGATCTAAAAACATTTGTCTTTGAAAACAACTACGCTATTATTTTGTATATATATTCAATAGTTTATAAAAATTAATTGTTACTTTGTAACTTGTTTTTGAACTTTTTAAAGGAATGCAGATAGAAGCGGGAGCACTTTTAAAAAATATTCAGTATCCTACGGATCTTCGTGAGTTGAAAGAATCTGACTTGGAGCAGGTCTGTAAGGAACTTCGGCAATATATCATTGATGTGGTGTCTGTACATGGTGGCCACTTTGCGGCTAGTTTGGGCGTGATCGAGCTGACCGTGGCTCTCCATTATGTATTGAATACACCTTATGACCAACTGATCTTTGATGTCGGACATCAGGCATACGGACACAAGATTTTGACCGGGCGGAGAGAAGTCTTTCATACCAATCGGATTCTGGGAGGTATTTCGGGCTTTCCGAAGCGGGGTGAAAGCGAGTACGATGCCTTCGGCGTAGGCCACTCCTCTACCTCGATTTCGGCGGCATTGGGTATGGCTGTAGCTTCTGCCTATAAAGGGGAGCATGACCGGCAGCATGTGGCTGTCATTGGCGACGGAGCTTTGACCGGAGGGATGGCTTTTGAGGCGCTGAACCATGCAGGGATCGAAAAATCCAACCTATTGGTTATCCTGAATGACAATTGTATGTCTATCGACCCCAATGTAGGGGCATTGAAAGAATACCTGACGAGCATCACCACCTCCAAGAGCTACAATCGTTTTCGGGATGAGTTGATCGCTGTGCTGGCCAAGATTTCCAAAAATGGGCCGGATGCCTACGGTTGGGCCAAAAAATTGGAGCAGAGCGTCAAAGGCACATTGTTGAAGAATGCCAACCTGTTCGAATCCCTTAATTTTCGCTACTTCGGCCCGGTAGATGGCCATGATGTCAATAAGCTGGTCAAGACCATTGAAGATCTCAAGCATATCAATGGCCCTAAACTGCTACATGTGGTCACGGTCAAAGGTAAGGGCTATACTCTGGCTGAAAAAGACCAGACGACATGGCACGCCCCTGGTCTCTTTGACAAAATCACGGGCGAGATCAAGAAATCAATACCGGAAAAACCCCAGCCGCCAAAATATCAAGACGTTTTTGGCCATACCTTAGTGGAACTTGCCGAGAGCAATCCTAAAATCATGGGCATTACGCCGGCTATGCCGAGCGGGTCGTCCATGAATATCATGATGAAGGCCATGCCCGATAGGGCTTTTGATGTGGGCATCGCGGAGCAACATGCGGTGACGTTCAGTGCCGGCTTGGCCACCCAGGATCTGGTGCCCTTCTGCAATATCTATTCTTCTTTTATGCAGCGTGCCTATGACCAGGTGATACATGATGTCGCCCTGCAAAAACTGAATGTAGTGTTTTGCCTGGACAGAGCCGGTCTGGTCGGTGCAGACGGACCTACGCACCACGGGGCGTATGACATTGCCTACATGCGTTGCATCCCCAATATGACTGTCGCCTCTCCGATGAATGAAGAAGAGTTGCGCAACCTGATGTACACTGCCCAGTTGGAGGATATGGGGCCCTTTGCCATCCGCTACCCCCGAGGCAACGGGGTTATGGTGGACTGGAAAAGACCTTTTAAAAAACTGGAAATAGGAAAAGGCCGAAAACTGGTCGACGGAGAGGACGTAGCCATATTGAGCCTTGGCCATATCGGCAATGAGGCGTCCAAAGCGATCATGACACTGAATGCCGAAGGGATATACCCTGCACACTACGATCTGAGGTATGCCAAGCCGTTGGACGAAGCCTTGCTGCACGAGGTATTCACCAAGTTCCAAAAGGTCATCACCGTAGAAGACGGTTGTCTACCGGGAGGCATAGGTTCCGCTGTCATTGAATTTATGTCCGACCATCATTACAAGGCTCAGGTCGTCCGTTTGGGCATACCCGATGCTGTCATCGAGCATGGCGAACAGGCGGAGCTGTGGCATATCTGTCGTTATGACGAAAAGGCTATTGCCGAGGAATGTCGTAAATTGACCAAGGCCATCCCTACAAAGACATTGGTGGGCTAAAAAGACCAACCTACATACGATTTGAGGAAGCTACAAATTTTTTGTGGCTTTTTTTTTGAAAATCAGATGAATAATAAGTAAATTTACCTACCTAAAGTTTTCCACAATCTAAGCGTGTTTATAACGAAAGGAGGGTCGATCATATCGAGCTATATGGATTTTTGAAGTGTGTGGAAAAGTAAATTTTGTGTTGGTTTTTAAGGTAAAGTCAGGGTTGTTTTTTGTGCAAAAAATTGTCTTTCAATGAATTGTATTTTTTTTGGTTTTTCATTTTTTTACCTCACTAATTTTTGTCATCTTCGTTGAAAGCGAAAGTTATACACAGTTTTTTTGTCAATAGTTGGTTATCAAGTTATTAACATTTTTAGAATGGAAAAAACATCTTCAAGCGTTTGGAATAGTTGCCTCCAGGTCATCAAAGACAACATACCCCCCCAGAGTTTCAAAACATGGTTCGAACCAGTGAAGGCTCTTCGGCTAGAGGGTAATGTCTTGACTATTCAAGTGCCGAGTTTGTTTTTTTATGAGTGGTTGGAAGAGCATTATGTTGGTATTCTTCGTAAGACAGTAAAGAAATTTTTGGGTGAGCAAGGAAGACTGGAATACAACATCGTCGTTGAAAAATCGTCGACCAATACACCCTATACGACCAACCTGCCTTCCAACGGAAACGGCGCTGAGGCGAAGAAACAATCTATTCCTGTCCCTGTAGCTTTAAATAAAAATATAAAGAATCCCTTTGTCATTCCGGGGCTTAAAAAAATGGATGTAGACCCCCAATTGAATCAGCACTATACCTTCGACAATTTTATTGAAGGAGAATGTAACCGGTTGGCACGTTCGGCGGGGTATGCAGTGGCCAATAAGCCCGGAGGGACCTCTTTCAACCCGTTGATGGTCTACGGCGGGGTAGGGTTGGGAAAGACGCATCTGGCACAAGCCATCGGCAACGAGATCAAAAAGAATCTTCCCGATAAATTGATCATTTATGTCTCCTGTGAAAAATTCTGCCAGCAATTTGTCGACTCCCTAAAGAATAACACGATCAATGATTTTGTGAATTTCTACCAGGCTATGGATGTCATCATCATGGATGATGTGCACAATTTTGCCGGGAAAGAGAAAACCCAGGATATTTTCTTCCATATTTTCAACCATTTGCACCAGTCACAAAAGCAGATCATCCTGACATCGGACAAGGCACCCAAAGATCTTTCCGGTTTGGAAGAAAGATTGCTGAGCCGCTTTAAGTGGGGATTGTCTGCAGACATACAGGCTCCCGATCTGGAGACGAGAATGGCCATCCTGAAAAAGAAAATGTATTCGGATGGCATAGAGTTGCCCGACAATGTGGTGGAATATGTAGCTACACAGATCGACAACAGCGTCCGTGAGTTGGAGGGAGCAATGGTTTCTTTGTTGGCGCAGTCCACATTGAACAAAAAGGAAATCGACCTGAACCTGGCCAAATCTATGTTGAAGAACTTTGTGAAAAACACGCACAAAGAGATCTCGATGGAATATATCCAAAAACTGGTCTGCGAATATTTCGAAGTGCCGATAGAAATGGTCAAGTCCAAAGTACGCAAGCGCGAGATTGTACAGGCCCGACAGATATCGATGTACCTCGCCAAGAACCACACCAAAGCTTCGTTGAAATCAATCGGTAGCTTTTTTGGGGGCCGTGACCATTCGACGGTCATCTACGCCTGCCAAACAGTAGAAGACCTGATCGAAACAGACAAAAAGTTCAAGACGTATGTACAGGATATACAGAAGAAATTGAAGAATTCGTAAATACAAAAAAGGGATCGAAAATTTTCGATCCCTTTTTTATAGCCTTTTTACTAAAAGGCTTTATACCTTCTTCTAAGGCCCCTTAAGGTAGGAACGATAAATTTTATTATTCCGGTAGCTTTACCTTAAACGCCTTATAGGGATATTCGGTTTTATCCTGGCCACCGTTCCATTGTGGCAATCGTTGCATCTGTGCACACGTGAAATACAGATATCCGTCCGGGCCTATTCCGAAAGAGTCCGGCCATAGCAAGTTGGGGTCTTCTATTAGCGTCTTTAGCCGTCCATCGGCGTCGATATAGGATATGTTGTAATTTTCTGAGGAAGCGAAAAAGATATTTCCTTTGCCATCGGCGATCATCCCATGCGTGATGCCCACTTCTCCCCTATCTTCTACCTTAGTGGCCAGGTCATCGTCCGTAAGTTCCTGATCAGCCAGGTACCGGGTTTCAATCCTATACAGATTCTGCTTATTGATGGGTTTGAAATAGAAATACTTATAGTCCCGTGTCAAGGCTATGCTATTGATGTTGGACGAAAAAGGCTTTCCATCTTTGTCCTGCATTTTTATGCCATCATATTCCAGTGTGATCTTATCGGCCAGCGTGTAGGACATTTGTGCCAACACGCTTCTGGACGTTTTGCTTTGCAGATCCAGCACGATGATGGCAGCCTGGCCGGGATCCGACAGATAGGCCAATTGCTTGTCGACATCGACACGGACATCATTGAGGGCAGATTTTGATTTGTCGAGATCTTCAAACAGAAAGGTGTCTTCGACCTTATCCGTTTTGGTGTTGATCTTTACCAACTTGAACAAGCCTTGCGCCTCTCCCTGCCCATCGCCAAAGATATTTCCGGCAGATCCCGGTTTGGAGTCCAGCACCCATAGGAAATCCTGTGCATCCACATATATATCCTGCACCCTTAAAAAATGGTGACCGTAGTCTCCCTTTGTGTTCCATTCGGTATCGGGATAGGGGTGTAGGCTGCCGTCGATGATTTCGGCCAGGGCGAGGTTGCCAACCCCATTGTAGTTTGGAAACGAGACAAAAATCCTATTTTCTGTATTGACGCTCAGCCCGATGGCCATACTGTGGCCAAATTCAGCGACCTGAACGAGCTTCCTATTCTCTAAAGACCTTTGGCAGCCCATCATTGTACAAATGGTAATAGCTATTGGTAAAATAAATTTTTTCATTGCTTTTTTTTCAGAACCTCTTCCTGGGGAACGACAGCGTATGGGTACTAAACCCTTTCAGGCATTAAACATTTTGTATGGCCTTTTGTTTTATCTCTTTTTCTTCTTCTCCTGCTATTTGCCGGCAATGACTTCTTTTTGCTTGGGTAGTGTCTTTACCAATCGCAAGTAGTACAATCTAAGGCTCCAGCCGGATTTGCCCTTTTATGGGTCTTTTCTACATATTTGCCAAAAGTCTTGGAGAGCCGGGCTCCTGACAGGAAGATGATCGCTTTGTCCCGGCAATCCGCATGGATCCTATCGAATCGGTGAGACTGCCATAGATGAATTATTTTGCGCGGATTAAAAATATTCTCTACCTTTGCCTCAATTCTTGATTTATTCATCTTTTAAATATCAAGGAATCATGACAGAGCATATCTACATATCACCCCTTTTGCTCATTGCCTAATTAGGCAGCCAATCCCCTGTTTTTTTAATAATTAAGCAGTTGTATAAGTAACTTATGCAATGTTTGTCTGCCTTCACAATTCCATAGGACTTTTCAGAGCACTTGTAGAGGGGTATCCTTGCACAAGGACGAACTGAGATCAGAAATCAAATTCAACAAAAATTAATAACATTCCCAGATGCAGCCTAAAAGAGGCTTGTCTGGAGCTAGATATATAAACCTGTATGGGAAATTTAAGAACAAAAGATTTAAGTAAAATTGGTTATCATAACGATCAATTACGAAGCCTGGTTATTGGCATAGTCTCCAAAAATTTCAAACACCACAGTAAGCAACAGTTACTCGATCTGTTGCTGCGTATTAAGGATGATCCGGAGGCATTTTTGGATAATGAACTGACACGTAAGATAGCCGAGAAAGTAATTGGTAAAGCGGAAGGACCATCGTTTAAAACTTACACGTTACGCGATGAACCGGTATGCTTCAAAACATATGGCGGTAAGGGTATCGAACCATCGGCCAAAAAGCAAATAGAACTTGCCAGCCTGCTGCCAGTAAGCGTACAGGGTGCGCTAATGGCCGATGCACATATGGGGTTTGGCCTGCCTATTGGCGGTGTGCTGGCTACAGATGGCGCTGTGATTCCGTACGCAGTAGGCATGGATATCGGTTGTCGAATGGCACTTTCTATTATTGATGAAAGCGAAGGTTTTATAAAAAGGTTTGCATACCAAATCAAACAGGCGTTAAAAAATCATACTCATTTTGGAATGGAAGGCGGCTTGGATATCCGGCAGGAACATGAGGTTCTAGATAGTTCGGTGTTCCACGAAATACCCTTTTTGAAACCGCTAAGGGGAAAAGCCGTAAGGCAATTAGGGACATCCGGTAAAGGTAATCATTTCGTGGAGTTTGGTGAAATGGAGTTGCTGGCCGATAATGTTTTGGGATTACCGGGCGGGAAGTACATGGCGTTATTGACGCACTCCGGAAGTCGTGGTTTGGGTGCAGCCATAGCTCAGCATTACACAAAACTCGCAATGGACAGCTGTAAGTTACCCCGGCATGCACAATCACTGGCTTGGCTGGATATGAATAGCGAAGCAGGCCAGGAGTACTGGCTTGCGATGACGTTGGCCGGTGATTATGCTAAAGCCTGTCATGAGCGCATTCACGCGAACCTGTTAAAAGCATTAGGGCTAAAGGTGCTCTATGTAGTGGAAAACCATCACAACTTTGCCTGGAAAGACAAATTGGTCGATGGCAGAGAAGTGATCATACACCGTAAAGGCGCAACACCGGCGCACAAAGGTGAACTGGGGATTATTCCCGGCAGCATGACCACGCCTGCTTATCTGGTGGCGGGTAGAGGAAGCGGCGATGCACTGTACTCTGCATCCCATGGCGCAGGCCGTGCGATGAGCAGGCAAAGGGCCAAGGAGAGTATGACCGCATCAGCCATGAAAAAACTGCTCAGTAATGCCGGCGTTACCTTAATCGGGGGAACGGTTGAAGAAAACCCATTGGCTTATAAAGATATTGAAACCGTCATGACTGCACAACATGACCTGGTTGATATCCAAGGTAAATTTTATCCACGTATTGTTAGAATGAATAAGGAGTAGCGATGAAGAAAATGATGATACAGATTACATCAGGCAAAGGCCCGGCAGAGTGCTGTCGGGTCGTAGCCTGTGTGCAGAGTCTAATGATGAAACAAGCCAGACAGCAAGGCTTTCAAATGGAGGTCCTTGAAAATAAGGTCGGCGAATTGAACGGGACACTCCTGTCTTCCACCATGATGCTTGCAGGCAATGATCTGGATGACTTTTTAAAAGAATGGACAGGAACCATACAATGGATAGCACCAAGCCCATACCGTAGATATCACAAACGCAAAAACTGGTTTATAGGTGTTGCCGTTTTCGATGCGAAGATACTTATGCAATGGAACCTTAGGGATGTCAAGCTGGAGACCTGCCGCTCGTCGGGGCCAGGCGGACAAAACGTGAATAAGGTGGAGACAGCGGTGCGGGGGACACACCTGCCATCCGGGATACAAGTACTGGCCACGGATACACGCTCACAGTTGGAAAATAAAAAGCTTTGTCTGGCCAGATTGGAGGCTAGAGTATTGGTTTGGCAAGCAGAACAGCTGATGGAACAACAGCAAAACCAATGGCAGCATCATAATGAGCTGGAACGCGGCAATCCGGTCAAAACGATCAAACGAGATTTGTTTTGATGGGTGGCGTTTGTTGTTACGAAGTTCTATGTATTGGTAATATTGTCAAAAACGTAGTTATAATGGTTTTGCAAACTTGATGCCTTTTTTATCCAGTTCCTGAAGAGATGTCTTTCCCTTGATGTATGAACATACGATTTCTTTATCAGCGATCATCTTTGATACTGACTTGACAATATTGTCCTTTTTGATTTCGAGTTTTTTCACCCTTAATTCGCATTATAAACAATCGGATTCTGAGAGCCAATCAAACATAGCTTGTGGATTCATGAAATCATAGTACTGTGACAACAACTGTTAAGGAAGTTTACTAAGGGTAAGCATGAAAAGATTTTGTTTGCTAAAAATATTAGTATTAAATTTGTTGTCCTAACTTGAAATAGTCATGGCAGTGGACAGTAAACGAGAACTGATAGACAAGCTCAGGCAGGATATCCTGCGGATGCAGGGCTTTGCCCCTCCGGAAAGCCGGGCGGCTGGCGGCATTGGCCTCGGACCTGTCGAGAATGCCTTCCCCAATGGGATCTTCCCCCGGGGTACCGTCCATGAGTTCATCAGCACTAGCAGGGAACAGGGAGCCGCTACCTGTGGCTTTATCGAGGGGCTGCTGTCCCGCCTGATGGACGGAGGAGGTGTCTGCTTATGGATAGGTACATCCACCATACTCTTCCCACCGGCAGCTAAATCTTTCGGGGTAGAACCCGACCGTATCGTGTTCGTGACCATGCGCCGTGAGCGGGAAGTGCTATGGGCCACAGAGGAAGCGCTCAAATGCAAGGGACTGGCCGCAGTGGTGTCAGAACTGCAGGAAATGGACTTTGCGCAGTCACGCAGACTGCAACTGGCCGTGGAGAAAAGCAAGGTCACGGGTCTGGTGATCCGGCACAGCCCCCGCCTGATCGGGTCAACGGCATGTGCTGCACGTTGGCAGATCAGGCCCCTGCCCAGTGCGCTCGAAGAAGGCCTGCCGGGAGTTGGCAGCCCGCAGTGGGAGGTGGAACTGCTGAAAGTGCGCAACGGCCATACGGGAAGCTGGCAGGTGGGGTGGTCGGAAGACGGTTTTGTGCCGATGGCGAAACCGACTCTGGTGGGCACTCAAGATAAAAAATGGATAAAGACAGGCTGATGGATTATGGAGAGACGTTTTGCATCGATCTGGTTCAGGCACCTGAGCACCGACCGGATGGCCATCCGGCAGCCGGAGCTGCGGGAGGTACCGTTCGTCATGGCCACCCCTGTACATGGCCGCATGGTCGTGTCGGCAGCGAACATCCTGGCCGAGTCACAGGGCGTATCGGCAGGTATGGTCGTGGCCGATGCCAAGGCCTTCCTCCCCGGACTGGAAGTGATCGACGACCAGCCCGCATGGACAGGCAAGCTGCTCCGTTCGCTCGGGCTCTGGTGTATACGCTATACGCCTGTCGTTGCCGTGGATCCGCCGGACGGGCTGCTCCTCGACATCAGCGGCTGCGCGCACCTGTGGAAAGGGGAGCGTGCTTACCTGACCGATATCGTCTCCCGGCTACGGAATAGAGGGTACGATGTCCGGATGGCCATTGCCCCGACCGTTGGTACAGCGTGGGCAGTGGCACGCTTCGGAAAGAAAGGGCCCATTGTGGAAGGCGGCGGAGAACGGGAGGCCCTGATGCACCTGCCGCCATTGGCACTGCGCCTGGAATCCACTGTACAGGAGCGCATGCACAAGCTAGGGATGCGCACAGTGGGCAGCTTCATGGGGATGCCCCGCGCTGCGTTGCGCAGGCGCTTTGGTGACCAGCTGCTACTGCGGCTGCGGCAGGCCCTGGGGCAGGAAGATGAATACCTGCTGCCCCTGAAACCCGTACCGCCCTATACCGAGCGCCTGCCCAGTCTGGAACCCATCCGTACCGCTGCCGGGATCGAGATCGCACTCCGTCAGCTGCTGGAAACACTCTGTGAGCGGCTGTCCGGCGAAGGCAAGGGGCTACGGACAGCTATCCTGAAATGCTGTCGGATAGACGGCAGGACGGTACAGATCGGTATCGGTACCAGCCGGGCCACAGCCAGTGTTTCACACATCTTCAATTTGTTTGCCTTGAAAATCTCCCAGATCGAACCCGCATTGGGCATCGAACTGTTTATCCTGGAAGCCCCCCGGATCGAAGATATCGATCCGGTACAGGAGGCCCTGTGGGAGACCGCCCCGGGACTGTCCAGTCCCGAACTGGCCGAGCTGCTCGACAGGCTGACCGGGAAAGGTACGGGTTGTACCGTACACCGTTATCTGCCCGATGCACACCACTGGCCGGAGCGTTCGATCCGCCCTGCCGTGTCGCTTTCGGAAAAGCCACCTATTCCCTGGACAGATGACAGGCCGAGGCCCACACGTCTACTGGCCAGCCCCGAGCCGATAGACGTCACGGCCCCCATACCCGACTATCCGCCCATGCTTTTCAGGTACAGAGGCGAGGTGCATTCCATCAAAAAGGCCGAAGGGCCCGAACGCATCGAACGGGAGTGGTGGGTGGACAGCGGCGAGCACCGGGATTATTATTATGTGGAAGACCACAAGGGCCAGCGGTACTGGATTTTCCGTTCGGGCCATTACGGAGATGACCGTGCACGGCAATGGTTTCTGCACGGTTTTTTTGCTTAGGAGGATATTACATTATGGCATACGTCGAATTGCAGGTGACATCAAATTTCAGTTTTCTCCGTGGGGGATCCCACGCGGAGGAGCTCATGGAGCGGGCCGCCGCACTGGGCTATACCGCCATAGCCGTGACCGACCGCAATACCTTTGCCGGACTGGTGCGGGCGCATGTGGCCGCCAGGAAACACGGTATCCGCCTGATCCCCGCCTGCCGCCTGGACCTGCTGGACGGACCGGGCCTGCTGGCCTATCCCACGGACCGGGAAGCCTACGGACGGCTTTCGACCCTGCTGAGCATCGGCAACCGCCGTGCTGAAAAAGGGCAGTGCCACCTGTATAAAGCCGATGTCTATGCCTATCACAAGGGCATCGAGTTTGTTGTGGTGCCTCCCGATAAGCTCGTTTCCGGTTTTGAGCTAGAACCCGATTATATACGGCATATCAAAGAATACCGTGAGGCATTGGGCAGCTACCTTAGCCTCGGTGCGGTACGCACCTATACGGGCGACGATGCCCGAAAGCTGTTCCGCATCCACCAGCTCTGCGGGCAGCTTGACATGCCCATGGTGGCCCTGAACGATGTACACTACCACGGGCCGGAGCGGCGCGAACTGCAGGATGCGCTGACCTGTGTCCGGGAGAAATGTACCGTCCAGACCGCAGGTTTCCGGCTCCATCCGAATGCGGAGCGGTACCTCAAACCGATGGACGAGATGGAGCGCCTGTTCCGCCAGTACCCCGAGGCCATCCGCCATGCAGAGTCCATCGCCGAGGCCTGTCGCTTTTCGCTGGACGAACTGGAATACGTATATCCCGAGGAGCTGACCAAGGGAGGGCGAACCCCGCAGGAAGAACTGGTACGGCTCGCATGGGAAGGTGCACACGAGCGGTTCGGCGATGACATCCCGGAGTCGGTCAGAGCGTCCATCGAACATGAACTGGATTTTATCGAAAGGAAGAACTATGCCTCTTATTTCCTTACCGTGCATGACTATGTCCGCTTTGCCAGGGAGCGCAACATCCTTTGTCAGGGCCGCGGGTCTGCAGCCAATTCCACGGTCTGCTATTGCCTGGGTATCACTTCGGTCAATCCTGCCAAAGTCCGCCTGCTGTTCGCCCGCTTCATGTCGGATGCCCGTGACGAGCCGCCCGATATCGACGTGGACTTCGAGCACGAACGGCGCGAGGAAGTGATCCAGTATATCTATGAAAAGTACGGCCGTGACCGAGCCGCTATCGTGGCCACGGTGACGCAGGTACGGGCCAAAGGCGCCGTGCGTGATATAGGCAAGGCCATGGGCCTGTCACAGGATACCGTGGACCGTCTTGCCGCTACGGTCAGCAGCCATTGGGACGATTACATAGACCTGCAGCTGCTGATCGAACAGGGCTTCAATCCCGATGACCCACACCTGCGCAAGGTTCTGGAACTGACGGGGCAGTACATGGGGTTCCCCCGGCAGCTGGGACAGCATACGGGCGGCTTTGTCATCACCCAGGGCAAGCTGCATGAACTGTGCCCGATCATCAATGCCCGCATGGAGGACCGTACTAACCTCGAATGGAACAAGGATGATCTCGAGG
This sequence comes from Parapedobacter sp. SGR-10, assembly GCF_011030405.1. Classification (GTDB taxonomy): domain Bacteria; phylum Bacteroidota; class Bacteroidia; order Sphingobacteriales; family Sphingobacteriaceae; genus Sphingobacterium. Next base: position 106,607 of record NZ_JAAJTJ010000002.1, read on the forward strand.
CACTCGGCTTTTTGAAAGTGGATGTGCTGGGCCTTGGGATGCTGACCTGTATCCGCAAGGCATTCGATCTGGCCAGGGCCCACTACGGGCTCGACCTCACACTGGCCAATATCCCCGAAGACGATACCGAAGTGTACGATATGATCTGCCGCGCCGATACATTGGGGGTATTCCAGATCGAGAGCCGGGCACAGATGTCCATGCTGCCGCGCCTCCGTCCACGGACGTTTTATGACCTGGTGATCGAGGTCGCTATCGTACGGCCCGGCCCTATCCAGGGTGATATGGTGCACCCCTACCTGCGCCGACGCAACAAAGAAGAACCCGTGGAATATCCTTCTGAGGAAATCAAGGGAATATTGGAGAAGACATTGGGCGTACCCCTGTTCCAGGAGCAGGCCATGGAGATTGCCATCGTGGCCGCAGGCTTTACGCCCGCCGAGGCCGATGCGCTCCGGCGCAGCATGGCCACGTTCAAAGCCAAAGGGCACGTATCGGCATTCCATAAGAAGATGGTCGACGGCATGGTCAGCAAGGGCTACACCGAAGAGTTCGCCAACCGGGTGTTCCGACAGCTGGAGGGCTTCGGTAGCTATGGCTTCCCGGAGAGCCATGCCGCTTCTTTTGCGCTGCTCGTGTACGTGTCGTCGTGGATCAAGTGCCACTACCCGGATATCTTTGCAACTTCCCTGCTGAACAGCCAGCCGATGGGTTTCTATCAGCCCGCACAGATCGTCATCGATGCGCAGAAGCACGGCGTGCAGGTATTGCCCGTGGACGTGAACCATTCCCATTGGGACCATACACTGGAAGGGGAGTTCGGTAAAAAACACCATGCACTGCGGCTGGGATTCCGGCAGGTGAAGGGCCTGAACGAAGAAGATATGCAGGTATTGGTCGGGGGACGCCACGGCGGCTATCCGTCCATCCCGGCATTGGTCGATGCCGGGATACCCCTATCCGCCATGGAGCGGTTGGCCGATGCGGACGCCTTCCGTTCGATGGGCCTCGACCGTCGCCGGGCGCTGTGGGAAGTGGCCGCCCTGCAGGACAGGCCGATCGGCCTGTTCGAGGGCCAGCCCTCCGAAAGCACGAAGGAAGGGCAGATCGAACTCCCCCTGATGACACCGAGCGAGCACGTCGTGCAGGACTACGCCAGCACATCCCTTTCCGTCAAAGCGCATCCCGTAAGTTTTTTCCGTGAAAAACTGGATCTGCTGCACGTCACACCGACAGTGGCACTGCCCACCATGAAAGACGGCATGTTCGTCAAGCTCTGCGGCATGATCACGGTACGCCAACGGCCGGGCACCGCCAAGGGCGTGCTGTTCGTGACCATCGAGGACGAGACGGGATTTGCCAACCTGGTGGTCTGGGGCAAGATGTTTGAGAAATACCGTAGGGAGATCCTGCAGTCCCGGTTACTGATGGTGACGGGCAAGCTGCAGATCGAGGGCGAGGTCATCCACGTGATCGTGCAGCACTGCACCAACCTGAATGGGTGGCTGCGTAATCTGGCTGCACCGGAAGATGGCGATACGGTAAAAGGGGTGTTCTATAAGGGAAGGAATTTTCAGTGAGGGGAGTTCATGCTTGACAGTTACATCTGGTTGGTACGTATTACTCCACTCCAATTGGCAGGTTTGACAGCATATCCTATTGCCAGATATGTTATTGAACCCAAAAGAATATCTGCCTGATATTTATGAAGCGAGCAGCTTTGGGCGCTTTTGTTATATCGGGTATGCATGAGGGTACTCGCACCAGCTAGGAAACATATCATATTGTTTTTTCGCGAATTGTCCTTTTTATTCCGTACCTTGATGCCCCTTCCTACGTGCAGACCTTGTAATAATACGAGACGAAAGTATGCAAGGTTCTAACTTCAAGATCATGGCATCTACATCAAAAAAAGGAATAGGCTTCCTTTCGACTTTTCCCCCACGCGCATGCGGTATCGCTACCTATACTACGGACCTCATGAGGGCCATCGCAGGCAAATTCCATTCTTTTAACCTTATACCCATACCGATCGAGAGCGAGGGTGCTGGACATGCCTATCAGTTTGATACGCCTCAGAGACTGGACGTTTCAGATCCCGGTTCGTTTGATCGTCTTACAGAATATATTAACACTGCTACGGATATCGATATGGTATGTGTCCAGCATGAATTCGGGCTGTTCAAAGATCAAGAGGTGGCTTTTCTCTCGTTCATCAGCAATCTGGAGAAGCCCGTGGTACTTACTTTCCATACCGTACTGCCTTCACCGGACCCACTGTTGGCCGAAAAGGTGAAAGCCCTAGCGGAAGCCTGTTCCCGCGTCTCGGTCATGACCCGGAGTTCAGCAAGCATCCTGATCAACGATTATCAAATATCGGCCGACAAAACTATCGTGATACCCCATGGTACCCATTTAGCACCTGCAGTCGATAAGAACGAGATCCGTCGGCGGTATGATCTGACCGACAGGAAAATACTGAGTACATTTGGTCTCTTAGGCCCTGGAAAAAGCATCGAAACAACATTGGAGGCACTTCCGGCGATTATTGCCAGAACGCCAAATGTCATGTTCCTCATTCTTGGCATGACACATCCTGCTCTGATCCAACAGGAAGGGGAATATTACCGGGATATGCTTAAAGAGCTGGTCGATAGATACCAGATCGCCGATCACGTCCGATTTGTCAATGAATTTTTGTCAACGGAGGATCTTCTGTCATATCTCCAGATTACGGATGTATACCTTTTCACTTCAAAAGACCCACTCCAGGCTGTCAGCGGCACATTCTCCTACGCATTGAGTTCGGGCTGTCCGATCGTGTCAACACCCATACCCCATGTGCGTGAAGTGTTGAAAGAGGACATGGGGATCATGATCGGCTTTGAAGCTCCCGATCAGTTGGCGGGTGCCGTCAACCAGATATTGGACGATACGTCAAGACTCGACAGGATCCGCCATATCAACCTGCAAAAAATGGTGGCCACATCCTGGCAGAACACCGCGTTGGCACATGTCAATCTGTTCGAAGATATTTTCGGTGAGCAGCGAAGGATAACATATGCTCTCCCCCCTATTAATCTGGATCACATTCAGCGCATGACAACGGATATCGGGTTTGTTCAGTTTGCCAATATCAGTACGCCCGATGTGGAAAGTGGTTATGCGCTCGACGATAATGCCCGTGCCCTGATCGCTATGCTGCACCACTACAGGATATCCGAATCATATGCTGATCTGGCCTTGATCCAGAAATACCTGCAATTTATTGCATACTGTATACAAGATGACGGGACGTTCCTGAATTATGTGGACAAGCAAGGCCACTTTACGGGTCAGAATAATCAGGAAAACCTGGAAGACGCAAATGGGCGGGCAGTATGGGCACTGGGCGAGGTCATCGGCATGTCCCATATGCTGCCCGAAGAAATAATCGCGCTTGCGAATGAGCTGTTAGAGCGGACATCGGTTCATTTTTTGTCCTATCACTCGACAAGATCTATGTCCTTTACGATCAAAGGATTGAGTTTTCTGAATCACAATCGCTATATGGATGTGTTGACGACATTGGCAGATCGTTTGGTAGCCATGTTCGACCATGAAAGCTCAGCGGGCTGGCAGTGGTACGAGTCCTATCTGACTTATGGCAATAGTGCCATTCCTGAAGCATTGCTCGCTGCATACGAAGTCACAGGTCAGACCATTTATCAAGAAGTTGCATACAGATCGTTTGATTTTCTGCTTGGCAAGATCATGACAGGTGATGAAATCCATGTCATATCCAATAAGGGATGGGTACAGCGCGGAAATCCCGCAACGGATACCCAAGGAGGGGAACAGCCTATCGACGTGGCCTACACGATCATTGCATTGGATCGGTTTTATAAAGTAAGCCGGGACGAATCCTATAAGGAAAATATAGGCCGAGCATTTGACTGGTTTCTGGGCCGTAACCATCTCAAACAGATCGTTTACAATCCCGTTACCGGAGGATGCTTTGATGGACTCGAAGAGGATACGGTCAATATCAACCAAGGTGCGGAATCAACCCTGAGTTATCTAATGGCAAGGCTTATCATGGAACCTTATGCGTAGTCGAGCTACCATTTCACAATTTAACAAACATAATGCACTGAATGTCAATTATTATCACTACCTTTAACAAAGTTGTCTGCTATTATTTAATCCCATTCAGCAGATCAGACATGAAATAGAGCATATTGTTTTATCCTGGATTTTTTAGATTGTCCTGTGACAGTCCCTTTCTTTTTAAAGCAAACAACATTTTTTCAAATCGCAAAGACAGCTGATTGACTTGTCCAGGGAGAGACCCAGCCTGCCAACGGCCGATCGTAGAAAACGATTGACATGCGAAAAACACTAACAGTATAAAGTATACCCATCATGAGTAAAGATCAGAAAAAAGCAAAAAGTACGAAAGAGAAGACACAATCTTCTTACCAACAGGAGAAAGATTCGACTTCAAAAGAAACCACAGCAAATGTGTTTAGCAAGAAAAAGAAATAGGCCCTTAAATGGGTCTGCTCTTATCTTTTTTATTACCGTTAATAATTCCACATGTCACCATCTATAAAATTCAGCAATGTAAATACATTCTTTTCAAAATCGCTCAGAGTAAGGATAAACGAATACTTTAAGGTGAGCGGCAAGTCTAAAACAGGTGATTGGCGGATCGGTTTAAAGGCCGTCATCCTCTTCTCCTCACTTATTTGCCTTTACACGATTCTGGTATTTGTGCAGCCTTATTGGCCGATCAGCATCCTATTGTGTTTGCTCCTGGGGGTCAATTTTGCAGCAATCGGCTTTAATATCATGCACGATGCCGGGCACAATTCTTTTTCGCACAATACGAAGATCAACACCATTCTCTCGTACTCGTTGAACCTTGTGGGAGGCAATATATACCTCTGGAAGCTGAAACATAATATTGCACACCATACGTACACCAATATCGAGGGAGAGGACCATGATATTGAGATCAAGTTTATGCGGGTGCATCACGATCAAACGCTCAGGAGTTATCACAAGTATCAGCGATACTACTTTATCTTCCTATATGGCATATCTTACCTCGCATGGGTTTTCTTTCAGGACTATGAAAAATACTTCCGGCAAAAGCTTGGTAAAAACTCCGAAAGATTTGCTTTTCCGCTGAAAGAGAAAGTTATCTTTTGGGTAAGTAAAGTGTTCCATTTCGGTATATTTATAGTCATACCTATGATCGTTGTCGGATGGTTGCCGACCCTCATTGGGCTGTTAGTGGCCGGAATACTGTGTGGGATCTGCTTGGCTACCGTATTCCAGCTTGCGCATGTGGTCGAAGAAACGGAATTCAAAACTATAAATACCGATAAGGTTGAGCAAGAATGGATGGTACATCAAGTGCAGTCCACAGCTAATTTTGCCACTAAGGATAAGGTGTTGACCTGGTTGCTCGGGGGATTGAATTTCCAGGTGGAGCACCATCTTTTTCCCAAAATCTGCCATGTGCATTATCCTGCAATCAATAGGATCGTAAAGGAGACCTGTAGGGAGCTTGGTATCAAGAGCGTGGAATACGGAACCTTCCGGGAGGCATTCAAATCCCATGTCCGGGTCATCCACAGCATGTCCCGATAGAGGTCTGTTGATGTTTAGTCATAGCACAGTAAAATCGAATGGCCGCTGAAAGAAAAACAACAGAATTATTTCATTTACAATAAATTACACGTATATTTGACCCGTAATCAGGCTCTGCCGACGCTTTTCTGAAACCGTTAAGTTCATCCTTCTCTCTCAGTCTTCGCTTTTTCAGCTGCTAATTTTTGTTGACAATATAACGGGTGCAGTACCTTTTTGAACCGGGCTATTTCAAGCCGTTCAAAAAATACAGACATCATTTCTTGCGAACAAATGGAATTACCATCGTAGCGATGCCACGATCGAAGCAATAACGGCAGTAGCCAAAAAAAAGAAAAATAATTTATCAATAAATACATAACACAATGCAACAAGGAACAGTAAAATTCTTTAACGTTACCAAGGGTTTCGGTTTTATTACACCAGTAAGTGGTGGTCAGGATGTTTTCGTACATTCATCAGGTCTGATTGACGATGTTCGTGAAAATGACTCCGTGACATTTGACGTAGAGAACGGCAAAAAAGGCGTTAATGCAGTTAACGTACGCGTAGCATAAAACTTAAAGAGAAAGACCAACAGTCTTTCCCAGGCTATACTATAGCAGATGACATTCGTGTTATCTGCTATTTTTTTGGATGTTCTGGTATGATACTACCCTATTTTTTCATTCTGATCATTATACCGCTAACTACGGCTGCAATAGAATAGCACAAAGGAATTTCGTCCATAAGCAATCCACCTAGCCAACCCAGCGTTATGGAAATACCTATAATTGTCCATGCGATAAGGATTAATTTAATCCACTTGATTTTGAAGTCATACCTCACTAAAATGTGATAGGCAAAGGTATAGATAAATAATGTCGGGAGAGAGAGGGTCAAACTGATTGCCAAGGTTATCGGCATAACTTCGAGTAAGCCAATAACCTCATGAGGATTGCCAAATCCAAATTCTTTGAATAATTGGGATAGGATGGGAGCTAATATCAATGTACACCCCCAATGTTTAAGTATATATGACCAATCCATAATCAGGGTATTTACTTTTATCTAGGTTCAGACTGCGGACTTGTATATTAGCATACAAAAATGATTAAACCCATAGTTGGTAATAATTATACATAATAAATTAAGATATCGGTCAGAGTTATGCACTTAGATAATATTCAGTACATACTCAAAGGGCTCTTTGATATAGAAAGAGCCCCTAATTTTTTATAACTATTAAAACTTTTGGTTAACAGATACTACCAAGAAAAGGCATAATTGTTTAAGGTGTGCATATCATCGATTTTCACAAAAGATGCTTTCTTTATATTGAGTGACCTTTTATTTTGTGTTTTTTCGACTGTTTTCAGCATGGCGAGGAAATCGGAGTTCATACCTTTAAATGTAACCGTGACATCAAACTTGTCATCCATGATCATTTTGTGAAGCTCATCCGCAAATGACCTCGACATAAATACGATACCATGAAAGTTCAAAACGATATCTTTTTCATTAAAGGCTTGAGTCTCTTCCTTTATGACTTTGACTAAGGTTGAAACAGATTCCCTGGTATCCAAAGAATTGTTAAACAATTCTTTTAATGATATTTCTAACTCTTGTTTCATCGTATAAGAACCTCCTTTCTACAAGGGTTGAATATGGAGCGCAAATATAACACTTTTAGCAAGTTAAATAAAGTATTTTAATAAAACAACTATTCAAGATAGTTTATATAATTAAATGATGGTGCTATTTTGTTAGGAATCCGTAAGCAGATGATGACTCCGTCCCAGTACACATGCGGCAATTCCAATTCGGTAATATCCCTTTCCGTCGCATTCATATACGTGAAAGAGTTGCCCGAAAACATAAAGAATTTTCCGTTCATCCCTTCACATAGCATCTTCGTGGAGGTACTGATCCCATAACCTCTATCTATCCCTCCCTTTGTCGATTTTCCGGATACAAAGCCTCCAATTTGTGAGATACTCAATGATACCCCAAAACGCAAAAAAGGTGGTGTTCAGTGGTATATATTTAAACCACCTTTCCTTTGCCAATCTGCTTGATTTACTTCACCCTATAAAGATTAGTCCTCTTTTTCTTAGGATGGGGCTGCCATTTTACCACCACCGGATGTAAGATTCTTGCGTCTGGCACTCGGATAGCCTTTCTTTATATGCGATACAATCGCATTGCTCATGCGTCCTCGTTGCAAACGAGGACGAGAGAAGGTTATACACGTATTGCCATAGCCAGTCATCTTTGCAACAAACATTTCACAAATGCCAGTCGATGTATGCAATGTTTGGAAAAACGGAGAGCCTGCATATCAAGGGGGTACAAGAGTTCTTAGAAATTACTTCTTTTTATCTCGCCACTTATCGCCTACGGTTTCTTTTGCCTGGTTGACGACTTCTTTGGGTAGTACCTTTATCAATCGGAAGTAATAAGGCCTCCGGCCACGGCCAGACTTGGATTTGCCCTTTTTATTGGTTTTTAGTATATACGCTTTGAATGTTTTGGAAAGCCGATCACCTATCAAGGAAGTATCTGTCGTGTCCCCACATCTTTCATTTATCATGTCAACAAGTTCTTCAATCAAGAATTCGTCTCCTTCTTTAAAAAACGACAATGCTATAGTAATCTTTTCGTTAAGATCCAGCGAGTTGTACGTTTCCTGTTTATGAGGGCCTTCTTTTTTTCTATAGGCGATACGATCTTTTGTTTTTTGGGGAAGAGATTCGAAAGCCTGTATTGGATGATCAGGGTTGCCGAATTCGTAGTAGTGTAGATTAAAGATTTGGGATATAGCCTCTTGGGTTTCTAGCTCCAGGCTACCAGAATGCTCTAAAATGGAGACGATAGTCTTTTTTGTTGACTTGGCCAAATATGCAATATCAATCGGCTCTAATGAAAATGCTTGCATGTATTTTCTTAGTATTTTAGCGTATTCCTTTATTATTGTTGCATTTGCCATTAAAAAATAATAGAAATTTTTTGGATTTTATATTTGTTTTTTTATATTTGTATATTATTAGCGATATAAATAGGGATATCCCTATCTGTAACGATGTTACTCATACAAGAAAACCGTCAATTTTTCCCTATGAGTCGATCGTGAGCTCGCTATCTATTGGATTTTGTTATCTTTGTCGATACTGGTCCGATAGGGCGAGTCTCATGTAAGTCTTTGGGGAACCATGACTTTGGTCATGGTGGTTCTTGACGGTACCGCTTGCAAAGCATTGAGGCTCGCCCTATTGGTTTTTAACCAATAAGTCTTTCCTCCAAGCTTAGTTGAGTTAAACATTGTCATCATAAATCAAAAGATTATGAAAATGACACGATTAAATAAAAACCGTCAAGAACTATCCCTACGACTTTCAAAAAGTGTATTGCTGGTTCACTATTCATCATTAATAAAGAACGTCATCACTGCGCCTGAATAAAAATTCCTACGGATAATACAGAGGAAAGGTGTTCCGTTTGATTAGCACACGTAGAGACGTAAGATCTTACGTCTTTACAGAAAATGGTAAAACGCACCGTTTCCCAAAATATTCGTACCGACCTTCATTAAAAATTCTGACAATACCAACGATTGACAGATACAATTGGACCGGATTGTTTATTATTCAAGCACAATAAAATTAGCATATCTTTTCCAATATACCAAAATGATGTGGTTATTTCTCCCCGGAAATGGAGGAGTTGAGAATCAGCTATTTAAAAAAATTAATTGTAGGAGCTTACATGAACAAAAAGAAACTTTTCAAGAATATTATAAAAAGTCCCGAATAGTTCGGCAGGCTTTCCCATATCGGTGAATGCTGCACGACCACAATTTTAAACCTTATTATAATCCGCATTTTCAGCATTCCGACACCAATTCGTGAATTAACTTATTAGACCGATGGCCTGGCATCCGGCCGGATAGAAAGGATGGTATCTTTCTGAAGCGTTGCCGGGATCAGAGGTCATTTTGAAATAACCTTAAAAATGATGAATTTTGACAAGGGTGGGAGAGGACTGTGCCTGCCACTAAATGTAGAGACGCAATGCCTGTCTATCCGACAGGTAGACATTGCGTCTCTACGAAAAAAACGAAAACACACCACCGCCGTACAACGCGGCGAGATCGGTATCCCCCGATCCGTACAGATATATTTGCAGGTGTGGTTGAAAGTCACACGTAGGGGCGAAATATCTTTCGCCCAATTGATACGGGCAAATAATCATTTGCCCCTACGTATATTTTTTATATTTTTTGTTTCACTGTTGTTTAGTTTAGAAGCCCGACCGCAGTCTCCCGGAAGCCGGGAGGCTGCCCCCGGGCAGCGACAGGAATTTGTCCGTGAGATCAACGGTACGGTGATCGATGCAGTGACCAAAGAGCCGTTGCTCGGTGTGTCGCTAGTGATCTATGTCGACTCGGTCAAGTATGTAGGTCGAGCTAGCCGTGACGGAGGACGTTTTGACTTCCGTGGCACACACATCACGCATGGCGTGATGAAGATCAACCACGAAGGCTATATAGCGCAGGAAATCCAATTATCCCCACAGAACAATGGCCCATATCATATCGCACTACAGCCCGACGCTATTGCCATAGAAGAGGTCGAGGTCATCAGTACGGGTTATTTCTCCGTGCCAAAGGAACGGGCTACAGGATCTTTTACTCATATTGGTCAGGAACTATTTAGCCGCTCGGTAGGTTCCAATGTCATCGACCGTCTGAAAGACGTTGTACCCGGACTGACTTTCAATCAGCCCAAGATCGGCAAGTCGACCTTTTTCAACGAGCCAAGCATCTCGATACGGGGGCGCAGTACCATCCGGGGCAATGCCGAGCCTTTGATTATCCTCGATAATTTCCCCTATGAGGGTGATATTAATGACATCAATCCCGAAGACATCGAGAGCGTGACCATCCTACAAGATGCGGCGGCCGCCTCGATATGGGGTGCACGTGCAGGCAATGGGGTGATCGTACTGACCTCCAAGAGCGGTAAACTAGATCGGCCGCTACAGATGACCGTACACTCGGATCTCTCCATCTCGGCCAAGCCCGATCTGTACTATACGCCCACGATGTCGATGGACGACTTTATCGAGGTAGAGCGATTTCTGTTTGACAAAGGTGCATGGAATGCCTATATCAACCAAGGGTACAGCTATATTACGCCTGCTGTCGAACTATTGAAACAACACCGCGATGGTGATCTGACCGATACGGAACTGGAAGCGGCACTGGACGTACTCAAAGGACAGGACGTCCGCCGTGATCTGTCGAAGTACTTTTATCGCCCGGCATCACTGCGCAAGCTGTCGGCCAGCTTTGACGGCGGTGGTAGGTATAACACCTATTATTTTTCAGCAGGTTATGACGAGAACAGGAGCACCCAACAGGACAGCGACAACAAACGTATCAGTCTCAATGCAAGAAACAGTTATAGGCTGTGGAAGGATAGATTACAGTTTGACATGGGAGTGATGTTCAGTAAGAGTATAAGCCATAATCAACGTCTATCGGGCAGTCAATATAATGTGCTGTACGATCGCTTGGCGGATGATCAGGGCAATCCGCTATCTATCGGCGGATGGAACAGATTCAGGCAGAGCTATATCGATACTGCCGGAAATGGACTGCTGAAAGATTGGAACTATAGGCCATTGCAGGAGTTGGGGATGAATACGTTTCGTAACGATGACCTGTCTTATCAAGTCAATACAACGCTACGGGTACGACCATTCGATTGGTTGACGCTGTCCGTTCGATACAGATATGCTGCTGGAAATGGAAACTTATATAGTGTGTGGTCTGAAGAGGCTTTTCAGATGCGTAATATGTTTAATCAGTTTTCGACCATAGATCGTATGACAAATATCGTCACTACAGCTATTCCCTCCGGCGGGCAATTGAATACAACGAGGCATGCCTCTGACCACCACAATGCGCGTATTCAGGCTGATCTAAATCACTCGTGGGGAAGACACAAAATGGCTGTCCTGGGTGGAGCTGAAGTCAATAGTTTAAGTGGGTTGAGTGAAATCGATGCCACGAGGCTTGGTTACCAGTCGGGCACGGAGACTTTCACGCCGATAGATCTGACTGGACGATACCCACAATACCATTTATCCTCGTTAGGAACCTTGTCTGTAGCTCCGATCCAGCCAACACGTGATCGCAGTGTCAACCGAAATGTGCTACTGTTTGGAAATGCTTCGTACACTTACAGCGATCGTTATACAGCCACAATCTCCGTAAGGAAAGATGAGGCTAATATCTTTGGCGTGGAAGCCAACCGCAGGGGGAAACCTTTCTGGTCATCGGGATTGCTCTGGCATATACACGAGGAGGATTTTGCCCGTGTACCTTGGCTACAAAGGTTGTCATTGCGTGGTACACACGGTATGATGGGCAATGTGAGCACGGCATCGGCATATCTGACATCTATGGGGGCTTTCACTCCTTATTTCTATACCGATAGGGTGTACCAGTCGATAAGCACGCCCCCAAACCCGATGCTGTCATGGGAGAAGGTGCAGATGACAAATGTGGCCGTTGATTTTGCGTTATGGCAGGGTGGGCTGTCCGGTTCGGTAGAACGCTACTTTCGGAAGTCTACTGATCTACTGAGTTACAATCCGATGGCACCCTCATCGGGGGTATCCCAATTGTATGGCAATTGGTCATCCATGAAGTCTTCGGGATGGGATATCTCGTTGACTAGTCATCAGCTACGGGGCCATTTTTCATGGTCGTCCAATTTTATATTCAGTCATATCAAAGATATGGTGACCGATTATTATCAAAAACCCAGCAGCGATAGATTGTATCTGACATCCAATATCGGACAGTACCCGATCGAGGGAAAACCCCTTAATAGCATTTATTCGCTACGGTATGCTGGCCTGGATGAAGTTGGAGACCCATTGGGCTATATAGGTGGAGAGGAAAGCAAAAATTATACGGCCATTTACAATAATACCCCACTGTCCGAATATAGGTATCATGGTAGGGCAACACCGGCTACTTTCGGTAGCCTGCGCAATACTTTGGGGTATAAAGGTGCCGAACTCTCCTTTACCCTTTCTTATCATTTAGGCTATTACTTTCGTCAGCAGGCTTTCTCTTCATCTATGCTCTACAGTGTATTGGGATACGGTACATCTGCATTTCAGTCACATTATGCCGATCGTTGGAAACAAGCTGGTGATGAAATGAAAACACGTGTGCCGGCGGCTTTGTATCCAGTGAACGGCAATCGTGAGGTCTTCTATGGTATGGCCGAAGACCATGTACAGCGTGGGGATCATATAAGATTGCGTGATGTACGTATTGCTTACAGTTTTCCGGAGTTGAAGACGAAGTCCATAAGGGCGATCCAATTGTATGGATATGTGGATAATGTAGGCGTACTATGGGTCGCCAACAGAGAAGGTTATGACCCACAGGCTGTACCTGACGTGGGAATGATCTATCCTATACCGATAACCTTTGCATTTGGTCTTAACATTAAAATATAATCAACATGAAAATATATACTATATACACTCCCCTGACCGCGCTGATCCTGTCATTGCTGTCCTGTGGAGAGTATCTCGATACCAAACCGCATTCCAATCTGGTCGTACCGGAAAGTTTGGACGATATGGAGCAGTTACTGGACAATGGAACAGTATTCACGCCCTATCCGGAGCTGTTGGAGTTGCAGGCCGATGACTTTTATTTTGAACAACCGTATTGGGAAAGCATGTTTGAGCTGGTGAGTAAAAATGCCTATATCTGGGCCAAAGATATTTACGGCACGACAGAATCTCACTCAGCATGGTCACAACCCTATAGTAGGATCTTTTACGCCAATGCCGTCTTGGATGGTTTGCAAGGCATAGCCCGCACCCAGGCCACGGCTGCACGTCATGACCATATCAAGGGGTGTGCACTGTTCTTAAAAGCGGAAGCGGTGTACATATTGGCACAGCTATTTGCCAAAGTGTATGACGAACGTACTGCGCACAGCGATCTGGGTATCCCTATCCCGATCTCGGCTGATGTCAATGAACAGGTATCCCGTCCTACGCTTGAATATACTTTTGAATTCATTACCAACAGTCTGACGGAGGCCGAAAAGCTGCTTTCGGCTACTGTAGATTATTCCAGACCCTCAAAAGCGGCAGCCAATGCTCTCCTCGCACGCGTTTATCTCTACATGGGAAGGTATGAAAATGCACTGGATCATTCCAGCGCATCATTGCAATCCTTTGATGACGTGATAGATCTGAATACAGCTACTGTTAGAGATTATAAAAATACAATGTTAAACAGGTTTTTGTCTCCTTCCAATGATATCAAGAATCTAAGGGCTTCTACCCTGATAGATACTGTACTCATCAGGAGCTATAGCCTTTCAGATAAAAGGTTGTCTTCGTTTTATTTGGAGCAGAGCCCTAAGAAGTGGGTCAAGAAACGTTTTAATAATCTAGTGGATTTGTGTTTCACGGGATTAGATGCGGACGAACAGTACCTCATACGTTCGGAATGCTATGCTCGGGACGGGCAGTTGGATAAGGCACTTGAGGATCTAAATAACCTTCTAAAAAATAGATTTACTGTCGGTGCGTATGTTCCTTATAGTAGTTCTGATAGAGATGAGGTTCTGCGTTGGATATTGGAAGAACGTAGAAAAGAATTGATCTTTCGAGGAGTCAGGTGGTCGGATCTTAAACGGTTGAATCGGGAAGGTTTTGATATGAAACTCACGCGTATGCTGGGCAACGATGTCTATACTCTGGCTCCCCATGATCCTAAATGGGTACTGCCTATACCATTGAACGAAGTAAGCGTAACTAAAATTATACAGAATGAGCGTTGATATAAGGAAGCTATTTTTACTATCGGGATCGATCATGATCGCGATGTCGTCCATTGCTCAGAAAAACACGGCACAGCTTACCGTTGTGTCGGATTACTTAGATGTGCGTGATACTTTGGAACTTTATGTCTGGAGGGATTTGATAGGGTCTGAAATTAATGCTCCTCATGATATCATATCTATGGTACAGGATGGTCACGGCACCTATAGAGCTGATATAGCCAGTATGAATACTCATACACATGTCAGCCTGTATTTCTCCTATCAGAAATCCATGAAAATCCCGATGTTTGGCATTTTTTCAACTTTGCCACTACGACCGGGAGATGATATTACGATTGAATTGTTTCCGAAAACAGGCCGATACAAAGCAGCTGGAATGGGATATGACAATGGTGAGCCTGTGTTTTTAAAGAATTGGTTCTGTGTTTTTTCTGGAGTGGGGGGCAAGCGTATGCATTTGGATTACGAGATGACGGATATCTATACGAATATCACTTACGCGCCATCGCCGAAGGAACAAAAGGTATATATTGAGAGCAAGTGGTATAAAATAGACAGCCTCACAATGGAAGTCGATCAGCTGATTTCAAGAGCTGCTCTCCAACTCGATACGCAAGACGCTGATCGCTTGCTCGAGAATGCGAAGGTATGGGCCGTCCTGAGCAAAGTTGAAGTGCTTAAGGAATACAGGATGATGAGTCTCATGAATACCGTGAGGCTGGATACCGCTGATTTCTTAGGGCTCATTGATAAAATGTCGGCCGATGTCAATCAGCTGACAAAACAATACAATCTATCGATAGCAAGAAATTTTCGGTCGGTAAAGGCTGGCGCTATGCTAGCGGAATATAGTAGTATCATGCGCAGAGGTGTTTCTGGTATAGCAGATATGTTTTCTGAGACCGTAAACTTATTTGGTGAAAAAATTATGCAAGACCGGATAATCGCAAATCTTATCATTGATCATTTTTCACGTAAGCCGGATGGATTGGCTTTGGAAAAAATAATGGAAGGAATTTACGATCCTTATGCCCTGAAGAGAATACAGGAAAAAGGAATTTTTGTGCCGGGTAATGCATTTCCTGAATTTTCCTTACCTGATATATCGGGCAAAAAACACAATTTGTCGGACTATAAAGGAAAGCTGGTATTGCTAGATTTTTGGTACATGGGCTGTATACCGTGTAGATATTTTATAAAGAATGAAATAAAACCTTTGGCTGAAAGTGGTATTGATATCGAGATCTTACTGATCAGTACGGATACAAGGAAGGTCTTGGAGAAAGCTATCATCGACGATGTCATCCCCTCATCGGTTATTGCACTGTATACAGAAGACCAAGGGTTTAAACACCCATATATTGGGCGTTTAGGCATAAGTGGTTATCCTTATCCAGTACTTTTGGATGGCAAAGGCAAAGTTCTTTTGGTCGGAAATCAGTTGAAAAACGAGCGCTTGATCGATATCATCAGGCGGTACAAAAATAGCGGAGAATAATTCTCCGCTATTGCATTTAATTTGATTTCGGCTGGCGTTCGCCAATACATTCAATCCAATTGTCAACTGCTTCTGGGTGCCCCGGAGCATAAGTCCAGAAACAAGTTTGTGGTTGCTGACTGTTACACTCGAAGGTTGTGCCTAAAGTTCCCACACTTTGCATGTTGGGTTCGTTAATGGGGGCATCCGTAGGATTGGGGAGCCCTTCCTCAATTTTTTCATAACCCGGTGTGCCATCAGTCTGACACGGACTGTCTTCGGCTTGGCTAGCCCAAGCACCTCCTATACCGACCACTATGGCCAGGATAGGTAGGATTTTAAATAAACGATTCATCATATATATTGAAATTAAAGTGTTTCATCTTTACGTTTCTTTTGTTGCTTTGCCAGCTTCCATAGCATGATAGATGCGACTGCTACGATCCCATTGACCACATAATGCATGTCCCATGATAGGTTCTTGAAAGCACCTTGACAGGAGCAGGGCAGGAAAGGGGCATAGTTCATTATATAATATATATAGCTTGTGTAGACCATCATTAATACAAGCAGTAATGAATAGACCCACAGCTCTCGGTAGCGGTATAGGATCAGAATGGCGAGTCCATATTCTAGTAGCACCACTAGCGCCGTAAGCATGTACGCTACGGTTTTGCCGACATAAGGCAACAGTTCTAAGTGTGCGGAGAAGGCCTCAATGTCCATCACTTTCTTGGTTGCAGTGTACAATAGGAGTCCGCTCAAGCCAAGCGAGAATAGCCGCATCACAGTAATCCGGGTACCGGAGTACCGCTCGTTTTTGATAGATAATGTTTTCATAGTATATAATTTGTAGCTATACCCATCGGCATAGAGGGCTTACAATACTCCAAAGATAGATACGATCGATAGGCAATATTTGGCAAAATGATGCCGACTAATTGGCACTCCCGTCCCTTGGATAGGCATGTGGTGTGTATGCGATGCGGTCAGAAGATTTGCCGCAGATACTCGCGGCTGAGACAGAGAAAGCTGGCGATTTCGGTTCTGGGAACTAAATTTAGTACATTGCCATAGCGTTGGCGGAATGCCTCGAGGCGGTCACGCTTGTCCAGTGCCAGCAGATACTCCCTGAATGCGATGTCCTGCTGGTGCCGCTCCCGTAGCAGATCGTACAGGATGATATGGGTAGGATAGCGGATGGACAGTTCATAGAGGCCCTTGCGGTCCATAAAATAAACCAGGCTGCTCTCGAGGGCAAGTAGCCGGAAGCGGTGTCTTTCCAGTGGGACGAATATCAACTCCTCCTGTGCGGCATATCGTATGGGCCGTTTGCGCTCATACTTGCCCAGTGTACCGCCGCCCACAAAGTAGATGTCGCCGGGCAGGCAGGGCAGGTGCTCGCCGCTATCGATCTCCAAACGTTCTATATGATTTGGCAGATCAGGAATCTCTCTCCGCCATGGGGCATAGACGGTATCTAGAAATAGCTCAAATGTGTTTCCCATATCCCACAGGTCATTGGTAAGTGATCCAGACCGCAAATTTATAGGGAGAAAACCAAAAAGAAGCATTCTTTTCGTATATCACATGTTTTTCCGGTAGGATGGCTTTAAGATCTTCGTAGAACGGCTTTTTCCTTCGCAGGGGTATCCGCGAAATCGTGTGCTCGGGCAAAGGCCTTCCTGTCGACAACGTACGATTTTATTCTTTTTGCCCGAAAAATGTGTTGCATATTGCCGTCGATTAATCAGCGTACGAATGTTTTGGACGTCTGAAATGGCCAATCGGACGAACCAAACGAGTCAACACATGTAAACTAAAAAAACATGAAACAAGTTAAAGAACAGACGCCAATCCGCAATCAAGGAATGCAATTGGAGAATGAGGTAATCACATGGACGCAGCTACAAAACGTATTTAATGCGAAGAATCCCAAAAAAGACTGGAAATGTCCGATTGTGACGCCGCGGTTCTAGCGGTATAGAATGAGGAGGGGCGAAGAGCGACAGTTAGACGCCTCTCCATTTTTTTACTTTTTACGATCATGAATAGATATCTAAATGATTGGGACTTTGCACTCTTCAGCGCAAACCTGCACACCTATATGCCAGCTATCGGATGGCATGAGCATCCGGAAATCTATACGGACTGGAGACAGTATCATAGTGGAAAGACAGACATAGACCACTGCCCTCCCCTGAGTGATACCGAAAGACTTCGGGCACTGCCCACGGGCATTGTGGTATTGTTTCATCTGGGACACCATATACAGCTACCTTTACGACTTGCACAAGCGGGGCTATCTTTCGATATTATCCTCGACCGATCGGTATACAGACGATCGCAGCCGCTCTTTGATCGACTGCAGGAGGAGATGGATATACACGGACGTCAGCATGCTTATTTATTTAGTGATGACCCGTCTTTGCTCCTGCGCGTACGCGAGCGTTTGCGCAAAGGCAGACATCTGCTGGTCTTTGCAGACGCTGCCTCAGGCGCTGCCTCGCCATCTACAGCCAAGGACGTACGTGTACCCATTCCCTTCCTGCAGGGAGAGCTGTGGCTTAAAAAAGGTATACCGCTTATGGCTTATTTGTTTGATGTAGCGCTCTATCCGATCTGCTATCAACATACGACCGAATGCCCGTCGTATGTCCTGCACGAACCTTTGGCTGTGCGAAAGCAGGAAAACCGGGAAGATTTCATCCGACGTGCGCTCTGTCAATGCTATGGCCTGCTGGCCGAAACGGTATCCCGTCGCCCTTGGGTATGGGAATGCTGGCCTTATCTGCATAGCAATGGGATGCTGCAGATTGTGGACGTGGATATGCTATCGGTCTTGAAAAATGACCCCATGTTGCTGCTCCCTTTGGACAACAAAAATTGCTTATTCGACCGAAGGTATTATTATGCGCGAACGTTAACCTTTTGATGTATTGATTGAATTATTTATCTTTAGGGCACAATAAGCCTATTGATGAAGATCAATCTGTATTATATCACCTTATGGAATCTGCTCAGCTTTTTTGTGTTTTTGGGCTTGCTGGTAGGGATAAATATATTTCTGACGAACGAAAATATACCTTTCAATCAGATCATAACGGCGAGTATACTGTTTTGCATAGTGTATGTGATGCTATTTGCTTCCTCCTGGAAGCTTTTGTCTCCGGCCCGGAAAGACCGTGTAGTCGGCATCGTCTGGGCATTACTTGTGTTGGCTTTGGTGGCCTGCTATGCATATCCGTTGATCTACGATTGGCTTCCCCGCTTGGGCGTATACTTTCATCGAGTGGACACAGAATTTGACGTATTGGAGTTTTGGGAGCGAATTATGTGGGCAATGGCTTTTGTCTGGCTATTGAGTGCAGGGGCGGCGACCACATATCGCTATATTGCTTCACGTATACAGCTCCGGCAGGCAGCGGCAAAAAGGGATATCTATAGGATCAGGATCGAACGTCTACAGGCACAGTTGGAAACCCGACATTTTTCGCCGCATACGATCGAGAATGTCGTGGCCATTACGATGGGTAGACTCACGACCGAAAATAAGGAGGAGTATCTGGATACACTGATGGTGCTGGCAGAGATCTTACATTATGCCTTACGTATGCAGGATGAACGTGAGACAGCATCTTTTGCGGAAGAGTGGCGACAGGTAGAAAACCTGGTTATGCTGGGCCGGGTCTGCTTTGGGGATGAGGGTATAGTGCTTCATAGACCGGAGAAACTGCCCGAAGGCCGACTCCCTATGGGCATTTTTGTGATGCCTATGGAGAATGCCCTTAAGTACGCGACGGTGGCTAGGGACAAAGCAATTGTAATTGACCTGCAACGACACGTGGCGGGGTGGCGCTTTACGGTGACAAATAGCTTTCGGGAAACCAAACGTCAAGGAATATGGTCAAACAGGACAGGCTTTACACTGCTTCAGCAAAAAATAGAAGGAGGCAACTGGCCGTTGGCCATCGAGCGACAGGAACGAGGTGATACCTTTGTGGTCAGCATCGTAAGCAACTTGGATAACGAGATTTGAAGCTATGAAAAAGGAATGTTATACGATCATGATCCTGGACGATATGCTCGACTCGACCCTGTTGCTGCAGCGTCTGCTCGCAAAGATCGAATATGTACAGATTGTGCATAGGGTAGACAGGCCGGAGCAGGCCTTAAATCTGTTGGACATCCGGCCGGTGGACATCCTGATACTGGATATGGAAATGCCGGCAATGATGGGGTGGGAATTTGTCAACCTGTTGGACGATCCACCTGTCATACTCGTATTTACCGATCATGCACAGTACGGTTTTAAAGCACATGAAATAGGAGCGAGAGGCTATATCTCGAAGATACTGAATTATAACCTCCTCAAAAAAACGATAGATGATGCTATCCGTGAGGTAGATTACCGGGACGAACTGACCAAAAATAACAGTACCTGTGTAAAGGTGCGCAATTTTGACACCAAACGGGACGAGATCATCGTACACGAAGATCTCTGCTATGCCGAAGTGGACGACAAGATGGTGTCACTGTACTTGAAAGAGGGAAGGGCCATCAATAGCCAGATGTCTCTTTCCAGACTGATGGACGAACTTCCCGACAACAAGTTTGTCCGCATCAGTGCAAAGCACATGGTGGGCAAGCACGCCGTCATGTCATGTTGCCGGAAAGAAGTACAGATACGGGGATGCGAGAGTATATTGGAGATATTGTATCCAAATGCTTATATAAAGCTACAGCGTATGCTAAGTGAGGACATATAGGATAGTAGTTTGCCGATCAGGCATTTCCGACCAATATAGAAACAACAGATTTGATCTAATGGAACTTAGGATATAAACTCTTTTTATTGTATAACGGAGCTCTGAAAATCTTCTAGGGAAAGACCTAGATGCCAGACCGGGAGCAAGAGAGCTCATAAACCTTTAAATTATGAAAGATTGGTTTTACAGGCAGATAGCAGTACTGACAGCTATATACGATATACTCCTTGAAATAAAACACCAACACGTCAGAACACACCGCCCCTTAGAACAACGGAAACGGTGGACCAAACAAGAGGTGCTGGACAAACTCAATATGAGCGAATCTACCTACAAACGCAACCTAAAAAACGGCTTGCTCCATCCGATCCGTCTGAATGGTATAGATGAATATTTTGAAGAAGATATACTGATGGCGTTGGAAGAAAGCCGACGGCGTGGGCGGATCTAGTGATGCCTTGATAGTGGAGGCGAATTCCTTTTTGAATAAAACGATGGACATAAACAGGGTTGCTTCTACCATAACGCGACTACTGTTTAGGATAAAGTGCATGTACACTGTGATATAGTATACAGTGTACGTGGCAAAGAATGCAGCGTTTGTTGCAAACTGTACTGCGTTTGCGGCAGACGCACTACGGTTTGTTGCAAACGTAGCTGTGACATGCCCGTGACCTACCTGTCAGCCTCCATGTGCATTGACTTTTTGACAAAGTAGTTTGTGTTTTCGACAAAGCATGTTGAGTTGGCAGTGAAGCATAAGCTGTTTATGACAAACCGTATGCTGTATATGGCGAAAGCAAAGCTGTAAATGGGGAGTTATGGTATTTTTTCGTCTTTGTCCGGGTCAAAAAAGACCAAATCGGGTCAAATTGGCTCAAATCGGGTCAAAACTTCATTTCTATTTCATGCTATGTATATGTTTGTCCTGTTCGATCTCGCGAGGAGAACGTGCTTGGGGCCTATAGCTTACGGCCTAAAGCTTAAAACACAAAAAAAATGGCAACAAAAGCAAAAGCGCTTATCAGTTTTTCACGGATGAAAGACGATAAGCTCGTGGTCGCCGCCAATACGATCATCGGCGCCATGACGAACAATCCAAACTATCCACAGCCTTCGCCAGACCTAGCGGACATTCAGCTGCTGTTGGATGATTTTACAGCTAAACTTGCTGCATCCCGCAAGCGAGGCTCACCGGAAGACACCGCTCTCAAGAAAGAAAGTAAGGAGCCTTTGGCCGAAGCCTTACAACAATTGGCCTATTATGTCAATTCAGTGGCCAAAGGGCATCTTTCAACTCTATTGAGTTCAGGCTTCCCGACCAATAGCCAAGGCGGATCTGAGCTTGTGCCGCTGCCCGTAGAATCTGTACGGCTGAGCGATGGCCGACAGTCCGGCCAGGTACGGTTGGATTTTGGTAAGCAGAGGGGTATCAGGGTATATGAATATCGCTGCCGCAAAGCAGGCAATCCTGAAGAAGCTTGGAGCGATAGGCTGTCCACCACGTCCTCACGTGGCAATATCATTGCTCCGCTAGAAACAGGGCAACAGTACGAAGTACAGGTGCGTGCCGTGAATACGCAGGGTCCCGGAGACTGGAGCCAGACCGCCAGTATATTGGTGAGGTAAGAGGGGAATTAACAATACGTAGAGACGCAATGCATTGCGTCTCTACAAAACAATATCAAAAAATAATCACCCTATACAATGACACAAATGACCCTCGTCCTCCGACGGAAATACGGAGCACAGGGAACCAACGGAACGATCACCTTTGGCGGTGAACATATCTGCCACACGATAGAGCTGCCATGGTACAACAACATTCCCCGGCTGAGCTGTATCCCCGAGGGACGGTATAAACTCGAAAAAAGGATATACAGCAAGCACGGCGAACAGATCGGCATACCTGCCGTACTGGGCAGGGAGGCCATCCTGATCCATGCCGCCAACGATGCGATGAAGGAACTGCATGGCTGCATCGCCCCGGTCACCGTTCACACGGACGAAGGCCGAGGTACCGACAGCCGCAAGGCACTGGAAAGGCTGAAAGCCCTGGTCTACAGCCTCTGGGATATGGACGGGGAAGTGTTCTTGCAGATCAAGGATGGTATGCATAAAGATTAAGGATCCCGCTTTGGAGGTACCGCCCGTTTGTCTTCTCATAACCTTTGTAGACCGCTATCCCCCTCTTGAGGGGGAAGGGGGAGGAAAAAACGGCATGCGACAGGAGTCGCGCGCCAGCCATGGGGGAAAAAAAGCACGTCATCCCGATCTCGAATCGGGATATGTAACCTACAAATACTTGCGTACAAATCTTGTAAACCCGTAGAGACGCAAAATCTTGCGTCTCTACAATACAATATTAAAAAAAACTAGACATGAAAAAAATAATCCACACATTGAGCAAGGCCGTACAGTTGGTACTGGCCGCTCCGGTCAAATTGCCTGCCAAGGTCGTGCAGGTCGTCAAATATGTAGCTGTAGCACTCGGTATCCTCGAGACCGTGGTCGGAAGGGAGGAGCAGCAAACGCCACAAACAGGAGAGGAGGATGGCGGTGAGGCCGCTGAATAACGTACAGACGGGTACCCTTGGCGGTACCCTCTGTTCGATAATGGGCAGCATCACGATGGATGACATCGTCAAAACCGTCGTTCTGGCCGCCATAGGCGCAGTGACGAGCTATATCATCAGCTATTTTTTGAGCAGAGACAAACGAGACTCCCGTAAGCTAAGGAAATAACCATATACATAAGAGGCGAAATGGGAGGATTCGTTGGGGTAATAACTTGATTTTTATTGTATAAAATAGAAGCAGGATGATGTCATACCTTGATGATCGTAAATGCGTCTACTCCCTATGTGATTGTTCAGCTTAGGTGTCACCATATAATGGCGGGACTATAACCGGAAGGTCTGCATATCTCTCATTTGGGAAAACAATCGAAAGACTTAATTGTCTGTATATATATAGCTTAAGCAGGAGCCGAGTAGGGTCTGCGCTTTCGATTATAAACATTTGTTAAATAATTAAACATTTACGATTATGGCTAAAGCACAAAAAGTAAGTCCCAAAAAAGGAGCGGCCAAAAGCCTGGATGATCTTTTTGAAGATTGTCTGAAGGATGCCTTATGGGCAGAGAATGCGGTCAAAGATGCTCTGCCGCTGATGATCAAGAATGCGACATCCAAAAACCTTAAAAAGGCGCTCGAAGACCATCTGGCAGAGACCAAAAACCAGATCAAGACCTTGAAAGAGGTCTTCAAGTCCATCGGCGTAAAGGCGGAAGAAGAAAAATGCGACGCTATGGCCGGCATCTTGGAAGAGGGCGAAGGTATCTTGAAAGAGACCGAACCCGGATCGGTGCGGGATGCGGGCATCATCGCTGCCTGCCAAAAGGTGGAGCATTACGAAATAGCATCTTATGGCAGTATGATAGCCTATGCACGCCTCTTGAAACACAAAGAAGCCAAGGATCTGCTGAGCGCTATACTAAAGGAAGAAAAGAATGCCGATGCACTGCTGTCCAAGCTCGCGACATCCGAAATCAATGTCAAGGCGGACAAATAACCTGTGAAAGACGAATCGTAGACTTAGGTCTGGGAGGCACTCATCGGGCAATAGCACATCACCCTATTGCCCGATTTGTATATTTATTTTATCTTTATGATCGGATAGATACCCGATTGCTATGGAAATAACCCTTACGACCCTGTCAGGGATACTGATTCTACTGAGTGTGTTGCCATTCGTGCAGCATCAGCATTGGATATTCCGCGTGCCCGAATTCCTCAAGGTCCAGGTATTTGCCTTACAAATGATCGTATTTCCCATTTGCTTGGTATTTATGGAGCAATCGCTCTCGTTCTGGATTATACAGGGTGTACAGCTCGGATTGATCCTATACCATATCTATATTCTGATGCGTTATACCAAGTTTTGGAGAAAGAAGCGGGTGGAGAGGACAGAGTACGCATCGGATACGATAAAGATCATCTCTTGTAATGTTTATCAGTTCAACACTGACTATAGCCGCTTTGTACGGTTGATACAGAAGGAAAAGCCAGATATCTTCCTGACGATGGAAAGCAACAGCGAATGGGAAGAAGCTATGCGTGTCCTGGAGAAGGATTACCCGGTCCAGGAAAAAGTAACCTTGGACAATACGTATGGTATGCATCTGTATACGAGGCTCAAGGCGAAAAGTCTACGCACGCACTATTTCGTAGCGGAAGATCTGCCCAGCATAGAAGCCGAGCTGGAAACGAACGATGGACATCGTTTTATTTTTTTCGGCGTACATCCTCCTCCTCCGAGCCCCACGGAGGAAGATACGTCCAAGGAAAGGGACGGAGACCTCCTAAGTGTGGCCAAGCGGGTCCGCAAGCATACACTGCCCGTCATCGTGGCGGGCGACTTCAACAATGTAGCCTGGGCTAGAGCCTCCATCCTATTCAAGAAAACGAGTGGACTGATAGATGCACGGATCGGAAGGGGAATACTATCTACTTTTCATGCAGGATACTGGTTCTTTAGGGTGCCTTTGGACCTGTTGTTCCATAGTCCCGATATTTTCATTGACAAATTGTCTATCTATCCCGCCATTGGTTCTGACCACTTTCCCATGGGATGTACCTTTTACATAGACAGGCGTGATGGCCAACAGGAAGAAGATGTCACGCATCTGGAACAGGGAGAGATGGAAGAGGTAGACGAGTTGATCGAGGAAGGAAAAAAAGAAGAAAGCGACAATAGGGAGGATACGTAAGTCATTTTCGTAGCTGCAAAAGTGCATATTAAGGAAGGGCTATAAGCAGATAAGTAAGATTCGTTGTGCCCCCAAAGAAAAGCAGTCATGGAGTACCACTATATAAAAACAGAAAAGAACGATTTCCGTTTTGTGCTGACCCTATCCCGGCCGGAGAAACGGAATGCCTTCACCCCGACGATGGTCAATGAGATCGCGCATGCTTTTGGAGAGGCTAACGACGACGATACGGTAAAAGTTGTTGTTTTCAAGGCAGAGGGCCCGGTCTTTTGTGCAGGCATGGATCTGAAAACCTTTGAAAATCCGGAAACGGATATCAGAAATACGAATATCGAGAACAAGGATATTTCTTTGGGAGAGGTATTTGACACCTTGACGAAGCCCTCTATTGCTATAGTCGAAGGCGATGTCATTGCCGGGGCCTTTCTGATCGTCTTGGGCTGTACCTATGTATTTTGTAAAAAGGAAGTACGGTTTAGGCTGCCCGAGCTGGAGCTGGGCATCTTTCCATTCCAGGTCATGGCCAGCCTGCTGAAAGTGCTGCCCGAAAAGAAGGTCCTGCAACTCTGCCTGGAGACCGGTTATTTCGCGGCGGAGCGGGCGAGGGAGCTGGGGATCGTCGATGGCTATCTGGACGACGTGGATGTGGAGGCGCGCATCGCTTCATTTGGGACTATGGATATACAGGCCCTGCAAGCCGGTATCCGGTCCCTGCGTGTCCTGCCCGATGTACGGCGGGCCGAACGGTTTGCCTTCCTGCTGCATGCATTGGAGGATATGAAAAGACCACGTAGGGAGTAGGAAGTTTTATTCAGGACTGCTTGCCGATACGGCCTAAGTGCGTATTCTTAAAATCATCATTATATTTCAGTCCGTAGCCAAAAATCCTGTCCATCGCCGAATGGCCGAATAGGATGATCCCCGTCAGTGTAAGCAAAGGTATGCCGGAGGCTATCCCTGCTAAGAACACAGCGACCGCCAGTAGCTTGTGGTGAAACAGGTTGTATATCCAGGCACCGAGTCTGGGATTGGCCAGATACCCTGCCATGGACAGATCCGGCAGGAGAATACAGAGCGGAAATACCCACCAGGCATAGTCTAGCTGGCTGAATAGAATAATAGAAAGCAACAATTGCCCCAACTCCTCGAGTTTCAAAAGATTAGCCATTTTTTTTGCAGATAATTTCCGACAAGATAACTAATCGCATCAATAATAACAATCCGTTCTTAACGTATGATATCGATATCATGCGCTAAAAACGGATTGATAAATCTTATTTCTTTGTCATGCCAAAACGGATTCCAAAAAAGACATCGACCTGCTTGGACTCTTGGGTCAATGCCGACAGGATACTGCCTGAGCCGACATACAGCGGCCCTAAGCGCAAGGCTGCCCCTATATTTGTGCCGGTCAGGGCATTGTGCTGCAAGGGTAGGTATACACCTAGCCACGAGGTTTCGTAGCGTGGTGTCAGTGAAATAGAAGAGTAATACTGGCTGTTGTACGGTTTGGACGAAACATTGACCATACTTACTGTCCCCTGCAAGCCTACGTACAAGCCCCGCAGGATATTATAGTCTACCAAAGCGTGCATGGCCGTCGGTAGGGATACGCCATACGTAGGCGAAGATGCATCGCCTATCGGGGTGAAATGGGGCATACCGTCGAGCTTCTGATTGATATCGTCCATGGAGACATCGTCAAATTCGCTGAGATAGAGCCTTTCGGTTCCCGTAACGGACAGGTCGTACCCTCCGGTAGAGGTGGGGTCTTTTTTGTACTTGATGGAGCCTATATCTGTGATGGACAGGCCGACCCTAAACTTATAGGCATTGGATGCCTTGTCGTCCCCACTACCGGGGCGGTACTCGTACACCACGCCTATATCGGCCCCAAAGCCCGAACTCTCGAACTTGGTCAGGTTGGCGGCATCGAAATCCGCCACATTGATCCCGCCTACACCGATGCTGACCCTTCCGGTGGCATCTTTGAGATAGGCATCCTCCTGTACATCGTCATAGTCGAGCGTCGCCTGCACCTTGCCCAGCTGCAGGTGTGTATTGCCCACGCCGGCGAGGTATTTTCCGGTGATACCGGCTTTCACAAAGTGGGGGCCCTCGTCAAACACGATCCGTCCGTAGCTGAGCCCTGCTTCGGCCCACACATTGGCGTTGACAATCATATTTTGCGCCGACCCGATAGAATAGGGTAGGTCATCTATATTTTCGTTGCCTTCGAGCAGGCGGTTGGCGAGCTCGCCGTCCAGGTCGTGGGCGTTGAAAAGCACGCGTGCCCTGCTCGTAAAGGCGACGCCGTTTTTCTTGCCGACCTGTAGCATGAACGAAGGGGTATGTACGGCCAGATTGAGGAGTGCATTGGTGCTTTCCCCATTTTTGCCGATGAAGATGTTGCGCAGCGAATCGCCGGCCAGGTCACTGAGCTTATTGAGATTGAAGCTCGCCTGGTCATTGCCTACGCCTATATTGAACCCCAGCAGATTGACATCCCATTTGTACCTGCTGTCGACGACATTGGCGGGGTTGGCAAAGACACCGTTGACTCCGGAATACGTGCCTGTGCTGATGCCCGGAAGGTGCTGTGCAAGCACAACTTGTACTGACATAGCCAGCACAAGGGTTAATATAAATTTCATGGCTTGGTTGGTTGAAGTTGAAAAACAAAGAGGTTACTTCTTCAGATAGGTGGTGTGTTTCCACTTTATATCCCTATTGTCCTGATCCTTATATGTACCCTCTTCTTCTAATACCAGTTCTGATGAGGTCAGCTTGACGATGGTCATTCCATCTTCTGGATCTTCTAGCTCTTCCCGATCTTCAGCAAGAAATAGCTTGCCGCCTTTCACTTTCCAAAATCCAGAATCCTCTTTTAGTTTTTCTTCATCCTCGTCATAACGTCTCACCACGGCAGCTCCGTCTTTTTTGAATTCTATGTATTCACCATTTACGCCCGGTTCTGTCTCGGTGTCACCGGGAGTTTCCTGCCACACGTCCTTTACGAATTCCCATCTGCCTACGATGGCTGTTGTTTTTTCGGAATCACTTCCTCCCGATAGGTCCTTGTCATCGTCCTTGCCACATGAGGTGAACAGTAAAAAGAATACGGCTGTCGCCATCGTTAAAAATTGTGCTTTGTTTTTCATGGTTTGTATTTTTAAATCTAGTTTTTTACAAAGCTAAAAGGTGATGTATAGCCTGTCAATACCGCAAAAGAGGTATTTTTTAGGATTTTTATCCTGTGCGGACTATATTTTTTGTTAAATTTAGGGCGCAAACGAATTATGTAAAGGCTTAATGAATGGATATGTACGAAGAACTGTACGCAGAATTAGATAGTGTTTATTCTTCCCTTTCGGACAGCGAACTGCTGACCGTCGATTCTTGCCAGAATTCACCGTTTTTGGATATTATCAATCGATCCCCCTATTATATTACTGTGCATGATGTCGAGTTTTACCGTCCGCTATGTATCAATGAACCGATGCGCCAGTTCTATGGTTTTGAAGGGCAGGTGATGAAAGGGATGGACTATTTCTACTACCTCAAGACAATCCATACCTCGACCTACCATGCGCTGATCGAGTCCATTTCTTTTTTTCGTAAGGATACGCCCGGATACCTGGATCTGAAATATAAACTGCTGGATGCAACGGGCGAGTGGCGAAAAACGATAGGCACGAGCAAGACGATCATCCGTAATGAGCGTCATCGGCCGAAAATCGCCATCACGGTCATGAAGGAGACAAAGGAGCACCTTGACAGCTCGGTCTATGAAAACTTCATGTCCCTCACCGAACGGGAACAGGAGATTGTGTCCCTGCTAGTCCTGGGGTCGACCAAAAAAGAGATAGCGCACCATCTGAACATATCTTTCGGAACAGTCGTCAGTCATGTCAAGAATGTCTACAAAAAACTACGGATAAAGAAATTGACCGAGCTGACACAGATTGTCGAACTTTTTACAATGAAATAGTATGTCTGCGATAGGTAGAAATATCTACCGCTCTATGGCTTGCCTCAGGGCAGGCGCCTCTAAAATTGTTGTTCTGCAATGAATGGTGTTGGCTGTGTGGTTTTAAGTAAAGGATTCTGGCAAGTCAAATAATAAGAAGTGTCTGTAGCTTTTGTTGTGTTCTATGCGTTTAAGGGGAGGAAATTATGTACACTATATTAATCATATGATGGTCACCAAAAAACTACTTTCCTTTATTTTTCTTTCTTTTCTCGCTGGCGGTACTTGTATGGCACAGGTCAAAGGAGATATCCGTGCCGGGGTAAATTTTTCCAATGTCGTCGCTAAGGACAGGGACGGCAAGGTCGCGGATACCGAATCTGTACCGGGTCTATATGTGGGTTTGGGCGTAAATGTTCCTGTATGGCGTGATTTTTCCGTACATCCGGTATTTGTCTATGCCAGAAGGGGTTTTAAGCAGCATGGGGACGCATCCCATATCGGATGGGGCAAAGATTTCGAGGCAAGATCGTCCTATCTCGAATTGCCGGTAGATATCGTATATAGCCCGAAGATCGGCTTGGGCAACCTGATCCTGGGGGCGGGGCCATATGTCGGCTACGGCACCGGGGGTAAGTGGAAAACAGAGGGACCCGTATTGATCGGGGATATCATGATAGAAGGACAGGGGTCTTTGAAATTTCAGAGCGATCTCTCGTACAGGGGTGACCAGGACTATGCGTATGCCAAGCCTTGGGACTATGGCTGGCATGTCAGGGTAGGCTATGCTTTGTTTGGAAAATACTCCGTACAGTTGGAGATGCAGCGTAGCATCGCCAATCTGGACGCAAAATGGGGGAACTCTCCGCCCGACGGAGACATCAAAAATAAATCTATGGGTATCTCGGTGGGTTATACGTTCTGATCGGCGTCAGCGTATTTTACCGCAATGGGTAAAAGTATGGCTGATCTTGTCTTAAATCGAAAAAAAGACCACATTATTAACCCTTGTTCTGTGATCAGAAGAGGTTCGATATAATGACCCAACTATGCTTTGCGCGAAAACTCCACTTCCGCTAGAATCGGGAAATGATCTGAAGGATCTCTACCATTAAATCCGTAATAATCTAGTGCCTGTGTATGATCTATAGGTTGCCTGAATCCTGGTTATTCGTGGGCAGGATCTGCATTTCTCTTTTCGATAGAGAAATTATTGAACCCCGTGCCGACTTCTATTTCCAAAAGCTTTTGTTGCAGCATCTCAAGAATAGCCAGAAAATTGTAGATAAGCTGTACTTTGTTTTCTGAATTTTTAAGAATGTGCTGAAAGTCCAGTTTCTTGTTCAGTTCGATGAGTTGGCTGATGGCTTTTTTCTGCTGCTCGATCGTATAGGGATATTTTACGACTGTATGTTTGATGGGCTGTACACGATGGGTAAAGCTGTACATCATCTTTTCGTACACCATCATGAGCTTATAGAGGTCGAAGGAGGCCAATTCTTCTTCGGTGATCTGGCGCTTGGTATTCTTGATATCATAGGTGATATTGCCCCGTGCATGAAGCTTTTCGCGGCGGGCCTCGAACACTTTTAATTGTTCGCAGATATCCTTGAATTGCTTGTATAGGATCAATTTCTGGACAAGTTGCTGTTTGAGGTCGACCTCGTTTTCATGTTCGTCCAGTTCCGGACGGGGCAACAGCATTTTGGCCTTGATGCGCATCAACGTAGAAGCAACAAAGATAAATTCGGAAGCCAGTTCTATATTGAGGGACTGCATCTGCTGGATATAATCCAAAAAATCATCCGTAATCTTGGAAATAGGGATATCGTGTATGTTCAGTTCATCACGTTCGATGAAGAACAACAACAGATCGAAGGGTCCTTCAAACTGTTCGAGCTTGATTTCGTAATATGCTGGTTCCATATGTCCTCCAAACTTAGATAAAATGCTTTGCATTCGCGAATACCTATAGCAAAAATATTCCATGAATCTATTCAAATAAAGATTCTTCCTACTGTCGGAATGACAAAGAGACGGATATGCGGTAACAACATGCTTTTAGCGTATAAAGTTGAGTAATAACTTCAGTTTTTATGCTGTAATTCTTTGCAAGAATATCATTTTAAAATCGTAATTTTGCACTGTCTAAAAACGAACTATTTTAAAGCTAATGAGAGAAATACAATTCAGAGAAGCCCTTCGTGAAGCACTAAACGAAGAGATGCGTAAAGATGAAACTATATTTTTGATGGGAGAAGAAGTAGCCGAGTACAATGGCGCATACAAAGTAAGTCAAGGGATGCTTGACGAATTTGGTGCCAAACGTGTCATCGATACCCCCATCGCTGAGCTTGGATTTGCCGGAATTGCCATTGGCGCGGCAATGAACGGATTGCGGCCTATCGTCGAATTCATGACGTTCAATTTCTCATTAGTAGCTATAGATCAAGTCATCAACTCTGCGGCCAAGATCCGTCAGATGTCCGGAGGGCAGTTCTCTTGCCCTATCGTTTTCCGTGGGCCAACCGGAAATGCAGGTCAATTGGCTGCACAGCACTCCCAAAACTTTGAGAACTGGTTTGCCAATACTCCGGGATTAAAAGTCGTTGTACCTTCTAATCCTTACGATGCAAAAGGATTATTAAAATCGGCTATCATCGATCCGGATCCTGTGATCTTCATGGAGTCTGAAGTGATGTATGGTGACAAGGGCGAAGTCCCTGAGGAAGAGTATTACTTGCCTATTGGCAAAGCTAATTTGGTAAAAGAAGGTACCGATGTCACGGTTGTCTCTTTTGGTAAGATGGTGCCTCGTGTGGTCATCCCAGCCGTAGAGGAGCTGACCAAAGAAGGTATCAGTGTAGAATTGATCGATCTGCGTTCGGTAAGACCTATTGATTTTCCAGCTATACTGGAGTCGGTCAAGAAAACCAACCGCTTGGTGATCGTCGAGGAAGCATGGCCGCTGGCATCTATCTCCTCGGAAATCACTTTCCACGTTCAAAAGCATGCTTTTGATTACCTGGATGCTCCGGTGACCCGGGTGACATCTGCCGATGTACCCTTGGCGTATGCGCCGACTTTGGTCGAAGCGACGTTGCCTAGCATAACTAAAGTAGTGAATGCCGTGAAAGAGGTGTCTTATATTACGAAATAAGCAGAATGTAAAATATATAATAGAAGAAGCCGTCTCATTAATTTTGGGACG
The DNA here is from genome assembly GCF_011030405.1 of Parapedobacter sp. SGR-10. Classification (GTDB taxonomy): domain Bacteria; phylum Bacteroidota; class Bacteroidia; order Sphingobacteriales; family Sphingobacteriaceae; genus Sphingobacterium. Next base: position 139,315 of record NZ_JAAJTJ010000002.1, read on the forward strand.
GCTTCTTCTATTTATTATGGTATACTTTGCTCGATTACTTTTTATCAAGCATTGATTTCTGATTTATATTCCTCAGCAGACAATAGACCGTTGACGTCAGCAGGATCGGCCAGTTTCACACGGATAATCCACCCTTCGCCATAAGGATCTGAATTGACCAGCTCCGGAGAAGCATCGATAGCATCATTTATGGACAATACAGTAGCTGCTACAGGCATAAACAGATCAGAAACTGTCTTGACAGCTTCGATCGTACCAAAAACCTCGTTGGCAGGAACATCCTCCCCTACGGTATTGATGTCAACAAATACGATATCGCCCAATTCACGTTGAGCAAAGTCTGTGATTCCGATAACGGCTTCATCGCCCTCTACACGAATCCACTCGTGATCCTTTGTGTATTTTAATTCTGCTGGGAAATTCATTTTATCTTTATTTTTTCTCAAAAATAGGATTATCCATTGATATTCCAAAAGTAATATCCTTAATTTTATGGTATGAACACGCAGATCCATAGACTTTATGAAATTGGTAAAAAAGACAATCGACTGATTCTCGGCTTGATGTCGGGGACATCCCTGGATGGATTGGACATAGCCTTGTGCCGTATTCACGGCAGTGGTAGGTCTATCAAACTGGATCTGCTGCACTTCGTGACAAAGCCTTACGATGATGCATTTAGAACGAGGGTAAGGGAAGTATTTGCCAAACGGCATATTGATCAACAGATTTTGTGTGGATTGCATGCTTATATAGGAAAGGTGCATGCTGAACTCGTCAACGTTACATTAGCCGAATGGGCTATCCAATCGCAAGATATTGATCTGATCGCCAGCCATGGGCAGACCGTGTACCATGCCCCTCAGTCCCTGACCCAGGATAGGAGCCTGCCCAATAGCACATTGCAAATAGGGGATGCAGATCATATTGCTGTGGGGACAGGTATCATTACGGTGTCGGATTTCAGGCAAAAACAGATTGCCGCAGGAGGAGAGGGAGCTCCCTTGGCAGCATATGGCGACCATCTGCTCTATACCGATAGCCGGGAAACCCGGATTTTGCTAAATATCGGTGGCATATCCAATTTTACCCTTCTACCCAAACAGGGGAGCACGCGACAGGCGTTTGCCACCGATATTGGGCCGGGCAACACCTTGATGAATCAATATATGTTCAAGTATTTGGGAAAAGAAATGGATGAAGACGGCAAAGTCGCCGCTTCCGGAAGCATACAGCAAGATCTGCTGGATCTTCTTCTGGAAGAAGAATTTTTGAAACTGGCCTTTCCGAAGACAACCGGACCGGAACTTTTTAACCTCAGCTACCTGTCCCGAAAAGCCGGAGATACCTATAAAAAGAGAGCCCATGAAGATGTCATGGCTACGCTCAATGCTTTTTCTGCACGAACCATTGTTGATGGTATCAGACAAGTGGCTAAGGACGTGGACGATACAACGGTGTATATCAGCGGTGGAGGGCTCCAGAACCGTACACTGATCGATAATATCAAAAAAGAGCTGCCTCCGCATGTTCGTACGGACAGTATGGCTTCGCTGGGTATGGATCCCGATGCCAAGGAGGCCTGTCTATTTGCCCTGCTGGCCAATGAAACTGTCGCCGGAGAACCTTCCCATGTGAGCAACATCAAAGATTCTCCAGCGGTATGTATGGGTAAGATCAGTTTTCCCCAATAAGGGGTTTAATCTTGTCTACTTTCGATACGATACGTCGCTGTACTATAAAATTTTCGGCCAAACATATCGTTGACACGGAACTCCATCGTATGCTCGCCGACAGGAAGATCACTTGGTACAGGGGCTTTCCATATATGTGAGCTTAGATTGGGATCTCCGGGACGCTCACCTTTTGGCATTGGATCTGCCGTATCCCATTTCATGACAGATAGTAAATGATGGGGGTCCTGGATCTCTGTTTTTTTCATTTTTTGCCATTTCCCTTCGCCTACACGGTAGTAGACTGTATCCTTCTCGCCTCCTAAGAAATAGTTGACATAGACACTGGTCTTGGGTTTCTTTTTCTTTTGCACCACCTTGGGCAAAAATACATTCATCTTGAAATCGGAGGGTTTGCCGCTGACATAGTAGTCTACTTCATATTGGTTGCCTTTGAAGGTCGCTACGGCCCATCCTTTCAGCGTGCCATCGGCCATGGTGGCTGCGGGTACACCCAATTCATTGAATTCTCCCGAATACCAATTGCCGCTCGTCGTACCCACATTGTAGTGGTGATGAGGTATGCTTTGTTGCCAACCCTGCTCCTGGCCGATAAACACTTGTTTTTGTATATGTGTGTGGGCAGACATGGAGAACGTATTTGGAAAATCTTTCAGAATCGAAAATAACCTTTGGCTGTCTTCTTTCCGCATGCTCAGCAAAGGGATGTGTGTGTTGATGACGATCAGACGGTCTTTGGGAACATACTTCAACGTGTTCTCCACAAAATCCAATTGGTCCTTGCGCAGTCCGCCTATATAGGGTTTTTTTGCACCTTTTCCCTGGTAGAGGATATTGTCCAACACGATAAAATGTACTTTACCGTGATTGAAAGCATAGTTGTTTGGTCCAAAGTGTGCCTCAAAACTCTCATCGGACAAGGTGTCGCTCGTGACATCAAAATTCATGTCATGGTTGCCCATGACCTGGTACCAAGGAATGCCAACTTGCTTGATGGCCTGGATATAAGGCTTGAATAAATTGGGTTTGTTGCCGACCAGATCGCCTAAGCTGATGCCAAATTCATATTGGGTACTGTTTTTCAATAAGGCTATCACACCATTCTCGAAATATTCGACTTCTTTTTGGTTGTAGACCTGTGGATCGCCAAAGACCAAAATCTGAAATTCGTCCTTCTCTACAACAGGTATAAGTCCAAAGTCTATGGACTTGGGTAGAGATCCTGTAGCTTCTACCCCTTTGAACTTCAATTTGGGAGAGCCGTTTGGTTTATGAATATAATAATACCGAGGTAGATTGTCCTCATCTACCGAAACTTGGTAGCCGGCTGGTTTGATGACAAAGAGGATATTGTCCTCGCCGACGGGCAATATATATTCGCCTTTGCTATTTGTCAATACAACATCCACACCATTGGACACCGCTACGTCGGACAAGATCTTCTCTCCTTTATCCTTTTTGCCATTTCGGTTGATATCTTCAAAAACAATTCCTTTGGCGGTTTGTGCATGTACAACTTGCGTGCAGAGGTTAATAATAAGGCATAGCCAAAAAAGTTTTTTCATATAGAGTTTTTATTAAGATAATTATATACTGTTATAAATAAAACCGTCATTTCGACCAAAGGGAGAAATCTATGGATGAATTTGAATTAATTGTCAATAAGTTGAAAAACTGCTTAACCATAGATTTATCTACGATGAGCTCGTTTCACTCGGTTCTCGTCGTACCTCCTCGAAATGACGATAAAATGCGGCTATGAAAACATATAACTACTCTCATTAATTGTCAATAGCTTCGTGTAAAAACTTTTTAAAAGGGTAGATCCGCTCACAAATTGTCAAGACTTCTTTCAAAGCATTCTTGGAGGTCAACAGCTTGTCGGACAGCATCTGATGGATAATAAAACTTTTGAGCTTGAGCAGTTCGATATTGGGATCGTCGGCCGTGTATCCACTTGGAGGTCTGGACAACTTGTCCTCTTCCGATAGGTCGACCTCTGTCCATTGGCCGTCTGTCAATGCCTGCCGGAGTGCCTCGCCATTGTAATCTATTTCTTGACGGATGGCATCCAAATGCTCTTTTTTGGGGCGCCAATAGCCACAGGCGATGAATGACTTGTTGTCTGGTTCGATGTGTATGTAATATTCCGGGCCTTCCAATTTACGGCCGTCGATAGAAATGCCTGCCGCCATCCAACTCTTGTAGGGAGATTTGTCCTTGGAAAACCGTACATCGCGATAGATCCTGAACATACATTTTGCAGCATTGATATCCAGATTGATGTGTGGGTCAAATTCGGTCAAACCCTTTATCATCTCGGTGATGAAGTGTTTGACATCGTCCTGTGCGTGCGTATAGTGAGATTTGTGTTCCTGAAACCAATCCCGATTATTGTTTTGACGCAAGTTCTTTAAAAAATCGAATGTAGATGTCTGGATTTGCATAATGTCAACAAACAAGTAAATATACGAAAACCAACGGAGCTGCAAGCAACAATCCGTCAAAACGATCCATCAGTCCTCCATGTCCGGGTAACAGTCTGCCCGAGTCCTTGACCCCCAAGCTCCGCTTGAGCATAGACTCGACCAAGTCACCCAATGTGCCAAACACGCCTATGATCAAAGCTATACAGGCCCATTGCCATTTGGACAAGGAGCCAAAATATTGGGCAAGATTGATAGCTATGAGCAGAGCCAACAATACACCGCCAATGAATCCTTCCCAGGTTTTGTTGGGCGAAATGCGTTCAAAAAGCTTGTGCTTGCCAAAGCTCTTTCCGGCTAAATACGCGCCTGTATCGTTGGACCATAGTATAATCAAAAAACCTAAGGGAATGTAAGGGTTGAATACGCCTTGTATAAAGCCTAAAGAAACAAAGAACAAGAAAGGAAGAAAAGCATACCCTAGTCCCAGCACGGTATAGGCGATGTCGTCGAAAGGCTTTTCTCTTTTTTGAAACAACGACGTAATCAAGATCAATGAAAACATCGGCACGATCAGCCATACTTTGGCGAAAGGAATCCAACCTATACAGTGCAGCCCTATCAATATAGCCAACAAAATTGCCGTCAATACCCCTAGGTACACATTGGGCCTAACATTCTCCTTGGCAAATAGGGTATAGAACTCATACAGACACCCAATCCCGATCAAGGAAAAAAACACCACAAATACTTCCTGCCCCAATAATGTAGCTCCTACTAGCGCAAGTACAAAGAAAAAACCTGTTATTGCTCTTTGAAGCATATTATTCTTCCTCCGTGTTAGACTGTGTTAAAATGTCGAGGGCCTGCTCCTGTACCTCCTTGGCCACATATAGTTCGATACGCCCAAACTTCAAAGATGAATCCTGTTTGTTCAAGACGACCGCAGGAATGTCGTTTGTTTCCAATAGCTGTTTGTCCATTTCGGCAGCCAGTATATTACCGTATGTCCGTATCTTTATCCAATCTTGCTCCATGTATTGTTGCTTTCTTGTGTGTGTACCTGTAGAACCAATATCCTATCAACCCAGTTAAAATCAGACTACCAATATACACAAATATTGAGTAGTTCTCCTGACTTTGTAAATCTTCGTACGCCTTTCCGTTTTTCGTGTAGATGAATGCCAGGATAGTGACCATCGCATTGTTTACAAAATGGGCAAAAACAGGTATCCATATATTCTTTGTCCAAACCAGCATGTACCCGAAAAATGCACCTAGCAACATCCGAGGGAAGAAACCGTAGAATTGCAGATGTATAGCACTAAACACGATGGCTACTATCCAAACGGTAAGATGGCTGTTGTTGAATAATCGGTTTAGAATATGGAAGAGCGTACCCCGAAAATAGAATTCCTCAGCAATAGCCGGCAACAGGGCCAAGAGGACTATATTGAGCAGTAAGAGTGGGATACTATCGACCATAATGACTCTCTCGAACAGCACCTTCATGCTTTCTTCCTTGTCATGCATCCATTGTTCTACATCACGTAGAGCTTCGGGCAAGGACATTTGTGCATTCCACTCGCTGACGAGGTGCATGAGTGGACTGAACGCGAAGAGGAATACAAAGGTGATAAGCCATATCTGCTCTCCCTTAGATTGTCGCGGGAAATATATTTGATACCGCTCTATACGTTGTAAGACCAAAGGTGGAATAAGAAAAGTACCTACCGTGCCTGCCATCAGCAGAAGATATAGGATGAAAGGTTTGTGTATGTAGGAATTGACCGATTTGCCTTGTTTCATCAGATCTTCCATTCCACCATTCCAGATAAAATCTATGGCCACGACCAAAAACTGCAGGACAAATGTGCTCACCAATGTAAGTGCCAGCAGGTAAACAAGTGATGTCCAAGAGGTATGGATGTGGCCGGTATGTTGATTCATGTCCTAAAGATAGCGATAACTCTCCAAGAGTTTTCAAAACCTTTGGAGAGTTTTTTGTCAATTGACCCGTATCGGATCCCCCGGTTTCTGAATGCTCTTGTATGGATAGGTTTTCATCTCTTCCAATAGAAGTTTTACTGTTCTTTCCAACTGTGGATCCTTACCTTCCAACAATTCTTTTGGTGTCTGCTCGACAAAGATGTCTGGTGCGACGCCCTCGTTTTCGATGATATAATTGCCATTCAGGTCAAACACACCAAAGTTTGGTGAGGTAATGCGGCCACCGTCCAATAACGGCGGATAACCGGAGATACCGACCAGTATACCCATTGTCGTACGTCCCACAAGCTTACCCAATCCCTTGAAACGGAACATATACGGCATCATATCGCCACCGGAACCTGCATTTTCGTTGATGATCATCGCTTTGGGGCCATATATACCGTTGCCGGGTGTGGTGAATGGCTTGCCATCACGGATACCCCATCCGGCGATCAGGTCACGGGATAGGAGGTCGATCACATAATCCGCAACAGAACCACCCCCATTGTTCCGCTCATCTAATAGGAGTGCTTTTTTGTCCATTTGAGAGAAATAGTACCTGTTGAAATTGGTATAACCTTCTTGCCCTGTATTCGGCATATAGACGTAGGCAATCTGTCCGTTGCTCCATGTCTCAACTTTCCTGCGGTTGCTCTCTATCCAATCCATCCGGCGCAAATTGATTTCGTCCGAAAATGAAATAGGCTTGACGGTGACGGTGCGTGCTCCCTCAAACTTCGGTTTGGTATGTATATGCAGTGTGACCTGTCTACCTACTTTTTGCTCAAGCAATTTGTAGATATTCTGAAGTTTGGTCAGTTGTACGCCATCCACTCCGACAATGTAGCTTCCTTCCTTAATATTCAGCCCGGGTTCGGCCAAGGGAGCTTTGAACGAAGGGTTCCAGTCCAACCTCGAAAAGATCTTGGTGATCTTATAGCCCCCATCTTGTTCGACAAGGTCTGCGCCCAATGTACCTGTGTTGACAGATGGCGATGAGGGTTGATCTCCCGGATAGATATAGGCATGGCCTACGACCAGTTCGCCCATCATTTCATTGAGCAGATAACCCAGATCCGAGCGGTGATTGACATAGGGTAAGTATTTTTCGTATTTGGCTTTGATAGCAACCCAATCAGCTCCATGCATATTCTCTACATAGAAAAATTCCTTTTGCATACTCCACACCTCGTGGAATACCTGTCTCCACTCTGCTGCCGGGTCTATTTCAAAGCTAAAGTTTTTGAAATCCAGCTTGCCGCTTTGGGGAGTAGGTTTTTGGCCGGCATTGACGATATAATAGTCTTTTCCACTACTGTACATCATTTTCTTACCATCTGCGCTGATCGCAAAGCCTCCTCTTGCATTTTCGACGATAGTTCGGCTTTCCATTTTGTTGAGGTCGTATACTCCTATGGTGCTGCCACGCTGGAAGGTCAATACGTTTTCTGTCAAGCCGTTCAATCGATAATATGCAGGAGGTAACGGTAGCGCTACAATGCGGTTGTTGATCTGCTCAAAGTCTACCGCTATTTTTTTGACCTCAGGTTTGATATTCTTTTTCTCTGATTCTTTGGCATCTGGTTTTTTCTTTTCAGTCTTCTTTTTATCTTTTTTGTCCTCTTGTTTTTCTTCTTTTTTATCTTCTGTCTTTTCCTCTTTCACCACTTCTTCGTCACTCTCGTTCTTAAAAGGCGAAGGTGTATTCTTGGACAGGATAAATGCATAGACACTGTAATTTGGACTGCGTTCGTAGGCGGACATGTGCAATCCGGAGTTGGTCAGCCCGGTATTGGTACTCGCTGTAAAAAATAAGTATTTGCCATCACGGCTGAACGTAGGTTGTGCCGTAGCACTCATGCCGTCTGTGATCTGATGTGTCTTTTTGGTCTCTAGGTTGTACATGAATATGGCTCGTACACCATTTTTTAGACTTTTGACATAGGCTATCCAATTTGAATCACTGGACCAGGAAGGTTCAAAATGGTTGCGGGTACGGCCTGTGATAGAGGACAATGTATCCGAATCGACCAACATTACATTCTTGGTTGTGATGTCTACGTAATAGAGATTGAGGTGCGCATCGTTGAAAAATAGCTTTTTGCTGTCTGGTGACCATACTGGATCGAAATAGAATGCCGTCGTCCCCAAAGAGATATAAGTCGGTTGGTCTATCGCCTTTTGATCCCGAAGCACCAACTCATATTTTCCATTTTTATCCGATAGATAGGATATCCACTTGCCATTGGGCGACCAGGCAGGGAAACGTTCGTGACTGCTTGCAGATACGGAGATATTGCGGGCGTCGCCCTTTTCCCGTGGAACAGAGATGATTTCTCCACGGCTTTCGAACAATGCCCGCTGTCCTGTAGGCGAAATATTAAAATTTCTGATGTCAGCAGAGGCTTGTACATAGCGAGGACGTTTGTATAGAGGATCCATATGGACGGTGATCTTTAAGCTATTGACCTGTCTGGTAGACAGATTGAGGATATGTATCCGACCATCGTATTCAAATACCAACTCATTGCCCGAACCTTGCAATGTACGTACATCATAATCTGCGTAGCTTGTCAACTTCTCGATATTTTTGGATTTAACATCGTAGCTGAAGATATTGACAGTCCGATCCCTATCGGACAGAAAGTACACTTTTTGTCCTAACCATATGGGCTTGACATCGTTGCACTGTTTGCCGGGAACGATCTCTATGTTTTTTGTCTTGGTGTCAAAAATCCATATTGAGGGCATGCCTCCTCCTCTGTACCGTTTGAACGCGACACGATCGCGCTCTGTAGGATCTCCATTTTTGAGATAGGCCCAATAGCGTCCGTCTGGAGAAGGAGAACCTTGATAGGCTTCGGGCATAGACAGCGGTGTCGCTAGACCAGGGGTCAGTGTAGCCTTATACAGTCTGGAGCCCAATGAATATTGAAATTCCCTTGTTGTCGTAAAGTATACTTCATGGTTGTTCAGCCACCCTCTCACGATATCCGATGCCGGATGAAAGGTAATACGCTGGGGCTCGCCTCCTTGTACTGGAATAGTGTACACATCGGTGTTCCCGTCATAGTTGCCCGTAAAGGCAATCTGGGAGCCATCGGGCGAAAATATAGGATTGAGCTCTACTCCCGGATTGGAGGTCAGCCGTCTGGGATGCTGTCCATTCTTGTCAACAACCCAAATGTCTCCACCATATACAAAGGCTACATGGGATGGACTGATGCTGGGGTTTCGTAATAATAGCGTCTCTTCCTGGGTATACCCTTGAGTAATACAGCCTAGGAGTAGGGCACAGCTTAAAAGGTTTGCTATCTTTTTGAACATAAAAATATGCGATATGATGACTAAGGCCCAAAGATAGAAGTATCTGTACGGATTGCATTTATTATATCCAACTTGTTGCAGAGTAGGAAATGTAAATAAATGTTAAAAAAATGACTTCCTTATTTTTTGGTACAAAACTTGGCCTACTACCTAAAAAAGGAGGGGTTATGAAAACAAGGATGACACTTTTGAGCGCTTTTGCAGTGATGGCTTGGTGCTATTCTCCTGCACGAAGGAGACAGTAGATAATATAGGTAGGGATGCGGCATTGAACATTATCGTAACGGGCAATTGGGAAAAGGCAACCAGAACTATATCCGGAAATGAGAATCCGGACCTAAACATCACAGAGGAACTTTTAGCCGAAGACGAAACGATCAACTTTGATAAGGATGGCAAGGCCTACGTGAGAAAAGAGGGCAATGATGTACGTACATACGACTATGAAATGCCCTCAGCAAAGGAAATGAAATTTGATGGCTTGACCTATGCCATACAGGAAACCATCGTACAGTCTATCTCCACATTGACCTTGGTAAACCACACCGGGCCAATTCGTACCGAGATTGTCTTTAAAAGAAAAAGGTAGGTAAGTTTATATAATGGTTGATTGGTTTGGAGCGTACTGTATCAGTGCGCTCCTTTGTTTTTTTCCTCAATCCAGAGCGAAAGGTATTTAGTGGATTGTAAGGTATGGTGACGTAGCATACGGCCAATGAAATTTTTACGTCTATGGTTTTCCAGGTTCTGGCATAGGTCGTGACATTTCTCCAAAAGGTCGAACGAAGGCCGGAGATCGGCAAAGGTTTTGTTGAAGAGCGTGAACCCGTTTGCCTGGGCTTGTATCCATTCTTCTTTGTGGTTGTACAGGGCAAGGGATTTTTGTACAAAATCCACTATGTCGTCGGCAATGAAACCGTTCCACAGCCCTTCTTTGGCCATGCCTTCGGCGCCTATGGTAGAAGAGACCACAGGTATACCGCCATGCATGGCATCCACAAACTTGCCTTTCATACCTGCACCTACAGGTATGGGGGCGAGGAGTACACGGTATTGCGCCAAGGTAGACCGTGCATCCTCGGCTCTACCTTTTATCAAAAAACCTTCACGGAGTTGGTGCAGTTGAAGGGCTTTTGGCGGCGTGTAGGCTCCGTAGATGTGCAGTTTTGCCTGGGGCAGTTCCTTGCGTATCCGTGGCCAGATGTCCCTTTTGAGTATCTCCACGGTCTTCCAATTGGGTTCATGGATAAAATTGCCGATAAAAACGAAATCTTTACGTGCTTCGAAAGAAGGCAAGGCTGATATATGCGCTGATGTAATAGCTTCTTCGCAGAACGGCAAAAAATAAATAAGCTGTTCGTGGATGTGGAATTCTTCGGTGAGCAGTTGCATTTCGGCTTCCGAGATTACCAAAGAGAGGTCACAACGATAGATAGAGGCGATTTCGCGAAGAGCCGTATCGTTATAGAGATCTATGGGACGATCTTTTTTATAGGCTTCCAACCGTGCCGCCCGAAGTAGATGTAGATCCTCTGTATCAAGGATCTGTACCGTCTGTGGACAGGAACGGGTCACCCGCCACCCGTATTGTTCCTCGATCATGAAGCGGTCGAAAATCACAATATCTGGTCGAAGATCCTGTATAAAATAATCAAATGAGGAATCGTTGAGGAGGATGGTATGTTCGGTTATCCCTAGGTCGGACAAGGGATAGGAATATTCGGATTTTGAAGCAGAGGATGCGAAATGCACCTCATATTGCTGCTGAAACAGCTTGATCAACTGTAATATGCGCCATCCCGCTGCGGAGGAAGTCGGCTCCGGCCATACCAATCCAATGAATAACACGCGTTTCACACGTCGAAGGTACGTAATTTTTTCTCTTGTAGAGACGTAAGATCTTACGTCTCTACGGAGTTTATTTGTTATTTTTGGTTTTTAACATTGATACGATATGCTAGGACTAAAACTGTTGACAGACCCACGCTGGGCAAACATCGCCGAATCCAATTTGGAAGAAATACTGACCGACCACGCTTGGTGTGAACAAAAGGCGGCATCCAATGCCATATCCTTGATCACCCAAAATTCGGAATATCAGGATCTGGTACACGAATTGACAGCTATTGCTATCGAAGAGATGGAGCATTTCAAGATGGTCATCGACATCATTAAAGAGCGTGGCTATACCTTGGGGCGTGAGCGTAAGGATGATTATGTAGGGCAGTTGATGAAGTTTGCCAAGAAAGACGGGTCGCGCAATCAGGCATTTATCGACCGTCTACTGTTTGCAGCGATGATTGAGGCCCGTAGCTGTGAGCGGTTTCGGGTACTGTCGAAAAATATCCAGGATGAGGAGTTAGCCAAATTCTACCACGAACTGATGGTGTCTGAGGCCAATCATTATACGACGTTCCTCAATTTTGCCCGTAAATATACGATCGATGTGGATGTGGATAAGCGCTGGAAAGAGTGGTTGGACTTTGAGGGAGAGCTGATACAATCCTACGGCAACAAAGAATATATACATGGGTGATGGGCTTTTGGCTATAAGCCTTAGGCAATAGGTTTACTGCTTATGGCCTAGAGCTTATAGCCTATTGCTATATCCGGATTAAACTATATTTTTTACTTTTTATTTTGAAAGAATGTTAGAACTAGGAATAGGCATGTTTGGGGATCTTCAGATCGATCCCGTCAGCGGACAAATCCAATCTCCACAGGAGCGTCTCCAAGAGATTATTGAAGAAGTCAAACTCATGGACGAGGTTGGACTGGACTTTTTTGGTATCGGTGAGCACCACAGGCCCGATTATGCCGTAGCTGCACCGGAGATTGTCTTGGCGGCAGCCTCCACGGTCACCAAGAATATTAAATTGGGCTCAGCTGTTTCGGTCTTGAGCTCGGCAGATCCGGTCAAATTGTATCAAGACTTTGCAACGGTAGATCTGATCTCTAATGGCCGGGCCGAACTGATGGCAGGCCGGGGATCGTTTATTGAATCTTTTCCGTTATTCGGCTATGACCTAAAAGATTACAGTGAACTTTTCGAAGAAAAGTTAGAACTATTGCTCAAATTGAAAAACAATCCAACTATCAATTGGACAGGAAAATTCCGCAAAACTTTGATCAATCAAGAAGTTTATCCCCGACATACTGAAGGGGGACTTCCGATCTGGGTGGCCGTAGGGGGTACGACTTCGTCTGTCATCCGTGCCGGAAAACTGGGATTGCCGGTCATGTTTGCTATTATAGGCGGCGTCTGGGAACAGTTTATGCCTTTATTTGAGGTGTACAGACAGGCTTATGAGGAGAATGGGCATGACATGGATAAATTTCAAGTTGGGGTACATATGCATGCTTTTTTTGGAGAAAACAGCAAGGAAATTTCAGACAAATACTATCCTCTGTACTCTACACAAATGAACAGGATAGGTGCGTCGAGGGGTTGGCCTCCTTATCAGCGATCGCAGTATGATTTTGGACGTTCGTCCCATGGTCATCTGGTCGTAGGTGATGTCAATGAAGCTGTCGATAAGATTTTGGCCGTTAGCGAAACTTTTGGGTTGACACGCTTTTCTGCACACATGGATGTCGGAGGCCCCAACCATAAGGACATGATGAAATCTATCGAAATTTATGGGACACAGATTGCTCCTAAAGTGAAGGAAACTGCAAATAAATAGTAGAGTTCAAAAACTCTACTATTTATTTGCATTGATGAGCATACACTCCAATTCTGCCAGATCTTTGGCAATGATGTCAGGAACTGTATCCGATTCACGCACAATATCCATAGTTGTTTCACCCGAAAGTACCAATACACCGATAGCTCCGGCATTGTGAGCCATTTTAACATCTGTATATATTCTATCCCCGACCATCAGCACTTCGGAAGGATGTAACTTATAGCGTGTCAGGATACCGTCCAGCATACCTGGGTTGGGCTTGCCGATGACTTTGTCAGGCAGTCGGCCTGTAGCGTATTCTATACAGGTATAGATGGCTCCACAGTCTACCAAAATGATTTTCTTGTCGGTCGGGCATACACGATCGGGATTGGTGGCGATATAAGGTAGTTGTTGTGCTACCCACCACGAAGCCCTGCATAGGCGTGCATAGTTAAGAGTCATATCAAAACCAACCACTACGGCATCGGGAACGTCTTTTTCATCGTCTGCTGTGGATATGAAGCCTGCCTGTTCAAACTCACTGATCATACTGGGTGTGCCCAGGATGAAAAGCCTTTTTGCTTCCGGCATATTCGTTTTTATGTATTCTATTGTGGCTTGAGCGGATGTGTACATTTCTTCTTTGGTCGCATGTATACCCATCTTATCCAGATGTGCGAGATAATCTCCCGTACTTTTCGAAGGATTGTTGGTTAGAAAAGAATATCCTATACCCATTTCCTTTAATTTGGCAAGAAAGGGAATGGTAAAGGAAAACAAGGTACTGCCATTGTATATCGTACCATCCATATCCAAGGCGATATGCTTGATGTTTTTCAGACAATCGTATAGTTTGTCGAAAGTGTCCAGTTTTGCACTATCGATATATGCGTATGCTGTCATTGTTTTAAAGTTATGGAGGTTATGAAAGTTATGGAGGTGAGGAAGTTACGGAGACCATTCGTTCATGACCTCCATAATCATTATCACCTCTGTCACTTTTGTTCTGTTTCTTCATCGTAACCATGTGCTTTGGCTTTCCACATAAGGGCGAATATGAATACGCAAAGTATGGCCATTCCGATCATCATCATAAAAACGTAATTCCAGGCGTTTCCGGGGTTCACTTTGTTGATAGTGTCCACCATGTAACCAATCCCGACTCCGGATACCAGGCCGCTTGCATAACCAAATATACCAACCACGCCATTAGCTGTAGCGGCGGCTCTGTTGGTTGCCTGATTGGCGGCGGCAATACCGATAAGGGCTTGTGGGCCATAAATAAAGAATCCGGCCATGGCCAAAGACAATATCATGCCCCAGGACGGAGTATCGTCCGGCAAATACAGAAAGATAGTCATGAACAGGGCTACGCCTATCATACAATATAAAGAGGTACGGTGGGCTTTTCCCGCAAGATACCTGTCAGTCACCCAGCCCGCGGCCAACATACCGACGATACCGAAAATTTCAAATACTGCTACTGTCCATCCTGCATTGGTCAATGTCATGCCGTGCGCTTCTTTCAAAAACGTCGGTCCCCAGTCCAGTACGGCAAAACGAACCACATAAACGAAGAAATTGGCTATTCCCAATATCCATATCCACTTATTGCGATACACCGCTTTACGTACAAAAGCCTTGAACTCAGCAGAGGAATCCTTCCCTTTTTTATGCGTTTTATGCAACTCGGGCAAACCTACCGAAGATGGTGTATCGCGTAAGCCAATGAATAGACCTATTGATCCCATCAACGCAATAGCAGCTGGTATCCAAAAACACCACTTCCATGCCCCATAGTGAGACGCGGATTCGAGTACGGTCTTCATTTTGTCGGTATCTGTAGGATCTATTTTCAAATTTGCCGCGATGGAGGCGACCACCTCCGGATTATCGCTCATATTGGTACCGAGCGTACCCATGATATAGCCGGCAAGAATGGCTACCAAAGCTGCTCCAATCGAGTGGGAAGTGTTCCAGACCGACATTTTTGTCGCCAGTTCATTTGGAGGTATCCAATGGGTCAATAAGCGGGCGACAGGAGGAAAGCCGCTCCCCTGGATGAGATTGTTCAAAATCAGGATGATCCCGAATATAAGTACCATCGTGTTTGTAAACATAGGGCCTTCTGTTTGCCCTGTAAAAAGTGTACTAATATCGGTGCCCCATCCAAAAGCAAAATTGGCTATAGCACATAAAAATAATCCAATGGACATGTGATAACGGGCATTCATCCTGTCTGCTATCAACCCATTGAGAAACCGTGACACTCCGTAGACGATAGTGACCAATGTCATGATAATTCCAAAACTTGTTTTTGTAATCCCGTATTCGGCCGTCAAGCCAGGAATAGCAAAGGAGAAGTTTTTGCGTACAAAATAGAAAATAGCATAGCCTATCATGGTGACAATGATCGTGCGTGTCTGCCAGTATTTGAATGTTTTGGACGTTGATCCAGATGAAACTGTTTCTTCTTTCATGTCTTTTGATTTAGGTTGCCCCGTTCATTTTTCAAATAATGGGTTAAATTAATGATTTTCTTTCACTAATATTTTATTTTGGTCGATCTCCCATACGCCACCTTTACCAAAAAGCTTGTCAAGGAATATATCCATTGTGTTTGTTCGTACGAGTAGATCCAGCACCGTAAAACGGCGGCGGATATATTGTGCTCTTTTGAATGTTCTTTTTAAATAAGTTTTGGATATGCCAATATGCTCCGGTTCATAAGGGGCACCAACCATTTTCAAACGGTTTTTGACCTCCTGAAAAGGAACCAACTGCTTGTGTAGCCGCTCTTTGATAGAAGGCCAGTTATCTTTCAGTGATTGTAGTTGCAGTACCAGGGCTTCTTGATCGATATATTTTGCTTTGGTCTCCTGTACGCCTATTTCGGGAAAGTCTGTGTCCTTAAAGAGGGATCTGGCTTCCTGCTCAAGTGTTTCGGGCGAAGGCCAGGTGGTGCAGCATTGACGAATGTCCAATTGATCAAAAGGGTATTTCAAAAGCTCTTCATATAGGGCGGAGATGGCCAGCGTACCGATAGCGACTTGAAAACCGTGGGAAATATGCTCTCCTTGATTGGTATGGTGCTCCATATTCCACAGGTGGCTGAATTGATGTTCGGCTCCTGAGGCCGGACGACTGGATTTTGACCATTGCATGGCAAACCCCCCTAACATCAACCCACTGATTAGTTCTAATGTGGCCTTGGTGTCTCTCTTGCGCAAGCCTTCGGGATCTGATAAGGCATCGTGCAGACCGTCCTGTACGATACTCCAAGCTTGGGGGTCGATAGGCTCTACCCCCAAACTATCCGCCAATATCCAATCGGCCCCTGCCGTTATCTTAGCAAATAGATCGGCGTATCCCGAAGCGGTCATCTCTTCCGGTGCATTGCGAAGAATTTCTACGTCTGCTACGCATACCTTTGGCGCAGGGCAGTTGAAGGTCTGTTTTGCGCCGTCCGCGGTGATAGAAGCTCCAAATGCTGTATAACCGTCCATAGATGCCGCTGTTGCTACACACATATATTCCCGACCGTTTTGATGAGCAGCCAATTTGGTCAAGTCATTTATTGTGCCCGACCCGACGGCTATCGGCGTGGCCTGGTGTGTAGCGAGTGAAGCAGACAATTGTTCTACATAGCTATATTCGGCATAGAGATCCGGATCATGGAATATAAAGGCAGGTTCCTGGGCGATACCGTTGACCTCCAATAATTCGGACACATGACGTCCGGCCACGGCATACGTGGTTTTGTCCGCGATGATGACGGCTTTTCTGTTGCCAAAATACGTTCTGAATAAATCGGGAACCTTGTCTAGGATATTGCTTTCCATCAACAGGTCCTTGGTTTCACTTGCAGCCTTTAAGGCGGCTTCTACTTTTGTTGACATTGTTTTTAAATATTTTTTTGTTTCTGGACAACCACAAGGGATGCCCCTACGTTCTTTTCCAAATTTTCAAATTCCCACATTTTCAAATTATCTCATTTCTTGCCATGCAGGACTTTCCAAACCTCTATGGGTAAGTCAGATTCAATAATGTCGGGTTTTTTATCGATTTCTTCTTGGTATCGTTTGTCACGTTCGATAGCATCTTTGATCTTATCGTGTGAAGGTGCAACAGATATCATGCAGCGTACACCTTTTTCCCTTAGTTTCCTGACGATAGCTTCGTTCTTCTTATCAATGGTCCAGCCCACGTAGGCAATCGTATTTTTCCAAGGTACTCCTGAGATTTCCATATCAGCGTATTCTTTTTCGTTTCGGGCGAATGCTGAAAGCATGATGTTGGGAAAATGATCGTAATAATAGCGGGCCTGTGCTCCGGTATGGACGGTCAGCATGACGTGTTTTTCGGCCTTGTGCTTCCTTATCAGCTCGACAACCATGTGCAGTGGAACATCTTTTTTGTCGAGGTTGATGACCGTCTTGCCCCGGCTCCACAGGATGGTTTCTTCTAAAGTGGGGATTTTATAGGGGGTGACATTGCCTTTGGCGTCTTTCAGCCTAACGGATGCTAATTCCGCATACGTGTAATCGGAAAGCTTTCCGGTGGCTGTCGTCGTCCTGTCGAGTGTGGCATCGTGCATCAGTACGATGACACTGTCTTTGGTGAGGCGAGGGTCGATCTCAAAAAATGCCGGCATCACGTCCAGTACACCTTGAAGACCTTCCAAACTATTCTCGGGGAAATCTATACCTCCGCGGTGTCCGCTGATGATAATGCTACCGTCATTTTTATACCTGAAAAAATCTTGTAATTCTTCGGTCGTTTTAAAGTTCAGATAGTTGGATTTCTTTTTCTGTGCGTCTGCCGAGTGAGGGGCAAACAGAAGAGATAGGCCCACGATTAGGGAGAGTTGCTTAGCTTGTTTTAGTAGGATCATGCTCTGCTTCGTTTATAATAAAAAAAGATTGAGTAACAAATATAGCAACCAAATCGAAAAATAGAAATAAAACGAAACAATATAATACAAAAATCCTTTCTATTTGAGTAGAAAAGCTTTGATGTTCGCAATTATTTTCTTTATTTTACGCTTACGTAAATGTTGTTTTCATGATTTTAAGTATTGCCGAGCGGCATAAGTATATATTGGGTACGCTTCAGAAAGAAGGATTTGTAAAGGTAGTGGATATTGCTAACAAGCTAGATGTCACTACCGTAACCATCCGTAAGGACTTGAAAGCTCTGGAAGAAAAGGGCCTGCTTTACCGTACCCACGGGAGTGCCAGTCCTGTCAATCCGCATACTGCCGACCGAAACGTAAAAGAGAAAGAGAAGATACGGACAAAGGAAAAGCAACTGATCGGTATTTTTGCGGCAAGATTGATCGAGGAGGACGATTCGATCATCATCAATTCGGGATCGACGATATGTGCTTTTGCTGAGCAGATCGAGCCGAAAGGCAGGCTTACCGTAGTTACCTCGTCCATAAAAGCGACTTCTATACTTGGTGAGCACGAGGGGATCAATGTGTCGCAACTCGGCGGGACACTCCGCAGGAGCTCCATGTCAGTGATTGGTAATTATACGTTGAGTTTTTTGGAGAATATTACCTGTTCAAAGGTTTTTTTGGGCGTAGATGGTATAGATCCTGATTTTGGTGTAACTACGTCCAATATCGAGGAGGCCGAACTGAATAGGGCTATGATGTCGGTTTCGCTCAAAACAATTGTGCTCTGTGATTCTTCTAAGTTTGGCCGGAAGGGGTTTGGCAAGATCTGTAATCTGGATAAAATTGATGTCGTCGTGACCGATGAAGATATATCCTCGTCTATGTGCAAGTTGCTTGAGGAGAATGGAGTGGAAGTGATCGTAGCGAGATGATTGTAGGCAAGGTATTTTTTACCGTTATCAGAAACAAATTTTGTAGCTTTGAATAAAAGCTCCAATCAAGAAACACATGTTATCATGCAGAAAAAGCACATCATCTCTTTATTGACCCTTTTCTTTCTTGTTTGCATAGAATCTGCGGCAATAGCCCAAGAGAAAATTAAAATCTTTTCCTACAACGTTTTGTATGGCTTGCAGAAGGACTCTGTGGAGAATATAGAACGGTATAAGCAATTGATCAATGAGTTGCAGCCTGATATTGTGGCCACCCAGGAAATGAACGGCTGGACACAAAAAACATTGGAAGGACTAGCCAAAAGCTACGGTCATCCCTACGCTTTGCAATCCAAGGAAGAGGGCTTTCCGGTAGCACTGACATCCAAAACCCCTTTGGTGAACTTCAAAAAAGTAACGGAAAACATGTGGCACAGCTATATCTATGCCAAGATAAGGGATATTCATGTTTTTGTTATCCATTTTTCGCCTTTTAGCTATCAGAAACGTATGGAAGAGGTCACGAATATTATCGCACAGACAGCCGAGATACCCGCTCATGAACCCATACTGATCATGGGTGATTTTAATTCGTTGGCTGAATCAGACCGTGACCATTATGGAGAGAAAGTGCTGGCAGGTATGAAGAAAAGCGAGCAACAGCATGCACATATCCGCAATCTAAATAATGGACAGGTCGATTATTCTGTGCTGAACAAACTCGTTGAAGCAGGTTTTAAAGATTCGTACAGATTGCTGAGCAAGGAATTTGATAGTAGCCTGCCGACTTTCAAAGACGGTAAAGGAAAGATCAAACAGACCAACTCGGGTATTGCCAAGCGTATAGACTTTCTGTGGTGCAATGATGCGGCAGCCAAGCGTGTGACCAAAAGTATTATCTTGAAAAACGCACGAACACATATTATCTCGGATCATTATCCGGTGTATGTGGAGATGGATATACAGTAGAGATGTAAGACTTACGTCTCTATAGGATACCATTTGTGACCCAGTACAACCCAAACAGTGATCTACCTCTCTTTTTATATCCGATAAAATTTATATTTTTGTTCAATAAACGAGAGAGAAAAATATGGAGAATTTACAAGGGCAGGGTTTGCCAGTCGACTACGTTCCTATTCTTATACAGCTTGCCGTGGCGGTAGGCTTCGGTATATTCGCGATTATTTCTACCCATTTATTGGGTCCTAAGGTCAGGACCGAAAACAAGCTCAGCGCTTTCGAATCGGGTGTCGAGGTAATCGGAAATGCAAGACAGCCCTTTTCCATCAAATATTTTTTGGTGGCCATATTGTTCGTGATCTTCGATGTTGAGGTGATCTTTATGTATCCTTGGGCGGTAAACTTCCGGGAGTTTGGTATGGAGGGAATGATCGAGATGTTTATCTTCATGGGGCTACTCTTGTTGGGCTTTATTTACGTCATCAAGAAAAAGGCTCTCAATTGGGATTAGATTGATTCTAAATAGATTTCCGGCCCGTTGATCGTTGGAATATGTGCGTATATTGTGGGCCGTATAAATAAGGAAACGGAGAGATAATATGAGTAAGGTTACCTTAGCTGAAGCCCCCCCGGGTGTAGAAGGAGCTGGATTTTTTGCCACTACTTTAGACAAGGCCATTGGTTTGGCAAGAGCAAACTCGCTGTGGCCATTGCCATTTGCGACCTCCTGTTGTGGTATTGAGTTTATGGCAACGATGGGTTCGACGTATGATTTGGCACGTTTTGGTGCGGAGCGTCCCAGTTTCTCTCCCCGACAAGCAGATATGTTATTGGTCATGGGAACCATCGCCAAGAAAATGGCTCCCGTATTGAGGCAAGTGTACACACAGATGGCTGAGCCCAGATGGGTGATTGCCGTGGGCGCCTGTGCGTCTAGTGGAGGGATATTTGATACCTATTCAGTATTGCAGGGCATAGACGAAATCATTCCGGTAGACGTGTATGTGCCGGGCTGCCCACCGAGACCGGAAGCTATTCTGGACGGTGTACTCAAATTGCAGGATATCGTCAAGAACGAATCGCTGAACAGAAGAAATACACCGGAGTATAAAGCATTGTTGGAAAAATACGGAATACAGACAGATAATGGATAAGTTGGACAATCAAGGTATTTGGACATATCTCCAGGAGAAGTTTGGAGAGCGGGTTGGTATCATCGGTGAGCCCCATGGCTTGTTGACCATCTCTACGTCCAAAGATGATATTATTGAGTTGCTTTCTTTTCTGAAGGACGACGAAAAGTTGCAATTTATCTATCTGACCGATATTACAGCGGTACATTACCCGAAGCAGCAGAAAGCTTTTGCGGTAGTATATCATGTACACAATTTATATAGAAATGTTCGCTTGCGTGTCAAGGTTTTCCTAGAGGGCGAAACACCCACAACCCCTACAGCTACTACTATTTGGAACGGAGCCAATTGGATGGAAAGAGAAACCTACGATTTTTTTGGAGTGGTTTTCGAAGGCCATCCCGATCTAAGACGTATATTGAATATGGACGATTTGGATGTTTTTCCGATGCGCAAGGAATATCCGTTGGAAGATCCCAATCGTGTGGATAAGAAGGATTTTTATTTTGGGCGATAAACGACGAGCAGATGAGCAAATCCATAAGTAAAATAACGCACAATAACCCTGTCTTTTATGACAATGATCCGCAAGATGAGCTGATCACGCTCAATATAGGACCTACTCACCCTGCCACGCACGGTGTATTCCAGAATGTGTGCCAGATCGATGGAGAGCGCATCGTCAGTGGTGTATCTACGATAGGTTATATTCACCGGGCGTTTGAGAAGATTGCTGAGCATAGACCATTTTATCAGATCACGCCCTTGACGGATCGGCTGAACTATTGCTCTTCTCCTATCAACAATATGGGGTGGCATATGACAGTAGAGAAGCTGTTGAATATCGAGATACCCAAGCGTGTGCAGTACATGCGTGTGATCGTGATGGAGTTGGCGCGTATCGCCGACCATATCATTTGCAATGGGATATTGGGTGTGGATACAGGGGCCTTTTCGGGTTTCTTGTACGTCATGCAGGAGCGTGAGTTTATCTACGAGATATTTGAAGAGATCTGCGGTGCCCGTCTGACGACGAATATCGGTCGTATAGGCGGTTTTGAGCGTGATTTTAATGAGGTTGCGTTTAGAAAGATCAAGGAATTCATCAAACGTTATCCACCCGTATTGGAAGAATTTGAGGAACTGTTTGTCCGAAACAGGATCTTTATCGAACGTACGTCGGGTGTAGCTGCGGTCACGCCGGAGCAAGCCCTGAGCTACAGTTGGTCCGGCCCTATTCTGAGGGCTACAGGTGTAGATTATGATGTGCGTGTAGTGGACCCGTATTGCTCGTACGAAGAATTTGATTTTGAAGTGCCCGTAGGAACGAGTGGGGATGTGTATGACCGTTTTATGGTGCGCAATGCTGAGATGTGGCAGTCGCTCCGCATTATCGGGCAGGCTTTGGAAAAAATAGAAAAGGAGCCTCAGGGTATCTTCCATGCAGATGTTCCGGAATTCTATCTGCCTCCCAAAGAGCAGGTCTACAACAACATGGAAGCGTTGATCTATCATTTCAAGATTGTGATGGGTGAGTGGGAAACGCCGAAATCCGAGGTGTACCATGCCGTAGAGGGAGCCAATGGGGAGCTGGGCTTTTATCTGATCCATGATGGCGGTCGTACGCCGTACCGTCTGCATTTTAGAAGACCGTCCTTTGTCAATTAC
Organism: Parapedobacter sp. SGR-10; assembly: GCF_011030405.1. Classification (GTDB taxonomy): domain Bacteria; phylum Bacteroidota; class Bacteroidia; order Sphingobacteriales; family Sphingobacteriaceae; genus Sphingobacterium. Next base: position 162,024 of record NZ_JAAJTJ010000002.1, read on the forward strand.
CAGATGTTTGCTCCGATGAGCAGCGGGATGTTGATTTCGGACGCGATTATCAATATGAGTAGTTTAAACGTTATAGCGGGAGAATTAGATGCTTAGTATAAAAGAAAATCAACCTGTCGAATTTTCTTCCGAGCTGTTTGCCCAGTTCGGAGAGATCGTAGGGCGCTATCCCGAAGGTAAACAAAAGTCAGCCTTACTGCCTATCCTGCACTTGGTACAGGCGGAGTATGGGTGGTTGAGTACTGACGCCATGGACAAGGTGGCCGCATATTTGGGCATCAAGCCTATCGAAGTCTACGAAGTGGCAACATTCTATACCATGTATTTTTTGGAGCCCAGAGGCAAGTACACCCTAGAGGTTTGTCGTACGGGGCCCTGTTGTCTGGTCGGTGCAGAGCGTATCATGACACATATAGAGAAGAAGTTGGGCGTCAAGGAAAACGAAGTGACACCCGATGGATTGTTCTCCTGGCGGGGTGTGGAATGTCTGGCAGCCTGTGGCTATGGCCCGGTATTGCAGATAGGCCCCGAATATACATTTTATGAGAATTTAACAGAAGAAAGCGTCGATCAACTGATCGAAACTTTACGTAATAAAGCACAACACGAAGCTTAATGGATTATGGGTCGTAAGTTATTATTAGAGCATATCAACGTTCCGGGAATACAGACTTTTGAAGTTTATCGTCAAAAGGGAGGCTATCGTGCGGTCGAAAAAGCGTTGAAATCCATGTCTCCGGATGATGTGGTGGAAGAGGTCAAGAAATCCGGATTGCGCGGACGTGGGGGAGCGGGTTTCCCGACAGGGATGAAATGGAGTTTTTTGGCCAAGCCGGAAGGTGTTCCACGTTATCTCGTGTGCAACGGTGATGAGTCCGAGCCCGGCACGTTCAAGGATAGGTACCTGATGACTCATATTCCCCATGCACTGATCGAGGGGATGATCGTATCGAGCTATGCCCTGGGTGCCAATACCTCCTATATCTATGTGCGTGGTGAGATGATGCCCCAGATCCGTATCCTGGAAAAAGCTATTGCTGAGGCAAAGGCAGCCGGATTTTTGGGCAAGGATATTTTAGGAACAGGTTATGACCTGGAATTATATGTTCAACCGGGAGGAGGTGCGTACATCTGTGGGGAGGAGACAGCTTTGTTGGAATCTTTGGAAGGTAAACGAGGCAATCCCCGTATCAAACCTCCATTTCCGGCGGTAGCGGGCTTGTATGGCTGTCCGACCGTGGTCAATAATGTCGAATCCATTGCCGCTACGGTTCCGATCGTCAATGATGGAGGCGAGGAGTATGCAAAGATCGGCATCGAACGCAGTACAGGAACCAAGCTGATTTCGGCCAGTGGCAATATCAATAAGCCAGGTGTGTATGAGATAGAGCTTGGTGTGCCGGTAGAGGAATTTATCTATTCGGACGAATATTGTGGTGGCATCGCCAATGGCAAACGTCTGAAAGCTTTGGTAGCAGGAGGTTCATCCGTACCTATTTTGCCGGCAAACCTGATTTCGACGACGATAAAAGGTGAGCCTCGATTGATGACATATGAATCCCTTGCGGATGGTGGTTTTCAGACCGGAACGATGATGGGATCCGGTGGTTTTATCGTATTTGATGAGGACCAATGTATCGTACGTAATACGTGGAACTTTACCCGTTTTTACAGTCACGAGAGCTGTGGACAGTGTTCGCCTTGCCGTGAAGGTACAGGGTGGATGGAAAATGTCCTCTACAATATCGAAACAGGGCAAGGGTCAATGGAAGACATTGACCTGCTATGGGATATACAGCGTAATATTGAAGGCAATACCATTTGCCCATTGGGGGATGCAGCAGCTTGGCCGGTAGCGGCGGCGATACGCCATTTCAGAGATGAGTTTGAATGGCATATTACGCATCGTGACGAGTCGCAGCAGAGAAATTATGGTTTGGCGCATTATGCCGATCCGTTGGAATATGCGTAGGGGCATAAGATCTTTTGCCCGTACTTTTTTAAGATAGCAGAGACAATGGCTGAAGAAGAAGTAAAATTTAAAGTAACGATAGACGGCATTCCGGTAGAAGTGGCTCCGGGAACGACCATTCTGAATGCGGCACGTCAGATAGGGGGAGATATTGTGCCTCCTGCCATGTGCTACTACTCAAAATTGGAAGGTTCGGGAGGAAAATGCCGTACTTGTCTGGTCAAGGTCGCCAAAGGATCGGAAAAAGATCCACGACCTATGCCCAAGCTAGTCGCTTCCTGCCGTACAACGGTCATGGACGGTATGGAGGTACACAATATCACATCGCCCGAAGTCATCGAAGCACGTCGTGGAGTCGTGGAGTTCCTACTGATCAACCATCCACTGGATTGCCCGGTATGTGATCAGGCGGGAGAGTGCAAATTGCAGGATCTGAGCTACGAGCACGGTCTGGAACAAACGCGTTTTGAGTTTAGCAAGCGTACATTCGAACGTATCGATATAGGTGGCAAGATACAGTTGCACATGAATCGTTGTATTCTTTGTTACCGCTGTGTATATGTGGCCAATCAATTGACGGACAATAGGGAGCATGGTATTATCGGTCGGGGTATCCACTCGGAGATATCGACCTATATCGAGAAGGCGCTGGACAGTGATTTTATCGGTAATGTCATTGATGTATGCCCCGTGGGTGCATTGACGGATAGGACATTCCGATTCAAGAACCGCGTGTGGTTTACCAAGCCGGTCAATGCACATCGTGACTGTCCGACCTGTTCGGGCAAGGTGACCTTGTGGTACAAAGGCGAAGATGTGCTTCGTGTGACCGGGCGTAAGGATGAGTTTGGGGAAGTGGAGGAATTTATCTGTGATACCTGTCGATTTGAGACTAAAAGTACAGCAGATTGGATATTGGAAGAACCGGCTCCTATCGATCATGAATCGGTGATTGCAGCTAACCATTATTATGAGTTCAATCTTCCTCCAGTGATTCAGGAGAACAAGAAATTGCAGTTGGCCAATGAAGAACAATTGGCTCGTACGGAACGATTAAAATAAGCGAGGATGGAAGTTGCTTTTATTTTAGAGAAGTTGATTTTGGTGGTTATCATTTTTACGGTAACCTTGGTTATAGCGATGTACTCTACATTGGCAGAGCGTAAGGTCGCCGGTTTTATGCAGGATAGGTATGGCCCGGATCGGGCTGGTATATTTGGCCTGCTCCAACCTTTATGTGATGGAGGGAAATTTTTTTTCAAGGAAGAGATCATTCCGGCAGGCGCGCACAAGCCTTTGTTTATCCTGGGGCCTGTCATTGCTATCATTACGGCCTGTATCAGTTCGGCTGTGATCCCTTGGGGACAGGAGCTCGTGATCAATGGCAAGGCTGTTTCATTACAGGTGGCAGACGTTAATATCGGCGTGTTGTACATTTTTGGTGTGATTGCTTTGGGTGTGTACGGTATTATGTTGGGCGGTTGGGCGTCGAACAACAAGTTTTCCCTCATGGGAGCTATCCGGGCTGCTTCGCAGAGTATCAGCTATGAGATCGGCATGGGGCTGTCGTTGATCGCCTTATTGATGGTCACAGGTACATTGTCCGTAGGCGAGATCGTTGCACAGCAATCCGGTTTTGTCAACTGGAATATTTGGGTGCAACCTTTGGGTTTTCTGGTGTTTATTACATGTGCTTTTGCAGAATGTAACCGGGTGCCTTTCGATTTGCCCGAATGTGAAACCGAACTGGTCGGTGGCTATCACACCGAGTATTCGTCGATGAAGTTGGGTTTGTACATGTTTTCGGAATATATCAATATGTTTGTCTCCTCGGCCTTGATGGCATCGCTCTATTTCGGTGGGTACAACTTTCCGTTCATGTATGACCTGGGATTGTCCCAAAACTGGATTACGGTCATCGGTGTGTTGGTGTTCTTTTTGAAAATATTCGGGTTTATCTTTTTCTTCATGTGGATTCGTTGGACATTGCCACGTTTTCGCTACGACCAGTTGATGAATCTGGGATGGAAGATATTGATACCGTTGGCCATTGCCAATATTGTGTTGACCGGGGTGGTTACGTTAGTAAAGGATACATATTTTTAAGAGTTATCAAGTGAACGGGTTAACAAGTTATCAAGTGAACGAGTTATCGAGTTAACAGGATAACAAGATCACAAGTTAACAGGGTCACAAGAAAGAAAAAATAAACTATGCAGTCATTAAGCAATAGAAAAAAGGTACTCGAGCAAAAGCCGATGAATATATGGGAGCGCATGTACTTGCCTGCCATTGCTAAGGGGCTTTCGATTACCATACGACATTTTTTTAAGAAGATCCCGACGATCAAATATCCGGAACAGATACGCCCTTATTCCAAGAATTTTAGGGGACAGCATTCGCTGAAACGTGACGAGCAGGGAAGGGAGCGGTGTACAGCTTGTGGCTTGTGTGCTCTGTCCTGTCCGGCCGAAGCGATTACGATGATCGCTGCTGAGCGCAAGAAAGGTGAGGAGCATCTGTACAGGGAAGAGAAATATGCAGCGGTGTACGAGATCAATATGTTGCGTTGTATTTTCTGCGGATTGTGTGAGGAGGCTTGCCCCAAAGAGGCGATCTATCTGGATGGTCCGCATGTGACCGCAGACTATCTGCGTAAGGACTTTATATACGGGAAGGATAAACTGGTCGAACCAAAATTTGATATTACCCAACTAAAACAGGAAAAAATATAAGCTCATGACCGCATTTTATTTTGTAGCTTTTTTGTCTATTTTCTTTGCGCTGATGACCATCTTTACGAAGAATCCGGTGCACAGTGTACTCTATCTGGTGATTACTTTTTTCACGTTTACGGTACATTACATCATGCTCAATGCCCAGTTTTTGGCTGTGGTCAATTTCATTGTGTATATGGGTGCGATCATGGTATTGTTCCTGTTCGTACTGATGCTCTTGAATCTCAATAAGGATACCGAACCAATGAAGTCCAATCTGGTCAAGATCATGGGAGCCGTAGCAGGGATGTGTCTGCTAGCTACGTTTCTGGGAGCCTTTCGGGTGATCGAATTGGATAATGGTTTTGTGACGGGTAATTCGGATGTTGGTTTGGTAAAAAATCTGGGAAAGGTATTGTTTGATGAATTTTTGTTGCCGTTCGAGCTATCGTCCATATTGTTGTTGACGGCGATGGTCGGTGCCATATTATTAGCTAAAAAAGAAACGAAGGAAGCCTAATGGATCATATCATTCAACATATACAGGGGATACCGTTAAATCATTATTTGATTTTCTGTAGTATCATTTTTGCGATCGGTGTGGTCGGCGTGTTGATCCGCCGCAATGTCATCATCATCATGATGTCCATTGAGCTGATGCTGAACTCGGTCAATCTGTTATTGGCTGCTTTCTCGGCATACCGGGGAGATGCCAGTGGACAGGTATTTGTGTTTTTTGTCATGGCGTTGGCTGCGGCAGAGGTTGCTGTGGGACTGGCTATTGTCATCATGGTGTACCGAAATACGAAATCTGTAGATTTGGAGTCGTTGAGCAAATTGCGTTGGTAAATATATAAGCAGACTTAGATACTTATTTATGAAAGAACTTATTTGGTTAATTCCTTTGTTGCCTTTGGTTGGTTTCTTGATCAATGGTTTGGGGCAGAAGATATTGCCTAAGTCCCTGATCGGAATCATCGGAAGTGGTGTGGTGCTTGTTTCGTTTTTGATAAGCTGTGTGCTTTTTGGAGAGGTTAGGGCCTGGCGCGATGCAGGAGAGAGTGGAGCATATATGCACCAATTGTTTGACTGGATTTCGGTAGGTAATTTTAAATTGTCCTTTTCCTTTTTGTTGGACCCGTTGAGCAGCTTGATGTTGCTCATCGTGACCGGTATAGGTTTTTTAATCCATGTATATTCGTATGGCTACATGCTACACGATGAAGGTTTTGGGAAATTCTTCTCGTACTTGAACCTCTTCATCTTTTTCATGTTGTTGTTGGTGTTGGGGTCCAATTACCTCATCATGTTTATCGGTTGGGAAGGTGTAGGTCTCTGTTCTTATCTGCTGATTGGTTTTTGGTACAAAAACTCGGATTATTCCTCGGCAGCAAAGAAAGCTTTTGTGATGAACCGGATCGGAGATCTGGGCTTTCTGATAGCTGTGTTTGCGATCATAGCCACTTTCGGGTCGTTGGAATTTGCAGAAGTCTTTCCTAAGGCCGCCCAATTCCCGATGGGTGATGCAGCATTGTTACTGATCACGTTGATGTTGTTTGTGGCAGCTACGGGCAAATCAGCGCAATTGCCTTTGTTTACCTGGTTGCCGGACGCGATGGCGGGCCCTACACCGGTATCGGCCTTGATCCATGCGGCGACGATGGTGACGGCAGGTATCTACATGATCGCCCGTTCGAATATCTTATTCACCTTATCACCGGTTACGATGCAGGTCATTACGGTGGTTGGTATTGCGACGGCACTTTTGGCAGCCTTCATTGCCATTACGCAGAATGATATCAAGAAGGTATTGGCCTATTCTACGGTATCTCAATTGGGCTATATGTTCTTAGGCTTGGGAGTAGGTGCCTTTACGGGCGCATTTTTCCATGTATTGACGCATGCCTTCTTCAAAGCCTTGTTGTTCTTGGGCGCAGGATCGGTCATCCATGCGATGAGCAATGAACAGGATATGCGGATGATGGGAGGACTGAAAAAGAACTTACCTGTCACTTATATCACGATGCTGATCGGTACGGTTGCGATAGCCGGTATTCCGCCATTGTCGGGCTTTTTCTCCAAAGACGAAATTTTGGCACATGCCTTTTTTGCCAGTCCGGTTTTTTGGGTATTGGGTTTTATCGGGGCGTTGTGTACGGCTTTTTATATGTTCCGCTTGTTGTCCATGACATTTTTTGGCAAGTTCAGGGGTACGGAGGAACAGAAGCATCATTTGCACGAGTCACCATGGCAGATGACCTTTCCTTTGATTGTGTTGGCAGTTTTATCGGCTGTAGGTGGTTTGTTGAATGTACCGGAGGCACTTGGTGGCGGACATTGGTTGGGCGAATTCCTCAGCCCAGTATTTGCAGATACGAATGCGGTAGCAACGCCATTTCACCTGTCCCACAGCACAGAGTATATACTGATGGCTGTGTCGACAGTAGGTGCGGTAGGGATGGCTATCTTTGCCTTAAATAAATATGGCCGTTTGACATCAACAAACGAAGTGGCTGAACCGAGTTTCTTGTATAAGCTTTCTTACCATAAGTTTTATATTGATGAATTGTACGACACGCTGGTCGTGAAACCATTGGATGCGCTTTCAATCGTGTTTTACAAGGTGTTTGACCGTGGGGGAATAGATCGTCTGGTCAATGCCGTAGGTGAATTCTTTGTTCTATCGGGCAGAGGTATTCGTCAGATACAGAATGGTCACGTTGGGTTCTATATATTTATGATGGTGATCGGGATCGTGGCGATTATGTTGTATGGATTTTTGCATGTTTAGTTTTTAAATTCGATGGATAACCTATTTATACTGCTGTTATTTCCTACCGTCAGTGCGATAGCACTGAGTTTTGTCCGGTCTGCTCCTGTGGCTAAGTGGTTGGGGTTGGTGGCATCTTTGGTGCAATTGGCTTTGACCATACCGTTTGTATGTACTTTCATACCGAATGCTGAGGTACAGTTTGAACAAGTTTTTCCGTGGATATCCAGTCTGGGCATATCCTTTCATATCGGTATGGATGGTATCAGCTTGCCTTTGGTGCTATTGACCAATGTGCTTATCCCGCTTATTGTCCTATCTTCTTTTGGCAAGGAGCACAAAGGGAGTTTCTATGCCTTGGTGCTGTTTATGCAAACGGGGCTCCTATTGGTGTTCACGGCTTTAGATGCGTTTAGCTTCTATGTGGGATGGGAAATTGCTTTGATACCGATTTATTTTATATGTGCCTTATGGGGAGGCCCCGATCGGGTACGGGTCAATCTGAAATTCTTTGTGTACACATTTTTGGGTAGTATTTTTATGCTGATCGGTATTATTTACCTGTATCAGCAGAACCCAAACAAAGATTTTGAATGGACTTCTTTTATCCATCTTATCTTGAGCGAATCGGAACAGCGATGGATATTCTGGGCTTTTTTCCTTGCCTTTGCCATTAAAATCCCGATCTTACCGTTTCATACCTGGCAACCCGACACATACACGAATGCACCTGCGGCCGGAGCCATGTTGCTGGCAGGGATTATGCTGAAGATGGGGGTATATGGCTTGATCCGTTGGTTGATACCTATCGTACCTTTTGGCGTATCAGCTTATGGCTCTATCGCATTGATATTGTGTATTGTCGGCATTGTATATGCTTCTATCATTGCTTTTCAACAGGGTGATGCCAAGCGTTTGATTGCATATTCTTCCATTGCACACGTCGGGCTGATCAGTGCGGGCGTATTTGCCTGGAATGCGACAGGATTGCAAGGTGCGATGATACAGATGGTCAATCACGGTATCGTAGTGGTAGGCTTGTTCTATGTGATCGATATTATAGAAAGCAAGACAGGAACACGTCTATTGGGCGAACTGGGAGGTCTAGCCGATCGTACACGTAGGTTGGCTGTATTTTTTCTGATCATTATTATGGCAGGTATAGGTTTGCCATTGACCAATGGATTTATCGGTGAATTCCTTTTGTTGAAGGGATTGTTTGAGGTGAATACTTGGGCGATGGCTATAGCAGGTCTTACGTTGATCTTCGGAGCGGTGTACATGTTGCGTTTGTTTCAGAAGACGATGTTGGGGCCATTGGATCCGAAGTATGCCAGCGTGACGGATATAAAAGGATATGAGGTGTTGGTACTGGGTGTCATTGTAGTCTTGATCGTGGCGATAGGTGTCTATCCGAATGCATTGTTGCATCTATCGGAAGCATCGGTCACACGTTTGGTGGAACAAATCAATTTTTAAAGCGATTATATAGTTAAGAGATTATGGGTGCGATTATCACGCTATCATTGTTAGGCATACTGTTACTTTATTTAGGATTATATAAAGCGAAGAACGCATTATTGCCCGTTACTTTATTGGGTCTGTTGGTGGCATTGGGTTTTGAAGTCAGCGAATGGGGAAAGGAGGCTGCTCCGGTCTACCATGGTATGGTGCTTTTTGACCACTTTGCGCTGTCTTTCTCCATGCTGTGTATCTTGCTGACCGCCTTGACGTTGTTTCTGTCCAAAGCGTATTTTAGTGCCATCAGCAACAATGTAGCCGAGTATTACTGCTTGATCGTGTTCTCTTTGACAGGAGCGTTGTTGGTGTCTTCTTACCACAATTTTGCGATGCTGTTTATCGGTATAGAGATCATGTCAGTAGCTTTGTACATCTTGGCAGGTATCCGAAAAAAAGACCTTTACTCCAATGAGGCTTCGTTGAAGTACTTCATTATGGGGGCTTTTTCGACCGGCTTCCTCTTGTTCGGGATTACATTATTGTATGGTGCTACGGGGACGTTTGATCTGGCTGGCGTACGTCAGTATGTCATCGATACGCAACAGATATCACCCTTGTTCTACGGTGGGATATTGTTGTTATTGATTGGTCTGTGTTTTAAAGTCGGTGCGGCTCCATTTCACTTCTGGACAGCAGATGTGTACGATGGGTCTCCGATTTTGGTGACGATTTTTATGAGTACTGTGGTCAAGGTGGCTTCCTTTGCCGGTTTCCTACGTTTGTTTGATTATGTGTTTGGTGCTTTGAATGAGTTTTGGACACCTGTCCTTTTGGTCGTGATCGTGATTACTTTGTTCGTCGGAAATATTTCGGCCATGATGCAGACGAGCTTTAAGCGGATGTTGGCCTACTCCAGTATTGCGCATGCAGGATATATGTTGTTTGCGATATTGAGCTTGGGACCAAATGCGGCTTCTTCGGTTTTTGTCTATGCGCTGGCTTATTCGTTGTCGTCCATTGTTGGTTTTGGAGCTTTGATATTGGTCAAGAAATCGCAGGGATCGGATCAGTTTCTGGCTTTCAATGGGCTGGGCAAGTCCAATCCGTTGCTGGCAGCCATCGTGGCCTTGGCTATGTTCTCTCTGGCAGGTATCCCGTTGACAGCAGGTTTTATCGGTAAGTTCATGATGTTTACAGGTGTCATGGGCGACTACCACGTGGTCTTGTTGGCTTTGGCGGCCATCAATGCGATCATTGGGGTATTTTATTACTTGCGAGTTATTGTACACATGTACTTTAAGACGGCTGAAGAGGGAGCAGAAACTGTTGTGATGCCATTGAATTTTAAAGCCGTGTTTATCATAGCAGCTATTTTGACCTTGGCAGTTGGGATTTATCCCGATTGTTTGATTGGGTTATTTTAGTTGGTAATGTAATATACTTTCCAGGCCTGACAGATTTTTAAAAACCTGTCAGGTCTTTTTATTTCATCGGCAGCCTGTCTACTATTTGAATGTAACAGCTTTTTTTTAGAATAATTTTAAACTTTATCCACAAGTCGTATCTTTATAATCGACTAGAAGTGTTTATGAGAGAAGAGTTTGTTTTGCTGTTACGACATCTTGCCCTTACTATATATGCGACGTTACTGATCACTCCCGGTTTGGCTCAGACAAAACTAACGGGCAGGGTGTACGATAGCCTTGATGGTAAAGCTATTGCTGGTGTGTCTGTACGGGCAAATGTTTCTTCGATAGGCACCTCTACCGATACAAGTGGGTTTTTCCAGATTGTACTGTCTTCTTCTGACCGTCAGCTTACCTTTTCCCGTATAGGATATAGATCCGAAACCACAGAGATAAGCCAACAGGATACCGTTTTGGAGGTGTATCTGGATTCGGATAAGCATACTATAGATGTGGTAGATGTCAGCAGACGGGTCAAATACAAAAGGAGAAACCCAGCGACAGAACTAATTGACTTGGTCATCCGACACAAGAGCAAGAATAAACTTTCGAAAAAGGACAACCTGTATTACCAGCAATACGAGAAGATAAAGTTTGGGTTGGTCGACCCTAACGAATTGCTCAAGACAAAAATGGGCAAAATGAACTTTTTCTTCCAAAATGTGGATACCAGTGCCATGCCGGGCAATGAGCTTTTGACCATGTATATGGAAGAAGTGGTTTCGGACAACTATACCAAGCAAAATCCCTCACGATCCAAAAAGATCGTCCGCGCAAACGAGAAAACAGAATTTAATCCCAAATATATCAACAACGCCAACATACAGTCTTATCTGAATTTCTTGCTCCAACCTGTCGATATCTACGATGAGAGTATATTCTTTATCAATAAGCAGTTTCTGAGCCCCATAGCCGATAATGCAAAGATTTATTATAAGTATTATCTGCAGGATACGATAAAGACAGGAAAAGAGCTGTTTGCCCGATTACGTTTTGAGCCCTTCAATACGAAAGATTTACTTTTTAAAGGGGAACTGATTATTTCCCTGGATGACCGATATGCTGTGAAGGAAGCACGGATGCAGATAGATGAGAAGACGAACCTCAATTGGGTCAATGGATTGACAATGAATCTATCGTATTCGCCCGATGAGGAGGGGATTATGCTGCAAGACACATCCCGTGTGCTGGTCATATTTGGTCGAGGTAAGAGGGATGCCGTGTTTGGCGAACGTATGAGTCTCAATAGCCGTTATAATTTTAAAGACGATATCCCGTCACATATTATAGCGGGTGCTCCTACGGAGATAAAGATAGACCCATCGTTGTCTTTGTCTGGTGTGCGTCCCGTAGCGCTCAACAGCGTAGAGCGTAGGACGTACACAAACGTGGATAGCCTCAATAATGTGAAGACATTCAACACGCTGCTGTCCATTGGCTATGTGTTGGCACAAAGCTATTATTCGTTGGGCAAATTTGAATTGGGTCCATTGGAATACACGTATCACCAAAACAACTGGGAAGGTAATCGCTTCCGTTTGGGTGGCAGGACTACGGGAGAATTTTCGGAGAAGACCTATCTCGAAGGGTATCTCGCATACGGTACAAAGGATCAAGACGTCAAATATTACGGCAGGATAGCACAATCGTTGAATGGAAAATCGGTTTTTACTTTTCCCGCACATTATCTGGAAGGGATGGTTCAGCATGATGTATTTGACCCGGGGAGAAATCTGGGTTTTTTGAAAGGGGATAGTTTTTTTCAAGGATTTCGTTCGACGCGGCCTTTAAAATGGTTGGATACGGATGCGTACCGGTTGGGACATATTCTTGAATTTGGCAATCATTTGAGTATCGCTACACATTTTACGCATCAGCGGCGCACCCCTCTTGGTGACCTGACTTTTCCCTTGTCAGGCAATCCGAATGAAGAACTGGAGGCCATCAATACCAATGATCTACAGTTTGTATTGAGGTGGGCTCCAAAGGAGAAGTTTTATTACCGCAACATCAATCGCAGAACCATTATCGAAAAACACCCTGTCTTTAATGTGCAGTACAACAGGGGGTTGGATGGATTTTGGGATAGCAATTTTACCTACGATGCGTTGCGTGTATCGATCTCCAGGCGTTGGTTTATGAATCAGCTCGGCTTTGGAGACATGACCGTCACGGGAGGGAAGATCTGGGGCGCATTGCCATATCCTTTATTGGAGATGCCTAATGTGCAGGCAAGCAACGATAGACATACGATGTCCTTTGAATTGATCAATTCGATGGAGTTTGTGGCCGACCAGTTTGTGAAATTTTCTTACGATCATGAGTTTCAAGGTTTTATTCTGAACAAGATACCACTGCTCAAATGGTTCAGGCTACGGGAGATTTGGGGGGCTAAGATGTTTTATGGACAATTGTCGGATATCAATAATCCCTATAAGAGTGACCGGGTCGTACATTTTGATAAGAACGATAAAGGAGAGATACTGACCTATCCAATAGGCAAATATCCGTATTGGGAAGGGTACGTTGGGCTAGACAATGTGCTGAAAGTACTCCGGGTGCAGTATTTTTACCGCTATAATTATTTGGAACATCCAAACGTCAAAGGGGAGCGGTTTAAAGTTTCGTTGAACATTGATTTTTAATCCTATGAAAACATTTCAGACCATTATTGTTGAACGGGAAAAAGCATTCGTTACCTTGACCATCAACAGGGAATCCAAGCTAAACGCCTTGAACCAAGAGACACTACACGAGCTGGCGCAGGCATTGGACCTGTTGGAAAATGATAATGCTGTTCGAGGTATTGTTTTGACAGGTGCCGGCGAAAAGGCTTTTGTAGCCGGTGCAGATATTGGAGAGTTTGTGGGGTTAAGTATAGGAGAGGCCAAAAAAAAGGCCGCGTATGGGCATTTCCATATTATGGATCGTATCCAAAGTTTTCCAAAACCTATTATTGCTGCTGTGAACGGCTTTGCGCTAGGTGGAGGGTTGGAGCTGGCGATGGCTTGTCATATCCGTGTGGCATCGGACAATGCGAAATTTGGTTTGCCGGAAGTTTCATTGGGTATCATCCCTGGCTATGGTGGTACACAAAGGCTTCCTCAGCTTGTCGGACGCGGCAAAGCCCTGGAAATGATTATGACGGGAGACATGATTGACGCGGCCGAAGCTTTGCAATGGGGTTTGGTCAATCGGGTAGTATCCTTGGCGGAGTTAATGAGTGCGTGCCGGGAGCTATTGGATAAAATAAGCACTCGGTCAGGGCAAGCGATCTCCAAAGCGATTACGGCTGTACAGACAGGTTTGGAAGATAGCCGGCAGGGACAGCGACGGGAAATAGAACTTTTTGGAGAGAGCTTTGGTACAGACGACTGCAAAGAGGGCGTGCAAGCGTTTCTGGAAAGACGAAAACCAAATTTCTAGACGATTGTTATGTCATTATAAAACTTTTTTATGAGTAGTAACCCGGTCTTTTCCCAGCGGGAAAGAAATATCATTATCCTCATCATTGTCATTGTATTGGGGGCAATACTGCTGTATGCCTTGAAGGGAATATACGGTGCTATATTGGGCACGTTGGTCATGTACACGCTGTTTCGTAAGCTGAACATGTTTTTGATCGAAAAATGGCGATGGCCAAAGCCGCTCTCTGCTGTGACGATTATTATCCTTTCGATATTTATCATTGTGTTGCCCTTTGCGGGAATTGGTACGATGCTGGTCAACAAGGCTATCGAATTGCAGCGGGATCCTATCTGGGTCAATCAACTCGTGGACGCGGTCAATACATTTGCCGGTGATAAATTGGGCAAACCCGATTTTCTCAAAGAACAGCTCGAAGCGAGTGCTTCGTATGTGGGTGGGCTATTGACATCCGTATTGGGGGGTGCTGCCAATTTGTTCTTGGAGGTCACAGTCATGTATTTCATCCTTTATTTTCTATTTGTCAATTATAAGGGGTTTGAAAATAGCCTGATTCATTATATGCCTTTTGACGATGAGAGTGCTGTTGTATTTGGCGAGGAACTAAAAAACATTACCTATTCGAATATCATCGGGCAGACCTTTATTGCTATCGTACAAGGGAGCTGTCTGGCTTTGGGTTTCTGGATCTTTGGTGCCAATGATGCCCTATTCTGGGGTGTGATATGTGCTATACTTTCTTTTATACCGTTACTTGGCCCTCCATTGATTTTTGTGCCTGCGGCGGTCATTATGCTTGCGCAGGGAAGTACCTGGCAAGGTGTGGGGCTACTGATTTGGGGATTCGGATTGGTCATCAATATTGACAATGTTCTCCGATTTATCATTGCCAAAAAGATAGGAGATATCCATCCTGTCATTACGGTGGTGGGTGTGATTATTGGTATTCCCCTATTTGGGATCATGGGTCTTGTATATGGACCGTTGCTCCTGACGTACTTTTTGATTGCGATCCGTATCTATAAGTCCAATAAAAGGTTGGCACTCAAAAAACAAATGCTTGAGGATGGACAATCATTGTGAATCCTCGACCACATACCCTAACATATACTCCTGGAATTTTTCATAATACACCTGAAAGGAGAATTTCCGCTGATCTTTGAAGAGATCTACGGTCATCACACCCTGTGGGCGATAGGTAAACGGATGTATGGTCATGTTTTCCAGAAAGGAAACACCTCTATTGCCTTGTAGTTTGTACACGGCTTCTTTTGCGCACCAACAGGCATACAATTGGGCGATTTCGTCCTCTTTTCGAATGAATAGCAGTTCTTCGGGCTTGAGAAATTTCTCTTTTATACGGACTACTTTCTCTTTGACGATTTCGAGGTCGATACCACAGGGCCCTTTTGTGCTGAGGATCACTCCGGCAAAGTCAAAAGAATGTGTGAGCGAAAGCTCATACGGATAGTCCGGTAAGTAGGGCTTACCGTTTGCATCAGAGGGACAATGTATGTATTGATCCGTCTGCAACAAATAGCGGAGCAGCACACGGGTAGCCAGCCAGTGCAATGTACGTTTGCCTTTGCTCAGCTGTTGCAACTTGTTCTTTTCCGCTTCATCCAATTGCAGCTTGTCCATTAGTTCGGCTGCGGTTTCTTCTATTTTCCAAATCGCAAACTTCGTGTCGCTGTCCAGTTCCCGGAGATATGCTAAAGCCATACGTAAAAGTAAAGAGTAAAAAGGGAAAAGTAAAAAGTAGGGGCAAAAAATGTTTTGCCCGTACGGACGTCTATCAATTAAAAGTTGTTCAAATTCAAAGTAATAATGTATTTTTGGGGCACGTTGGACTTGACCGACCTGTAAAACAATCGTATGATATTATCGGATATTAGAATACTGGAAGAAATAGAAAGAGGTTCCATTGTCATTGAACCGTTTGATCGGAGGTGTCTTGGCACAAACTCGTATGATGTGCATCTGGGGAAATACCTGGCCAAATATAAGGATGGGGTGCTGGACGCCAGGAGGCACAATGAAATAGAGCACTTTGAGATACCAGAAGAAGGATATGTCCTGCAACCAAGCACGTTGTATCTGGGTGTGACATTGGAATATACCGAGACACATGCACATGTGCCTTTTCTCGAGGGTAAATCCAGTACGGGACGTCTGGGTATAGATATCCATGCTACTGCCGGAAAAGGAGATGTTGGATTTTGCAATACCTGGACCTTGGAAATATCGGTGGCACAACCTGTGCGCGTATATGCAGGTATGCCGATCGGACAGTTGATCTATTTTGTGGTAGACGGTGATATCGAGACGTTCTACAATTCCAAAGGAAATGCAAAATACAACAGCAAAACCATTCGTCCGGTGGAAAGTATGATGTGGAAAAATGCTTTTTAGGGATTAAAGATAAAGGAACAAGGATTAAGGACAACTGTCTTTGTTCCTTGTTCTTTCTGTCTTTGCTCTAAATATTACCCGCCAAACTCCATCAGATAAGCTTTCAAAAACTCATCCAGCTCGCCATCCAATACAGCCTGCGTATTGGAAGTTTCCGTATTGGTTCGTAAATCTTTGATAAGCTTGTACGGATGCAACACATAGTTGCGGATCTGTGACCCCCACTCTATTTTTTTCTTGGAACCTTCGATTGCTGCTGAAGCTTCCTGCCGCTTACGCATTTCGATCTCATAGAGTTGAGACTTTAGCAAGCGCAAAGCATTCTCTTTGTTTTGAAGCTGCGATCTGGATTCCTGATTCTTGATGATGATGCCGGTAGGTTTGTGGTGCAACCGCACGGCCGTTTCGACCTTGTTGACATTTTGTCCCCCGGCGCCACCGGACCGAAACGTGTCCCATTCTATTTCCGAATCCTTTACCTCGATCTCTATATTGTCGTCTACCAAGGGGTAGACGTACACCGAAGCAAACGAAGTATGTCTCTTGGCATTGCTGTCAAAAGGAGAGATACGTACCAAACGGTGCACACCATTTTCTCCTTTGAGATAGCCATAGGCAAAGTTGCCCGAAAATTGTAGGGTTACGGTTTTGATCCCGGCAACATCACCTTCCTGATAGTCTTGTTCGGTTACTTTGCAACCATGTTTTTCGCCCCACATGATATACATCCTCATCAGCATCGAGGCCCAGTCGCAGGATTCGGTACCACCTGCACCCGCTGTAATCTGTAAGATGGCATCCAGTTGATCCTCTTCGGCACTCAACATATTCTTGAACTCTAGTTCTTCGACTTGCTCTAAGGCGTGTTGGTACTGCTCTTCCGCATCCCTCTCCTCTGCTTCCCCGGCCTGAAAAAAGTCGTACATGACCACCGTATCTTCCACGGCAGAAGACACCTCATCGAAGTGGTCTGTCCATATCTTGAGATTTTTGATGGATTGCAATACTTTTTCTGCCTCTTTGGGTGCATCCCAAAAGTCTGGACGTAGTGTTATTTCCGTGGATTTGGCGATTTCCTCTTTCTTGGCATCGATGTCAAAGATGCCTCCTCAGGGAAGTTACTCTATCCCTCAAGTCTTGTATCTGTTCTTTGGTCATGCACCAAAAGTAAAAAGTAAAAAGCGAAAACAGAAATAGATTGTTTTATATGCTGGACTGTTACTCAATTTTGATTTTTAGTGCCTTTTTTGAAAAATGTCATGTACTAAGTATATTTTTACAAAAATGTGCTAAATATGGGTGCACGACAAAATGCAGATTGTTGAAAAATCATTGTCATTCCGACGATAGGAGGAATCTATCTTTGTGGCTAACAGATGTCTCCTATCGTCGACATGACATAAAAACGAATTTTTGTCGTGCGCCTGCTAAATATGTTAGCATTTCGGTTTGGATTTCTTATTTTTACACAGATATATTTTAAAAGGTTTAATAATTTTGTTCATCAACATTCAGATACTATGGCAACACGTATTCCATTGGCAGAACGATTGAGACCCAAAACCTTGGCAGATTATGCGGGGCAACGGCATATTGTGGGAGAGGGTGCGGTCTTGCGGTCGGCTATTGAGCGAGGCAATATTCCTTCGATGATCCTATGGGGGCCTCCTGGTGTGGGCAAGACCAGTTTGGCCTATTTGATAGCCAAGGAACTAGACAGGCCTTTTTTTAGCCTGAGTGCCATCAAATCAGGCGTGAAAGAGGTCCGCGAGGTCATCGATAAAGCAGAACAACTGAAAAACTTTGACCACTCTCAACCTATACTTTTCATTGATGAGATCCATCGCTTCTCCAAGTCACAGCAAGATTCTTTATTGGGTGCGGTGGAAAAAGGATTAGTCACACTGATTGGCGCGACAACTGAAAACCCTTCTTTCGAAGTGATTTCTGCACTTTTGTCGCGTTGTCAGGTATATGTCCTCGAAAATCTGGATGAGCAAGACTTGATATCTTTGATTCAAAAAGCCATTCGAGAAGATGATTTTCTCAAAAACGACAAGATCGACATTCGGGAGTACGAAGCGTTGATTCGGCTGTCGGGAGGGGATGCGCGGCGGTTGCTCAATGTTTTTGAGCTCGTGGTCGATGCAGCGGTACCTTACAATAGACCCATTACCAATGATTTTGTCCTTCAGCAGGTACAGCAGAATATGGCTCGCTATGACAAGACAGGCGAGCAGCATTACGACATTATTTCTGCATTTATCAAATCTATTCGGGGGTCGGACCCCAATGCAGCCGTATATTGGTTGGCACGTATGATCGAAGGGGGGGAAGATCCTTCGTTTATTGCGAGACGTTTATTGATTTTGGCGTCGGAGGATATCGGCAATGCGAATCCCAATGCCCTTTTGCTAGCCAACAATTGCTTTCAAGCTGTCAATGTCATCGGTTGGCCAGAGTCCAGGATCATTCTATCGCAGACGGTAACCTATCTGGCCAGTTCGGCCAAAAGCAACGCTTCCTATGAAGCCATCAATAAGGCCCAGGCTTTGGTCCGTAGTACAGGAGACCTTTCTGTGCCGCTGCATTTGAGGAATGCTCCTACGAAATTGATGAAGGAGTTGGATTATGGAACGGAATACAAATACGCACATGCCTATTCGGGTAATTTTGTAGAACAGGAATTTTTGCCTAATGAAATCAGTGATACGCGGCTTTATGATCCCGGATCCAATGCTGCGGAAGAAAAATTGCGGCAATCGCTACGGGAAAAATGGAAAGAAAAATATGGGTATTAATGTGGTCAGTAATCAGTAGGCAGTGGTCAGTTTTAACAGTACTGATCACTGATTACTGTCAACTGACAACTAATTTGCCCTTTCGCTTTTTACTTTTTATTTTTGTGGAGATGCAGACGTTTACAGCGATTGATTTTGAATTGGCCACGGCAGACTACAATAGTGTATGTTCCGTTGGAGTGGTCAAGGTAGAAGAAGGTATTATAGTCCGCGAGTATTATTCACTCGTGAGGCCACCTCTCAACAAATATATGTGGCAGACCACACGGGTACATGGTATCAAACCCAAAGACACCATGGATGCCCCTACTTTTGTAGAGTTGTTTCCTGTTTTGAAGCCCTTATTGGAGGGACAGAAGATGGTCGCCCACAATGAGGCCTTTGATCGGGCAGTTTTGCAACGTACGATGAAGTATTACGGGCTTGATTACCGTATATTGGGCCTGCCTGAAACGTGGATATGCACAAGTCATATTTATAGGAGTAAGGGTTTTTTAAAGACCAAACTCAATCTTTGTTGCCAGATGATGGGTATACAGCTCGATCATCATGATGCACTGTCTGACGCAAGAGGAAGTGCATTGCTCTATTTAAAACAAGACCATGCTCCGGTAATGAGCATTGGATAATAAACGATATAAATTTTATGGGAAAGATTGTCAATGTAGTATTGTCAGGAGGTATAGGGTCTAGATTGTGGCCATTGTCGCGTAAAGCTCGGCCTAAACAGTATATACCTATTTTTGAAGGA
Organism: Parapedobacter sp. SGR-10; assembly: GCF_011030405.1. Taxonomy (GTDB): domain Bacteria; phylum Bacteroidota; class Bacteroidia; order Sphingobacteriales; family Sphingobacteriaceae; genus Sphingobacterium. Next base: position 181,800 of record NZ_JAAJTJ010000002.1, read on the forward strand.
AAATCGCTCTTCGAGCTTACCGTGCAGCGCAATAGAAATATCGCCTTTCGCAGTATCATGGTAGGTAGTGTACAAAATGTGGATCTGGCCAAAGGGTATTTACCCGATGAAGATAGTTTGACCATTGTAGAAGCTGTCCCACGCAATACAGCTGCAGCGATAGCGTTTGCGGCCTTTGCCAGTGGTCCCGATGACATTTTGATCGTATCCCCTTCAGACCATCTGATCGAAAATCAGCAGAAGTATGAGGAAAGTCTACGTCAAGGGGTGCAATATGCAGAAGAAGGATATTTGGTGACGTTTGGTATTGAACCGACTAGACCCGAAACGGGCTATGGCTATATCGAATATCAAGACAACGATGTATTGTCTTTTCGTGAAAAACCCAATCTGGAAACTGCCAAAGAATTCTTGAAAAAAGGAAACTTCTTGTGGAATTCGGGTATATTCTGCTTCAAGGCATCCATTTATCTGGAAGAGCTTTTTCGCTTTGAACCCCGTGTTTTCAGAGCGGCAAAAGAGGCTTACGAATCAGCGGAAAACGGTGTGCTGTCCGAAGAGCTTTCTATGAAGATCCCCTCCAAAAGTATAGATTATGCCGTGATGGAGCGGAGTGAGCGTATCAAGGTCATCCCTTCCAATTTTGTATGGTCTGACATGGGGTCTTATGACTCGCTGTACGATTATTTGAAGTTGAAAGGCCATCCTGTTGATGCCGATGGCAATATGGTCATCGGTACCGATAAGTATGTCTCTTTTGTGGGGCTGTCCGATACAATCTTAGTGCATACCGAAGATGCGATTTTGGTCGTACAGAAAAAGGCCTCCCAAGATGTAAAACATCTGTATGAAGAACTGGAACAAGAGGGCTCTCAATTGTTGTAGACCTCAAAATAGAGACGTTGCATGCAACGTCTCTATTTGTCTATGGCCAATATAATCTATATCCCACTTTTCAAAGGAAGAATGCAATGAATTTGAATAGTTGGCACAAAATTTTCTATCTTTCCTTACTTTTGATACAAGGGACTTTATGATGCAACGTGTTTTCATGACGATATTAGCTGTGCTATGTTTGGCAATCATGACCGTATGGAATCCGATGTACGGGCAGGAAGCGCCCGTAGATCCGTCGGGGTATATCGTCAAATACAATAAGGATTTCCAAGGAATAGGTCCTAAGGTCTATATCCTTCCTGCACCAAGAACCAAAATGGAAATGCTGACAGATGTCTATAAGGAGATTGTCCCTTTCCGTGATTCTATCCAAATTGCGCTCAAGCATCAAAAGTTCATGGCAAATTTCAAGGCGGTGTCCAATGAAGAAGATATCCAACGTCTACTCGATCCGATGCCAGCGACCGATGCCGTCTGGGATTCGCTGATCCACGAGCATGTGCATCACAATCTCCTTTACTTAGGGTATGGGTTGCTCAATGAATATGCGAAATACTTGACGGCTCTTGGTGAAGTGGATAAGGCTATAGCACGTCTGGAACAGGCATTGGAATATGCTTCTGCTGTAAACAATCCACCGGATGTAGCCACCATACAGGCCAACTTGTCCACCCTCCAATTTCTCAATATGAATGCCCAGGAGGCTGAGAAGCACGAAGAGGCCTATTATGCACAGGCAAGCAAAAGTAAAAATGCAATAGATCAGGGGCTTTCCTTAGTGCGATTGGCTCATATACAAGCATTGGACAAGAACTATCGTTCGGCCGAAAATACAATTATCCGCAAGGCTATCCCCCTGTTTAACCGATCACGCCATTACGAAGGCAAGATATGGGCTTGGGAAATGTTGGCCGATATCTATCAGGCACAAAACAAACATACTGAGGCACAGTGGTTCTTGATTCAAGCTAGAGACCTCGCACGTCTGCACGAACAGGAAAGCGAGCTTGCAGAGATCGAATATATGTTAGGATATTCCAAGTTTATCCAAAAAAACTATGAAGTCGCAAAAGGCGAATTTATCAATGCATACGACTTGGCTGAAAAAGAAGAGAATGCTCTCTTGAAACTGGCTATTGTCGAAAAGCTGGGAAACATCTACCTGTCACAGAGAAATGTAGAGCTGGCCGACACCTTATTAAAGGAATACTGGCAATTGCGAACTGCGTTATTTTGAACGGACTTCCCCCATTTTAGCTTACTCGTAGTGAAATTGTTACGCATGATGGTTTAATTTTTCTCACATTTTCAATCTAATAAATAAAGGAATATTTTTTTTAAGTATTTTTAACATGTGTTATGATTATTTTAGAGCCTTGAAAGCGATACATACTCTCTGTGAAATGGAGGAAAAGGGTAGCGGAAGGATCGATAGAGCCTTGTCATGTGCGATGCCATTGTAATTGTATAAGTGAATTACGCATACGTGTTTTTTGCTAGTAGGTATTCGTGAATGCAAAGCATTTTATCTAAGTTTGAATATGGGTTTTAACAAAACGGTATATATGGTTAGAAATTTGATTTTTTGTTTAGCGTTGATTTCAGTTGTGGCCTGTGGGTCCAAACCACGGGTACAGATTGAAGAGGGGGGGATACAATTAAAACCGACCTTACAGCATGAAGTGATCGCAAAGGAAGTGGTCAACTTATTGGAGAATTACAGTTATAAAAAGGTCCAGGCGAGCGATTCCTTGTCGAATATAGTCTTTGACAACTTGCTCAAAGCAGTAGACCGTGGCAGGACCTATTTGTTGCAGACAGATCTTGACAATTTTCATCAATATCGCAACATTATCAGTCAAGATATGAAAGGAGGAGATCTATCAGCAGCTTTTTATATCTTCAATGTATATACCCAACGGTATCTTTCCTGTATCGAGTATGCCTTGACACAGGTAGATGTAGATCATGATTTTTCCCTGGATGAATCGTACACCAATTTTCGGGAAAAACTCCCTTGGTTTGCCAATGAGGAAGAGCTGAAAGATCAGTGGCGCAAACGTGTCAAATTTGATCTGCTCAGTTTGAGACTAGCTAGTTCAGATCAGAAAGCCAGTGAAGAGAAGAACAAGGAGACATTGCGAAAGCGGTACAACAATCTCCTGTCCCAAGCTAAGAAAACAAACTCCAACGATGCCTTTCAGTTGATCATGTCGGCCTATACGGATGCTATCGATCCACATACGACCTATTATAACCCTTCTTTTGCGCAAGCTTTCAACGAAGGTATGTCCAATACTTTGGAGGGTATAGGTGCTAGGCTGCAGATGGAAAACGAAATGGTGACTATCAAGGAAATCATTGCAGGAGGACCGGCATTCAAGGATAAAACATTGAAAATAGATGACAGGATCATCGGTGTAGCACAAGGCGACGGAGAGTTTGAGGATATTATTGGATGGCGTTTGGATGCTGCCGTGGCAAAAATCAAAGGGCCAAAGGGTACGGTCGTACGTCTGAAAATCCTACCTGCCGGACAGGATATTGCTGCTCAGCCCGTTATCGTATCGTTGACACGTGACAAGATAGTTATAGAAGAAGAATCTGCAAAGAAAGCTGTCAAGACTGTCAAGGGCGAAGATGGCAAGACCTATAGAATCGGTGTCATTACTCTTCCGAAGTTTTACATCGACTTTGAGGCTTACCGTAAGCGGGATCCCAACTATAAGAGCACAACACGTGATATACGTTTGATTCTGGACACCCTCAATCAAGAAAAGGTGGATGCAATAGTATTGGATCTTCGGAATAATGGTGGGGGCTCTTTGCAAGAGGCCATCGAATTGACAGGCCTGTTTATTGATCAGGGACCTGTCGTACAAGTCCGTAATGTCGACAATAGGGTGGAAATAGAGAAGGATAAGGATAAAGGCGCAAAATGGACGGGACCATTTGCAGTCATTATCAATAGGTTTTCCGCATCGGCCTCCGAAATATTTGCAGGAGCTATCCAGGACTATGGAAGAGGTATTGTATTGGGCTCTACGACGTATGGAAAAGGTACGGTGCAGTCTGCTGTAGATATGTCCAGATTCATCAGCCCTACCAATCGGTTACTGTTGAAAGCTGCGGGTGGCCAGGATACCGATGTACCGATCGGTGCGCCACAGTTTGGACAGATCAATATTACCATGGGCAAGTTCTATAGGATTACGGGAAGCAGCACACAGCACAAAGGAGTGTCTGCCGACATTTCTTTCCCTTCACAATACACAGCAGAGAAATTTGGAGAAAGTTCGGAGCCTGCTGCCTTGCCTTGGGATCAGATCGACAGTGCACCGTTCCAACCATTAGCTGATCTTAATGCGGCAAAGAAAACATTAAAAAACCTCCATGAAGCGAGAATGCAAAAATCTCCGGAGTATAAGTATCTGTTGGAAGATATACAGGAGTTCAATAAATCTGATTCTATTCCCCAAGCAACCTTACACGAGAGTAAGTTGAAGGAAGAGCGAGATGCAAATAAGCTGAAAAATAGAGAAAGGGTCAACAAGGTACTTGCCCTGCACGGTCTTCCGCTCTGGAAAGAGGGTGAACCTCAACCTAAGATGGACTTCGACTTTATCTTGGACGAGAGTTTACGTGTAGTAGCGGATTTTATCCCGATGAACCGTCCAATAGAGATGGCGTTGTTGAAAAACTAAATATTAGGCCTTGATTCAAAATCAAGGCCTAATATTTATCTCCAAGACTTATATTGATTGATCAAACCATTTGTCGAGCTGTCGTGGCTGTGGACAGCAACATCGTCTTGCAGTTCTGGTAGGATTTGATTGGCCAATTGTTTACCTAATTCTACACCCCATTGGTCAAAGCTATAGATATTCCAAATAATCCCTTGCACAAAAATCTTGTGCTCGTACAAAGCTATAAGTGTACCCAATGTTTGAGGAGTTATCTTTTTCAATAGGAAAGAGTTGGTTGGACGATTTCCTTCGAATATCTTGAAATTTTTCAATGCTTCGACTTCTTTTTCCGTTTTGCCTGCGGCCTTCAGTTCTGTGACCACGATCTCTTCCTCTTTACCGTTCATCAAGGCTTCGGTCTGCGCAAAGAAGTTGGACAATAGCAATTGATGGTGGTTCCCAATAGGATTGTGCGAAATCGCCGGAGCAATAAAATCACACGGGATCAGCTTGGTGCCCTGATGTATCAACTGGTAGAAAGCATGCTGGCCGTTGGTGCCCGGTTCGCCCCATATGATCGGCCCGGTCTGGTAATCTACTCTCTCTCCGTTACGATCGATGTATTTACCATTGCTTTCCATATCCCCTTGTTGGAAATAGGCAGCAAACCGATGCATATATTGGTCATAAGGTAGTATTGCATGGCTCTCAGCCTCGAAGAAGTTATTGTACCATATACCGAGCAATCCCATGATGACCGGAATATTTTCCTCAAAAGGAGTATCACGGAAGTGTTGGTCCGCTTTGTATGCACCTTCGAGCAGTTGTTCGAAATGATCGTATCCTATCGATAGGGCAATGGAAAGCCCAATAGCAGACCATAGCGAGTACCGTCCGCCCACCCAATCCCAGAATTCAAACATGTTCGCTGTATCAATACCGAAGGCGGATACGCCTTGTTCGTTTGTGCTCAGGGCTGCAAAATGCTTTGCCACATCCGATTCTGTAGCTCCGCTTTCCAGGAACCAACGTTTTGCCGAATGCGCATTAGCCATCGTTTCTTGTGTGGTGAACGTTTTCGAAGCGATGAGGAACAGCGTTGTTTCGGGGTTGACTTTTTTGAGTACTTCGGCAATATGTGTACCATCCACATTGGAAACAAAGTGTACATCCAGATGGGTTTTGTAGGGTTTAAGTGCCTCGGTAACCATGACAGGTCCCAAATCCGAGCCACCGATACCGATATTGACGACATCGGTGATCGCCTTTCCCGTGAAACCTTTCCACTCGCCGGAATGTATCTTGGCACAGAAGGCTTTCATTTGGTCTTGCACAGCTTTTATCTTTACCATGATGTCTTCGCCATCTACTTGGATAGGGTTGCCCGAACGGTTCCGCAGGGCGGTATGGAGTACGGCTCTACCTTCAGTAACGTTGATTTTCTCACCGGCAAACATGGCGCGGATAGCTTCATCCAACTGACATTCTTTGGCCAGTTGAATCAATAATGCTAAGGTCTGTTCGTTGATCCTATTTTTTGAATAGTCAAAGAGTATGTCTCCTAGAAAAAGAGAAAATTTTTCAAAACGGGATGGATCTTTGTCAAATAGTTCTTTTAAGGATCTTTCGTTCAGGCCAATAAAGTGATCCGCAAGATATCGATATGCCGGAGTTTCGGTAAAGTTGATTTTTGGTAACATATGTATTCTTTTAGCTTTCAAACTTAGATAAAATGCTTTGTATTCGTGGAATCTTGATGACAAAAAATTAAATTCCACTTTATTCTTGTGTAAAAATGAGAACCGAAGGTTTTGGTATTCTCTATTAAAAAGGGACAATCTCTCATTTTATTCCTTAAATTTGGGACAGCGTATCATTTAATACATGATGGAAGATCATTTAAAAATTAGGAGTCTCACTATGAAAGATGTAGAAAAAAGAAAGAAAGATTATAATCCGGGCCCACGGGTAGGGATTACATTTTCTACTTTTGACTTGTTGCATGCAGGACATATTATGATGTTGGCCGAGGCCAAGCGACAATGTGATTACCTTATCTGTGGATTGCAGATGGATCCTACTTTGGATCGGCCAGACAAAAATAAGCCTACCCAGACTGTTGTCGAACGGTATATCCAACTTCGGGGATGCCAGTATGTGGATGAGATCGTTCCATATTCTACCGAACAAGATTTGGAAGATATCCTTCGTTCCTTCAAATTGGATGTTCGTATCGTAGGCGATGAGTATAAAAATAAGGATTTTACCGGTCGTAAGTATTGTGAGGAAAAAGGAATAGAATTGTATTTCAATAGTCGGGATCATCGTTTTTCCAGTTCTGGGCTTCGTCGTATCGTAGCCGAAAAAGAAGCAGAGAAGAGTGGGAAGAAGTAATTGAGGAACTAATCGTTTATAAGTTTAATCGATTAGGGGCAATGTCGTTAAGCTAGCGTTTTTTGTCATCCCGACTTTGGAGGGATCTGTAAACTATATTAGGTTAAACAGCCAAGCGATAAAACAATTAAACCAAGAAAGAACAATGAATAAAACAGTCTTGATCACGGGTGGTGCAGGCTTTATTGGTTCTCACGTGGTACGGGAGTTTGTGACCAAATATACTGACTACCGCATTGTCAATCTGGATGCATTGACCTATGCGGGTAATCTCGAAAATCTAAAAGATATCGAGGATAGGGCAAATTATACCTTTGTCAAGGCCGATATTAGAGATGCTGCTTTGATGATGGATATTTTTCGTCAATATCGCCCTGAGGGAGTGATTCATCTGGCCGCTGAATCCCATGTAGACCGCTCTATCACCAATCCGACCGATTTTGTAATGACCAATGTCATCGGTACGGTCAACCTGTTGAATGCGGCAAAGGAGGTGTGGAAAGGAGAATATGTGGGCAAACGTTTTCATCATATTTCTACGGACGAAGTTTATGGGGCATTGGGTGATACGGGTTTATTTACCGAGGAGACACGTTACGATCCACATTCGCCGTATTCGGCCTCGAAAGCCTCGTCGGATCATTTTGTACGGGCTTATCACGACACGTATGGGCTGCCTGCCGTTATTACCAATTGTTCAAACAACTATGGGCCCAATCATTTTCCCGAAAAACTGATCCCTCTCTGTATACACAATATACTGCACAATAGGCCACTGCCCATCTATGGAGATGGCAAATATACGAGGGACTGGCTTTTTGTGATCGATCATGCCAAGGCTATCGACTTGGTCTTTCATCGGGGCAAAGATGGAGACAGTTACAATATAGGTGGTTTTAACGAATGGCAGAACATTGACTTGGTCAGGGAATTGTGTCGGCAGATGGATGAGAAGTTGGGTCGGCCGGTAGGTACGTCCGAGCAACTGATTACCTTTGTCAAAGACCGTCCGGGACATGACCTGCGCTATGCTATAGATGCCACCAAGATCAATCAGGAATTGGGTTATCGGCCATCGGTGACGTTTGAAGAAGGGTTGGGTATCACTATTGATTGGTTTTTGGAGCATACAGAATGGTTGGAGCATGTGACTTCAGGCGAGTACCAACAGTATTACGAGAAACAGTATGAGTAAGGGGGATGCGGAAGAGTGGGTGATGGGGAGACCTGGAGATGTAAAGATTAAGGATTAAACGGTTAGACAATTAAAATATAAACGAAGTACACGCCCCGTAGGGGTGAAAGCTATATGAAAGTGACAGAAACAAAGCTGAAAGACTGCTTAATCCTACAGCCTACAAAATTTGGTGACAGTAGGGGTTATTTCTTTGAGAGTTTTAATGAACGAACATTTGAAGAGCTCACCGGAGATAAAGTACATTTTGTACAGGACAATCAATCCTTTTCTACGAGAGGGGTACTGCGTGGACTTCATGCACAGGTAGGAGAGTTTGCGCAGGCCAAGTTGGTTCGTGTATTACAAGGGGAGGTTCTTGATGTAGCTGTGGATGTACGCATAGGTTCACCTACATTTGGACAATACGAAGCCATATATCTATCTGCTGAGAATAATCTCCAATTGTTTATTCCGAGAGGGTTTTTGCATGGATTTGTCGTATTGAGCGATACAGCCGAGTTTTTCTATAAGTGTGACAATTTCTATCACAAAGATGCCGAATGTGGCCTGCGTTTTGACGATCCGTATTTGGGTATCGATTGGCAGCTGCCTGACCATGAGTTGACCATATCTGAAAAGGATCAGCACCTCCCGCTGTGGAAGGAATTCGTGAAAACTATTCTTGGTACTGATTTATGAAAATAGTCGTTACAGGTGCTACAGGCCAGTTGGGGTGTGAATTGCGGGATATCCTACAACAGAATGCAGCATATGAATGTTTTTTCTTGGGAAGGAAGGAACTTCCTTTGGATCAGACGGCGCTCATTCAGGATATACTGGGCATATATCAACCGGATATCATTATCCATACTGGCGCTTATACGGCCGTGGATTTAGCAGAGCGTGAACCCGAATCGGCGGATAGGGTGAACCATTTGGCATCTGCAGAAGTTGCCCAATACTGTCATTTCCATGATTGTAGGCTGATTGCCCTTTCTACCGATTATGTATTTGATGGAAATGCGGCTACACCTTTGAAGGAAGATACATCTGTCTCACCCGTCAATACGTATGGGGAGACAAAACTCAAAGGTGAACAGGCTATACTGAAATGGTATCCTCAAGCGGTTATCATTCGTACATCCTGGGTGTATTCGAAGTATGGCAAAAATTTCGTGAAAACTATGTTGGGGCTTATGTGGGACCGTGATCATATCTCGGTCGTCAACGATCAGATCGGCTCACCTACGTATGCCAAAGACTTGGCACAAGCTATTATGCATATCGTACATACAGATCAATGGAAGCCCGGCATATACCATTACTCCAATGAAGGGCAAGTTTCCTGGTATGACTTTGCTGTAGCGATCCGCGATATTAAAGGACTGACCTGTACGATCGAACCCATCTCAACCGAGCAATACCCTACACCTGCACGTAGGCCAAAATATGCGCTATTGGATAAAACCAAGATAAAGGATACGTTTGGGCTAGAGGTTCCTTTTTGGAGGGATAGTTTAGCGGCGATGCTGAAAGACATAGCCTGCAAGGATTAGCACAATCTGTTTCCGTTTAATTTCTTTGTCATTTATGCCAAACTATGTCCTATTCATAATAAATGAACCGGAATCTAACTAGTGGACAACTATTTTTTAATTTGATTGTTGTTTAGGAAAAACGATATGGCTATGCAAGATCCAAAACAACAAAACGACAACAGAGATAAGGAAGACAAATTTCCAGGCTATCCGCATTATTCGAAAAATGAAGATATTTACGAACAAGAGGAGCGTGTATTGGACGAAAGAGTAGGACAAGAGACTTCAATGCGGGAAGAGGAACGATCACTGGATGAAGGACTGGATATCCCAGGGTCTGAATTGGATGATGAACAAGAGGAAATTGGTTCTGAAGACGAAGAAAATAACTACTATAGCCTCGGTGGGGATAATCACGAAGATCTGGAACAAAGTGAAGATTTCTGAGATGGGATTTTTTTTGATATACCCCTCGCAAATAATTGGTAACTTTGCCGGGAGAATAACAAAGCATGAAATTACCTATAGTAGCGTATGGCGATCCTGTATTGAGGAAAAAAACCGAAGAGATCGAAGAGGATTATCCCGATTTGAAGGGGCTTATTGACAATATGTTTGAGACGATGTACGGCGCCCGTGGAGTGGGTCTAGCGGCCCCTCAGGTGGGTCTACCTATTCGACTTTTTGTTGTCGATGCCTCGCCTTTTGCCGAAGATGATGAAGATGAACCCGGAGACCCCTCTCTTAAAGATTTTAAAAAGGTCTTTATCAATCCTATTATCCTTGAAGAAACAGGAGACAAGTGGGCATTTAGTGAAGGATGCCTTTCTATTCCGGATATCACCGAGGAGGTCATGCGTCCGGAGAATGTGCTGATCAACTATCTGGATGAAAACTTCGAAGAGCATGAGATTGAATTGTCCGGTTTAGCCGCGCGTATCGTTCAGCACGAATACGACCATATCGAAGGCAAGCTTTTCGTGGACAAACTCAGTCCATTGAAAAAGACTATGCTAAAAAGCAAACTGGATGCTATTGCCAAAGGCAACGTTCGGGTTTCTTACAAAATGAAATTCCCACAGCAGAAAAAAGGCAGGTAATTTTTTGCCCGTGTCTTAAGACACGGGCAAAAAATCTATAACCCCAATATCTCCCGATTAAACTTTTCATCTGCTCCCGTTGAAGCAAAATCGTCAAATGCCTTATCGGTCACGCGTATAATGTGGTCTTCAATAAACTTTGCCCCTTCGGTAGCGCCATCCACTTGGTTTTTGATACAGCACTCCCATTCCATGACGGCCCAGCCATCGTATCCGTATTGGGTCAATTTGCTGAAAATTGTTTTAAAATCGACCTGCCCGTCACCCGGCGAACGGTAACGTCCGGCACGGTTCAACCAACTCTGGTAGCCACCAAAGGTTCCTTGTCTTCCCGTGGGGTTAAATTCGGCATCTTTCACATGGAATGCTTTGATACGCTCATGGTAAAAGTCGATGTATTGTATATAATCGAGCTGTTGCAATACAAAGTGTGACGGATCGTACAGCAGGCAAGCTCGTGGATGGTTGTTGACTTTCTCCAAAAACATTTCGTATGTAATCCCGTCAAAAAGGTCTTCGCCAGGATGTATCTCATAACAGACATCTACGCCACATTCATCAAAAGTATCCAAAATAGGTTTCCAACGCTTGGCCAACTCGGTAAAGGCTTCGTCCACCAATCCATCGGGTCGCTGTGGCCAGGGATGAAAATATTGCCAAAGCAACGAACCACTAAAGGTGGCGTGTGCTTTCAATCCCAGATTTTGGGAGGCTTTGGCAGCGTATTTCAACTGCTGTACGGCCCACTCGGTGCGGGCTTTGGGATTATTGCGGTATTGCTCCGGAGCAAATGCGTCAAACAATTTGTCATATGCAGGATGTACCGCCACGAGCTGTCCCTGTAGGTGGGTGGAAAGTTCAGTGATTTCCAGTCCTAGATCCTGTAATTTTCCTTTGTACTCGTCGGCGTATGTTTTACTGTCCGCTACCTTTTGCAGATCAAAGTATGCCGGGTCACCTGTGGGAATCTGTACACCCTTGAACCCCAATGACTTTGCCCATTTGCCAATGTTCTCTATAGAATTGTAAGGTTCCTCATTCGCAATAAACTGCGCTAAAAAAATACCTGGTCCTTTTATTGTTTTCATGCAATACGCTTATATATGTTCTGGATAAATATAGTAATTATTCTGTTTTTAGAAGGGGGAAAGGCTGTTTTAATCAGGTTTACGTTTTGTGTATATTTTATTAATTTTACGCAAATGAACAACCAACAGGGAGATATTGACTCATTTTTATGCAAATTGCAACAGCAGGTTCTGTTACCTATGCGTGTGGATCGCGATGGAGCAGTCACTAGCGTGGTTGTGAAAAATCTCTTTATTTACCTCTATCCTCCCTATACCTCAAGAAAAGAAAATGTAGCCTCTTTGCAGACCATACATATTGATCTGGATCAGATACTATCCTCACCGCAAAAGATCATTAACCGTCTGAAAGGTATGCTGGGATTGGGAACCAAAATTTATGCAAGAAATACGGTCGTAGCCCGAATAGACAAAAAAGTGGCTATGGATTTTCAAGAAGAGCACCACCTGCAAGTGGCTCTGCCCGGTAAATACCGATATGGCTTGTACTATAAGGGCGAATTGGTATCTATGGCTGTCTTTAGCGGTGGCCGTAGGATGAAGGGAGAAAGTGACGATTACCGCTCCTTTGAGTTATTGCGCTTTTGCCATAAAGGACCCTACATGGTTGTAGGGGGTATATCCAAACTGATCCATCAATTTGTAGCAGATTTTAAACCCTCCGATATCATGACCTATGCCGATATGGACTGGTGTCAGCAGTCTTCTTTGGAACATATAGGCTTTCATGCGATAGAGACTAAGAGTCCTCAAACATTTTATGTGGAAGATCAGCAACGTCACTATGAGGACAAGCGTGATGGAAAAGGATATACCGTACAAAATAGTGGAAGTCTCAAATTAAAGCTTATTCTTTAAAAGCTTTTTATTAATTTAGGTGCTCATCTAATCAAAAAAGCAAATATGAAACGAAAATTACGTATGGGTATGGTCGGAGGGGGCAGCGATGCCTTCATCGGTGCCGTACATCGTATAGCGGCTTTCATGGACGGAAAGATTGAGTTGGTCTGTGGAGCTTTTAGTGTGAATCCGGAGATAGCTATTCAATCGGGAAAGGATCTTTTCGTGGCAGAAGACCGGGTGTATCTGGACTACAAGACGATGATAGAAAAAGAGGCAGCGTTGCCCGAGGGCGAGCGAATGGATTTCCTGACGATTGTCACGCCTAATTTCCTTCATTTTGAACCGGCCAAGATGGCGTTGGAACACGGTTTTGACGTAGTGGTCGAAAAACCGATAACCGTTTCCTTGGAAGAAGCCAAGATATTGCAGGAAGTTGTAGAGCGCACAGGCCGAACCCTGTGCTTGACGCATACCTATTCGGGTTATCCTATGGTCAAGCAGGCAAAAGCTATGGTGAAAGAGGGACATTTTGGCAAGATACGTAAGATTGTGGTTGAATATCCGCAAGGATGGTTGAGTCGATTGAGCGAAAGGGAAGGCAATGCCGGAGCCGCTTGGCGTGCAGATCCAAAGCGTTCGGGAAAATCCTTGGTTATGGGTGACATCGGTACACATGCAGCCCATTTAGCCGAATATGTTTCTGGATTGCGGGTTACAGAACTCTGCGCTGATCTGACCACTTTTGTAGAAGGAAGACTATTGGATGACGATGGTTCGGTATTGTTGCATTTTGACAATGGAGCCAAGGGTGTCCTGATGGCATCTCAGATCTCCGCAGGAGAGGAAAATGCCGTTCGTATTCGCATCTACGGCGAAAAAGGTGGTTTGGAGTGGGCCAATGAGGATCCCAATAACCTAATCATCAAAATGTTGGATCAACCACGCCAGCTTTACCGTACAGGCAATGCTTATACGGCACCCTATACGCTGAGCTCGTTTGCGACACACAATACACGTGTTCCTGCGGGACACCCCGAAGGACTGTTGGAATCTTTTGCCAATATTTACCGCAATTTTGCATCGACCGTATCGGCCAAAAAAGAAGGCCGTACACCTACCGCAGAGGAGTTGGATTTCCCGACCGTAGCGGACGGTGTGCGTGGCATGGCATTCATTGATACCGTGGTGGCAAGTAATGGTAGCAACGAAAAATGGACTAAATTTGTGGTGTGACGGACACCACTAAGGTTACAGAATTTCTTCGGGCGGGAAGACAGCTCCCGTCCGAAGATCTTATTATCGTTTTGGGGCCTACCGCGAGTGGCAAGACCAGACTTGCCGTAGAACTGGCAAAGATACTGGATGCTGAAATCGTCAGTGCAGACTCCCGACAGGTATACCGTCATATGGACATCGGTACCGGAAAAGATATACACGAGTACGGAGAAGTTCCGTATCACTTGATCGATATTGTCCAGCCGGGCGAAAAATATAATGTCACCCGTTTTTTGGAAGATTTTGAAGAAGCCTATTGTGATATACGTTCACGGGGTAAGACCGTGATTGTATGTGGAGGGACAGGATTCTATATACAGGCCTTACTAGAACCCAGGCCCTATGCCCAGGTACCAGTCGACCTGGCTAGACGGACGGAAATGGAAACAATGGACAAGGGAACTTTGAAGAGAATGTTGGAAAAAAGAAGCCTTCCCGAAGATTTTGCAATAGACTTTTCATCCAAAAAGCGCATGGTCCGAGCTTTGGAAATCTTGGAGTGGTTGGATAACCATCCGCAAACAAAGTTTTCCCCTCAACCTGTTTATTCGGCAAAAGTCCTTGGAATTGCACCTGATCTGGAAACCCGACGGCGCAGGATATCTACACGGCTTTACAAGCGCCTAGAAAATGGTATGATCGACGAAGTCAAGAGTTTGCTTCAATCGGGATTGACATATGAGGATTTGGAATACTACGGACTGGAGTACAAGTACATTTCCTATTATCTACAAGGCAAAGCTACCTACGATGAGTTTCTCCGAAAACTAGAAACCGAGATTCACCGTTATGCCAAACGGCAGATGACCTACTTTCGCAAGATGGAGAAAGACGGTATTGCCATTCATTGGATAAATTAGCTCCTCGCTGAAATATCCATACTAAAACGTTATCGTAAGATTAATTCACATCATCCTATATAATTGTTATCTTCGAGTGACAGGTAATAAACCTTACTCCTCGAATACAGATGAAACCTGCATAAATTGCCATAAATAAAAGGATATGAACCGAGCGTAGCGAGCTCTTGAACGCTACTGAAAACAAACAAGAAGTGGAAAATAATTTATGCAAGCTTCATTGCCATAAAAAAACAATTTATTTGAATGAAAAAAGTAGTAATTATTCTTTTTGCTGTTGTTTTCTGTTTGTGTAATAACCTTGTTTATGGTCAGATACGATTTAATCATTTGACGATTAATGAGGGGCTGACCCAAAATACGGTTTATTGTTTGCTTCAAGACAGAGAGGGATACATTTGGCTTGGTACGGAAGACGGTCTGAATAGATACGATGGCTATGAGTTTAGACAATATAGACCGACAGAAAAGCCGAACAGCATAAGCAATGGTTTTATTACTTCGATGGTAGAAGATAGCCTAGGTAGGATCTGGGTCGGAACCTCAGACGGGCTGAATGTTTATGATAAAAAAAGGGACCTGTTTAAGAGAATAGAAGTTGTCTCGGAGGAGAGCAAGCTTTCGAACAAAGATTTTATCAAAGCCCTTTTGTTGGTAGATGATGGTGTGTTGGTAGGCACTATTGAAGGGCTGAAAAAATATTCTTTTCGCAATAACAAAGTATTTAACTTTTCTGTATCAACCCGAGAGCTGGATTTGGAGAACAGGGTACAGCTACTTCATCGGGAAGGAGATCAAATATGGTACACTCGTTCCCGGAATATATTGCTGTATGACTATAGTACAGGCCGTGAAATGCCTTTACCAGTATATATGCATTTGCTTGGAGACAAATATGTTCGGACCATCAAAAAAGACAATTTTGGCAATCTGTGGTTCGGAACCGAGTCAGATGGAGTTTTTGTTTATAATCCCCGGCACGAAAAACTCGAAAATATCATACTTCCCGGAGTGGCCGTCCGTGATATTTATTTCAGATCTGCATCGGAAACGTGGATAGGTACTATTCAGGGGTTGGTGGTCATCCAAGGTGATAATATGAAAAGATATATCTACAAACCCGAACAGAAAGAGGGTTTGAGTTATAATTCCGTGCGATGTATATTGAAGGACTATGCAGGCAACATGTGGTTGGGGACATATGCTGGAGGTGTTAATATAGTTTATAATTATCAGCATCCATTTCATTTGATCAAGGATAGCGACATATCCGGGCAGGGGTTAGGCTATCCTGTCGTGAGTAGCCTGTACGAAGAGCAGAATGCTTCGTTGTGGATTGGTACAGAAGGAGGAGGTCTGAATTATTATGACAAGGAATCCAATCAATTTGAAACCTTCCTCGTGAATAGTTCAAAAAACTGGGTCGATAATATTGTCAAATCATTAGAGAAAAAAGATGAAAACCATCTGTGGGTAGGGACTGGCAATGGGCTAAAACTATTTGATACAAAGCAGAAGAAATTCGTACCGCATGATGTCAATATTCGATCAGGCCTGTCGATATATGCATTAAAAAAAACAGATAAAGGGCTTTGGATCGGAACCAATGGAGATGGCCTGATCTTCTATGATAACCATAAACAGGTTCATCAATTTGTCTATTCTCCCTGGAATTCCAGCACGGTAAACTCCAACAATATCTATACACTGGTGAGTGATGGTGCTAAGTTGTGGATAGGTACACGAAAAGGGCTTATGTTGATGGATACCGAGACATTTGAATTTAAGGAGATACGCCTAAACAATGATAATGACAATAATCCGACAGTCATGTCAGTGTGGATAGATCGTAAAAGCACCATTTGGGCAGGTACTAACGGACAAGGTTTGTACTATATCCGGGGAAATGTTGTGGGGCATGTAGCAGACCTTTCGCATGAAATCATCCGTAGCCTGAATGAGGACGCAGAAGGCAACCTGTGGATAGCCACGAATAAAGGGATCTCGAAGCTGTACGGATCCGATGAGGATCAAAATTCTCCCAAATTGGTCACGTACAATGTGTTTGATGGTCTTCAAAGCAATCAGTTTTCTACTAATGCCACGCTGCGGAGTCTGGATGGACAATTATATTTTGGTGGAATAAAGGGGATTTCACATTTCTATCCGGATCAGATAAAATCAAATACAGTCATACCAAAATTGGTCTTCACAGACATACTGGTCCGTGATAAGCGTATAGAGGAGCTACAAGAAATCTCTGCCGATCAGGAGATCAAATTGGAATACAATTATGGATCCATTACTATTCGTTTTGCTGCTTTGAATTATCTCAATGCCAATAAAAACCAATATGCCTATAGGATGGTGGGGTTGCGGAATGATGATGACTGGCACTATGTCGATGCGAACCAACGGATCGCTACGTATAGTAACTTGAATCCCGGTACATACTATTTTGATATGAAGGGATCCAACAATGATGGGCTATGGAATGAGGATTTCAAACGAATTAAAATCGTGGTGAATCCGCCTTTTTGGAAAACCTGGTGGGCGTACTGTTTATATGCACTCTTTACATTGTGTATTTTATACGTCTTTTATTACTATACCATCAAAACCATCAAACTTCAAAACTCATTGGAGTTTGAACAAAAAAGTCATGAGAAGAACAGGGAATTGGCCCAGCAAAAGTTAGATTTTTTTACGAATATATCGCATGAGATTAAGACACCCTTGACCTTGATTTTGACACCTTTGGAAAAAGTATTGAAAGGGATATCCGAAACAAACAAATTTAGGAGTGACCTGGAGGTTGCCCATAAAAATGTAAAAACGCTGAGCCGATTGATACATCAGCTGTTGGACATCCGAAAATTAGAGGCCGGTGTACTAAAACTGGATATGCAGGAAGGTGATCTTGTAGGTTTTATCGCAGAACAATGTGCGTTGTTTCGCCAATATGCCAACAGCCGAAATATCCATATTATTTTTGAAAAGAGTGGGCAGGAGATGAATATCTTTTTTGATAAAGACAAATTGGAGCGTGTGCTTGCCAATCTCCTGTCCAATGCGATCAAGTTTAGTGAGCCAGATAGCAAGGTATATGTACGTCTGCAATTGATGGATGAACGTTATTTCAAGATCGAGGTACAGGATTTTGGAACGGGAATTTCGGAAGAAATGCTTCCAAAAATTTTTGACAAGTTCAGCACAAGCTCTCAAGGAAACAACGCTATAGAGGGGACCGGGCTTGGACTAGCATTTGCTAAAGGGCTCGTCGAATTGATGGGCGGAAATATCTATGTCGAAAGTAAAGAGCAGACCGATACAAGTCCGGGAAATACAAAATTTATCCTTATTCTCCCCTGTGTGGATGAACGTGTATATACCGAAGAGCAATATTCTGCTAAGAAAAAAAATCCACTTTCTCCCAATCGGGACAATGGAACTATCCTCATCGTAGAAGACAACACAGATATGCTACATTTTATGGATTCTATTCTTTCGCCGTTTTTTACGGTGCTGAAAGCCGCAGATGGGTTGACAGGGATAGACATGGCCCTAAAAATGAACATAGACTTGATCATTAGCGATGTGATGATGCCGAGAATGAATGGACTGGAACTCTGCAAGGTCATCAAAACGAATGTGCAGACCAAGCATATTCCTGTCATATTGCTTACGGCAAGATCGGCGACAATAGACAAGATGGAAGGATTGGAATATGGAGCCGACGATTATCTGACCAAGCCATTCAACACGGACGAGCTCTTGATTCGTGCCAGAAACCTCATTCGATCTCATAAGGAGATGAGCCAAAAAATCAAGACAGAGCTGGCTTCAGAGCCATTGAACACCAATATTGACTCGGCCGAAGAGATTTTTTTGTCAAAAGTGATGCGATATATTGAGGAGCATATCGCAAATCCCGAACTCAATGTAGAAGAGCTTGCCTCTGTAATCGGTCTCAGCCGAGGAGCTTTCTATAGAAAGATAAAGTCTATAACCGGATTGACAGCCGTCGAGTTTTTGCGAACGACAAGGATAAAAAGAGCTGGACAAATATTGAAAGACAAGAATGTCAATGTCAGCGAAGTAGCCTATATGGTAGGTTTTGTAGATGTGGATTATTTTAGAAAATACTTTAAAATGTACTTTGGCCAGACACCAAAGGAATATTTGAATAACCAAAAAGGAACGATCTAAAAAGTAAAATATAGAGATTCCAGACTATTATACTGCTGTCCTAAATATGCGTGTGGTAGAATTATTTATATAAGTATAAATAGTTGATTTATATGTATTTATATTTTTTTAAAACCAATATCTTCTCTGATATCCAAATAAAGTACAGTACATTTGACGGGTAAATAGGTTTGTTTTGACACGGTTTAATCTTGTTTGAAGTATCTACCTTAGTACTAGCATTGCATAGCAACTTTTTATAGACCTAGTTGAATCAATAATGCATGCAGAGTTTTTCATCTTTATGCTTTCGGGCATATGGTCATGGTGTTTGATCTTCGTTGGGACCATGAGTTAGCCCATATGTGTAGCGAATGAAAAAAATTATGCTTTGAACAAGACTAAACAATAAATTATGAATACAATTATCTTAACCACTCAATGTATCTTATTGCCCATCGTCCCCAATAGTGAAGGTATATCTATCGCAGGTATCTCCGTTACCAAGCTTTGAAAGTTCGATTAATCCACCATAAAATGTAAAAATATCCATGAAAGAGAAACTAAAATATCTATGCTTTGTACTGGTTTTTTTCATAACCGTACCTTGGCTGACGACATCTTGTTGGAGTGATCTGGAGACTAACCTGCCTGCCGCAGTTGGGCCAACTATCACCTCCATATCTCCTGAGAGTGGGGAGCCAGGTACTATTATTACCCTAACTGGAGCTAGATTTGGAACAGATGAGTCCAAAGTAAGGGTTCGATTCAATAATACGACAGACGCTACAGAGATCGTTTCCGTGACGGATTCTGAAATAAAAGTAGTGGCTCCTATAGGCTTTTCTGATGAGATAGTAAATGTAAGAGTCTTTATTTCGGATCAACGGGTACCTACCCGATATGCAAATTTTTATTATACGGAGAGGTTTCGCCCTGTCATTACATCTGTGCCGCCTACCTGTTTTTATAATGCTACTATTGCCATTTCTGGAACAAATTTTAGTCCGGTAAAAGAAGACAATATTGTAAAGTTCGGAGCACTCGAGGCCACCGTCACCGAAGCAACCGAAACTGCGTTGACGGTGAAGGTTCCTAATCTGGGTACGGCTGCTTCTGCCGATATCACAGTGACTAAATTCGACCTGATGTCGAATGCCGTGAGCATCAATGTCGACGTTGACCAAAATAAGATCGCTACCACGTACGACAATTGGACCACACACACCGTAAGAACGGGTCTTGTTTACAAAACGACGCAACTGTCATTGTTCGGAGTAGACCAACGCATGTATGTATTGGATGTGACGCTTAATGAATCCAATATATTGGGTCTAGGATTTTCTACTAATGATAAGGCTACAGTAGATATGTGTAAAGACTACGATGCGGTGGCCGGAGTCAATGCCGGATACTTTCCGTTCGGAGGTACTGTTGACAAGGATCCATATATCCGGATCAATGGTCAGACAGTGCAAGCCGGACATACGGGTGTAAGCCAACTCTTTACAAATTCGGCTCTGCTCATACACAATAATGTGGCCACGGTGCGGAAATTTACAGAGAGCGGGACCAACTTGAATCTTGTGGCAGCGGATATCCCTGTCACCGATGCAGAAAATATCATCGTTTGCGGGCCGATGCTGGTCACTGACGGCGAGATAGATGATATTGTACACCCTACTAATTCGCACAATACTAGTCTGACAGCAAGAACCGGACTGGGTGTCACAGCAGATGGCAAACGTGTGTTTATGGTCGTGATCGATTCAGGAGAAGGTTTTGCAGGGATGTCCACTTTTCAGTTAGCAAGGGTTTTACAGGCTTTAGGTGCTGACAATGCGATGAACTTTGATGGTGGGGGCTCATCGACCATGTTTGTAGAAGGGAAGGGAGACAATGGCCGTGTCAATTTTCCGTATGGAGGAACTTACCAGCGACCGGTGCGGAGTGTGATTTATGTAAAATAACAAAACTGTGATAGCCTTTTTGAACCATAACAATAGCAGATAAACCAGGTTGTATAATCCGTTAAATCAAATACATGAAAGATTTTGTAATGACACTTTTTGCTATTTCAATCGCTCATATACTTTTTGCCCAGAACAATAGAATTGAAGCTGAGAACTTCTCAGAACTTTCCAAATGCCAGCCAAAGGAGGTAAAGATGAATGGCAAAGTGACAGGGGTTATCAGTCAATTTTCCAGAGGAGCATGGGTCAGATATGAGGACGTAGATTGTAAAAAAGGGGTGAGTGAAATCGTATTTCGGGGAGGGTCAGGATCGACAGCCAACCCAACCATAGAAATCAGATTGGGTAGCCCTAATGGCAAACTGATCGCTACGCAAAGCATCGGTAATGAAGGCTGGACCAAGGCGAGATCCTATGGCATACAGACAAAAAAACTAATAGGCAAGCAAAATCTTGTATTTGTCTCCGTCAATGGAGAAGTTATGTTTGATTGGTTTGAACTGATACTGTAAGCTGTTGGGGAATTAAAATAAGTAGATACCCTTAAAAAAAACAAAAAATTATGAACAGCAGATATATGAATTTGCATATGAAAACTATTTTGTACCTATTATTTTTGGTGCCGAGCTTCCTTTACGCCCAATCGGTTGCGGTAAAGGGAACCGTTGTCCATTCCAGGCTCGAAGAACCATTGTCCGGTGTATCCGTTTCTGTCAAAGGAACAGCCATCATGACCATCACAAACCTGGACGGTATTTTTTCCTTACCCAGAGTTCCGGCGAATGCTACGCTCATATTCTCTTTTGTCGGTATGGAGACACAAGAGGTGCCGCTCAATGGCAGAACGAGTTTGAATATAGCATTGGCTGAATCGGCCAGCAGTTTGGATGAGATCGTCGTTATCGGGTATGGAACGCAAGAAAAGCGAGATGTCACCGGCGCGATTACTTCTGTCTCTGCGGATGATATGGAAACAAACCCTGGAGCAACGATCAACTCTGCATTGCAAGGTCGGATACCAGGTATGCAGATCGTCACTACATCGGGAGAGCCAGGATCCGGTTCGGACATCAAGATCAGAGGTGCATCTTCTATCAATGGAGGCAGTGAGCCGCTCTATATTATAGATGGTGTACCGATAGAAGCAAGCAACATCGCATCGATTGATGGCGATGCCACCTTTAGCCCCATTGCCAGCCTCAACCCCAATGATATCGAATCTATAGAAGTGTTGAAAGATGCCGCTTCGGGAGCTATTTATGGATCGCGTGCTGCAAATGGGGTCGTTATCATTACGACGAAAGGGGGAAATAAATTTCAATCCATGCGTCCCAGGATAACGTACGATCATACTTCGAGCCTGGTTTCCATTTCAAGAAAACTAGATGTAATGAATGGCGATCAGTTCAGAACAGCCTATGCCGAGGCACGGGCCAATAATGGACAGGATGCTACCCAGTTGTGGGTGACCAATCCCCATCATCCTTATTATAACCGTACGACCGATTGGCAGGACGTGATCTTTAGAACGGCTTACCAAAGTCGGAATGACCTTAGTTTACGGGGAAGTTCGGAAACCTTCTCGTATGGGGTATCGCTAGGTTATCGGGATCTCGAACCCGTTATTACGAGTACCGGTTATAAACAATTGAATATGCGGGGAAATTTTTCGTACAAGCTGTCTAAGAAAATTTCGGCCGGAACTAATGTTTCCTATACCAATGTAGACTATAATCGGATACTATCGTCGTCTAGCAATAACTATAGTGCTTTGCGGGCTGCGGTCTTTACCAATCCGGTATTTTCACCTTACGACCCGCTTTCCGGGGAGTTGGTAGATTGGCTTGGACAGCGGGAGACGAGAAACCCGTTGGCAATGGCACAGAAAATTCCGATCGGTTTTAAGAGAAACATGATCACATTGAACCAGTTTGTCTCGGCGGAACTGGTAAAAGGATTGATACTCAAAACGAGTCTTTACACAAGTTATGAAACAATAAAGCAATCCAGTTTCCAGCCCAAGACATTCGATTCGGCTACTCCGAGAAGGGATTTTGGTAAATTCAGTCAAAGCGGAACAAATAAGCTGATGAACGAAAATACACTGACCTATGACAAAAAGATAGGAAAACATCGTATCGGTGCCGTAGTTGGGCAGTCTATTGAAAGGGATTTCGCGGAAGGCATTCGATTGGACGGTGAAAATTATATCGATTCGAAAGTCACTCCAATCCAGACCGCGGCAAGATTTACGTCCATCTCGCAAACGGAATCCGAACGGATCATGCTTTCTTTTTTTGGAAGAGCAAACTACAATTATGCTAGCCGATATTTGGCATCTTTCACGCTAAGAGCAGACGGTTCCTCTAGGTTCGGAAGCGACAAACGATTTGGTTACTTCCCTTCGGCCTCAGTGGGTTGGCGCTTTTCTGATGAGCAGTTTATGAATTTTTCCAAAAACGTTTTGACCGATGGTAAAATGCGTGCCAGTGTAGGTATAACCGGAAACCAAAGTATCTCCAACTATGCATGGCAAGGTGCATTCTCAGCCTCTTCGAGTCGTTACGATGGCAATGTCATCATCAACCACAACAGCTTGATGAACACTAATCTTGGTTGGGAGACAACCACACAGTACAACGTCGGTATAGATTTAACCTTGTATAAGGGACGTATCAATATTACGGCAGATGCCTATCACAAAAGCAGCAAAGATCTTTTGTTCAACTTTCCGATCAATTATTATACAGGATTCGGGTCTGTAGCAACAAATTTCGGAAGTATAGAAAACAGAGGACTGGAATTTTTGGTCGAGACGGTAAATATCAACAAAAAAGTTCGTTGGGAAACAGGTTTCAACATTAGTTTCAACCGCAATAAGATCACAGAACTACCCGAAGGGGATGATATTTTGATCAATGGCTACTCATTGGGTCGTATAGGCGAGCCAATCGGTATCTTTTTTGCCCATAAAGCGTTAGGGGTTTACGATCGGGACGAAAGTAATGTGTACCTGGCGCCCGATGGTACCGAAGGCCAGTATCGAAAAGGAGCAGCCACAGGCGAGGCCTTCAAAGGAGGAGATATGATATGGGCGGATCTCGACAATAACGGTGTGATAGACGATGCCGATCGCATGATCATTGGGAATCCGAACCCCAAATTTATTGCCGGCTTTACAAACAAGCTGTCCTATGGAGGCTTTTCATTAAATACGATTTTCTATTGGTCACAAGGCAATATGGTCATGAATGAATTTAGACGTAGAAGGAATCAAATGTTGGTTACCGGCAATTTGGGTCAGGATGCTTTGAGGCGTTGGCGCCAACAGGGGGATATCACTGACTTTCCTATGGTACGTTATGGCGATGCTATGGAAAACTTCAGGCCCTCATCGTTCAATCTGGAAAATGGCTCCTTTATCCGTTTGAAAGAAGCTACTTTAAGCTACAGAGTTCCTGCCAATTATCTCAAGGGCCTATTCATTCATTCAGCCAGTGCCTATATTTCAGGTACAAACCTGTTGACTTGGGGCAAATACAGTGGTTATGATCCGGAAGTCAATTCTTCGACAAACCCTTTTGTACAGGGGGTCGACAACGGAGCGTTTCCCAAAAGCCGCTCGTATAATCTGGGGTTAAGAATTCAATTCTAACATAATAATTAGTAAAGATGAAAAAAATTGTTTTATATCTTCTTTTCGGCACAAGTTTGATGGTTTCTTCTTGTGACGTATTGGATGTTGAGCCGACGACCTCATGGACCGGAGCGAATATCCCTACCGAAGAATCTCACCTCTATGGTATTCTGTACGGTGGTTATGGACGGCTGCAATCCGCATTGCGAATCAATGCTATCGTGTATGGAGAAATGCGTTCAGAAGTGTTTTATAATAACAACTTTAATGTGAATATTGATAAAGTCATCGCCAATAAATTAGACAATGGAATGGCGCTGGCCTCATGGCGCACATTTTATGAAGCAGTGAAACAGGCTAATGTCGTGTTGAAATATACTCCTGAGCTATTGGAAAAACAAATCATCACCGAAGCAGTAGCCAATGAGCTCATGGGGCAAGCATATGTGCTGAGAGCGTACACGTATTTTTACCT
The DNA here is from genome assembly GCF_011030405.1 of Parapedobacter sp. SGR-10. Classification (GTDB taxonomy): domain Bacteria; phylum Bacteroidota; class Bacteroidia; order Sphingobacteriales; family Sphingobacteriaceae; genus Sphingobacterium. The sequence goes on from NZ_JAAJTJ010000002.1 coordinate 206,931, forward strand.
CGTACGGATATGGGGTGATGTACCGCTGGTGACTATACCCTTTCTTTCCAGCAACGAATTGACACCTTATGGCCGGGAATCGCAGGACAAGATTTTTGAACAGATCCACCTTGATCTTGCCGAAGGAGTGCGTTTGATACCGTCATCCGCTACGGGACGTACCACATTTACGCGGGCAGCAGCGTATGCTATTGATGCCCACGTCTATGCCTGGGAACACAATTATGAAAAGGTTATAGAGCAAGCAGACCGTGTGTTGAGCAATTCAAATTATTCTTTGGCGTCTCTTTACACCCCATCGATCAGTGTAAATGACAGTGATTTCAAGCAAAAGGTTCAGTCAACAGAGTTTGCGGGAATATTTAATACAGGAAGAAGCAAGGAATCTATTTTTGAGTTGGCCTTTAGTATGGACGATGGAGATAACAGCCAATACTTATCCACTTACTTCTCAGGGAGCTTCCCGTATGTAAGGCCCCGTGTCGAATATGCCGAAACTTTCGATGATGCCGATTGGAGAGCCGTGATTGCACACGAAAGAGCGTCTAATGGTCTCTATAAGGTGATCAAGTTTACGATAGGCTTTAGTTCGGATGTAGATACGCGTAATGTGGTGCTACTACGTCTAGCGGATATGTACCTGTTGAAGGCCGAAGCGATTGTCAATCTGGGAGACACAGATGATGACCGAAAAAAAGCCATGGCTTTATTCAATCAGATTCGCAACAGAGCCGGTGGCCCCGCCTTTGAAATATCCGAATCTGAATACCTCGATCGGGACAACTTCTCCAATGAATATCTGAAATACCTGATATTGGAAGAAAGAAAATTTGAGTTATCATACGAGGGTTACCGTTGGTTTGATCTGGTGAGATGTGGCAAGGCCATCGAAATTGTGCGGGAACGAGCAGGGATAGAAATACATCCATTGAGCTTTGTGTGGCCTATCCATATCGAAGAAGTCAGAAGAGGAGCGGGAGTTGAACAAAATGAATATTATAAATAAGTCTTAAAATGAGGAATGTAATTATGAAAACACATAAAAAGCTTATTTTAATGTTGTTGTTGGGGACAACATGTACAGTAAGTTGCTCCGATCTGCTCAAGGATTACAAACTGGATACGGATCCCGACTTTTTGAAATCGATGACCTTGTTGGATTATATAGCACAGGGCAGGGATACCACTTTGACATTATATGCAGAGGCCGTCGCATATGCAGATTTAAATAGTATCATCAGTGAGGGAAATAAAACCCGAGTCGTACCGACCAATAGTGCGATTCGGACAGTCCTTACGTCGGCCGGAGTCAGTCGTTTACAAGATTTGCCGGCGAATGTCGTGAGAGGTCTGTTTTCTTACTTAACGTTTTCCGGAGCCTTTCGATCTATCGATTTGGAAGAAAATGAAACTATCGAGGGAGAATCATTGTCGGGAGAACCTATGTTTCTGACCCGAGTTGTTTCTTCGACAGATAAGTACCGTTTGGTCGTAAACAGATCTAATCAATTGGGCACACCTCCTATTGACGTTATTCGGCAGGACTATGTTTTTAAGGATGGTATCGCCCACGTGGTTAATTATTTTCCGACCTATCAAAAGGCTATCACGCCAACGGATCCTGTTCCTGAAGGTGTGGATTATTCCGAGGCTAAACAGGATAGAATATTGGTGACGGGCGAAACGCATGTCTATGAGGGAGGCAAAAATACGAATTACGATACCCAGAGCCCCCAACTTGTAGCTCGGTCGGGTGTGAGAAGGTACACTTTTTTCAGATTTGATGATCTTCCTGCGATAGATTATGTGGATGATCTGGTTTCGGCAAGATTGAGGTTTCGTGTCAGACAAATTAATGGATCTAACTATGAACCGATCTGTGGTGTGTATGAGACCACCCACAGCGATTGGACGGCACCGACTTTGACGTGGAACAATATGCCGGGCTTCGGTCAGGAGATTGCTACAGGTACGCTGACCTGGAACGGTACCAGTGCCGGTGTTTGGAATGAGATCAATATAACCGGCTATGTACAGAACGCTTATCAAGAAGGCAAATCTGTCATATCTTTAGCACTTCAGGCATTGAATGGTGCAAATATTACCTCTTCGAGCGTACAGATATGGCATAGCGAAACGTCAAATGGAGTTTATAGGCAATCTATCGAATTGATGGGCCCCATCCCAAGTGAGATGGAGATAAATAGCACTTCGCCTGTCGCGGTCGAAAACAACGGTATCGTGACACTGACCAAGGAACACTTCTCTATGTCCGGGTCACCGTCTTCACAGTATACCTATACTGATAACAATATTCTCTTTGCCTTGATAGAATCCCCGACAAATGGTACATTGACGAAATATGGTATCCCCATGAAAAAATACACACAATTTACACAAGAAGAATTGTCAAATGGCGCTATTAAGTATGTGCACAACAGCGGAGGCAGTGATACTTTTCAGCTCAAAGCGTTGGATTACATAGGAGGGGTTTACTCCGACTTGTTACCGATATCGGTCACCGTGCAGTGACAGTCAAATATTTAAGCAATAAAAACAGAAAAATACTATGACGTACCTAACTTTAATCAAGACAGCAATTTTAACTTTGTTTTTGTCATCTACAGCTTTTGTGCAGCCAGCCAAGGCCAATGTGGAGGCCAACCCCGTTCCGACACACCGAAACTTAAGGTATGGTGAGAAGCCTCAAGGAATCGGCCAGGACAGTACGTCCGACAGGACTCTGGACTTGTACCTGCCGCAGGAACACAAAGGCAAATTGCCGGTAATGGTGTTTGTTCACGGCGGTGGCTTTAGCGGTGGTGATAAGGGGCAGGCCAGTTCGCAGGTATTTTGTGCCAAGCTTGCTGAACAGGGCTTTGCGGTGATTTCCATCAATTATTACCTTACCCTGAAGCATGAGCGTACAGCGGGTGCTAGCTGTTCGGCAAATATGGCCAAGGGACTGCCTACGTCCGGCTTTCATCCAAAATTGCAGGAAGCTATCCGGAATGCGTCCGGAGATGCGCAGTTAGTTCTTCAGTGGATAAAAGACAATGCGGACAATTATGGCTTTGATTTGTCTTCGGTAGCTATATCCGGCGGATCTGCCGGTGCCATGACAGCACTGTACACCGCTTATATCTCTGACCAACACATACTACCTATCAAAGCTGTGGTCAATTTGTGGGGCGGGTTGGAAAATTCAAGCCTCATCAAAAAAGGAGCCCCTCCATTACTCACCTACCATGGCGACCAAGATAAGCTGATCCATGTGGACTATGCTTATGACTTGGAGAGAAAAATGAAAGAGATTGGTAATGATCTATCGGAAACACACATTTTCCCAGGAAAAGGACATGCCATTTACACATTTATCAATACAAACAAAATAAACGATGTCGTAACCTTTTTAAAAAAATCGCTTCAACTGGAGAACAATACAGTATCGGCTACCCTACTAAAAGACCAGCATATAGGAATCATACAGGGTATAGCCATTACCAAAGAAGAGATACAACGTGAAATGCGAAAGTATAGAGCAGAAGTGTATGGTTTTGTTTCCCGCGAAAACAAGATAAAGAATACAGCAGCAAATGCCTTTTGGTCTGCATCAACAGCCGATGGCACAAAAACGATAGATCTATTGCGCCAAAAAGCCATAGACTCCTTAGTAGCTATCAAGGTGCAGGAGAAGATGCTGACTGAAAGAAATTTATGGCCGTATAGCAACTATCAAGAGTTTCTGACGGATTTGAAGAATTATAATGCCAACCGCCGTCAGATGGCCGCCAATGGTCAGATAATGTACGGACCGATAGAATTCGATGAGCAGACATTCTTTGATTATCGTTTTCACAATGCGCTGATCCAATTAAAACAAAGGTTGGTGGCGGAGAATATCATAACCATTACGCAAGATGATCTGGAAAAGAAGTTTAAAAAAATGCAAGAGAGTGTGTACCAAAAGGAAAAATATACACTTCAGGCATTCACACGCCAAGTCCGGGACGCTTATATAGAGGATGCTTACGCGGTTTTGATCGATCAGTATAGCGCCAATGCACAAAGCAATATAGACACAGCTAAGATGGCCAAGATTACTTTAAACAATTAATCAGGAATTATTAGAAAAAATTAAATAGAATGCTCAAGTTTCGATACCCAATCTTAATATTTTTGTTTTTAAGCCTCTTCTGCACTATTTCAGCGGCATCAGCAAATGTAATCAAGACAGCTATATATGTAGATTCAGAATCAGGTAATGATAAAAACGACGGTCTTTCCGAGAGAACGGCCTGGCAGTCCTTGGAAAAGGTTAATGCCTCCACGTTTGGTCCCGGAGCAAAGATACTGTTAAAAGGAGGCAGTATGTGGATAGGATATCTGCACCCGAAAGGATCGGGTTCCGAACAACAACCAATCATTATCGATCAATATGGCGCAGGAGATCGACCATTGATAGACGGCAATGGAATGACTGGTAAAGGCGTGGTATATCTATACAATCAGGCCTATTGGGAAATAAATAATCTCGAAATAACGAATAATGCCGAACAACCCGGAGACAGACGAGGTGTAGAGGTCAAGGCCGAAAACTGTGGCCTGGTCAATCATATTTATTTGAGGAACCTCCATATCCACCATATAAAAGGGTTGATCGGAAACGGACATAAGGAAAAACGTACTTCGGGGATCTACATTACCACAGCTGCGGATGATGTTACACCTACCCGTTATAATGATATACTGATCGAAAACTGCCATATACATCATATCCAGAATCAAGGTATCGCCACTAGTCACGAACGCGGAGTATTCGATTATCCGGAAGGAGAAAAATGGGAAAACCGAAAGATGACCAACCTGGTTATCCGAAACAATGTGATCCATCATATTTCAAAAAATGCGATGATTATCCGGATGACAGAAGGAGGTTTAGTGGAACGTAATCTGTGCTTCGAAACGGCCACCGATATTACCGGCAATACCATCTTTTCAAGGACTGTGCGTGGTACAGTTTTCCAATATAACGAAGGTTTCCTTAACCGTTCGCCCGATGCGGATGGCAGTCTCTATGATCCGGATATCAATAGCCCCGGAACGATCTGGCAGTACAGTTACAGTCACGATAATGCACACGGCTTGGTATGGTTTTGTACCCACAAGAGAGATGACGGTATCATTGTCCGTTATAACCTGAGTCAAAATGACAAGGGTTCATTGGTCTATTTTAATTATGCTTTTGCTGGAGCATCGGTCTATAATAATGTATTTTATATAGGTGAACATACCGCGCCCGTTATTGTCAGAGAAAAGACTACCAATAACCATACCTACGGTTTTTACAACAATATCATCTACAATAAAAGTAAGGATGCAACATATGAATTTGCAAGACCGGGTAGCAAAGGAGTTCAAAATAGAACTTTTGGAAATAATTTGTTCTATGGAATCCATCCGCAAGGAGAACCGAACGATCCGGCAAAAATCACAGCAGACCCTTTGTTTGTGAATCCAGGGGTGGGAAGTATGGGGTTGCACACATTGGATGGTTATAAGCTAAAAAAAGGATCTCCTGCCTTACGCTCGGGAAGGGTAATCCCCGACAATGGGGGTAAAGATTTCTATGGCAATAAAGTAGATAACCAAACGGCTCCAAATCGAGGAATATATGGGGGGGAAGGGCTTTAAGGGCCCTTCTTGACACCCTTAATATTTTGAGGCTCTTCCCTTATAGTAACGACGCCAGTTATCCTTGGCATATCCATTTTTGACATACTCAAAAGATGAGGCCGAGGCATCCTTGATGAGCGCACCTTTATAGTACACACGCCAGTTGTCTTTTGCATACCCATCTCCCAAAAGTTTGAAGGACAAGACAGCGGCATCCCCAAGTATATTTCCCCTGTAGAATATGCGCCAGTTATCTTTTGCATAGCCATCTTCTATATATTCAAAAGAATAAGCCGATGCGTCCTTGATCACCGTACCCCGATAGAATACACGCCAATTGTCCTTGGCATAGCCACCGCCAAGGTATTCAAAGGACAGTACCGAAGCATCTTTTAATTCTCTACCTCTATAGTAAACCTTGAAATTGTCCTTGGCATAATCACCACCAAGAGGATCAAAGCGTTGTTGGTCGTTGTCCATGTTATAAAAAACAACAGGATGACCGGGCATGTGTGCAAGTGCTACTGAACTACTATAGAACAAGAAGAGGAAGCTAAGAAATGTCAATCGTGTCATATCAATAAATATATGTTAATTAGATAGACATGGAATCGGTCTATAAGTTTAGTGAGCATCGTACACAAAAAGAGGTTTTGGCTTTATGCAATCTTTTGTACCTTTAATATCGGAAACAATCATCGGAAACAATCTGCCAAAACTGATGTTAAGTTGTGGGGAGACACTTTAGTTTTATCATCAGATCCCTACAAAGGCGAAATACGTTTATTTTTTAAAATCAGATAATACATGGAATACAGAAAATTAGGTAACAGTGATTTGGAAGTATCGGTCATTACATTTGGTGCATGGGCTGCTGGTGGCTGGATGTGGGGAAGCACGGACAGAAACGATGCGGTGGAAGCTATTCGTGCCTCATATGATGTAGGCGTGACATCTATTGATACCGCACCGATTTATGGCCAAGGGACAAGTGAAGAAATTGTGGGAGAAGCTATAAAGGGACTCGCCAGGGATAAGATACAGATTTTGACGAAATTTGGCCTGCGTTGGGACTTGGCACAGGGAGAAATACACGGCCATAGTCGGGACAATAATGGCAAACCCATTGATATCTATAAGTTTGCAGGCAAGGATAGCGTCATCTACGAATGCGAGCAGAGTCTGAAATTGCTGGGTACAGACTACATTGATCTGTATCAAATCCATTGGCCCGATCCGACCACCCCGATAGACGAAACTTTTGAAGCTGTACAGCGGCTGATCGAACAGGGTAAAGTCCGCTATGCGGGTGTGTGCAATTATAATGCTGAACAAATGGCCGAAGCGGATAAAATTGTACCTTTGGTATCCAATCAAGTGCCCTATAGTATGGTCAATCGGGATATTGAGCAAGAGACATTACCCTATTGCCTGGTCAATGAAAAATCCATTTTGGCATATAGTCCCTTGCAGCGAGGCCTGTTGACCGGAAAGATCTACCCCGGTTACACGTTTCAGGAAGGAGACCATAGAGCTGGGTTGCCGCATTTTCAGCCGGAATTTATAGAAAAGACCAATGCGCTACTGAACAAACTAAAACCTTTGGCCGAAGAAAAAGGGGCGACATTGGGGCAGCTGGTCTTGCGATGGACCGTAGAGCGGGCAGGTATCACTATTGCTTTGGTTGGCGCGAGGAATGCAGCACAAGCCGTTCAGAATGCAGGCGCAATGGATATTAGCCTGTCGGCCGATGAGCTGGGTGAGATCAATAGATTGGTAGATGATTTTTAAGGATCGCCTTGTTTGTATTTGTTAATTATTGTCCATGAAAAATTTTAAGATAACTTTTTTCTTTTTACAGCTGCCCATAGCCATTTCACTATTGGGACACGGACTGGTCCGGCTTCCTAAGCTGACTGCTTTTGCGGAAGGTATGGTGTCTTCCATGGAAAGTTCGGTGCTACCTTCGGGATTGGTTTTGGCCTTCGGGTACATCTTGCCGGTTGTAGAAGCTGTTCTGGGAGCCGCTCTGCTTATCGGTTTTCAGACGAGATACATCTTATATGGTGCATTGGCGTTGATGGGTGTACTCGTATTGGGGAGCTCGACCATTGAGAATTGGGGAGCCGTGCAGGCTCAGCTGGTGCATGGTATCTATCTGGGCTTTCTCCTGTGGTTTTATGAACAATATAGGAATGAAAATAAGTAAATCATGAATACAAGAAGAACAAACACCATACTGATCTTGTCTTTATTGGTCAGCCTTATGGGCTCAGCTGTAGTGCAGGCGCAAGATTTGAAGCCGGTTGGCTACCAAGATGGAACTCAAAAGCTGAATGGCTTGGTAACGTCCAATGCAGGACAAAAATTACCCGGAGTCCTTATTCTGCCGGCTTGGAAAGGCATCGACAATGAAGCCAGACAGGCCGCATTGAACTTGGAAAAAGAAGGATATATTGCTTTTATAGCCGATATCTACGGTGAAGGTAATACCCCGGTGGACAATGCAGCGGCAGCAAAGATGTCATCGCATTACAAAAACGATTACAAGGCATACCAACAGCGTATCGCGGCGGGGTTGGAAGAACTCAAAAGGCAAGGGGCAAATCCGGATAAAGTGGCTGTTATCGGGTATTGCTTTGGTGGTACGGGAGCATTGGAAACTGCCCGTGGGGGATTGCCCGTACAAGGTGTGGTCTGTATTCACGGTGGTTTGGCCAAAGCAGCCGATCGCCTCAATGGCCCGATCCACACCAAAGTTCTTGTCGAACATCCTGCGGCCGATAAAAGTGTCAGTTCAGCAGATTATGAGTCTTTGGTACGTGAGATGAACGAGGGCAAAGCTGATTGGCAGATCATCACGTATGCACATTGTGGGCACACCTTTACCAATCCAGAATCGGCAGAATACAACGAGGTGATGGCTACAAGAGCCTGGAATCATACGTTATTGTTTTTGGAAGAGGTATTAAGGTAGTAGAGACGCAAAATTTTGCGTCTCTACTATGAATATATCTAAGCTTCTGCGTATTCTTCGATAGATGGACAGGAACAGATCAATGTCCGGTCACCTTGCGAATCGTTTACACGACCTACCGAAGGCCAGAATTTGTTGGCTTTGAGATAAGGGAGCGGATAAGCTGCCGTTTGGCGTGAATAGGATCTGCCCCAATCATCTGCTGTAACCATAGCTGCGGTATGCGGCGCATTTTTCAACACATTCTCTTTCTGGTCTACCTCGCCTGACTCTACCGCCGCAATTTCTTGACGTATAGCGATCAAGGCATCGCAGAAACGATCCAATTCTGGTTTGGACTCGGACTCTGTCGGTTCGATCATCAAGGTACCTGCTACCGGAAAGGATACGGTAGGTGCGTGGAAGCCATAGTCCATCAAGCGTTTGGCAATGTCCGCGACCTCGATACCTACGCTCTTGAATGTACGGCAATCGACGATCATCTCGTGTGCACAGCGTCCGTTGGCTCCTGCATAGAGAATAGGATAATGTTCTTCCAAACGAGCCTTGATATAATTGGCATTCAGAATGGCGATTTTTGTTGCTTCGGTCAAACCATCTCCACCCATCATGGCGATATACGCATGGGATATAACCAGGATAGATGCTGACCCAAACGGCGCCGCCGATACGGCGGATATACCTTGCTCGCCCGATACGGATACGACTTGATGATTTGGCAAGAATGGTACAAGATGGGCTGCTACACCGATTGGCCCCATACCCGGACCACCTCCGCCGTGAGGTATACAGAATGTTTTGTGTAGATTGAGGTGGCAAACGTCTGCCCCGATAAATCCGGGACTGGTCAAGCCAACCTGTGCATTCATATTGGCACCGTCCATGTAGACCTGCCCGCCATTTTCGTGGATGATACGACAGATTTCGATAATGGGCTCTTCAAATACACCGTGGGTAGATGGATAAGTGACCATCAGAGCGTTCAGATCTGCGGCATGCTCTGTTGCTTTTGCCCTAAGGTCCTCTACATCGATATTGCCGCGATCATCACATTTTACCACCACGACTTTCAAACCAGCCATCGAAGCCGAAGCAGGATTGGTGCCGTGTGCCGAAGCTGGGATCAAGCAGATATTGCGGTGTGCTTCGCCACGGCTTTCGTGATAGGCACGAATGACCATGAGTCCGGCGTATTCACCCTGCGCCCCGGAGTTAGGTTGGAAGGACATCTTGGCAAAACCCGTAATCTCACATAGCCAATCGTTCAATTCATTGATCAATTGCATGTAGCCCGAAGTCTGGTCGGCCGGAGCAAATGGATGGAGACCACCAAAACGTGCCCAGGTCACAGGAACCATTTCTGTAGTTGCGTTGAGCTTCATCGTACAGGATCCCAACGGAATCATCGAATGGCACAAAGAAAGGTCTTTGGCTTCGAGGGATTTGATATAACGCAGCATTTCACTCTCAGAATGATAGCTGTTGAAAATAGGGTGTGTCAAGTAAGGTGAAGTACGAACGAGTACATCTGGAATAACAGATTGCAGTTCCGGCGTCAGTCCAGCTAGATCAAGGTCATTTTGTGAGATACCTTTGATCTTGGCGAACACCTTGACGATCGTCTGTATATCTTCAAAGGTCGTGGTCTCGTCGATAGAGATGCCGACAGTGTCTTCGTTATAGTAGAAGTTGAGCTCATTGTCCAATGCTTCGGCTTTCAATGCTCCGATCTGATCTCCAACCTTGAAACGCAAGGTATCAAAATAAGAAGCATTGCTTTGTTCATAACCTAATGCCTGAATAGCTCTGTCCGCCAGTTTTGTCAAATCATGGATACGTGAGGCGATGTTTTTTAACCCTTCTGGTCCATGGTAGACAGCATAGAAGGAAGCCATAATGGCCAGTAGAGCCTGTGCTGTACAGATATTTGAGGAGGCTTTGTCACGGCGGATGTGTTGCTCACGGGTCTGGAGAGCCATGCGCAGCGCATATTCTCCGTTGGAGTCGGAAGTCACCCCGATGATACGACCCGGTATATTACGTTTGTAGGCCTCCTTGGTCGCAAAGAAAGCCGCGTGAGGGCCGCCAAATCCCATAGGCACGCCAAAACGTTGGGAATTGCCGACCACGACATCTGCACCCCATTCTCCCGGAGGGGTTAACAACGTCAAAGACAACAGATCGGCAGCTACGCATGTCGTAATGCCCTGTGCATGCGCTGCTTCCGTAAAATCCTTATAGTCGGCGATGGTTCCGTCGGCTGCGGGATACTGGACAAATGCTGCAAAGACATCATCCGAAAGGTTAGATGCCGTAATTTCTGCGATACGAATCTCTACTCCGAATGGCACGGCTCTTGTTTGCAACACGTCCAAAGTCTGCGGAAATACAGTTGGAGATACCAAAAATACATTTGCATCTTTGTTTTTGCGGGCACTGTATAACATGAACATGCCCTCGGCAGCAGCCGTTGCTTCATCCAGTAAAGATGCGTTTGCTATCTCAAGTCCTGTCAAATCGGAGACAACCGTCTGAAAATTCAACAAGGCTTGAAGACGGCCTTGGGCAATCTCTGCCTGATAAGGGGTATATTGTGTGTACCATCCAGGATTCTCCAACACGTTACGTTGGATAACGCCCGGAACGACGACATTGTAATAGCCTTGTCCGATATAAGATTTGAATACTTTGTTTTTCTCGGCAATCTGAGCTATTTTATCCAGGTAAGCGACCTCGCTCCATGCTTTGGGGAGGTTTAGTGGCTTTCTACGGATAGGTGCAGGGATGGTCTGTTCGATCAGCTCATCCAATGAATTTACACCCAAAAATCTCAACATGTCGTCTACTTGTGCAGAACTGGGACCATTGTGTCGATCCTCAAATTTTTCCTGGTAATATACGTTGCTCATTTTGCTTTTTAATTGCAATTGCCTTAAATCATTAACTCTTTGACAAACAAATTATTCGATGAATAAGCCATTTGTTTGTTGAATGCGCAAAGATACGGTTTTTGCAGTATATTTTTAAGAATTGCAAGCTCTCTTGGACTTTTATTATTACATCAATCGTTTGCACGATTTTTTGAATTTAATCCAACAAGACATAAAAAAAACTATGAGGTTTGTATAGAAAGACTTGCGAAGTTTCAAAAGCTTTGCACGTCTAGGACTTCTCTATTAAAGGGGTAATCTGTTCGAGTATATCAAATGCGACTTCTGCCATACGGTTGCCTTGGTGATCCAAAAGGGGATTCACTTCAGCTATTTCTAAGCAGGTGACTTTTCCGGAACGGAAAATATCCTGTAGCAACAGTACGATCTCCGAAGGCATAAAACCTCGCGGTACGGGCGTACCTGTGCCGTCAGCTATCAGTTCACTGTCCATGCTGTCCACATCAAAAGAGACATAGAGCTTATCGCAGGCAGATAGTCGGTTAAGAGCATCTGCGACACTGGCTTTCAATCCTCTTTCCCGCACTTCTTCAACTGTATAATTTTTGATCCCCAAGCGTTCGATCAACAGGTCTTCCGGCTCTTCTGTATCGCGTACACCAAAATAAATCAAGTGTGGGGGGATTAGCTTGGGCATGTCTATACCAATTTTCTGGAGTTTTTCCCAAAAGATAGGTATATCTCCCTGAATATCGTTGATATGACAGGGTAGATTGCTCTCCTGTAGGACTGCAGCCAAAGGCATTCCGTGCATGTTGCCCGAAGGAGTAGTATAGGGAGAATGGATATCGGCGTGGGCATCAATCCAGATTACGCCTAATGTTTCGTTGGGGAAGGCTGATTTTACGCCCGAGATCGTTCCCATGGCCGAAGAATGGTCTCCGGACAATACCAACGGAAAATTGTGCTTCAAGAGACTATCTTCTACAGTTGAGGCTACTTGTTGGCATTGCTGATAGATTTCTTTGATATGCTTGGCGAAAGGGCTTCCGTCATCTGTATAAATACTTTCATTGCGGGTCGGGATATCTGCATAGGTATGGTCTTGAAAGAAGCGATTCCCTTTGTTGATGGCGGCAATTTCCATCGCATCTATTCCCAAATCCGAACCTCTCGTTCCTGCGCCTATATCTGACCTGTTTTTGATAAGTTCAATTGTTCCCCCCATATCATTTATAAAGCCATTAAATAAACAGTTTGCAAAGTTTGGTACTGATTACTTACAACTGATGACTGACCACTATTTTACTAAGATGTTTCACTTTCGGGAGGAATACCAAAATTGAAAGCATCCTGTTTGCTCTCTGCCAAAGGCGGAACTTCCTTGTGTTTTTTCTTTTTCTTCGCGGGCCGGATAAAACCTACTATCTTGGAGACAAAAGACTGTATTTTATCTTGGTTGATCTGTCCGGCGGCGCCTTCCGAAGCTAAAAGTACCATAGACTTTTTGAGCCATCCCGCATTCTTCAACAAGGTTTTGTTTAGCACCAATGGAAGTGCTAAGCGTAAGGTGTTGGTCAGCCAATCCGATTTGCCGCTCACCTTATTCTTCGAAGTTATGGAAGAAAAGAGACCCTTTACCATATCGACGCCTGGAATATAGGAAGTCACCATACCCAAAATTCGGGAAGGCATCTCGATTTTCTTTCGGAGCAAGGCATACTGGTCAAGCAGATAAGCTTCCTGCTCTTTTTTCAGGTTCTTCAGCCGTGCTATCTCCCTTTGCAGATCGGCAATATTAGTGATTTTGTGGCTCATCTGTTTTCTCCTTGTCAATAGTATCTTCTCCTTTTGTTTTCTCTTCTTGTTCCCCGAATATGGATACGTCTTCATCCTCCTCGTTCCACTTGGCCAGTACCTTACGGATAGTCATATCTGTAAAACGAGCTTCCAACCTGGGTTCAAAAACCCGGATAATCAATATCAGTAACAAGAAAAAAGCTCCTGTCGTCAAGAAGCCCAAGGCATTGCTTCCCATCAGTTCGCCTAAGTAGAAACCCAAAGCCAAAGAAATAAAGAATATGACGATCAATCCTAATATGAGTTTCGTGGCATCCACGACCAAAGCACCTCCAATGCGGGCAGCCTTGGCCAAAGCCTTTAGCTTGGTCAATTCGATCTGTGTATCTACATATTCTTTCGCTTTTTGAAAGCTTCCTGATAAAGAAAATTTTTGATCGTCCATGCGCAAATATTGTTTTAAAAGAAAAGGGCTAGAAATCAATTACTACCTTACTTTAGCACCAGATCTATCTGGTGCTAAATAATGTCAGGCATGCTCTTCGATTTCTTCTTCGATGATATCCTCTGCTTTCGAAAGTTTGGATTTCACGGCCGACAATATTTTTTCCTTGAATTCGTTCAATTGGTCGAACTGCTCTTCAGCACGTTCTTTGAGGGCATCACCCAAATCGGCTAACGATTCATTCAGTTTGTCTCTTGTCTCTGACCCTTTGTCCGGTGCAAATAAAATACCCAAAACTGCCCCTGCGGCCAAACCAGCCAACATGGCGGTTACTATTTTTCCACTATCCTTCATATGCTTTTTAATTATTATATCTTACTATCTATTAAACACAAAAAAAGAAGAAACGTTTAATTTTTTTCATTTTTTTCTGCTAACCCAATATACGATTATTCTATCAATGTATAGCAAAATCATCTTATTTTCTTGAATAATACTTTGTTTGCGCAAAAATTATTATATTTAGCTAACCAATTAAGTCTGTATGCTTGTAAAAACATTTTGTAGCGCAGTGTATGGAATAGAGGCGTCTATCATTACGGTAGAGGTCAATATAACTGCGGGTTTACATTCTTATATCGTTGGATTGCCCGACAATGCTGTCAAAGAAAGCCTGCGCCGGATAGAAAGTGCCATTGCGGCAATAGGTCTTCGTATGCCTAGACAGAAGATTGTCATTAATCTGGCGCCGGCCGATATCCGAAAAGAAGGTTCGTCCTATGACCTGAGCATAGCTATAGGTATATTGTCCTCTTCCCGACAGATTGAACCAGACATCATCGGTGAGTATATCCTTTTGGGCGAATTGTCCCTTGATGGGACGATACAGTCAGTCAAAGGGGTTTTGCCTATCGCTGTACAGGCCAAAAAGGAAGGATATAAAGGAATTGTCCTGCCCAGGACCAATGCCCGTGAAGCTGCTGTTGTCTCCGGTCTCCACATCGTTGGGGTAGATCGGTTGGAACAAGTCGTTGCATTTTTTCGAGACCAGAGTACTATCGAGTCTACTGTCGTGGATGTCGAAGAGGAATTTTTGTGCAAGATCAACACATATGATATAGATTTTGCAGATGTAAAGGGACAGGAAAATATCAAGAGGGCATTGGAGATCGCTGCTGCAGGAGGACATAATGTCATTCTCATAGGACCTCCCGGAGCAGGAAAAACCATGCTTGCCAAACGTTTGCCTACCATACTTCCGCCGCTCTCTTTAGAAGAGTCACTAGAAACGACCAAAATCCATTCTGTGGCAGGACAGCTGCATTCCTCCGAATCACTGTTGAGTATCCGCCCGTTTCGTGCGCCACATCATACGATTTCTGACGTGGCACTCGTCGGAGGAGGGTCTAATCCACAACCCGGCGAAATTTCATTGGCGCACAACGGTGTACTTTTTCTGGATGAGTTGCCCGAATTCAAGCGAACAGTATTGGAGGTTATGAGGCAGCCATTGGAGTCCCGGTATATTACGATATCCCGGGCAAAATTTACAGTGGATTACCCGGCCAGTTTTGTTTTGATCGCGGCTATGAATCCGTGTCCCTGTGGATATTACAACCATCCGGACAAGGATTGTGTATGCGGTTCAGCCGCTGTACAACGCTATTTGAGCAAGGTTTCGGGGCCACTGCTAGACCGTATAGACCTGCATGTAGAAGTCACCCCCGTGGAATTCAAAGAGTTGTCAAGTAGTCGTACGGCCGAGAGGAGTGAGGATATTCGTGCCCGCGTTATCCAAGCCCGACGGATACAGGAGAAGAGGTTTGCGCAGGACGATCATGTGCACTGCAATGCACAGATGGGTTCAAAGTCTTTGCGCGAGATCTGTCAAATTGATGATACCGGCCGAAATCTATTGAAAGTCGCGATGGAAAGGTTGCATCTATCCGCGCGAGCTTACGATCGTATACTGAAAGTCGCCCGCACTATAGCGGATATGGATGGCTCCGAATATATTCAGAACCAACATCTGGCCGAGGCGATACAATTCAGGAGTTTGGATCGGGAGAATTGGGCGGGTTAAAACTGCCCGATAAAATGTCCGATGATCCAATGGTGCAACACGATAGTGATCAGTAACCCGGATAAAGCACCGAAGAGATGGGCATCGTGGTTGATGCGATCCTGCGAATTCTTGGAGGCCCATATACAATAGCCGATGTAGAGTACAGCAAACAGATAAGCCGGCATAGGGATCGCAAAGAATATCCGTAGTTCGGCCTTGGGGTAAAAGAGTATAAAGCTAAACAGGACTGCCGAAATGGCGCCGGAGGCCCCAAGGCTGTAGTAGCCTGGATTGTTTTTTTGTTGTATGATGGTAGGAATATCACTCAACACCAGACTGACGATATATAGCATTGCAAAATACAGATGCCCCAAAGGTCCATTGGCTTGCACAAATATGCTCTCCAATGAGAAGCCAAAGTAAAAGAACGTGACCATATTGAAGATCAGGTGCATCCAATCAGCATGGATGATTCCACTCGTAAAAACAGTGTACCATTTCGATTTATTCCGATGGATACTATAAGGGTGGAGCATCATGTTGCCATAGATCTGCGGATTTGAAAAAGCATAGACACTCGTCACGATGGTGAGGACAAAAATGATACTTGCAACAGGAGTAGCGTAGAGATATTGTAACATAAAATCAGAATCTATCTTCGATTAAAAATACATACAGGTTTTTGGGGCCATGTGCACCCAACACGAGTTTCTTTTCTATATCGGCGGTTCGGCTGGGGCCCGTCACGACACTGAGCATAGACGGGAGCTGTTCGCCATATCTTTGTTTGACCAACGTCAATGCATGTTTGATGTCCATGACGATTTGGGAAGCTTTGGCAAACACGATATGGATAGGAGCAAAAATGCTGAGGCTTCTTCCGCTCCTGTTTGCATTGGACACCAAGATACTACCATTGCGGGCGATCAAAGCCTCACAACCGGTGATTCCTGCTTCTACATCCTGAAGATTGTCCTCGCCTTTTAAGAAAGGAAAGCCGTAATGTCCCAACATTTTTTGTATGGCAGGTTCCCATACAACGATCTTGCTGATGTGGAACTGCTCGACCAAGGCAATAAGATTCTCTACAACAGAAATTTCACCGTCACAATAGATAAAATTACCGGAAACAGCATTTAGTTCCCTGGCAAAAGTCACGTCCAATGGCTCGGTTTCATCTTTATACAGCGGCATCTCTTCCAGATTGGGGTGTGGATTCTCGCGCTTCTGAAGCAGGGCTTGCCGTACTTTCTTTAGCATGCGTTCCTTGGCCGTTGTATTTCTGATGTTCATAGAAAAGATAAAAGGGGTGTCTAAAAAGGCGTTATGTTTCGGCTTCGCTTAACATGACACCTTTTTAGATACTCCCATTACTATTATTGTTGAGAACTATTCGCTTCTTCAGGAGAAGGTTCTGAAGGAGGTACACTAGCGTTGCTACTCTCCTCTGGAATATTCGGTAGTGGATATTCGGTAGGAGGAACGCCACCTCCGTCTACCCCGCCATTTACAAATTCGTCGTACGTCGTACGGTGCGTAAAAGGTCTCTTGCCAAGGATTTCCTCCAAGTCGGCCTGGAATAGAATTTCCTTTTCCAGAAGTTTCTCGGCAATCTTGATCAATCCCTCTCTTTTTTCCAATAACAGCTCTTTTGTACGCTCATACACAGAGGTAATAAGCTGACGTACCTCTTCGTCGATCAGTTCTGCCGTTTGATCCGAATAAGGTTTGTGGAATTGGGATTCTCCTGAACTATCCTTGAAAGACACATTGCCCACTTTGTCGTTCATACCATACACAGCTACCATGGCATAAGCCAGTTTAGTGATACGCTCCAGGTCATTTTGTGCTCCTGTAGAGATCCGTCCGAAGGTAATATCCTCGGCGACACGGCCACCCATAGTCATACACATGCTGTCCATCAATTGTTCGGTCGTGTACAGAAACTGTTCCTTGGGGAGGTACTGTGCATAGCCCAGTGCGGCTACCCCACGTGGGACAATAGATACCTTGACTAATGGATCGGCATGTTCGAGGAACCAACCTGCGATAGCATGTCCTGCTTCGTGGTAAGCCACAATCTTTTTCTCTTCAGGAGAGATGATTTTATTTTTCTTTTCCAATCCACCGATCACCCGGTCTATCGCGTCTTGGAAATCCTGCATGTCTATAGCTTTCTTGTTTTTTCTTGCGGCGATGAGTGCAGCTTCATTACAGACGTTGGCAATTTCTGCGCCGGCAAAACCAGGGGTCTGTGCCGAAAGTTTTTTGGCATCGACTTCCTCTGCAAGCCTTAAGGGTTTCAAATGTACATTGAATATCTGTTCACGGCCGATCAGGTCAGGTTTGTCAATGGAAATCTGACGGTCAAAGCGACCTGGACGCAATAAGGCCGAATCCAATACATCCAAACGGTTGGTCGCAGCCAACAGGATAACACCTAAGTTGGTGCCAAAGCCGTCCATTTCAACCAAAAGCTGGTTTAACGTATTCTCTCGCTCATCATTACCACCCATGATGGAGTTTTTGCCCCGAGCACGGCCTATGGCATCGATCTCGTCAATGAATATGATACAAGGTGCCTTTTCTTTGGCCTGCTTGAACAAGTCCCGCACACGTGATGCCCCTACACCGACGAACATTTCGACAAAATCGGAACCGGACAAAGAGAAAAACGGTACTTGGGCTTCACCGGCAACAGCCTTGGCCAGCAAGGTCTTTCCGGTGCCCGGAGGGCCGACAAGCAGTGCCCCTTTCGGGATTTTACCGCCCAGTTCGGTATATTTTTTGGGATTCTTAAGAAAATCCACGATTTCCATGACCTCGGTTTTGGCCTCTTCCAACCCTGCTACATCGTTGAATGTAATGTTGATCTGAGATTCTTTGTCAAATAGCTGTGCTTTTGATTTGCCGATGTTGAAGATGGCACCACCACCTCCTCCGGCACCACCGCTCATACGTCGCATCAGAAACATCCACAGGGCGACGATAATGATCAACGGCAGGATAAAGGAGATAAAGAAACCTCCCCATGCATTGGTACGTTCTTCCCATTTGGCCGATATCGGTGCGATATCCTCAGGCATATCCTTTTGGGATTCCCGAAGTTTTTCGTTCAGGATCTCCGCAGAGCCTTCAGAAAACATGTACTGTGGTCTCGCAGTGGAGGAAAAACTCAATGCGTTGTCCACAGGAGCGACATCTTTATATTTCGGGTCGTCCTGTAGCCTGTCTTTTTTGATGTATACCTCCACTTCGACAATATTGCCCTTGTTGTAGGCGATCAGTTTCTCTACATCTCCTGTACGAAGCATGTTTTTCTCAAAGTTTTCGTACGTGATCTCCTGCGCCCCCGTGCCACTATACATATAATTGAGCGCGATAAAACCTATGATCATGGCGATATATATCCACATCATATTGAATTTTGGAGGTATCGGCGTTACTTTTTTACTTGGAATCTTCTTCATTCTTATTTATACTCTCTAATCTTAATATACGCTATAAGTTATGCACTTTGGTAGGATTGTATCTTGGCATCTCCCCAAAGGTCTTCTATCCTGTAGTGTTGGCGTGTTTCGGTCTTGAAGATGTGGACGACTACGTCTACAAAATCCAATAATATCCATTCTCCATTGCCCTGTCCCTCTTTATGCCAAGGATCCTGCTTGAATACCTTGTACACCTCGTCTTCTACACTTTTGGCGATCGCGTTGACTTGGATGTTGGAGTCTGCATGGCATATCACAAAATAATCAGAAATAGTCGCATTTATTTCCCTCATATCCAGTTTTACGATTTCATGACCTTTCTTCTCCTGCATGCCATGTACTACCACTTCGGCCAATTTATTCGACAATTCTGTTTTTTCCTTTTTACTCATTAATAAATATTATAGTTTTACTTTGAAAACGTTAAAACAGTATTCTTTTGCAAAATAATACAATTTTTGGATATTATCAGCCTTATCATTTAATTGTTTTGAATAAAGTGGCCTCCACAAACGATTACTTAAAACAATTACTGTCAAATTTCAAGCCACTCCCTTCGTGGACTGCCATTATGGCAAAAATGCAGACAGAGGGCCGTGGACAGAGGGGAACCTCCTGGGTTACAAAGCCAGGCCAGAACCTAACGGCCAGTATCTATGTAAAACTTGAAAATATAGATGTTTCCCGGCAATTTTTATTGACCGCCATGGCCAGTTTGGCCGTATGCGATACGGTAAGGAGCTATATTCCTGATAAAAAAGTATGTATCAAATGGCCCAACGATATCTATATAGATAGTCAGAAAGTCTGTGGTATCTTGATTGAAAACAAGATCAGTGGGAATAAACTGATAGCGTCGATTATGGGCATAGGACTGAACGTCGCACAGACCGATTTCCACGAAGAGCTATGCCAAAAGGCGACTTCCTTGAAGCTGGCTGGCGCAACGGACGATCTGTCTCTGGTAGAGGTGCTGCACCGCATTCGGGCAAGACTGAAGATGTATGAATGGTTCCTGGTTGGAGAACAGCAGGAGGAATTATTGAGGGAATACAATGATCGGCTTTTCCAAAGGGATGAAATTTGCACTTATCAATTGAAGGGTGATATTGTACAAGGATGGATCAGAGGAGTAGAGGAAGATGGTCTCTTACAGATTTTTGTGGACGGAGAAATGATAAAATGTGATTTGAAGGAGATAGCTTATAGGCTTTGAAAACTTCCGAAGCTTCCAAAAATTTGAGGGCTTAAATTAAGCTTAAAACACGACTTAGAAGATATGGTTTGTCAGCTATAACAAAAAAATTACTTGTTAAAATAGTTTCAATTCCTGTACCTTAGCATTAAACTTTTTGGCCTTCACGGGGTCATAGCAATAAGTTTGAATGATAGATAGTATGAAACCCTGCCGTTAGGGCAGAGCTTTATCACCATTAAGAAAAATTAAACAGATGAGAAAAATTGGCTTAACAATTGTAGCTGTGCTGATGGTAATTACCGGGGCTTTTGCCCAGATCCATAATCCTGTGAAATGGAGTGTGGCACAGAAAAAACTAAATAGCAAAGAAGGTGTTGTTTTTATCAAGGCGACTATTCAGAACGGTTGGAACATCTATTCGCAAAATGTACCTGATGGTGGACCACTCCCTACCGTGTTTACATTCAAACCTTCAAAGGAGTATAGTCTGAATGGAAAGACAGCAGAGCCTAAGCCGAAGACCAAATACGAAGAGGTATTTAAAATGAACGTACCTTATTTTACACAGGAAGTAGTGTTTCAACAAAAGGTAAAGTTGAACAGCGCCAAACCGACAACAGTCTCGGGTACGGTGGAGTGGCAGGCCTGTGACAAAAACCAGTGTCTACCTCCTGATGAGTATAATTTTACGGTGACGATTAAATAGTAGCGGCAAAAGATTTTTTAGCTGAAACAGGTGGCGTTTTTCGTCACCTGCTTTTGTTTATCCAACAGTAGAGGCATAGGATCTTATGTCTCTACGAACATCTACGGTATCTTTACATTCAAACAACGCCCTTCTCCCTATTTTTTCTTATTTTTACGATCCTTATCTGTAACGTATGAAGAATAAAATAAGGGTTTTGTTGGCCTTGCTATATGTGTCTTTCATGGCCGTTTCAGCAGCCTACGGCCAATCGGATACACTTCTCTCCGTCGAGGGACTGGAGTTTTCGGACGGTGCTGATACTTCCCAATTGATGGAGGTTCCGGATGATCTGGAGTTTTCGGATGGGCAGGCTGATGAGAGTTTATCCGGTGATACGGCTACGGTCTCTTCTGCTGCTGTAGATGCATCTCAGGGTAGTGGTGATAAACAGTCTATGTGGGGAATATTTATCGCCGGGTTGATAGGAGGTTTTGCGGCCTTTTTGATGCCTTGTATATTCCCGATGGTACCGTTGACGGTGAGTTTTTTTACCAAGAAAGCAGGCTCCAGAAGCAAAGGCGTGTCACAGGCTCTCCTGTACGGCCTTTTTATTATTGTGATCTATGTGGCATTGGGCATGTTGATTACGATAGCTTTTGGGGCAGAGGCTTTGAATGCCTTATCGACCAACGGTATATTCAACTTCTTTTTCTTCTTGCTCTTGGTGGTGTTTGCGGCTTCATTCTTTGGAGTTTTTGAGATCACGCTACCCAGTTCTTTTGTCAATAAGATCGATGCCGGGTCAGATAGAGGAGGATTGGTAGGCCTGTTTTTTATGTCGGCCAGTTTGGCAGTCGTCTCTTTCTCGTGTACAGGACCTATCATCGGTACGTTATTGGTAGAGGCGGCAACCAAAGGTGAACGTCTGGGACCCGCCATAGGTATGTTTGGGTTTTCGTTGGCTCTGGCTGTGCCTTTTGTGCTGTTTGCCATGTTCCCTTCGATGCTGAAATCCTTACCAAAGTCCGGTGGATGGCTGAACAGTGTGAAAGTCGTGTTGGGATTTCTGGAGCTGGCACTTGCGTTGAAATTCCTCTCCAATGTTGATTTGGCGTACAATTGGCAGTTTTTGGACAGAGAGGTGTTTTTGGCGTTGTGGATCACGATATTCGGACTGATGGGTTTGTATTTGATCGGCAAGATCCGCTTTGCCCATGATAGTCCTTTGGACTTTTTGTCCGTTCCACGTACGGTGCTATCTATTTTGGTTTTTTCTTTTGTGGTCTATATGATACCGGGTATGTGGGGGGCGCCGCTCAAGTCCATAGCCGCTTTTCTGCCACCTATAGGTACGCAGGACTTTGATCTGGCCGCAGGGGTGCAAGGGGGGGCACAGTTCCATGGCAGTACGGATGCATCTGCTCGAAAGCATTACACGCACTTCCATAGTCGCGCTACGATAAAAGGATTTGACCCGTATTATGATTATGAGGAGGCCTTGGCGGCTGCCAAAGCACAGGACAAGCCCTTGTTGATCGATTTCACGGGATGGACCTGTGTCAATTGCCGCAAAATGGAGGCTGGTGTATGGTCGGATCCTATGGTGAAGAATATGATCAATACCGAATTTATTCTCGTGGAGCTGTATGTGGATGAGCATGATCTGAAACTTCCCGAAAACGAACAATATGTGTCATCACATAGCGGCAAGAAGATAAATACCGTAGGAAAAAAGAATACAGATTTTCAGATTACCCGTTTTCAGAGCAATTCCCAACCCTTGTACGCTATTGTGGACAATAGCGGAGGCTTGCTTGTTCCGACCAGTGGAGCCAATTACGATATTGTGCAGTACACTGCTTTTTTGCAATCCGGTATCGATGCTTATAAAGCAAATAAGTGATTTGTTTAATAGAAATTTAATAAAAAATACAATACATTTTTGATATTTTTGTAAAATGAGTAAAATAAAAAATATTGCAGTATTGACATCGGGAGGAGATTCTCCCGGTATGAATGCTGGAATTAGAGCCGTCGTTCGTACAGGTATTTATCATGGGTTGAATGTTTTTGGTGTGAGGCGAGGATATAATGGGTTGGTCAATGGAGAAATCGTCTCGATGGATGCCAAATCGGTTGCCAATATTATTCAACGGGGTGGGACCATTTTAAAAACTGCCCGTAGTGAAGAGTTCATGACCAAGGAAGGTCGGCAGCAGGCATTCGATAACATCCAAAAATTAGGAATTGACGCACTGGTCGTTATAGGAGGTGACGGAACTTTTACCGGGGCATCCAAATTCATCGAAGAGTTTGATGTTCCCATCATAGGTATGCCCGGAACTATCGACAACGACCTGGCCGGTACGGATTTTACGATAGGATACGATACAGCCATCAATACAGTGGTGGATGCGGTGGACAAAATAAGAGATACCGCAGAATCCCACGATAGATTGTTTGTCATTGAGGTTATGGGGAGGGATTCGGGATTGATCGCTCTTCGTTCGGGCATCAGTACCGGTGCCGAAGCCGTGTTGATACCCGAAATAGAAGTAGACTATACAGCTATCCTGGATCGCCTCGATAAAACACGTAAAAACAAGGCTTCCCGCATTATCATTGTTGCCGAAGGTGACGATGAAGGGGGGCTTGTCGTCGCAGACAAGATCAAGGAACGCTATCCGAACTATGATGTACGGGTATCTATATTGGGGCATATACAGCGTGGAGGTAAGCCTACGTGTATGGATAGAGTGCTGGCGAGTAGATTGGGGGTTGCTGCAGTGGAGGGACTGCTGGAGGGACGCCGGGGTGAAATGGCCGGCTTGATCTGTGGACAGGTTCAGTTTACACCATTCAGCAAAGCCATCAAGCATATACATGAGATCAATACCAACTTGACGAGGATCGTCGAGATACTTTCTTTATAGCATAAAAAACGCGGTAGGAATACCGCGTTTTTTATTGTTGTTCCTTTTAAAATTTTCCTTTCTTTCAATTCCCGGCTTTTTATTTATTTTAGGCCAATAAACAAATAATGGATTTGGTGTGCACCAAATATTTTCTTATGCGCGGAGCGTTTAAAATCCACGATTACTATGAAACCCAAATTTTTCAACATTTCAGTACTTGTTGTGTTGCTTACCGCAATATCCCATGATATAGCCAAGCCTATACCTCCGGAAGAGCGAAAATTACTGACTATCGAAGAACTGGATAAATCACGGGAATTTGATGTCACGTTGCAAATAAAACCAAGTGAAACCAATCCGGCCATTACCTATTGGGATTCTGCCCACGTGGTTTTTTATAACCCGCAAATAGTGAACAATAAAATTATGTTGTGGCTAGGGGGCACGGGGGCATACCCAAGAGAGTGGGTACGCCTTTTTTTCAGGTTGCTTTAGAACACAAGTATAGAGTTATTCAGCTATCATTCATTTCGAGGCCGGCGGGAACAGCGGTCTGTGCGGCTCCGACCCTTTATCCGACCTGTTATGAAGATTTTAGACAAGCCAGAGCTTATGGAAATATAAGTTTACCAACTATTCCCGATCAGCCTCACGATGCCATTATACCCAGATTTGTTAAACTATTGCAATACCTCAACACTACTGACCCGCAAGGGGGATGGGGTAATTATCTGGACGGGGACAAGCCGCGATGGGATAAAATCTGTATAGCCGGACAGTCAATGGGAGGGGGAATGGGCTTATATATTGCAAAAAAAGAGAAGGTAGACCGGGTAATTGCTTTTTCGGGGGGATGGGATGTGAAAAGCGCAAAGCCCAGGGTAATTGCCGATTGGTATTCAAGCCCTGGCGTAACTCCCGGAAACAGATTGTATGGTGTTTATCATGCACAAGAGGCTTTGGCCGGAATATTGACGCAACTATATCCCGCGTGTGACATCCCCGAAAGCCAAATTTACCGTTTGAGCGAACCGTTGAGAAATCCTAAGGCAAAAGGAAAAAATCCGTATCACGGGGAGGGTATATCAAATCCGGTGTATAAACCAATTTGGGAAACTATGTTAGGATCGGGTATATAGCGGTCGTATCGTGCACCCAAACTGTGAGGCCTTATAGTTTCTCGTTGAATTTTAAGAGGTCCGAGGGAGGCAACGCCCCCTCGGACCTCTTAAAAACCCGGCTTCTTGCCGCTCTTTTTATCCTATGACACTTGAACCTTCGTCGGCTTTGACAAAGATTGCTTCTAAATCCAGATTGAATCTATCTTTATAGATAGGGGCAATTTGATCTGCTATCGCCTTTCCGTATCCTTTTTTGACGATATTGATCGTACAACCACCGAATCCCCCTCCCATCATTCTCGCACCCACAACTTCGAGTATCTGTCTAACATAGTCTACCAAAAAGTCCAATTCCTCACAGCTCACCTCATATTCCTTACTTAAGGCTTGATGTGCCAAAAACATTTGCTTCCCAAGTTCGGGGATATCTCCACGTTTTAGAGCTTCGCATGCACGGTGCACTCTTTCGTTTTCTTCGATGACGTACTTACATTTGGTGTAGGTATCTGCATCTTTAGGCTTGACCATTTCATCGAGCATGGCTACTGCTGCATCACGGAGACTTTGCACTTTAGGATATTTTTCACTGATCCAACGCACGCCCTGTTCGCATAGCTCCCGTCTGTTGTTGTATGCTGAAGAAGCAAGCGAATGCTTCACATTCGTATTGAGCAACACGATCTCGTAGTCTCCAAGTTCCAGCGGTACGTGCTCATAGTCCAAGGAGCGACAATCCAACTTGATGACATGCCCCTTTTTGCTGAGTACGGATGCAAATTGATCCATGATACCACATTTTACACCGGCAAAAGTATGCTCGGCCAATTGGCCGATCTGTGCAATTTCCTTGCGATCAAAAGACAAACCAAACAATTCGTTCAACGCAAAGCCTACAGCACATTCGACTGCAGCAGAGGAGGACAAACCCGCCCCCAAAGGCACGTCGCCATCTATGTATAAATTGAATCCGGAAAGGGCCTTGCCGCGTTCCTGTATCTGATGTACTACACCTAAGATGTAGTTGGCCCAATTCACTTCCGAAGGTTTTATTTGATTTAGGTTCGTTTCAAAGTCTTGTTGGAAATCTTCGGCATAAAGATGGATTTGCTCGTCGTTTCTTTTCCCTACAGCGACATAAATGGCTCTATCTATTGCTGTAGGCAATACAAAACCACCATTGTAGTCGGTATGTTCACCGATGATGTTGATCCTGCCGGGAGATTTAGCCAAAAGCTGTGGTGTCGACCCGAAAACTTCCTCATATCTTTTTTTTAATTGTGAACTCGCTATCATCTATTTTTGCTTATAATGTGTAGTCGATTGATTTCTTAGTACTTCCGCTGCATATTCTGGTGTGATATCTCTTTGGGGATTGGCCAACATCTCGTACCCGACCATAAATTTCTTGACCGTGGCCGACCGCAGCAGAGGTGGGTAAAAGTGCATATGCCAATGCCATGCGGGCTGGTCTCCATTGTTGATTGGGGCTTGGTGCATACCTGCCGAGTAAGGGAACGATGTCTTGAAGATATTGTCATAACGGATGGTCAGTTCTTGCAGTGTCTTCGCCAGATCCATTTTTTCGTCTTCCGTAAATTCCAATATATTCGTGATATGCCTTTTGCTGATGACCAGGGTCTCATAAGGCCATGCCGCCCAAAAAGGGACCAATGCCACGAAATGTTCGTTATCTACAATGATACGTTCTCCTTTTTTGAGTTCTACCTCCAAATAGGCACTTAACAAAGATTTTCCTTTCTCTTGGTAGTACTTTTTCAGTTGTATGCTTTCTTTCTGGATTTCGACAGGCAATGAGCTCTGTGCCCATATTTGTCCATGTGGATGGGGATTGCTACAACCCATGATTGCACCTTTGTTTTCGAATATTTGTATGTATTTGATCCAATCCTTTTGAGCGAGCTCTTCGAATTCTCTTTGCCATAGGTCCACAACGGCCTTGATGGATTCGGTATCCATTTCCGGAAGGGTCAGGTCGTGCCGGGGAGTAAAGGAGATCACCTTGCAAATACCTTTTTCTGTTTCGGCTTGTAACAGGTCTTCTTCATTGTACTTTTCCAAGGTGGAATCTTCCAATAATGCGGAAAAATCGTTGACGAAGACAAAGCTGTCTTTGTAATCGGGGTTCATGGTGCCGTCTGCCCGTGCATTGCCGGGGCATAGATAGCATTTGGGGTCGTATTGCGGTCTTTCATCTGTTGCAGCATCTTCTACCTGCCCCTGCCAGGGACGTTTGCTGCGATGGGGAGAGACCAATATTTTTTCGCCCGTCAATAGGTTGATGCGAGTATGGGGCTGATCTAAAAAAGAGAACATATCTAAAATACAATTGATTGTGGGAATAAATGTACAAATTACATTTATTTTTTGCAAACGTAGTTGTATTTTTTTGAAATTTTGCGGAGAATGGAAAAAATAATGTTAAGGTAGATATGGATATTTTTATAGAGATGCAATGCCTGAGTGCCGTTAAGCACACATTGGGGCTCTATTATGAGGGGTAATAGCACATGGTACGTCTACCTACCGGTAGGCAGGTGTACGCCAGCAATCAAACAAACAATTACCCCCTCACCAATTCAAAAATTGTAATCTCCGGTAGGATCCCTACACGACCGGGGTATCCCAAAAAGCCAAAACCGGTATTGACATACAGCTGTTGATTTTTTTCTTTATATAGCCCTGCCCATTCTTTGTACACAAATTTTGCAGGGCTCCACTGGAAATGTTCACCTCGTACACCGAACTGCATACCGTGCGTATGTCCGGCAAACATGACGTCGATGTCTGTGTCAAGGACTTGTGCCCGCCAATGTGAAGGGTCATGAGACAGCAACAGTTTGACCGGTTTTTCATCTGTTCCGGATAGAGCTTTTTGTAGGTCTCCTTTTTTAGGGAACCTACCTGTTCCCCAGTTTTGTACGCCTAGGACGGCAATCTCTTCGTTGTCTACACGTATGGTTCTATTTTCATCCATCAAGATATCCCAGCCCATGACGCGGTGTGTCTGGATTAGGTTTTGTAGATTTCTGCGTTTGACAGGACTGTCTTCCTTTCCATAATAGTAATCTCCATAATCGTGATTGCCCAAGGTAGAAAATACTCCCAAGTCCGCTTTCAGTCTGGAAAAGATGTCCTGATAATCCCGCATCTCGGAGGCTACATTATTCACGAGGTCTCCGGTAAAGAAAATCATGTCTGGTTTTTCGTGCAAGAGCATGTCTATACCGCCCGATACGGCTTTATGGTTGTAGAAAGATCCCGAATGTACATCGGATAATTGTGCGATGCGCATGCCGTGGAAAGCCTGGGGTAGATTAGGTAAGACCAATTTTTGCCGACGTATCCGATAGTCATACGCTCCGGAGATAATGCCCCATGACAAGGGAATGATCGGCAATGAAGCTATGACGATACCCGATTTCAACAAAAATTCAGACCTGGAAATACCATAAGTTGGATTTTCGGGTAATGGTTTTTCCAGATTATCAATGCGTTCTGCAGGAGACTTGCCTTTTCTCGACGAAAAAAGTCGGGTGACCCATACGCCGCCCCGACGGAGATCGTCCATCATGACCACCAGGATATAGATAAACTTGCTAATGGCTGTCATGAAAAAGGCCACTAAAATGATAGATCGGTAGCTCAATGGAATATTAAACTTTGCTGCCACAAATAATCCGGCAAACAATAGGAGGGAATATCCCCACCATGCAAAAGGGAACCATTTCTTGTGTATAATCTTGATTTTTGTTGCGCGAAGTGCAAAAAATATATAAAAATCAAAAACGAACAATAATACTGCATTAAATATCAACATCTCTATTTCTCTTCCTTAATTATGTAAAGCCATACGTTTCAAGGCTTGTATCCATTTTGGATTATCATTTAGACTCTCTACCATTATGACTTGCTCACCGCCCAATTGTTTAAATTCATTTGCATATTCTACCTGGATTTCGTCCAGTGTTTCTATACAATCTGCTACAAAGGCGGGGCTGAAAACTAGTAATTTTTTGACACCTTTGCGTGCAAGGTCATGCAAGGTATCCGAAGTATAAGGCTGGATCCAGGGTGTCTTGCCCAGGCGAGACTGAAAACAGACCGTATATTGATGCTCTTGCAATCCTAATCTTTTGACAATAGCCCTTGTTGTGCTGTAACATTGTGATAGATAACAATAAGGCTTGGTTTCCGTTGCGCAGGATCTACAGCCTTTGTCGTCACATTGCAGTTGCCCGGCTGGGTCTACTTTGCCCAATTGTCGTACAGGCAGGCCGTGATAGCTGAATAGGATATGGTCAAAATCATTCAGATCATGACGTAGGGCGTGTTCGGAAAAGGTTTCCACAACCAAGTCATCCTCACAAAAATTACTGACGAAGGATACTTGGGGGAAATATTGCCAGGTGCGCATGGTTTCCATGACCTTGTCTATGACGGACCCGGTAGTCGCAGAAGCATATTGTGGAAAGAGTGGAATGATGCGGAGGGATTCCAAAAGCATTCCTTCCATTTTCTTTAAAGCCGACTCAATGGATGGATTCTGATAGCGCATAGCCAGCTCTACATGATATTCGTCCCCCAATTCTTCTTGCAACATTTGCTGCTGTACACGGCTATAGTACATCAAGGGAGAACCGGTTTCTTCATCCCAGATCGTCGAATAGGTTGCTGCAGATTTTGGTGCTCGTTTGGGCACGATTACGCCTTTTACCAGCAGTGTCCTGCTCCAATAAGGGATATCCATGACCCTCCCGTCCATTAAAAACTCCCTGAGATATTTGCTCACGTCCGGAGTAGTAGGTGAATCGGGGGTTCCTAGTTGGACCAACAAAATTCCCTTTTTTGCTTTCTTGACCATGAATACAAAAGTAGATAATTTTTAAGGCGTTGATGGGCTAATAGATTGAAAATGAAAATAAGATGACCCAAATTATAATATTTCGAGGGCTGCCTTTACCTCTTCCATAAGCCACATAGGTGTAGAAGTAGCTCCGCATATGCCTATGGTATCACCATCTTGAAAAAGAGAAGAGTCCAATTCTTCCGGACCGGAGATGAAATAAGAGTTTTCGTTGGCCGTTTTACAGACGTCGTACAATACACGGCCGTTGGAAGACTTTTTACCGGAGACGAAAACGATTTTGTCGTATTGCCTCGCAAAATCACCCAAATCTTCGTACCGGTTGGAAACCTGTCGGCATATCGTATCGTTGGCCTTTACCTCATAGCCCCTATTGGTCAGTTCTTTTTTGATGGCATAGAACTTGTCCACACTCTTTGTCGTCTGACTGTAAAGGGTAAATGAAGGTGGAAGATCGACTGAGTTCAGCTCGTCAATGTCTTGGAAGACCGTCGCCTCATTGTTGGTTTGTCCTTGGAGGCCGATGACCTCGGCGTGGCCGTGTTTTCCGAAGATCAGAATTTTTTCGTCTTCATCGTGCGAAGTCTTAATCCGATTTTGTAGTTTCAGCACGACGGGGCATGATGCATCGATCAGGGTAATGTTGTTTTCCAGGGCAATTTTGTAGGTTTCGGGTGCTTCACCATGCGCCCGGATGAGTACCTTTTCATTGGTCAATGTCGGTAGTACCTCGTGATTGATGATACGTAGGCCCTTGGCCTTCAACCGTGCGACCTCTTCATCATTGTGCACAATATCTCCCAGACAGTACAGATAGCCGTCCTCTTCCAGGATTTCTTCGGCCATGTCGATTGCATACACGACCCCAAAGCAAAATCCCGAATCTTTATCGATCGTTACTTGCAAATTCTTACCCATACGCTACAAAAGTATAAAGTAAAAAGTGAAAATTAAAAAGTAAAAAATCAAATCTGGACAAAGGGTATAATGTTTGAGAAGGATCGGGCAGAAGAGAAGCCGGCCTTTCATGCTCGAAAGGCCGGCGTAATAAAGTAGATTACTATATGGGTTGATTTAGTTCAAAGCATTGATCAGACTGATCAGATTGTTTTTGGTTGTGGTGTTCAGATCGGCGTCCGTGATAGCAATAGTGCCGTTGGCTACGATGGTTGCCGGTTTGATGGCATACACGATCGTACCGTTGCTCTCAGAGACGAAGACGACGTGTAGGTTCATACCGATAGGGATAAATCCATAGTGCTCGGAAAAGAATTTGTCCTGCGCATCGTAGGTATCCAGCTGAGCCAATACATTTGGTTCATTTTCATAAGCGAGGTACACACCTGCGTTGTCACTGTTATAGCCGTTGGGTACGGTGACCTTGATCTGTGTTTTATCTCTTGGATCGTTATAGAAGCGGTCTACATTGGCCCAGCCGAATTCATCTCCCCAGATATCGTACCCGACACCTTGCTCATTGGCACGTATTCCACCTTTGCCGTCTGCACCTTCGACTTCGTCCCATACCAGGTTACCTTCGTCGTTGATCTGGCCTGTCCATAGCTTCATGCCAAAGTCTAGTGCTCCGGTATTTGCTGCCGGGATATGGACCTGAAAAATGCACCCTGCTTTCAATTCTTTGCCACCCTTTTCGACTTTTATATTGTATTCTCCTCCGGTTACCAGAGGCAATAGGTTGCCCTCCTCGTCTTTTCCCATGACGGGTTTGTTGGTGGCGACCATATTTCCACGGTCGTAGATCTCGATAAAGGATAGTGTAACGTCTCCGTCGACACTGTTGCCGTTTTCGTCGTGGATACAATCCGAGGGGATGGTGAGTTTGGCACCTTTTTCGGAGGTGAAAGTAATCCCTTCTTCCGCTTTGAATGTCTGTTGCTGCACAAGGTCTTTGAGGGCCTTTTCACGCAGGGCTTTGAAATTGGCGGATGATGCTGATGCCAAACCTATTTCCGTACCATCGTTTTTGCAGGAAGAAGCCAATACAGCTATGCCACAGGCAATAGCGAATAATTTTGATGTCAATGTCGTTTTCATAATGATTTAATTTTAAAGTTTACTACTCGTTTAGCTTTATATCATCATGATGAAGACATTGTTACCCCCTGCATGGGTAGAAATTTTATTTTTTCTTTAGATGAGTTAAAAAAACCTTTGGCAATTATATACTTTAGCAACCAACCCGTCATTTCGACGAAGAATGAGGAGAAATCTATGGATGAATTAGATTAATTTCCCATTTGGCCATAGATTTCTCTTCGTCGTACCTCCTCATCGAAATGACGACAAAGCTTGGTTAAAGAAATATATAATCACTAAACCTTTTTATCGCTCTATCATTTTGATTTCAAAGAGTTTTGACCAGAGCTTGCCCGTCACGAAAAGCCTTTTGGCTACCGGATCGTAGGCTATTCCGTTCATTTCATTGTCATATTGCTGCCTATTCTCGGTATAGAGGCCCACCAGATTGATTTTGCCTTCTACGATTCCTGTTTGGGGATTGATAATGACGATGATATCCTGTTGGTACACATTGGCGTATACTTTACCATCGATGTATTCAAGTTCGTTTAGATTGTCTACAGCCCCATTTTCATCGTACACCGTAATGAAGTTTTGTTCCTGCCCTGTTTCGGGATGCAGGAAATACAGCCTTTCAGAGCCATCGGATTTGATCAGATGGTTGCCGTCGTATGTCAGTCCCCAGCCTTCTTTACTATTTCCGTATTGGAATGTCCCTAATTGCTTGAATGTACTCTTGTCATAGAAGAAGCCTATATTGCTGCGCCAGGTGAGGAAAACGATCTTGTTGCCGACAATGGTCATCCCTTCGCCAAAATGATCTCCATCTATCTCTTCCTTTTGCAATACCTTGCCAGTTGTCAATTCGACTTTTCTCAGCGAGGTTTTGAGTTCGGTCCCATGAGGGCTACCGGTGCTTTCGTAGAGGAAACCGTCTGCAAATTGAAGCCCCTGTGTGTACGCATCTATAGCGTGGGGGTAGGTGTTCACGACTTCAAACCCATAGTTTTTCGCGGCTTCGGGCAAAACCCGGATATTGCTGTATGCGATGTCTTCTTTTCCGTTGACATACACTTTGGCCGTCAAGGAGCGATCGCCTAGGGCCAGATTCTTTGTGTCCAATAGCAGGCTGGAGGTGTCCTGCCTTTTTTCGAGAATCGTACCGTCTACAGAGTAGATTACCGAATCCAATTGGGACTGAGGAAAATGTAAGGTTATCTTTAACGTTTCGCCATATAAAGCACGGTGGCCCGAGACAGGGCTTACAAATTCCAGTTTACCAGTCTTACAACCAATCAAACTTAGTACTGAAAGCAGCGAAAAAACTAACGTTAATCTATTCTTCATGTTGTCATTGATTTAATTGCTCCAAAAGGCATCTCTGATCAGTTCTACCTTTTGGGTGGATAAATATACGGATACTATATCAAATCGGATATCTCCCTCGTAGGAATAATCTGCTAAAAAGGCTTCGGCAGCCCGGATCAGACGTTGCTCCTTGGCGTGATCCACAAATTCATAGGGCAACCCGTAGTGGTCTGATTTTCGGCTTTTCACCTCGACGAAGACCAAGATACCTCTCTCTTTGGCTATGATGTCGATTTCTAACCGTTTGAAACGCCAGTTTTGGAAGAGGATCTCATAGCCCAGTCTTTTGAGATATTGGACAGCAAGGGCTTCGCCAAAAGAGCCTGATTCCAGATGCTTGGCCATGTTGCGGTTATTTGATGATGGTATTCCCCAAAAACTGGCCAAGGATCTTTTCGGCCTCCTTCAATTTTTGATATTTGAACAGCAGGACTTCCATATCTTCCGGAGATTGTGCATTTTTCATTTCTTCACGTATTTTCATGATTTCTGTGGCACATTTTCGTTTCTTAATGCGATAGATAGCCTGCATAACCAGATCTTTCAGATGCTCGATTTCCGTACTGACATAAATTTTTCTTTTATCATCGTTCCAATTGGGACTGATCTCGTACTGCGTGGCTATGCAATCAATGGCAAGATCGGCAACTTCCTTATTAGGGTGCGACAGGAAGAAACGGGCTTCGGGTACTTCAAAATTCTCCGCCTGTTTTCTGAATTCCTCTATGATGGTTACACTTGGCGGATCAACAAAAGTTACGTCATCTATACTCCCCAACAGATAGGGTGCTACGGGAATATCACTGCTGTCTTCCCAAGTGACCAGCTCTCTGCCGTAATTGAGCAGGATACGGACAATCTCGCGCTCCTGTATGATCTCACCTGTAGGTCCAAAGCCCGGGGAAGGAGAAATTTCGGAGACTGTGCCTTTTTCTTCCTCTGTCAAGAAAAGATCTGCAGGTGGCTCGTTATTGTTTGTAAAATTCTCAACACTGCCTTTTTTACTCTTAGCCTTGCTTTTTTCTATACGGATCTTGTTGAGTTCGGAGAGCAGGGCCCGCTCCTCGATGTCCAATAATGTGCTGCATTGCCGGATGAATACGGACACTTTGATCTCGTCTGGGATCAGGGCAATACTCTGCACGACATCGCGGATCACTTCCGCTCGTTTGATAGGGTCATTTTCCGCATCTTTGAGGAGGATGTGTGTCTTGTAGAAGATAAAATCCTCTTGATGCTCCCGAATATATTCTTTGAAAGCCGTAGAACCTACCTGCTGTACGTACGAATCAGGGTCGTTGCCGTCCGGGAACAACAGAACTTTGACATTCAGCCCCTCTTCGAGCAACATATCTGTACCCCGTAGGGAGGCTTTTATGCCGGCAGCATCACCATCGTACAGGATGACAACATTTTTGGTGAATCTGGACAACAAGTGAATCTGTCCTGACGTGAGGGAGGTGCCCGAAGAAGAAACTACATTTTCTACCCCTGCTTGGTGCATAGAGATCACATCGGCATACCCTTCGACCAAGTAACATAGGTCTGCATCCATAATGGCTTTTTTGGCATGGCTGAGTCCATACAGCACGTCGGATTTGTGGTAGATCTCGCTTTCGGGCGAATTGACGTATTTTGGAGTTGATTTTTCGGTTTTGAGGGTACGTCCACCGAAACCTATAATCCGTCCGGTCAAGTTGTGTATCGGGAAAATAACCCGCCCCCTAAACCGATCGTAGAGGCTCTTGTCATCCCGTTCTATGGCCAGTCCGATTTCGGTAAGATACGCGGGCTGAAAACCTTCTGCCTTTGCAGCATCTACCAAAGCTGTCCATTGATCCGGAGAATAACCGAGATCGAATTTTTTGATGATATCTTCTCTATAACCCCGTTCTTTGAAGTAGCTTAGGCCAATGGATTTTCCCAGATCGGTGTCCCAGAGTTGTTCTTTAAAAAACTTGCCGGCCCATTGGCTTAGTACATAGAGGCTCTCACGCCTGTCCTGAGCGGCCATTTGCTCCGGTGTACGTTCGACTTCCTCGACCTCAATGTGGTATTTGTTGGCGAGGTAACGGATAGCATCAGGATAGGAGTACTTCTCCAGTTCCATTACGAACTTGAGCGCATCTCCACCAGCACCGCACCCAAAGCATTTGTAAATCCCCTTGGACACCGATACGTGAAACGAAGGTGTCTTTTCATTGTGAAAGGGACAATTGCCGATCAGGGAGGTACCTCTTTTTTTTAAGTCCACAAAATCTCCTACGACTTCTTCGATACGTGCCGTGTCCAGTACTTTGTCTATGGTTTCCTTCTTGATCAATGCCTCTAAGGGGTTGTGTTTTCAAAAATAGCAAAAATATAGTTGTCAAAAAATATATGTTGGCACACGAACCATGAAGTGGTTCGTGCACTAGCGAAAGGTAGTCTTTCTAAAAAGCATTTAATACATTTCCTCTAAGCAAAGATTCTCAAAGGCAGAGGAGAGGTCGATAAACCGCGAAGCGCTCATGAACTTAGCGAAGCGGTCTCATTCATTCCATAAAAAGCAAACATTCATGAATAATGCCTTTGGAAACATACACTCAATAATTCATTTTTATGTGCAACACAATTATATTGCACATAAAAATGAATTTATCTAAGTTTGTCTCTAACAAATGCAAAACAATGGCGATTGAAGTAAAAAAAATATGTTGTATAGGTGCTGGTTATGTAGGTGGTCCTACCATGTCTGTCATTGCGCAGCAGTGTCCCGATCTTCAGATCACACTTGTGGACATGAATGCAGAGCGTATCGCAGCTTGGAATGATGAAAATCTAGACCATCTCCCGATATACGAACCCGGGCTTGCCGAGATAGTAGGCAAAGCAAGAAACCGGAACCTGTTTTTTTCTACGGACATTGAAAAAGCAATCGATGAAGCGGATATGATCTTTATTTCTGTGAATACCCCGACCAAAAATTATGGAAAGGGTAAAGGGATGGCCGCAGACCTTAAATTTATCGAGCTGTGTGCACGGCAGATTGCCGATGTATCCCGGACGGATAAGATCGTCGTCGAAAAATCAACATTACCTGTCCGTACGGCTGCGGCTCTCAAGAGTATTCTGCACCATACAGATAGTGGCGTCAATTTTCATATCCTTTCCAATCCCGAATTTCTGGCGGAAGGGACAGCGGTGCAGGATTTGTTGCAGCCCGACCGTGTACTGATCGGCGGAGAACAGCCTGAGGCAATCGATGCCTTAGTGAATATATATGCCAGATGGGTCGGTCGGGACAGAATTCTCACGACCAACCTCTGGTCTTCGGAGTTGTCCAAATTGACCGCCAATGCTTTTCTGGCGCAACGTGTGTCTTCTATCAATGCCATATCCGAACTCTGTGAAAAAACCGGAGCCAATGTAGATGAAGTCGCGAAAGCTATTGGTATGGATTCCCGTATAGGGTCAAAATTTCTTAAAGCCTCTGTCGGTTTTGGAGGCTCTTGCTTCCAAAAGGACATCCTCAATCTCGTCTATATCGCACGTTCGTACAATTTATATGAAGTCGCGGACTATTGGGAGCAGGTCATCCTCATGAATGACCATCAAAAGAGGCGCTTTGCAGAAAGGATCGTACAGACGCTGTTTGATACGGTGTCGGGCAAGCGTATCGCCGTATTGGGTTGGGCCTTCAAAAAGGATACCAATGACACCCGTGAGTCAGCAGCCATATATGTGACGGACTATTTGTTGAGTGAGCAGGCCAATATTGCCGTTTACGATCCAAAGGTACCCGCTCAGAAGGTGTTTGTGGATCTGGATTATCTGAACAGCAGGAGTGCCGAAGAGAATAAAGAATCGGTTTCTGTGTACGACGATCCCTATGAGGCTTGTAAGGGTGCACACGCCGTTGCCATCTTGACCGAGTGGGACGAATTCAAAACATATGATTGGTCGAGGATCAAAGAAGGGATGAAAAAGCCGGCCTTTATTTTTGATGGGCGCAAACTGCTCGATAGGTCGGTGGTCGAAGGTCTGGGATTTCATTATTATGCGATAGGGGAGTAGCTTTTTGTACTTAAGGTCTAGTGATGATGTGCTTTGAGTTTACAAAAAGTTAATTTGCCCATATAAGAGATGAATTATACCTTTATGTCATAATTAGCGTATCTGAGGGAATATGCAGCACGCTTTATGATAACCTATTGCCATGATGGACGCAGACATACTATATCGGTTCAAAAAATCAGATGATACTGCATTTAGGATTATTTATGATAATTACTATTTGAAAGTATTTCAGTATGCCCTTGCGCTAGTTAAAGATGTAGATCAAACCAATGATATCATCCAATTGAGTTTTATCAAACTTTGGTTGGGACGGGAGCGGTTAGATGTCGAGAAAGGATTAGATGCATTTCTATACAATATCGTAAAAAGCCAGATTATCGATTTCTTTCGGACACTCAAACGCAATGAAATACTAAAGCAAGAGTATATTACACACTTGGGTGAGACATATACCGATATGATGGATATACTGATGGCAGATCAATTGTATGTTAAGATTGAAGAGTATATCCAAAAACTACCCAAACAGCAAGCCCGGATTTTCAGGCTCAACAAATTGGAAGGCTATACGATTGATGAAATTTCAAAGCAGTTGGGTCTGTCCAAACAAACAGTAAAAAATCATCTTGTCCAGGCAAGAAAGAATCTAAGAGGTAGCCTGTCCGAAGAAAGCCTTATTACCGGATTGATTACCTGCTATATCTTCTTGTCTTAGCGCTGGCCATCGCTAGAGATATTTTTTAAAAACAATCAAAAATCTCCTTTTCCAAAAAAAATTCTGGTAGACTGGTACTTTTTTCCTTTTGATTCGTATTGGGTGTATTAAGAGGGAAATATATATGAGCGAAAAAGAATACCTTAAGCTTCTTTTTGATAAGTTGGTGCAGGGAAAACTGTCTGGCGAAGAGTTAGATATATTTCTGGATCTCAGCGAAAAG
The DNA here is from genome assembly GCF_011030405.1 of Parapedobacter sp. SGR-10. Taxonomy (GTDB): domain Bacteria; phylum Bacteroidota; class Bacteroidia; order Sphingobacteriales; family Sphingobacteriaceae; genus Sphingobacterium. Next base: position 245,488 of record NZ_JAAJTJ010000002.1, read on the forward strand.
CATAATAAATATTTTGAGGAACTGTTGGCTAGTCGATGGGAAACCACAGAAACAGATAGGATTCATCCATTGCAGGTCGGGAAAACACGTACGCCTATTGTTCGGTTATTGCTTAGCCGGGTAGCAGTGCTGATCCTGGGGCTATCTGTGCTGTCTGTCATTGCTTTCTATTATCTCCGTAAGCCGGGTACAGAAGTGCCGGATCTGGCAAACACACATGTGTTATCAGAAGATAATATCATGGAAAACGGTACCATAGAAGTATCGGGAGTCAAGGATAAAATCGTGTTGACCGATACGGCATCTTATATCGATCAGGAGATTTTGGCAGGAATATTACAAAATGCAGGAGTCGATACCATCGTGGTGCGATCCGGCTTGCGCCAAGGACTGGTCTACACCCTGTCCGATGGAACGAAGATCAAGCTAAACCAAAACGCTTCACTGACCTATTATTCCAGTTATGATCGGGACAACAGGACCGTTTCGCTGGATGGAGAGGCTTTCTTTGATGTGCACAGGAATAAAGATCTGCCTTTTGTCGTGAAGACAGGCAATGGAGATATAGAAGTGCTCGGCACATCTTTTTCCATCAACAATGCATCACGGAATAAACTGGCTGTGTATCTAAAAGAGGGTAGGGTACGCTACAAGAACCGAGATAAGGAAGAGCAGATGACACCCGGACAGTACCTGACCTACGATCTGGGAAGAGATGTTTTGCAGGTCACGCAAGTAGAAGAACTGGAAGCTATGGATTGGTATTACGACCTGTTTTATTTCAATCATGCTTCTATCCATGATGTCATGGCCAAGCTTGCCACCTATTATGGTTTTGAGCTTGTAGATCGTACTTCCGGACATAAGGGAAGCTATTCGGGAACGATCTCTAGGAAGGAATCTCTGGAAAACGTCATCAAAATATTGGAGCTAACCAAAACAGTAAAACTTGATAAAGAAAGGAGGATAATCGTCATCAATCCATAGACCGTATAAAAAAACAGGTGTATGCGACTACACCTGTTCGACAATTTACGCAAACCGCATAAATCTTCTAATTGAAATAACAATCGATCTAATGTACGAAAAAAATAAATTACCAGGCTATAAACAATCTTCGGGATTGAGAATTAAGCTCATTCGTCTGAAAGCCACATTACTTGTTCTGGGAGCTTTGTTTGCCTCTTCTTTGTATGGCTTTAGTCAGACCTTTTCGGTCAATGTCAGCAACAAGACGCTCAAGAGCGTACTGTTGAGCGTGACAAAAGAATCGGGCTACCACTTTATTTATGACAACGATCTGTTGGATGATCAGCAGATGGTGTCACTGGCACTCCAAAATGGAGAAATCAATAGTTTTTTGAATGTTCTTCGGGACAAATATGGTATCCGCTACAGGATTACGGACAAAAGTATCGCTCTGTTTTCGACAACGGGTAGAAAGTCTTCGCAACAAGGAAGAACGATAAAAGGAAGAGTACTGGATGAAAAAGGGGTAGTGCTTCCCGGTACCACAGTCCGGCAAAAGGGTACTTTGCAGCAAACTGTTGCAGATGAAAAAGGTGAGTTTACCATAACCCTGGAAAGCGGCTCAAATACATTGCAATTTTCTTCCGTGGGCTATCAGGTAGAAGAAGTCACCGTGGGTGCCGAAAGCGATATCATTGTTCGGCTTAAACTAAGAGTAGAGACGATTTTGGATGTCGTGGCCATAGGATACGGAGAAGTCAATAAAAGAGATCTGACCGGAGCCGTGGCCTCGGTGAATATGAAGGAAATTGAAAAAATGCCGGTCGTGCGGGTAGACCAGATGCTACAGGGTAGAATTGCCGGAGTGGACCTGATTTCTACAGGGGGCGACCCGGGTGCCGGTACGTCTGTCCGGATCAGAGGGACACGCTCGATCAATGCAGACAATGAACCGTTGTATGTGGTCGATGGGATCATAGATGCCGGAGACCTCAACAATATCAACCCGACCGATATCGAATCCATACAGGTACTAAAAGATGCTTCATCGACGGCAATCTACGGATCTAGAGGTGCCAATGGGGTCATCATCATCAACACCAAAAAAGGAGCTCCGGGTAAAGACGTATTCAATTACAGCAGCGAAGTCGGAGTCGCTTATCTACCTAGGTTTTTGGATATGATGAATGCGAAAGAATATGCCGAGATGGTCAACGAGAACTATTGGTTTAATTCACCTACCGGAACGAATCCGCCTTATGCCGATCCGGAAGCATTGGGTGAAGGTACCAATTGGACCAAGGAAGTGACCCGTACAGCACCTTACAATAACCATACATTCTCTTCATCCGGAGGAAATACCGGGCTACGATATTATTTGTCCGGCAACTATGCCAATCAGCGGGGAATCATCAAAGCTTCCGGGTTTGAACGTTACCAGGGACGGTTGAATTTGGATAAGACTTTTTCCCAAAAAGTCCGGGGAGGTCTGCGATTGAATTATTCCCGGACAAAAGAAGACCTGAACAAGATCGACATCGGCTCCCATGCCGGATGGTGGAATTCCACTTTGGCCATACCACCGACGATGCTTGTATATGATGAAGGAGGCGAAGAAGGTGGTGTATTTGAAGACTGGAACGAAGGATGGTACTCTGGTGGGGTTATCAACAGCCCGGTGGCGTTGGTAGAGCTCATGCGGCATGATGTCACCAAGAAGAACCTTTGGACAAATCTATTTTTGGAATATGAACCTATACGCAACCTGAAGTTTAAGACATCTTTTAGCAATACCAACTATTTCAGGAATGAGAGCCGATACGAACCGTCATCCTTGCCACGGCGAAATTTTCTCGAAGCCGGAGGTTACGCGGTCAAGTCCGCCTATACATTTGAAAAAGTATTGAGCGAGACAACGGTATCTTATGCAAAGAGCTGGGCAAATGACCATCGTTTCAATGCTTTGGGCGGATTTACTATACAAAAAACCTCAGGCGTCACGCAGTGGCAAAGAGGACAAGGCTATATGGTGGACGCGACCGAGGACAACAATATGGTAGCAGCAGAGAAAGAAGCGACAGTAATCACGTCCAATCTGGTAGAGACAGCGATGGTATCCACATTGGGCCGCTTGAACTATGATTACAAAAGGAAGTACTACCTGACATTCACTGGCCGGGCGGATGGAGCATCTAATTTTCCTCCCGGAAAGAAATGGGCGTTTTTCCCGTCGGGAGCTTTCAAATGGGCGATGTTGCAAGAACCCTGGATGCGCAATCTGCGGAATACTCTGGGTGAAAGTTCCTTGCGGTTGAGTTTTGGTACATCCGGCAATCAAGCTATTGCGACATATGGCTCGCAGGCCAGATTGACAGCCAATAATAATGGTTATCTCTTCAACGGCGCGGCTCCTATTGCCTATCAGTTTGCCAATATCCCCAACGACAATCTGAGCTGGGAAACGTCAAAGCAATGGAATGCAGGGCTAGACCTAAAACTTGTCAACGAGAGAGTGTCGTTGACATTGGACGCTTATAGCACGACGACACGGGACCTACTGCTTACCGTACAATTACCACAGCAAGTAGGTTTTGTCGATAGGTTGGTCAACCTAGGAAAAACACAAAATAAAGGTCTCGAGGTACTATTGAACACAGTCAATGTACAAGCACTGTCGGGCTTCAAATGGACAAGTTCGTTTACTTTTGCCACCAATGACAACAAGGTCTTGGATCTAGGGCCATTGGTGCGGGTGACAACCGAGACAAATTATGCAGCTCCTCAATACTACATGTATGGCTACGAAGTGGGTAGACCGGTATCCGGCCTTTATGGTGTGCGATATGCCGGTACGTGGAAGACCCAGGATGAAATCAACGATTGGGGAGGAAGCAGATATGTATCTATCCCGTCTTTTTACCAGCTTGGGCGACAACGCTATATCGATGAAAACGGAGATGGTGTACTAAGCGAGGCTGATGAAGTTTATCTGGGGCAGACTGAGCCAAGGTATCAGGGAGGTCTGGGCAATAATTTTACCTACAAAGGCTTCGAACTTGATGTGTTTTTCCACTATTCGTTAGGTGCAAAAATGTACAACCCTATTGAGTTTAAGCAGGGTGTCGGATATGTCGGGCCAAACCAGTTTAGGTATATGATAGACAGGTGGCACCCGATCAATAATCCCACATCCGATCTCCCTAGGGTCAACTCGCAGGACTTTGTGGCTACAGACCGCTTTGTACACGATGCATCTTTTGTGCGGCTTGGGTCTATGCGTTTTGGTTATACATTCAATCAGGCGAATATGCCTATCAAGACTTTGCAGAATCTCAGCCTCTATGTCACCGGAACCAACCTATATCTGTGGACAAAATATAATGGCTATGACCCGGATGTCAGCAACAACTCGTCATCCACAGTCCGGAGAAAAGATGATGGTGTGTATCCAAAGAACAGAACCATAGCATTCAGTATATCAACAAGATTTTAAGGATACAGCAATATGAACGATATGAAAAAGTTAATCAAGCGATATGTATTAAACCTGGTTGTTCTTTTGGCGACAGTGTTTTCTTTGGCCGGTTGCGAAAAATTTTTGGAAGAGAATATGAAAAACGCAGCATCACCGGATAAGTTTTATACCAGCGAGGCAGAGGCTCAGGCTGCGGTAAATGGAGTGTATGCTGTGCTGTACGATATTTTTTCCAATCCCGAATTCTTTTTCGCGGCCGAGGGCAGTACAGATCTGATGGTCATGATTACCGAACGTAATGTCAACGGAAACTTTGGCTATTCGCCGGTAGCCCCCGGAGTGGGACAAGAAGTGTGGAAGCATGGCTTCAAGGGGGTCATGTATGCCAATAATACGATAAGCGGCATAAAGAAGTCTGCCCTTTCTGCTGAAATTAAAGATAAATTGGTGGCTGAGGCGACCACTTTGCGTAGCCTGTATTACTATATACTGACCAATACGTTCAGTGATGTGCCGTACTGGTCCGAGGGTTTGCAAAGTGAAGATGATGTGAACCAAGTCATTGCTTTGCCTCGTAGTGACGCAGATTCTATCCGCAGTGTACTGATGGAAGAATTGGAGGAGTATGCCCCTTATCTGTTGGAAAAAGCTGAGGGAGCCAATATAGGTCGGATCACCCAGGGATTTGCCTACGGTCTATTGGCCAGATTGGCATTGACGAACCGAAACTGGGAAAAAGCAAGGTGGGCGGCAGAGCAGGTCGTGAATCTGGCCACAGACAAGGGAATCTATACATTGGTCGACTATAGTGATATCTATAAGATAGAGAACAACAAAGAATCTATCTTCGAGATACAATATTCTTATTCGGTGACAGGGCTCCAACGCGCGCATCAGATCTATAATTGGTGTCTGCCCACGCCCAAGGATGGAAGCAAATACAATGGGGTAGATCTCGGTGCTAGCTCTGCTACACCTTATGGGGCGGTCAGGCCGACAAAAAGATTGGAGTCCTATTATTCAGATATCGATCGACGGAAGGCCCATGTATTGGCTTCGGAGTACAACGGGCAGGAGTTTAATCGGTTTAGATCCTCCGGGCGCTATTGGCTGGGGCCAAAATTCTGGGACATCTATGCAAATAACATTGCCAGCGGTCGAAACCTTATTTTCATGCGTTATGCCGATATACTACTGATGATGGCCGAAGCATCGATAGAGTTAGAAGAGCTCGGCGATGCCAAATATTACATGGATCTGGTTCGCAACAGGGCCAATATTGGAGGGGTTTCACTAACAGACCAATCGACCATGCGCGAAGAACTGCGCAAAGAGAGAGGCAGAGAATTAGCAGGAGAATTTACGCGCAAGTGGGATATTGTGCGTTGGGGGATTTTCTACGAGAGCATAAAATCTGTGGCAGAAGATTATGCTGCCGCCGCGGAAAATGTAAGGCCACATAATATGTACTACCCTATACCGTCATTGGAAATTATGAAAAATCCAGCTTTGAGACAGAATAACGGATATTAAGTAAGTATGAAAACATATATCATAATCGCTGTGCTTATGCTGTCCGTGGTATTGGACAATGCCGGCTATGCAGCTTGTACAGGACAAGGTGATCCGTTAAAGATCATGAACTACAACGTATTGGTCGGATTCAATGGGAGCAAGATGTACAGAGAAAAGTACAAGAACTGGATCAAAGAGCGCTTGCCTGATATCATCGGTTATCAGGAAATGAGTAAATTCACAGAAGATACTTTTGCAGCTTTTGCCCAAAGCTACGGACATTCCTATACTGTTTTTTTTGACACAGGGAGTTGCTGCCCCTTGGCGATATCGTCTAAATATCCTATTTCCAATATCCAAAAGATAGGGATAGGCCTGCACCATGGCGTGATTACGGCCGAAATAGAAGGTTATAGATTAATCGTCTTGCATCTCGACCCATCAAGCTGGCAACAACGTTTAGTAGAAATAGATAAAATATTGGCTATCATTGATTCGCTTCCGAAAGAAAAACGATTGATGATGGGCGACTTCAATTCTTTCTCTCCTGTGGATGCTGACGTGTACAGTACACAGCAGGCACGTTTGGCACGGGCCATTAAAGCACAAAGTAAGAATATCAACAATGGAAATTTTGATTATAGCGTGATACAGCGGGTCATCGATGCAGGATACATCGACAGTTGGTGGGAAAAACACCGAAAATTTACACACACCTGTCCGACCAATCTGCATTCTACAGCTGGAAGTGCCGACAAATTAAGGATTGATTATATATGGACAAGCCCGGATTTGAAACCTGAGATCAAAGACTGTGAGGTCGTGTATGATGGGACGACACACATATTGTCCGATCATTATCCCGTGTTGCTGACCCTAGAACGATAAAAATTAAGATATGATGGAATTGAATAGATTGCCTGTTGTTTTTGTGTCCCTGTTTTTGTTGTCTGTTTCGTCGGTATGTGCGCAGCCGCAAAGTACTGTCAAGCGCATACACGAAACTTTTCTGGACGCACAGAACAAAAATAAATACCCTGCCGAGGTCATTACGGCTTTGTCCGGTGAATGGCTCTTTGACGATGCCTTGGTCACTGATGTCAAGTCTAGCGATATCCGTCCCAAAGCTCCGCGTCTGCTTGGGCCGAGAAGTACAAACAATGCAAATGGCTTTATCAGTACCGGGTTTGACATCAAAGGACTGACCACGATCAAGGTAGGTTTTATCGGGTACAAGGATGACATATCCGATTATTTTGCCGTAGAGGTATTTGTATCTAAGGATGGTGGGAAAAACTGGGCTTCCCTCGGTATTCGTCGGGGAGATCCTACGAAAGAAGAGGAAACATTTGCAGAGTATAAGATCAAAAACAAGAAACAAGAAGCCTATCGTGTAAAAATCGCAAATGCATCCCAACCGAAATCAGATCGGCTAAGCCGCATTAACATCACCGAAATTCAGTTTGAGTATGAAGAGCAATAAAAGAATATTTGGAATAAGGAACAACAGATCTTGGAGGAAGTTGTTTCGGAAAACCCTTTGCATCTTATGTCTGGTGGGGTCAGGTACGCTTGTGTTTGCGCAGGGCAACATCATAACCGAAACATTCGAAACAGCTACCAAAAAAGGAAGGTATCCTGAAGGAGACGTGACGGCGGCAAGTGGGAAATGGCTGTTCACCGATGCCTTGGTATGGGACAAAGAACCAACCGATTTCAGACCTATGGCACCACGTGTCATGTCTGCACCTACGATCGAAGACGAACCAGGAAGTCTTAGTACACAGTTCGAATTAAAGGGGCTAAAGAGTGTAAAGGTCGGTTTCATCGGTTACAGGTCCGATCCAGGATACTTTCAGGTCGAGGTATCGGTATCGGCAGATAAGGGCCAGACCTGGCGAAGCATCGGTACAGCAAGAGGAAGGTATGACAAGGGGCGGGAGACATTTGCCACGTTCAAGACAAATGCCAAGAAGGACGAAGGGCTGATGGTCAAAGTATCAAATATATCTGCACCGAAATTAAATAGAATGAATAGGATAAACATTACGCTGATCGAAATGGAATCCCATTAACTAATCAACTAAAAACGATTTTTTATGAAAACAAGTCTAATGCAAAATATATCCATCAGATTGTATGGGATATTATTAGCACTGATCGTACTTTCTTCCTGTGAGAGAGATGAACCCGAAACACAAGTGCCCACTATTCCCGGTTTTCCGGTGAATACGACCATTGCCAAGCTTCTTGAAAAAGGAGAGGGCGTTCTAGAGGGAGATCCCATAGTTTGGGGATTTGTGAGTGCAAGTGGTGAAAAGCAGGGATTACCCAGTCTAGCTATCATACAGGGTGACGGAGCGGCGATAGCCATTAAGGTGGAAGAAGCACAACTCTCCAAATTTGAAGCAGGAACCTTGCTGTTTGTGAAAGGCAAAGAGTTGACAATAAAAAGGGAAGGCTCATTCCTCATGTTGGCAAGAGCCGACGGGGAGGCACTGGATGCCAATGATGTTGCTGCTCATATAGGTTTTGGAGCTAAAAACCAAAAAATTCCTGTTTTGGAAATGAGTGTAGAACTGTTGGGCGAAGCACAACATCAGCAGTTGGTCACACTACGGGATGTAGAGGTGACCAATGAAGACCTGGATGGAAACTTTGGACCATCAGGCAACGATAGCCAAAAAGAAATACTTCTGCAGGACTGTGCCGGAAATGAAATTACAGTTGTAACGCCTAAAAATTCGGCTATTGCTTCTGTGGCTATTCCCGAAGGCCGGGGGAATATCATGGGTGTGTTTACGATCAACAATAACCGTAAGGAATTGCGTCTATTGGATGCCAAAGCAGCGGACGGGTTGACCCAGATACGTTGTGCTGGATCGGGAGACATCACTTTGTCGAGAGCCATAGCAGGCATCATTGCCGCCGGTGAAGGCAGTACTATCCCGGCGGGTACCGAGTTGAAAGTAGTCAATATCTCTACAATTGTTGGCGAATTAAACGGTGGTATCACTGTGCAGGATGCCAGTGGAGGTGTACACATCTCCGGGGTCACTACGGCGAATTATCCATTGGAGGCTGCATTGATCATCGATGTGGGTAATAAACAGCTGACAACCGTAAACGGCCGACTGGCTATCTCTGGTGTTGCAGATGCTGATATACAAATTGCAGGAACCTATCAGTACCCCGAAAAAATTACTTCTATAGCCAATATGACTGGCGAAAATATGAGCAATACGTTGGTCAAGATCAATGATGTTGGGATCATGCTGTACGATAATTTTGCGACCGAAAAAGTCTATCGCTTGCGGGACAACTCGGGCAAGGTACACTTGACGTTGGCTAATGCAAGTGGTATCACACTGACTGCAAATACAGCGAGTGTGACAGGTTATTTTGCCCGGGAAAACGGAGAAAATAAATTCTTCATACGCCAGCAAGCGGATGTGGTGTACGGTGGAACGGCTCCAGATCCGGATCCGAATTACATCATAGAAAATTTTACAGCTTCTTATGCCATCAGAAAAGATAACGGCAATATGATTGCCAATGGAAAAGCGTTATATTATTATACTCCGCAAGATGCTATATATGACAACTATCTGACTGCACCGACCGGCAAGTGGCTGTTCTATGGAGCACTTTTCTGGAAAACCAGAACCGGTGATATTGTCAATCCGACGGCTGTAATGATAGGTGCATCGGCGGTCAATACAACGCCACCAACGGCAGGTTTTCCTGACAATGGACCGGGTTATATAGAGACCCAATTTGCATTTGACGGAATGAAAAGGATAAGAGTCCGCTTTGGATCCAATGCCTCTACAGCCAGTACCTATAGGGTAGAAGTTCTGCTTTCGACCAATGAAGGCGCGACATGGAGTTCGCTTGGTATAACCACCACGCCGAGGACTGTATTGGGAACAGCCGATTTTTCACCAAATATCCCACGTACGGAAAAAGTAAGGTTGCGACTTGTCAATCAAACACCGGAAGCCAACGGCAGATGGGGAGCATTAATGAATGTCGTTGATATAACCGTGGAGCAACCGGATTAAATTGATATATGGGGGCATCTCCTATATCTGTCCACGACAGATATAGGAGATGCCCCCATTTTTAACATGTTATACCTAAAAGATGAAAAAAGCACTATTTGTTTACGCTTTGGCACTTTTGGCTTTGGCCTCCTGTAGTAAAGATGCAGATATAGAAAATCCAAAAAAGGAAGAAGTCCCGGACAATATTGATCATACGGACTCAAAAGAATGGCTTTCACCCCTTACGGTAGCCTCATACAATATAGAGTTCGATACCGGAGGAGACAATCCGTGGAGCAACCGAAAGGAACTGGTCAAAAGGGTTTTTGATAAATACACTCTTGATATCGCAGGTGTGCAGGAACCGTCCAAAAAACAGCTGGAAGATATGTTGGCACTTATGCCCCAATATGGTTTGGTCGGTACCGATGTGAGGGGAGAGACCACTGTAGAAAATAGGCTTACCGTGACTATTTTTTATAAAAAGGACAGAATAGAGATTGAAGATTGGGGGACATTTTGGTTGTCAGAAACACCCACGGAAGCAAGCCGAGGCTGGGATGCGGCACAATCCCGGATCTGTACCTGGGCCAAGGCGAGGGACAAGAATACACAAAAAGAGTTTTACTTTTTCAGTACCCATTTAGACCACGTAGGTACTGAAGCCCGGACAAAAGGAGCACAGCTATTATTAGATACCATACCGAAGATTACAGCAGGCTATCCGGCCCTATTGACCGGAGACTTCAATTCAAATCAAAACACCAGTTACTATAAATCAATGGTCAGCAGTGCGAACATCAAAGATACCTATACTTTGACGAAGAACAAGATAAATGCAGTACGAGGTACGTTCAATTATTATGATATAGATCAGTCCGCTAGCACCAACTACCGTATAGACCATATCTTTGTGACCGCTACACCGGAGGTAAAAATCAACAGATGGGGTATATATACCGATGTCTTTCCAGGAGGGAAATACCCGTCCGATCATTTTCCAGTCATAGTGGATGTGAGTTTTCTGAAGTAACGGTTTCATGGCAATTTCCTTCTGTGAAATTGTAGGCAAGAGTAGATTTTATGTCTGTATTACATACTAAAAAAACCTATAAGGTTTCCCAAACCTTATAGGTTTGAAAAAAACATTTAATACCTTTGTCTAAGACGCTAAAACACTTTTTGTGAAAAAATTATTCTTATTAGACGGTATGGCTCTTATCTATAGAGCTTACTTTGCTTTAAGCAAAGTGCCTAGATTGACTTCGTATGGTTTGAATACGGGAGCTATTTTAGGTTTTACCAATACCCTGCTCGAAGTCCTCAAAAACCAACAGCCCACACATATCGCCGTAGTCTTTGATACAGCTGCTCCGACCAATCGACATATTGAGTTTGAAGCCTACAAAGCTCATCGGCAGGAGATGCCCGAAGATCTGTCAGCTTCTATTCCTTACATATTCAGATTGATTGAAGGTTTTAACATACCATTGATCACAATGGATGGCTATGAGGCGGATGATATCATCGGCACATTGGCAAAAAAAGCCGAAAATGAAGGCTTTACAGTGTATTGTATGACTCCGGACAAAGACTTTGGTCAATTGGTGTCGGACAATGTTTTTATCTTCAAGCCTGCACGTATGGGCAACGGAGCCGAAGTCTTGGGTGTACCGGAGATATTGGAAAAGTGGGAAATTACCGATGTCTCTCAAGTGATTGATATTCTTGGCCTATGGGGGGATGCTGTGGACAACATTCCCGGTATTCCCGGTATAGGGGAGAAGACTGCGAAGAAGTTGATTCAAGAGTTTGGTTCCATAGAGGGGCTGATTGCCAATACAGATAAGTTGAAGGGTAAATTACAAGAGAATGTCATCAATTACACGGAGCAAGGGTTGATATCGAAGAAGCTTGCTACGATCTTGTTGGATGTGCCGATAGCATTGGAGGAGGAGAAACTTTTGCTTCAAGAGCCTAACAGAGAAGTATTAGAACCTCTTTTTGCAGAGCTTGAATTTCGTACTTTGGGAAAAAGGGTCTTCGGTGAAGAGTTTTCGGTTGTGGAGAGCCGATCTGCTTCCCCTTCTGGTCAAATGGATTTGTTTGCCGTTCCTATGGATTTGCCTCAGAATCCGACAGAAGAAACGATACAATCCATTGTGCCTTCCAATAATATTGACAATGTCGAACACGAGTACACCCTTGTAGATACTCCGGAGAAAATCAATGAATTGATCGGATTGTTATCGGGTGTGTCCCGGTTTTGTTTTGATACAGAATCAACGGGATTGGATGCTTTGACGGCAGATATGGTCGGCATGTCCTTTTCTTTTGAAAGTCGCAAGGCCTACTACGTACCCGTTCCACCCGAAAGGGAGGACGCGTTGTCCATCATCTATGCGTTCAAGCCAATATTTGAAAATCCGGATATTATCAAAGTTGGGCAGAACATCAAATACGATCTGCTGATACTATCTCGATACGGCGTACATGTCAAGGGTGAACTGTTCGATACAATGATTGCACATTACCTCATTGATCCCGACACTCGCCATGGTATGGATATCCTGGCCGAAACTTATCTCGGCTATACACCCGTGTCTATCACAGAATTGATCGGTGCTAAGGGTAAGAACCAGGGTAATATGCGGGATGTACCCGTAGACAAAATAAAAGAATACGCTGCAGAGGATGCCGACATTACTTGGCAGTTGCATGAAAAGTTTCAGCCACTATTGGAGGAAACTCATACCACAAAATTGGCCAAGGGCGTCGAGTTTCCTCTTATCTATGTGCTCTCCGAAATGGAAAAAAGCGGTGTAAAGATTGATGTGGATACACTCCGATCCTTTTCGAAGGAATTGGAAAAAGATATTCAGGATTTAGAAGCCCGTATTTATGAAAAGACGGGTGTTACATTCAACATCGCTTCGCCGAAGCAATTGGGAGAGGTCTTGTTTGATAAACTCGCGCTAGATCCCAAAGCGAAAAAGACAAAAACAGGGCAATACAAGACAGGTGAAGATGTGCTGTTGGCATTGGCACACAAATCTGATATTGTTCAGGATATTTTGGACTTCCGGCAATATCAGAAATTGAAATCGACCTATGTAGACGCTTTGCCGACCTTGATCAACCCCCATACGGGTCTGATCCATACCTCCTACAACCAAGCAGTTGCTGCGACAGGACGGTTGAGTTCAACCAATCCGAATCTACAAAATATACCCATCCGTACTGAAAAGGGCCGTGAAGTCCGTAAGGCCTTTATCCCAAGAGATCCTGGGCATATCCTGCTTTCGGCAGATTATTCACAGATCGAGTTGCGCATTATGGCCGAGTTGAGCCAAGACGAACAGATGCTGGAAGCCTTTGCTCAAGGACACGATATTCATAGGGCTACGGCCGCCAAGGTGTATGGGTTGGACCTTGAGGCCGTCACGGCCGACCAAAGACGCAATGCTAAGGCTGTCAACTTTGGTATTATCTATGGGCAGTCGGCTTTTGGACTTTCTCAAAATCTGGGTATTTCCCGCAAGGAGGCCGCAGAGATTATCGATCAATATTTTTCACAATATAAGGGTATCAAAAGGTATATGTCCGAAGTGATCGAGTTTGCGAAGGAACACGGCTATGTGGAGACCATTTTAAAGCGGAGGCGCTATCTTCGCGACATCAACTCAGCCAATATGACGGTGAGGGGATTTGCTGAACGAAATGCTATCAATGCCCCTATACAAGGATCAGCAGCGGATATGATCAAGGTAGCTATGATCGGCATACAGAACGATATTGAAACACAGCAGCTGCAAGGTAAGATGATCATGCAGGTACATGACGAGTTGGTGTTTGATATTCCTAAAAAAGAGAAAGAAGTTTTTGCGGAAATCATTACAAATAGAATGAAAAATGCCATCGAACTACGTGTGCCGATCGAGATCGAGATCGGGGAAGGGGCGACTTGGTTGGAAGCGCATTAGGCGTTGTGTTGGCGCACGAATCCTTTCGTGTGCCTGCCTTTAAGCACACGAAAGGATTCGTGCGCTAGCGGAATTTTCTAAAACTTTGGTAAAGTTCATAGATATTTTATCTAAGTTTGCAAGAAAAACAGGGGCTATGAAATTTCATAAAGAAGGATATACCAGTTTAGCATTAGTTGTACTTTTTATCTTCATTATCAATGCGGTAGCTGATTATTATGATGCGCCGGAAGCGATAAAATGGATAATCTATATTGTTTCAGCGTTTCTGTTCCTTACTATTGTTCAGTTTTTCAGAAGCCCGATCAAACGGGTCATTCCCGATGATCATGTGGTGCTTTGTCCCGCTGATGGTAAGGTGGTCGTGATCGAAGAAACTGAGGAAACCGAATATTTCAACGATAAACGTGTACAGGTGTCCATCTTCATGTCACCGATCAATGTGCACGTCAACCGCAATCCTGTCTCTGGTATTGTATCCTTTTTCAAATATCATCCCGGAAAGTTTTTGGTCGCTTGGCATCCCAAATCCTCTACAGACAACGAACGGACGACTATCGTAGTCAAAAAAGACAATGGCGTAGAAGTATTGTTTCGGCAGATTGCAGGGGCATTGGCAAGGCGTATCGTCTGGTATGTCAAGGAAAATGACAAAGTGAAACAAGGAGACGAATTTGGATTTATCAAATTTGGATCACGGGTAGATTTATTTTTGCCCGTGGGTACGGATGTCCATGTGAAAATCGGCCAAAAGGTGATCGGGGGAAAAACAGTGATTGCAAAACTTTAATCAATTTTAGAATTACGAATTACGAATTACGAATTACGAATTACGAATTACGAATTACGAATTTTCAAGTTATCGGCTATCTAAAAAAACAATTCATAATTAATTTTCCATGGACTTTAGGTTATTGGTGTTCTATATTTCACTTGGTTTTGCCGGGTCGTTGGCATTACTGAGTTTTTTTTATGAGGGGAATTGGAACCATTTCTTATTAATACTGGTCGTGGCTTTGGTGGTGACGTATATTATTTTGTCAAGTGTATTCCAAAATGTTATCCATGAACGGATAAGTAATATCTACAAACTGATTCGTAATCTGAAGTTGGGCAAGGATCTCAAGGAGGTTTTGGCAGAGCACGCCAGTGACAACCCTATCCGTAGTATTGAACAGGAGGTCAAGGATTGGGCAAAGCAAAAAGTTGGCGAAATCGACCGACTCAAAGAGCAGGAGAAGTATCGTAGAGAATTTCTATCCAATATTTCCCATGAATTTAAAACCCCTTTGTTTGCTATACAGGGTTACATAGAGACTTTGCAGGACGGGATGATCGAAGAGGATCCGGATACAGCTCTTCAATTTTTGGACAAAGCTGCAAAGAATATTGATCGGTTGACCTATCTGATTGGCGATTTGGACGAAATATCTAAACTGGAAACCGGCAAAATTCCGCTCAACATCCAAAAATTTGACATTGTACAGCTGATCCATGAGACTATCTACCAAATGGTAGACAAAGCCAATAAAGCAAAAGTCAGTCTTGTCTTTACTCCTAAGAACAATAATCCTATATGGGTCAAAGCGGACCGTTTGAAGATACAGCAGGTATTGATCAATCTGATCAGCAACTCAATAAAGTACGGAAAGGAAAATGGCAAGACTGAGATAAGTCTATTTCCCTTGTTGGACCATATATTGGTGGAAGTCACGGATAATGGGGAAGGCATAGAGGAAAAGTATCTATCTCGCGTGTTCGAGCGTTTCTACCGGACGGATGAAAGTAGGTCTAGGGAGATCGGTGGTTCGGGTTTGGGGCTTTCCATCGTCAAGCATATTGTCGAAGCCCACCAGCAGACTGTCAATGTCCGGAGTACCAAAGGTATAGGAACGACGTTTGGATTTACGTTGGCGAAGGCGTAAACTTTGGCAAACTTAACATTAAGTTAACATTAAGATGATACTTTTGTATCAAAATATGTATCACTATGTCATTAAATAGCATTTTCCAATATTTCGTTCCGAAAGACAAGAAGTTCTTTCCTTTATTTGAGCAGGCGGGAGCGAATCTTATAGAAATGGCCAAGTTACTTCAAGAAAGTGTCCGTACGAACGATCTGGAACTTAGAAGAGAAAACAACAGAAAACTAGAGGATTTGGAACACGTAGGAGACGGCATTACCCATCAGATACATTTGGAACTCGGTAAAAATTTTATTACGCCATTTGATCGTGAAGATATCCACTCTCTGGCCAGTTCATTGGATGATGTGGCTGATTTTATTCAAGGAGCATCCAATAGAATAGAGCTATATAAGGTAGAAAAACCTACCGAACCGATGAAAGACCTCACGGACTTGATTCTGGAAGCTGCTGAGCATGTTGCCAAAGCATTGTTTGAATTGAGAGATCTGAAAAACATCCGTAATATCACGGATTCGTGTGTACGGATAAACAGTGTAGAGAATAAAGCGGACTATATCTTTGACAAGGCTGTGGCCGACCTGTTTGAATATGAGACAGACGCTATCTCATTGATCAAGCAGAAAGAAGTGTTGTCTGCGATGGAAAATGCTACGGACAAGTGTGAGGATGTAGCCAATGTGTTGGAAAGTATTCTTGTAAAAAATGCGTAATCGCATTTTAAAACTTACATTCATTCTATTATGATAACCACATTATTAGTAGTCGTTATCGTCTTAGCTATTGCGTTTGATTACATCAACGGTTTTCACGATGCGGCTAATTCTATTGCGACCATAGTCTCTACCAAGGTATTGACGCCATTTATGGCTGTACTTTGGGCAGCTCTGTTCAACTTTGCCGCATATTTTTATTTTACGGATCACAAGGTTGCCAATACTATAGCAAAAACGGTAATCGACGAATATATTACGTTGGAAGTGATTTTTGCCGGATTAGTTGCCGCTATCTCGTGGAATCTTTTCACTTGGTACTATGGTATCCCATCCAGCTCGTCACATACGTTGATCGGTGGTTTTGCAGGTTCGGGAATGGCTTATGCTATTTTCATGGGCACTAATCCTATTGATGCGATCAATGTCAGTGCTACCTTGAAAATCTTATCATTTATTGTACTGGCGCCCGTCATCGGTATGACTATTTCGATTATTATCACGCTCATCATTATTAATATATGTAAAAAGAGTAGGCCTCGGGTGGCAGAGCGTTGGTTCAAGATACTCCAATTGATCTCATCAGCAGGACTGAGTTTTGCCCATGGGGGCAATGACGCCCAGAAGGTGATGGGTATTATCGCCACAGCATTAATTGCCCAACAGGTTATTCCGGATTTTGAATCTATGCCCGAGTGGGTGCCCTTATCCTGTTATGCGGCTATCGCGGCAGGGACGATGAGTGGAGGTTGGAAGATCGTCAAGACCATGGGTACGAAGATTACGAAAGTAACACCTTTGGAAGGTGTCAGTGCCGAGACTGCCGGAGCCGTGACATTGGGTATTACCGAGCATTTCGGTATCCCGGCTTCTACAACACATACCATTACAGGCGCCATTATTGGTGTCGGGGTAGTCAAGCGGGTGTCTGCTGTACGTTGGGGGGTGACCATTAGTCTGTTATGGGCTTGGGTATTGACTATTCCAGTCAGTGCTGTGCTTGGAGGCCTGGCATTAGCAGTGTTGCATTACATTTTGTAGCTAGATGGCCACAAGGTGAAAGGAGTCTAGTGTTTTTTATTGAGTAACAGATAAAAAAACTAGAAATATTTGGGATATTTCTAGTTAATAGTTACCTTTACACATTAATTTTACGACGACAGTACAACTTTGAAAGAAATTTATAATTTTGATTGATTTTGGCACTGTTATTGTAAATAGATGTTAAAAACAGAGAACAATTAAAAATTTAATAACCTTAAAAAAAAGAGTATGAACTATTCTACAATTAAAAAAACAGCAATTGCTGCATCTCTAGTAGCCGCTTTGGGTTATGCAGAGAATGCACAGGCGCAAGCACAAGTATTCGGTGGACGTTCACAATATAGAACATGGTCTATCGGTTTGCAAGGTGGTATTACTACTCCTAATGTGCTTATCGGTGGTCAGAACGCCTTTGGCAAAAAAGTTGGTTATTTCCAAAACAAAGTTGGAGAATACTATGGTTTGACTATCCGTAAACAATTCTCTCCTCTATTCGGATTGGAATTGGAAGGTAACCGTGGTAAGATTAAGACTTACAATCATGATCTTTATGTAAATGATGCCACAGGTGCTGGTTTTGAGCCGGGTTCGGGTGATGGAACTGGTCAGGCTAACTCTGCCATTACTTCTGTAAATTGGGCTGGTAGCTTGAATGGTGTTTTCCAATTGGGAACTATCGACTTCTTGAGAAGAGAAAATGCAGTTAATTTCTACGCTAAAGTGGGTTTGGGTGCATTTGCTTACAATCCTGTTCAGTATGCCAATAATACATTCGATGGTGCAGAAGTGTATAACAACAAAGGAAACTGGGGAGATGAAATCTTCGGAGATCGCGATGCAGTAGGTGATCGTGACTATCGTCTAGGTATGTATGTACCTGTCGGTGTCGGAGTTAAGTTTAAGTTATCTGAAGTTGTTGCTTTGAACTTAGGTTATACAATGAACTTTACTGATGAAGCGGCTCTTTACGGACCTTCATCAAGCGATAGCAAACAACGTTTTGCTAATGTTTACGGTGGTCTAGAGTTCACTTTAGGTTCTCGTGACAAAGAAAATTTGACATTTGCAAACCCTGTGTCAAACCTTTACGACGAGTTGAAAGATCCATCATTGCGCAACGAAGTTGAAGCTTTGAAACAACGTGTTTCTGCTTTGGAAGGTACTGTTGATCAATTGGGTAAAGACTCTGATGGAGACGGTGTATCAGACAAATTCGATAAATGTCCTAACACTCCTGCCGGTACTCAAGTAGACGGTTCTGGATGTCCTATCAAATTCCCTGAGCCAGTTGTTCAAGCACCAGCTGCTACTACAGGTGAGTACTTTGCTCCAATCGGATTCGAATTCGATAGCTCAGTATTGAAAACAGAGTCTTACGCTACTTTAGACAAATTGGCTAAAGAATTGCGTGATAACAACAAGTCTGTGACTTTGGATGGTTATGCTTCTGCTGAAGGTACTGAAGCTTATAACTTGAACTTGTCTAAAGACCGTGCTAATGCAGTAAAACAATACTTGGTAAATGCGGGTGTTCCTGCATCAAGCATCATTGCTAACGGTTATGGTGAGGCTAACCCTATCGCATCTAACGATACTGAGGCTGGTCGCGTTCAAAACCGTCGTGTTGAGATCAAAAAGTAATTCGAGAAATTTTAGAATTATATGTTAGTAAAAGCCGTTGCATTTATGCAACGGCTTTTACTATTTATACTATAGTAGTAATTCCTCTACAATTTGTAAATTTTGTTTTTATTCTCTTAAGGTGATTTTCGATATATGGCATACATTTTGATTAGCATGTGATATGCCTAATGAAAAATTACTGAAAAAAAGAGTAGCATTCTGGGGTAACATTTCGTTATAAAAATGCATACTTAATTAAAGAAAGAGAAGATTTATGGGATTTTTATCAAATCTATTTAAAAGCAAGCCGAATACTCCTCCAGTGAAAGTCTTAGGTAAGTTAGCCTTTCTAGAAGTGGATATGCATAATCATATTCTGCCCGGAATAGACGATGGTAGTGCCAATGTCGCACAATCTTTGTCTCTCATCAAGGGCTTAAATACAATGGGTTTCCAAAAGTTTATTTGTACTCCTCATATTATGGAGGGTGTACACCCCAATACAAAGAGTACCATATCCCGATCATGTACCGAATTGACTACAGCTTTGCATGCAGAGAGTGCTAAGGTCGAGATTTTTGCTGCAGCGGAACATATGATCGATGACGGATTGCAAACTTTGATCGAAAAGGATAACCTCTGCCTTATGCCAGGTGGATATGTGCTGATAGAAATGTCTTATTTATCGGAGTCAAAAGCACTGTTTCAAGTCATTATGGATATCCAGAAATTGGGATATAAACCGATATTGGCGCATCCGGAAAGGTACAGTTACTTCCACTACAACTTTGATATGTACAAACAGATAAAGGATGCCGGATGCTTGATGCAGTTGAATCTACTGGCGATCAGCAGGTATTATGGTACCGAAGTAAAAGTGGCGGCATTGACTATGATCAAATCTGGGATGTATGATTTTGTGGGTACAGATGTGCATCATGAACGTCATTTGAACGCTTTGATTGAGGTTGTGAAAAAGTACCCTGTGCGTGATCTGTTGAAGACATGCAATATCCAGAATGCTAAACTCTTGGATCATTGGTCTGAAGGTAAGCCGACAATAGCGGTAGGGTAGTAATTGATTTGGCGTGTTCTTGCTCATCAGAATATTTTCAAGGACTTGATTCAATAAAGCATCAGCTCTTTATATAGCCCGTATAGTCGTTTACGTAGATGCTTTACGGCGTAGTGTTTCCGTGATAATAATGTGTTGACAGGTATATTCAGAGCTTTGGCGATTTCTTTCACGGGCAAACCATCTAGTTCCGTAAACTCAAAGGCTTCTCTTTGTTCCAAAGGCAATTCAGAAAGCACTGTTGCAAGTTCTTTCCACACTAGCGAATGCATATATTCTGTTTCGGGAGTTGGATTATCCTCATTAAACAATATCTCCGAGAATTCTTCCAATACGTTGCCCTCATCATCATAGTGTGAGGTTGGAAACCTTTCCTCGCGTTTTTTCTTTCCTTTATTAAGGATGCTGTTTCGGGCTACCCGATATAGCCATGCCGTAACTTGTTCAATCGGACTAAGATTTTCTTCCACGTTTTTTATCAACTGATAGAAAACATCTTGCAAGATATCCTCGGCATCTTCTTTATTGGAAACTCTTTTCTGAATGAATGATTTTAAACGAGGTTGGTGTTCCTGAATAAGGCTTTCCACATTCATTTCGGTGACAGGCTTATCTCTCCCCGTTGTCTTGCTCTTCATGTTTTTCCATGTCAAAATGATCTATTCCACAAGAATTTCCAAAACCGAACTTCCGTCTTTTGTTGATAAATTCTTTTCGTTGTTCGGGAGACATTTTCATCCATTTCTCGCGGATAGCATTTCTTTTTTCATGCATCATCATTCTATTACCGCCAAATCCAAAACGGCCCAATAGTATACGGCTCAATAGAAATAATCCCAATGCCTGCCAAAAATTGATCTCCGTTAATCCAAAAATATCCGTTATTAATGCGTTCCATAACAGCATGACGACTGCACCGACAGTTGCTAAGGCTATAGCACACATAACGGCAATTTTTATACCTTTTTTCATCTTATTCAACTTTAATTTGTATATGGAAATGAGCACTTCCTAAGTTTAAATATTAGATTTAAATAAACCCAAAAAGGGTTCGGGGGTTATAAGCTAAAGCCAACCTCTTAAACAAATTATCGATAGAGAATTAAGCTTCTCCTTATTTACATCACTACTTCCTGAAACGGAATGATTTGATACTGGTGTTCTGAATTATAATAAGAATTGTTTTTCCATAATATAAAAGTCAATTCTAGCAGTTTTCTTTGGATGGCAACTATAGCCTTCATTTTGATACCATGCCTTGACACCATTCTTAAGAAAATATCTCTGAACCTTTCATCAGTTCTAATTGCAGCTAATGCGGGAAAGTGCATTACCTTTCTTAAATTCCTATTACCCCGCTTGGAGATTCGAGGTTTGGATTTCACTGAGGTTCCAGATGTCTTTTCTCTTACATCTAATCCTGCATAACTGACCAACTGTCTTTTATTCTTTATTAACTCGAATCCGTTGGTTTCTGCTATAATCGTTACAGCAGTTAGATTTCCAATTCCGGGAATAGAAGATACCATTTTCATCTTTTCCACTAGAGTTTGATCTCCTTTGATAAGTATAGCAATTTCTTCTCCTATCTCCTTTTCCTGCAAATCAATAAGAGCTATTCTTTTTTTAGCTCGTTGCACTGAGTTTTCACTTGATGTTGCAGAAATACGTTCTGCATGGAGTTGATTTTTTAACATTGTTCGCTCCTGTACCAACTTGCTCACGTTCCCGACAAAGATGTCTCAAATCATTTAATATTTTGAAAGGTGGTTGCCAGCTTTCCAATTGTCTTTCTAAACCGAATCTCGCAATGGCTTGTGAAGCACTCTTGTCAGTTATAGTTTTTATGTCAAGTGTTCTGGCGTAATTTCCGATCTTGTTTGGTAAAACGACACTTACTTGTTTTTTAATATTGCAAAGATAGTAGGCTAAGGATTCATGGTAGACTCCTGTAGCTTCCATTACGTACTGTACTTCTGTTGTTAATTGATGTCTGCTTATTTACCCACGATACAAGACTTGAAAACCCTTTTTTAGTATTGGGAAATACTTTGTAGGCATAGACTTCTATTCTAATCTGCTCATCCATTCTACCAAGCGATACAACTAATTCATTCTGTGCAACATCAATTCCTACTGTCTGTTTTAATAATACCTTCATCTTATCTAGTTTAGGTAAGTGATAACCTTTCTTCATCTTTTCTCCTGACTGGATATACTGGCTATAAGACTCATTATAATGAGCAAATTCCTTACATTCTGTTCAGATTCTAAAAGGTCAAAGAAGAGGAGGCAGTCTCTTTTCTTGAATATACCGTAAGGCTATTTAAAGCAAAATCTGCTCTCGCCCTTCTTCACTTAGATTATATTATACAAACATAGGAGCAGCAAAGCACATTAACCGTATTCGGAGAATAGGTTAATGTGCTTCGCCTGCTAAATCCCGAGTGAAATCACCACTGTAGAGAAAATCAACGCCATCGACTGCCAAATACTATCTTTTTTTAATATGGCCTTACAAATGCTGTTTTATTTGCTGTGTAGTTTATTAATGGTGAAAATTGATCAGCAATAAGAAAAGTGACAAAATTGAATAATATGGCTATTGCTATCAGGCGAGGCGTATTACTGGAACCGGAAAGCCTCATAGTTAAATTCTAACTAAGTAAAATCCTGTTGGGATAGCTACCTTTGTAAATATCTCCACCAATCTTATTCCAAAACGCACCATGTAAGGCAAAACAAACTGCTTCTAGGGCTTAAGTTTTTTCGTAGGTAGTATGAAAGTACTAAAAAGCCTGAAAAGGTCTCAATACCTTACATAAACTATCAGTAAGAGATTATCCAAAAGATACATCTCGTTGCCGCCCACAACGGCGGTTACAGATTTGGTTCCTCTTTTATGGGTATCCAATGATAGAAGTTAATATGCGTATTCGTAAATTTATAAGGAGGTGAGATATGGAAGGAAGTATACGTGGGAAGGGAAAACCGCTCACTGAAATTCAGAATGGTACTCGGCATACCGCTGGCATGGTATCGGAAAATGAAAGGCCGTTCTTGGATCTACTGGCCGAATTATTGGTTGAACTTGTAATGGATGAAAAATGAATGCAATAGGATATATAAGAATAAGTACAAAAGATCAGTCGAAATACTCGCTGGATGTTCAAGCAGATTCTATACGGGAATATTGTCGCCGTAATGGGCTTGAACTGCTTAACATTTTCAGGGATAATGGCGAGTGCAGTGATACTTTTGATAGGGCCGACTTTCTGGCTCTTGAAGATTTCATCAAGAAGCATAAAGGAAGCGTTCGCTACCTGATTATTATGGACCATGACAGATTCAGCCGGGATCTGGCTGAGGCTCTGTTGAAAATAAAGCAGTTTGAGAAAAAATTTCACATAAAGGTTCTCTCAATTGACGAGCCTCTTGATTTGGACATCAACGATCCGGACGTTTTTCTCCAACGAGCCTTTAAATATCTAATGGCGAATCAGGAGTTGTTAAAAATCCGAAAGCGTACGAAAGGAGGGATATATAATGCGATGGCAGCAGGCCGGTTTGTACAGAAGGCCCCTTTAGGTTATAAAAACGCCAGGGGTGAAAGCGGCAAAGGTATTATTATCGTGGACGAAACAAAGGCGCACCTCATCCAGAAGATATTCGAGCTGTATATGGCTGGAATACCGTATTACCTGATCAATGACGAAGTTAAGAAGTTGGGGTATCAATTAAAGGCAAATGGCGCTATTCAGGCCGTATTGAGTAATTGCGTCTACGCCGGTTTGATAAAAGTTCCTGCATTCGAAAAAAATCCTGAACGGTATGTCAAAGGGCTGCACCAAGCACTTATTTCCGAAGAGGACTTTTGGAAGGTACAGGAGATGATGGGCAAGATGAAAGCTGTCAAGCGAAAGCAACCTGCCGAGGATGTGCCATTAAGAGGGATATTGAAATGCTGGTGTGGTAATAACCTTACTTCGGGATGGAGTAAAGGAAAGTTGAAATACTATCTCTATTATCTCTGTCCTAAGCATAGAAACGTCAGTCTTTCTGGTCAGAAGCTCCACGAACAATTTAAAGAGGTCTTGCGCAATCTTAGTCTGAACGAAAAACAAATAAGTTATATCCGGGAAGCCGCAAAAGAAAAAATGAAAGATAATCTCGAAAAAAGGAAGATTGGACTCGATGCAAAAAACAAAGAGTTACTCGAGGTTGAAAGACAAATCGATCAATTGGAACAGAAACTACTTGAAGATAAAATAGAACCATCAACGTATAAAAAATGGTATCCTAAATACACCCAGAAGAAAGCTGAAATTCTTGCCGAACTTAGTAGAATAAAGAAGAATACCAAAGATATATGGGATCGTCTTGCCGATAAACTGGACCTATTGCTAAACTTGGAAGGACTTTATGAACAACTACCCGTTATAGGGAAACATCAACTCATAAATGCGGTGTTCAACCAAGGATTGACCTACCTTGACGGTAGCTATCGAACACCTAACCTGACGCCTGCATTATTACATAACGAATTGATAATGAAAGAAAAAGGGTTGCTCTTAATAGAACAACCCAGTATGGTTTGGCGGCAAATTCCGCTTAGTAGCCCCTATCGAACAGATATTGAACTCTTTTTTAGAAGATTTGGCACGTTTGGCGAGGCTGGCGGTTTAGATTAAAAGAGCGAAAGCAGAAGTAATATTTTGCGAAAGGTATCGCTATCCGGCACTTTCTGCAAAACTCCGAAACGCCCAGAGGATGAACCTATCTGTAAACACCGTTGAAAACTATAGGGCATTCGCACTCGGCTGCATCCGCAGGAACATGAAAGAATACGCTTCCATATCGGCCATTTTTCTTCTATACCTTAACCATTTTCCCGTACATCTTCTCTGATAAAATCTTAGAAGAAGTTGAGAACCATTTTAAATATGCCTTCACTCCAAGGCTTCACCGATTTGTCGCATTTTTACAATACATTGTTGCGGAAATTGGACAGGTTTGCAGACCTTAGAATCATCTGGCCAAATGAAAAAGGACGCTAACAGGAACCGAATTATAGTGCTATTCATAGCTGGAACAGCATTTTTTGGTTGGCATATCTTCTCCACCATTGGAGATGGAGGCCTCTCCGAAAAAGACAAACGACTGATAGAGGCGAATGGACTGAAATGCATAGCTTTCCTTCGGGCGGTCGAGCGCACCGGTTCCACTGTAAACAACATCCATCAATACCAATTTTTATTCGACGTCAAACCCGATTCAGGAGACGCCTTTACATATCAGGAGAAAAAATTGATCGATCCCATCTATATGGACAGGATTGAAATCGGGATGGCCGTACCGGCCTATGTCATGCCCGGAAACCAGAGCAAGGTATGGGTCTTGTGGGAAGACGTAGGCATAAAAAACGCTTTCTGACATGAAATTACGTAATATCTTATCCAAACTATTGCTAGGGGTGTTGCTCCCGGCATACCCTATTGGGGCATCCGCTCAATTCGCATCATCACCAGAATCTTTTTTTCTTGCGCTAAGACAAGCTGTGAACAAACGGGATACCGCGGCATTGAAACGGTTGGTCTACCCCTTCAGGGATGAGGTGGAAGACATGCAGGCCGGCATGATCGAAAACATGCTGGACGGAGATCCGCTACAGCGCGGCGACGGTGCATTTTCTATGTATGCGTTGGATACACTCATTGCGCATCACCTAGCTGAAATCAGACCGGTGGACGACGATCTGTATGCTCAATTGGCGGCCGACCGGGTTTTCGGCTCTGTCATCAGTACGTACGCGCAACGGCAGGTATGGATTATGGATTTCAACGAAGTCCGCATGATTCTCTTAAAGAAGAAAGGCAATTTCCAATTGCTTTTCTGGGAAAACCTGAACCGCCTGCTCAATCCCGTTTTGCGGCGGGCGCGGAATCATGCTACGTTACTAGTTTCATATCCAAGTAACTTTACCTAAGTTTGAAGGACATAACTGCCACTCGAAATGAACCACGCATGCTATCTCCCTTCTCCCACGCTCAGCGAATACGTTGCTTGGTACCTCCTTTCCGAAGATACGGATACGCACGCGAACTGGCAGGAATCCACCGTCCTTCCCAACGGCCTTTCTGCCCTCGTGTTTTCCTATGGAGCGTCTTTCAAGTGCGTTACCGGTCTCCAAAAACAACGGACAATTCGTAGCGTTTCCATACTCGGACCACATACCAAGCCATGCCGCAACTGGTGGAAAGAGCCTACGTTCACCTTCATCATTGTTTTTAAGCCATTGGGATTATTTAAACTCCTAGGCGGCAACCTAAATGAATTAAAGAACGACGTGATCGATCTGGCTGACTACGGGTTCTCTGATTCATCGTGGATGTGTGAGAAACTGGCACAGTTGACCAGTGCACACGCCAAAATCGCATGGGTCGAACATTGGCTTAGGGTGCATCTTGCCGGAAGCACCTACCGTCCATCGTTGACAGCCGATTTTCTTCAGTACGTCATCGATCGTTTGGGGAAGGTATGTGTTGAAAGCATTGTACAGAATATGAACGTAAACAGGCGATACCTCGAACGCCAGTTCAATTTGCAGCTGGGTATGTCTCCGAAAGACTATGCGGAAACCATCCGGTTTTCCTATATCGCTTCCAAGCTGGCCAAAACACAGCAGGCCCAATGGCCGGAGCTCACGTATCTCGGCGATTTTTACGATCAATCACATTTTATCAAGCATTTCAGGAAACACAGTAATATCTCTCCAGGCCAATTCCGAAAAATAATAACCCAATCGAAAAAAATCAGGTTCCTCAGCCAAATGAATATATACAACGACAGCGAAATTGATCGGCGCAATAACTACATTGTCATAGCCGAGAAGACGGATAATCCTGCAAATAAATGTCGGACTTTTACAATGGGGTGCCCGCGTGTATCCGCAACTTTGGATACGATGGAAATTTAAGAAGACATGAAGAAAAGAAATCAACTGTCGACATTTTTTTTAGTAGGGGCACTCATGGCTGTTTTTATTTTTTCCTGCAGTAAGGGAAAGAGCAAAGAAAACGTTATGGTCCAGGTGACCCTTCGGGCCGGTGACGAGATACTGATGGATGTAAGGGGTACGGCGTCTGAAGTGGCCGGAAAGGCACATGCCCGTATCAGCACCCAGGATATCTCCGGGCCCGAGGGGGGCACTGTAAAAACGAATACGGTCGGTGTGGTAGCGAATACCTCCGGTCAGGGAGACAACGAAATGAAAACGCTGGTTATAACGTTACCGGACGTTACCGGCCCCGGTAGGTATGATATCGTAGCGTTGAAAGGACTTTTTATTTATTCAGATTCGAGGGATGGTATGAAAGGATGGGAAGTGTCCCCGGAGGCGGAAACAAGCCGTGGAATCATTCACATCGAAGCGATCGGAAATAAAGACCTCCCCGCGTTGGGAAGACCGGTTAAGGGGACATTTTCCGTCACCGCTGAAAGCCAGGACGGAACGTTGAGGCAATTTACCGGAACATTTGATGGTGGTATGTAATAAAATCGATTTGCACCATGAAGACGAACCGATCACAGTTTAGACTTTTCTTGATGCTTTCAATCTGGAGCTGCATGGTCTCCTGTAGAAAAGACAGCCCCTCCGCAAACCCACCGGTCGAAAAGCTTCTGCAAAAGGTCTATAAAGACGGTGTATTGTATCTCGACATATTTTACGACGATAAATATACCATCCATCGCATCGATTATTATCGGAATGGCGAAAAATTCCGACAAAGCAACATAAGCCTAAATGAAAGCGGTCGGGTGAAAGAAGTTGTGAGCAACTTTGACCATTATACCGCCATTCGCGCACTGACCTATGACGGGGAACGAAAGGTGCTCGACGAGACAACCTCTGACTTCGATGATGGCCGCAGTTCCTATTTCAAAAGAATATGGAAATATCCGGCAAAGAATGTCATTGAAGATCACGTGTACTTCACGGAGGATTCCGAAGATGCGAGCTATGTCTATACCTTTATGTTTACAGAAACGGGGAATCTTGAAAGAAAAGAACAAAAAGTGGCCTCCTTGCCTATCCAGGACAGCTATGAGATTTATCAGTACGATACCGGTCTTTCATACGAACATATGATTGAATCCAATATCCCGGGTTATTTTGAAAGCCCTGTTTCTAAAAACCAGCCTTTGAATGCGAAAGTCTACAAGAAATCCGGTGAATTGGTTTCGGAAATAAGATATCGAAATACGTATGATAAAGACGGCTATTTAGAAGTAAGTCTGCAGCAGTCTGACGAATGGCAAGAGGAATACCGGTTCCGATATAGCTTAAAGGACAGCAAAAATAACTGAAGTGAAAAATCTAATAACTTTATCTTTTTTAAAAATGAACGCTACAGAAATGAAGAATATTTACTGCAATATATTAAAAATCAGTGTTTTTGTGTTTTTTTTCATCGTTGTCGGTGCTTGTGGAAAAGACAAAGAACCCATACCTGAACCGACAAATGCCGAGCTGATTGTAGGTAAATGGTATATCACAAAAACAACGACATCTGATGGTGCTGTACAGCAACCTGCAAACGACTGTGAAAAGAAAACCTGTTACGAATTCAGCGCCGAAGGCGTAATGAACGTCAATCATTTTGAGCTGGATGAAGTGTGCAAAAACACGTTATCCATGACAGCTCAGTACACCCTGACACTGGATCGAAGAAAGCTGGTTGTCATTGGATCCGATGGGGTTTCTAACGCCTTTGAAATCATCCGCCTGAACGACAAGATATTGGAAATAGAAGTTGGAGGCGGTATCATCGCGGAATTTGAGAAAAGATGATGTTACTGTTTACATAGAATAACTCAATCGCCATCCACTTAAATTGATCATCAAATACTCTTGGTGTTTTTCCCATAATAACTACTGACTTTTAAAGTTAAAAATTCTACCCTAAAAGTCTCCAGACAAATGTAGCAACTTCATCTCCACCTGCTTCCATGTGGTGGCTTTTGCCATGATGGATTTAAGGGCATCGTGTATGGCATAGCGCAATCTGTCATTGCCCCGAAGTGCCTGCCTGTTCACTTTTGACTTTCCCTTGCCGAGATGGTAACCATAACGCTCGGTCATCTCCCTGCACACCTTTCGGCTCTTGTGCCAATGGTTGAAATTGCCTATTGTCTTTCCATCGTTGCCCACTCGATTGTATACGATGTGCAGATGCGGATGTTTCTTGTCCTCATGCAGCACGGTCACGTATTGCGTGTTCTTGATGCCCATCTTTTCCATGTATTCCCTTGCATGTTCCGCCATCTTCTCAACGGTAAGCTTATCCCAGTCCTCGTTGCTCCAGCTAAGCACGGTATGCCCTACGGCATTGCCAAGCTGTGGGCGCATCTTTCGCTGTGCGTTTAGGTCTGCAATAATCGCCTTGATGTTGTAATTCCTAACGCCTGCCGAATCCAGGACAAAGGACTGTTCACGTTCCAACAGGTAACGGACGCAACCGCCGAAACTCTTGCCCGTAATAACCTTAGCTATCATCCCTGCCAATCCTTTCCATTAACCGCTCCACCTCACTGAGTAATCCGCGCAGATTCGCCATGATTGACACAAGCCCTCCCTTGTGCGCAAGCTTGGTCAGCTGGTTTAAGTTGTTCGCCATGCCCGACAACGTGCGCAGGTAGCCTGTTTCTTCTTCTGACAGCCTCGGTCTTATCACGGCAACCTTTGCGGA
This sequence comes from Parapedobacter sp. SGR-10, assembly GCF_011030405.1. Classification (GTDB taxonomy): domain Bacteria; phylum Bacteroidota; class Bacteroidia; order Sphingobacteriales; family Sphingobacteriaceae; genus Sphingobacterium. The sequence goes on from NZ_JAAJTJ010000002.1 coordinate 275,605, forward strand.
CTGCCGGAACCAATCGCTTATCCGCATGCCTGCATTTCTCGCTTTCCCTGCAATCGCCAAACGTTCGGTTGGGGTTATCCGTACCACGAGCGAAACGCTTCGTGTGATGGCTTTTTTCGGACGGCCACGCTTGCGTGTTTTTCCGTCCGTGCCTTTTTCTTTCGCTAATTTTTTCATTGGCGAACCTCCCCAAGTTTACGGACTGCGACCATCGGGAGCATCCGCCGTTCCCCACACCGCGGAGCGTGGGGAAACGGTTTTTTGCATTGCAAAAAAATAAACTTGCTCCCTACAGAGCGACAAAGGTCTACCTTTGGAGAACTGACGGCGGATTGCGTGTCTTTCCCGTGGTCTTTCCAAAAATCTTTCCGATTGGACACCTGCTTTTGGTCGGGGTTGCTACTTAGCTGTCGGGTTGGATAGGTAGCTAACGGAATAGCTGGATATATCACCATATCATTGTTTCGATATACCATCATTTACCCCCCTTTCCGCTCTTTGCAAGAGCATCGCGGATGGCCTCGTCCGAGTAATAGACCTTTCGGCCGATGCGTCGAGGTACGAGGATGCCCGCCTTTTCCCAATAGTGCATGGTGGAATAGGCCACGCCGAGCATGAGCCGTGTCTCGGCTCTTGTCCTGTAACCTATGTTCTGTGGGGTGGGGTCGGCTTTTCTGCCGTTTCCCCGTGGAGTGCCTCTCTAACGGCCTCCTTTACATGCTCGGATAGGATTTCCTTAAACTCCCTGTCCGAATAGCTTGTGAGTATCTGCGCCATATCAAACGTATTTGTATGGAGCAATGTTCGGGGGGATTCAAAGGGGGATTGGTCACTATTTCACCTTTGTTCGGTGGGATGCCATGCAGTACGGTTTAGGATACGTCTTTTGGTATACGGACTTTATTTGGATATTAGTACTGATGCGTTAACTTTTTGCATCAAATAAGTTTAACAATTTTTGTTCTTTGACACTTTGATTTTTTTGATCCTGAGCGATTAGATCCTTTAGCGGTGTTTTATCAAACGCCGAGATTCCGAGGATCTGCATGATTTCGTAAATGGAGAGCGTGCTTTTCAGGTTATGCTTGACCATGGCTACGATAAGATAGGTACAAATGGCTATCCAGACATGGGTGTTGACCGCATTTTCAGAATGCCCCCATAAGGATTTTATGACCAGGTTCTGCTTTATCCATTTGAAGAACACTTCAATCTGCCACCTGTGGCGGTAAAGCCGAGCTACTTCAAGAGCGGATACCTCGAAGTTGTTGGTAAGGAATGCCAGTTCGACTTCTTTGTCACTGTCGTAGTATTCCACCAGCCTTAATTGGCCGGGATACAGCTTTTTGGACTTGTACCCGTTCAGTATGATGGTACGGTCGGCAAGCAGCCCTGTCCGTGGATCGATATTGGGATTATTTTCAACAACGGAGAAATCCATGGAAGATTTGGCCCTGGTGATAAAGTATGCGCCGCAAACATCGATATTGTGCAAAGCTGCGAAATCAACGTAAGCTTTATCCATTACATATATCGCCTCTGGGATGGGGATCAGGATGTCCAGCGAGTTGCTGTCATGGTATTTCCCATCGGTGATTAGGATAAATGCCGGAATACTTCCCCTGAGATCCAATAGGGTGTGTACTTTGACCGCTCCGCGTGAGTATTTGCCGGGTGCCCATCCGAATAGTTTCAGGCTGAGCGATATGGTCGTGGAATCCAACGCAAACATCTCGTTTGAAATATCCACCCCCAAAATGCCCTGCTCGCTGTACATGGGCCTTACTTTACTGATCAGGTAGTTCCCGAAATCCGAGAAAATCCGCTGGTCACGCCCTTCGTTCGCCCTTGACAGTGTCGATTGGTTGACATATTTCCGGATCCCGAGGTGATACAGCTTATTCTTATGCGCTTTCAAGCATACGCAGATATCCCGGAGCGAATTGCGCGAGGTAAGCTGGCCGAAAAACAACTGGATGAACTGGTTCCAACAGTTGAAACCCCTTGTCCGGAAATCACCATCGTACTTCGCCACGCATTTGTCGAACTCGTACCTGTCAACAAATTGCAGAAGCTGGGCAAAAACATACTTCCCTGAATTCATAGCCGCATTTTAAGGCGGCAAATCTACAGGTCAATTCAAATCAAAAAATCAAAGAACGACTATAATATATTTATATACAATGCTTTACAATGAATTTTAAAAACTTAACGCATCACTAGTATTTGGATATTAATTCTCGTTGTGTAATGATTTTTTCCATGGTCTTCCTCGTCTATCTTTACTTGGCCTACAACCATAGCCATCTTCTTTTTCTTCATGGATTCTGTGCGAAAGTTCCTTTTTATGTATGTTCGGCTTACCGCATATTCAACGGGATGGAACAATGGTAAGCCGAACGGTAAAGTTTAAATGGTTTAAACTGAACTATAGTCTATTCGGTAAGCTCAACATGTGACACTAAATAAGCCTTTCCAAAATTTTCGGGGTCGTGGGTGACAGTCACACGAATGGATTTCCACTTGGATTCCAACACTGTCGGTGAGTTATCATATCGAAAATTCGCCTGATTGTATTCCCAAATTTCAGCTAACCGTTCTCCTACCTCTTCATCCGTGTAGGTGAGTTTCATCTTGGCTCCGGTGTCGAGAAGATACAGGTAGCTGTCTTCTTCTTTTTGAAGCCATATTAAGTCCGGCCCAGGCACAATCGACCGCACAATGGATAATTCAAAAGGTTCGTTACCCTCATATTTCTCTTTGCTGATAACTTTGATAAACTTAAGATGGCTCATGGGGCCTCCGTCCATCATTTGGGGGCCTTTGTAAGCAACCATCTTCGCTTTCACTCTATAAGTATAGCCAGCTTCCCTATCGTCAAATCCAGAAAGTGGTAGTTGTGGAGATTCATTTTGTGGCAATAGTAAAGGAATATCACCGACCGCTCCATAGCGGTGACTTACCAGTAGTTCTACCTCTTGCCCATCTTTGAGATTAAAAGAGCCATATCCCTCCTCCTTTGAACATGCGGAAATGACAAGTACGGTAAATAATAAATAAAGTGAAGCGATTGATGTGGGCGATTACAAAGAGATCAAGAAAGAGTGCGAAGACAGGCTGGCCAAGCTGGAGGGACAGCTTGCCGAGAAATCAAACACGGTATCTGTGGGCAGTATAGAAAAGTCGCTCGATAAGGCTATCCAGACACTGACCAATATAGACGTTATGTTTGACAAGGGAACGGTTACGGACAGGCGTACGATAATAAGTTCGATATTTCCGGAAAAAATCACTTTTGATGGTTCGCAATATCGAACTCCCCGGCTGAACAGCGTTGCTAATTACATCTATTTGATAAACAGCAACTTACACCAAATAAAAAACCGGAAAAGTGAAGATTTTTTTCACCTTTCCGGTATGGTAGCCCCTAACGAACAAATATTGAACTCTTTCTTGGAGGATTTGGCACGTTTGGCAAGGCTGGCGGCTTAGATTAAAAGAGCGAAAGCAGAAGTAATATTTCGCGAAGGTGTTGCTATTCGGCACTTTTTTGCATAATACTACCCCGTTATCCACTACTTTACGATCCATCCCCATAGCCCCCAAACCATCAAGGCCGCAGCGCCCCATTTCAGTACCCATTCCACGATAAGGGTAAACAGACCGACAAAATAATTATTGAAGTGTTGCAAGCCGCCAACGCCCCTGCGGTTGAACTGGCGCATACCGATTATGAGCCTTATCGCCAGACCTACAAAAAACACCGTGCCGGGCGGCATGCCCTGCACCAACTGGATTAAATCTGCCATCTTCATGTCGATTCATTTTAATTGTTCAACCAATATGTACCGTTTTTCTAAAGTCCCGCACGATGCCGTCCGCTTCGTTTTCACTCCCGCAAGCTGCTAACCTCCCTACCAGCTCTTCAATGTGGCGGATGGGTACAAGCGGGGAAAAGATGTATTCGAGCCTCACCTTTTCCACTTTGACCATTACCCGATATGGCTTTGTCATGTTCCGCCTCAACCGCATGGCCTGCAGGGCTTCTTCGGCATTGCCCGTTTTTTAATAGCGATCTGCAAGCTGCACCATGCGGGCATATCTGCCATAGCGAACCAGGTTGTTTCTGCCCCTCCTGCGTCTGGGCGGCCTGCGGTAGCGGAGGTCATCCATAAATTCCTCGTAGCTGTAACCGGGATATATCCCGCAAAGGATATGGTAGGCAAAAAGGGGCTGCTGTTTATATAACCGCCTTGCCCTGCGCATCCGGCGGATCGCCGCCAATCGTTCCGGTGTAAAAGGTTTCCCCATGATTATGCTGTTAGCCATTTTTTACTGTTTCTCTTTTTTCATCCGCCGCTCCAAAGGGCGTTTTCCAAAAGAAAAAAGGAGAAAAAAGAAAGCCCTCCGGCCAATGGCGAGCGGGCAACCGGAGAGCTATAAGTCCCAGAGGGTGGCAAGCGGAGCGCAGCCATTATGCGCTCGCAGGGCAGCCACCGCCATTAGCTTCGCTGTACTTTTTGCCCTTTCGAATTGGAAAATGCTGTAGCAGGCTGGTGTCCGTGTACGGTCTTTGGAAACTGGACAAAGCTGGAACAATAAAGCATGAGGGGGATGTAAGGCGGCGGTAAACGCCGGTCACGGCCATGCCGGGACGGAAGCGGAGCGTACCCTGCAATGACCCGACCCAACGGGGCATGCCCGAATCACGCTCATTGAAAAAGTAGTTGACAGTTTTAAAACCAGCACCATATGTAAAAATGCAACAATCTTATTGTGTTAAGTCCAGCTTTATATAGAAAAACTTTATTTATATCTTTATTGGCAAATCAACGCATAACTACTAAAATCAGTTTGCTTTGATCGTAGAAACTATGTTTATTGAACTATAAGACCATGTCAACCAATCCATATAGAAAAGGCTCCTGTTGGAGAAGATGGGATTTACATATACATACGCCGGGAACCAAAAAGAATGACCAGTTTAAGGGAGGTTCCATTGAGGATAAATGGAAAAACTATATCCGCGACATTAATTCATATCCCGGAGAAATTGCCGTTATCGGTGTTACCGACTATACCTGTATTGATAATTATTTTAAGTTTAAAGGGTTCGTGAATGACGGAACTATCACAAAACAGATACCCCTTATTATTCCCAATATTGAATTACGTCTTTTACCCGTTACGGGAAGTAGCATCGCAATTAATATTCACTGTCTTTTCAACCCCTCCTTTGATGACAAAATTCGGGAGCGTTTTTTGCATAAGCTAAAATTTGATAACGGAAGCCGCTCATATTCGGCTTCAAGAGCAGACTTGATCGAGTTAGGGCGAACACACAAAAACGATTCTTCCCTACCGGAAGAAACTGCCATTAAGGAAGCGATAATGCAGTATATGGTTTCTGTGAGTGATTTGAAAAGTTTATTCAAAGAAGATCCTGAATTGCGGAACAACTCACTAATAATCGTTGCCAATAGCTCAACCGATGGAGCTTCGGGTTTAAGAAATCATTATGAATTAATAGAAGGTGCAAAGTACACTGCACTTGATGCTACCCGTCAGGCTATCTATCGGTTTTCTGAGGCGATTTTTTCAGGTAGTGACAAGGACGCGAAATATTTTTCGGGATTGGGTGTTGATCCGATAGAAGAAGTTAAAAGAAAATGTTTGGGGTTAATGCCATGTTTTCATGGTTCAGATGCTCATGAAAACAGCAAAATATTTGAACCTGACCTGAAACGGTATTGCTGGATAAAATCAGACCCCACATTCAACGGTCTCCGTCAAACCCTTTATGAACCCACTTCCAGGGTAAGGATACAGGAAGATCAGCCTGAACAAAAAAAGGATTACCTGATTATTGACGAGGTAAAGTTTGTTCCGGCCACGGGAGATTCAACGTTTCCCCCTACTGGTATTGAGATAAACGATAAACTTAATACAATAATAGGTGGTAAATCTTCCGGGAAGTCCCTTTTGCTTTACTATATAGCAAAGACAATAGACCCAGAACAGGTAAAAAAGAAACTGGCGGAACCCGGAATAGATGCAGGGTATGATTTCGATAATAACCCCACCTTTGATTTTGAAGTGAAATGGGGAGACGGTACAATCTACAAGCTAAGGCAACCTACCGGAGAAAAAAGCAGGCAGATTACCTACATTCCCCAGATGTATATAAACTTTCTTGCAGAAAAACGAGGCAAAGAAGGATTAAAAACCCTCATTCAATCATTTCTTGAAGAAAAGGATACTTTTAGTGCGTTTCTAAAGGAGCTTAAAAAAGAGCAGGATATAGCGAAAATTGACCTAAATACAGCTATAACACAGTTTTTTCAACTAAAAGGGAGTTATGCCAGTATATTGGAGGATATAAAGGGCAAAGGCGACAAGTCCGCACGGCTTCGGAACATTGATGAGAAAAACAGGGAACTGGCCGGACTGAGAAACATAGCGGGATTTTCGGAAGAGGATGAGCGTAATTTTGAACGCCTTGAGAAAAACAGGAAGATTCATCAGGACAGGTTCGTTTCGCTTCAACACTTAAAAGCCATTTACCAAACAGAATATCCGACAGAACTACATAAGCTAATGGCAAGTGTGGAGACCTCATTAGATAGTTATTCCCGTTTGGCTTCTGCCAAATTCATGCTGCATCCGTTCATTGGGCGGCGCTTCCCGTTGCAGGTGGATGCCGACAAAGGGGCGATTAATGCCGTATTTACAGAACTTATTGACCAAGCCCAAAAATTCGGTCAAAAGATCGATCGCCTAATTACCCTTACCACTGACAGGATCAGCCAGTACGACCGTAAAATCCAGCCATATTTGGATAAAATATCAAACCGGGATAAACTTCAGTCGTTACAGCAGGAAATAGCTGATGAGCAGTCGGTAGTGGAGCAAATCAACGAGCTGGAGCAAACACTTGCGGCGACCAACAGCGCCATTGTGCAGGAATATGACAAAATAATCGAAGCATACTCCCGTCTATTGGAATCTTACAATAAGGTAGTGACAGAAATAAACAGTAAACCCGACTACTCTGAAATTAGTGCCGAAAAAAAAATAAAACTGAAGGCACAACTTGATTTTGACACACAGCGGTTTGCGGGGGCATGTACATCTTTTGTCAACAAACAAAGTTATTTCTTCAATATTTTTGGGGCATACTTCGATGGAAACAACAACTACATTTTTGACAAAGACACTCACGCAGAAAATTTCAAGGATATTTTTAATAAGATTCTTGACCCGGCAACCAACAACATCCGTTTTAATCAGGGAGGCACAATCCAAAACATAACCACAAGTCTTTTTGACGATTATTTTTCTGTGAGCTATGAATTATCACAGGGCGGAGAAGATATTTTGAGAATGTCGCCAGGCAAAAAGGGAATGATATTATTGTTTCTCATTTTACACCTTAGCAATGCTGATTATCCGATATTAATAGACCAACCCGAAGACAATCTGGATAACCGGACAGTCTACACCGAACTGAAAGATTTTATAAAGCAGAAAAAGGTAGAAAGGCAAATAATTATCGTTACCCATAATGCCAATATCGTTGTTCCTACGGATTCGGAAAATGTGATTGTCGCAAACCAAGAGGGGCAAGATGCCGGGAAAGACAACGCTGCATATAGGTTTGAGTACATTTCGGGGTCACTGGAAAACACATTTAGATCTTCTGGCAGTCCCGGTATACTGAATCAAATGGGCATCAAAGAACACGTATGCGAGATTTTGGAAGGTGGTGAAGCAGCCTTTATAGAACGGGAAAGAAGGTACTCACTGAATGAATAATGATGGCTCAATAAACTTGACGATGACAGTTACTGAGTGGATAATTAACGGTTTAGGCTGCAAAGGAGTAGACAGTTTGCCTTTGGGGTGTCAATAAATCCCAATATTGGTGGTGTCTCTATCCAAAAGGTAAAAGTGTCGATTTGGTGTTTTGCGAACCATCTGAGCCGTTTGCGAGCCCTTTAAGCGGTAAGACATGAGAGTATTCCACAAACTGTGTCAGTTTGAAGTTAACTAACTTTAAAAATGACACATATGGAAAATCAAGAGAAACAACCATTTGACTTTGAAGCCTTCAAGAAGCAGGCGGCGAGCCGTTTGAAGAAGGGCGAGACGCTGCTGGGCAAGGAAGGCGTTTTTACCCCCTTACTGAAGGAGTTTCTGGAAGAAGCTCTCACAGGGGAACTGGAGGCTCATTTGGAGAGCCAGGATGAACCTAACCGTAAAAACGGCAAGGGTAAAAAACAGGTGAGGACAAGCGTGGGTAAGGTGGAGATCGAGACTCCCCGTGATCGCAACGGCACATTTGAACCCGAGATTATTGGTAAGCGTCAAAAGACGCTGGGGGTGGATCTGGACCGTCAGATCATCGCTTTATACGCCCGTGGGGCGAGCTACAGCGATATCCGTGATCATCTCAGCGAGATGTACGATCTGGACATATCTCCTGCCACCATTAGCCGTGTAACGGACAAGATACTGCCCTTGATTCAGGAATGGCGAAGTCGGCCTCTGGAGCGTGTTTATCCGTTTGTATGGCTGGACGCGATCCATTACAAAGTCAGGCATGAAGGCCGTGTGGTTAACCGGGCTGTATACTGCGTTATCGGCCTAAATCAGGAAGGCTTTAAGGAGCTGCTGGGCATGTATATCGGCGAGAACGAAGGCTCTAAATTCTGGCTGCAGGTGCTTACCGATCTTCAGAATCGCGGTATCGAAGACATTTTTATTGCCTGCATTGATAATTTACCGGGCTTTGCCGAAGCCATCGAAAGCATTTTCCCGCAGACTGAAATACAACTTTGTGTTGTTCATCAGATTCGCAACTCTCAAAAATATCTTTCCTACAAGGATGTAAAACCTTTTATGAAGGATTTACAGACGGTGTACAAGGCTACTACAAAGGAACAGGCAGAACGTAACCTGGAGCAACTGGCTGTCAACTGGGGTCAACGCTATCCAAAAGTAATTGAATCGTGGCGCAAGAACTGGCCGCGCCTTAGTAATTACTTTCAATACGTTAAGGAGATACGCCGCATTATGTATACCACCAATATCATAGAGGGTTTTCATCGTCAGCTGAGGGCCGTCACCAAGACCAAGGGGGCTTTTCAAAGCGAAGACGCATTGATGAAACTGCTATTTCTGGTACAGGAGAATATTACTTCGAAGTGGAACAAGCCTGTTCACAACTGGAACCAGACCCTTGCTCAGCTATCCATTATCTTTAGCGAACGACTTAAACTAAATATCTAAGACTAATGTTCTCATCGTCGACCAATATTTTTTGCAACTCCGGTAACTTTACCCGACTGTATCAGAAAAAATATCAGTCGCCGATGAGTCCTAATTTAAAGAGATCTGACACAGTTTATGAAATACTTCCTAAGACATACTTAGTGCCTTTACCAGTAGAACCCACTTTCACAATCAATCCACGATTAACTAAATCGGTCAAATCTCTCGTTGCCACCGGTTTGCTTATCTCATTTATTGCCTGATAATTTGCATTCGTCAGTTCGCCTTGCTTTTTGACATACAATAAGGCTTTAATCTGCCTTTTACTTAGATTGAGATTTTGCAGATATTCCTCTGTATAAATATCTTTCCGGAACGTAACCATAAGTCCGCCCCAAGATTCCTCAAATATCGGCTCAGGCATTCCGGCTTGCTGAAAAGCGGTCAGTATTTTCTCAATGCCCCGTCCCCAGGATTCAATATAACCGGCACGGAAAAATGCCTCTGCGATATGCTTGTTTCTCGGACGGGAGGGGTGCTTCTTGGTCAATCTTTCCAAAGGAATGTCAACCGGCAACTTTCCCGGATTCCACAATATCAGTTTATCATCATACACGCTAAGCTGGATGGTAGTATCGGTATAATCTTTATGTACGATGGCGTTTAATATAGCTTCCCTTAATGCCGCTTCGGGATATTCCAGCTTTTCAATCCGTTGTATGCCCTCATAAGAAATGGGCGAAATCAGGTATCTATCTTTAAGCAACTGCATAACCCTATCCACCATCTCAAAGATATTTCCCTCGACCGTATCCTGAAACTGAAGGTCTGCATCAGACGCGCCGAATTTTCCGATTTTGAAATAGCTATGTATAAAATAACGTTGTGGCCTTTTGCCGAACAAAAGGACGGTGGCTGCCCTTAGTTTGCTTTCCGGTGTTATCAAATCCAGGTTCTGCAACAAGGTAAGCAAGTCATCCTCGTCGGCATTGTGGTAGATACGCCCACTTTTGATACTGGCTTTCAAAAAAGACGTTATTGCACTTTCATTTATGTCCTGCAAAGTCGCACCGTCAACTATCGTATCATCCCAAGTTCTACCAAGTTTTTTGTACAGAAAATCCTGTAAGGCAATCCCTTTCAACTCCTGTTTTGTACTACCGCTCCGGTAATGGTAAATACCATGATAGGAAATCGGCACAGTGCTCACCGGAACAACAACCTCGATGTAGCGTTTGCCTTCTTTCTCATGCAGATTGACATCCACGACAAGCCCCAAATGATTGACGATCTTATTCGGCAGGTCGTCCATCAGTTTCTTGTAATCATCCACTCCGGTCACCATGCCCTTATCATCGATACCGATATATATTTTTACCGCCCTGAGCATTGGCAAAACCGCAAACCCATTTCAGGTATTCATCCCTCCATGACTGTTTATATTCTATATTTTGTTGCTCTGACATTGTTCGCCGGTAACTAACCTATCTAAATAGCTCAAAATATGTAGTGTTCTTCACTCTAAACGGTGTTACGTCAAATCAATTGATTTAGGCCGAATAGCTTGCTCATATAAAGTGTTCTATTTTTATGTATGATATAAAATTATTCTATTTTTTTAAACCAATATGCAGGGCTCCGACTTGGGCGTCAAAAAAGTGCTAAAGCTCCTCGCTCTCGTAATCGCCACCCGTAGAAGCCGCCTACCTTCTGAAATGTCTCCATTATAAACAATAGGTTTTTTATACTCCTCCCAAATGACAACCTCATCAAACTCTTTACCTTTTGATTTATGGATGTTCATTACAAATATTCCACGAAAAACCCGACTTGACATTGAAAAGTGTTCTTGGGTCAACGCCTCATCAACCGAAATACTGGCACCAGTATAATTACCATAGTTGCGCCACCTTTCAGAGAGTTTTTGGCTTAGCAAAGTCCCTCTTCTTAGTAGTTTAAGATACCTGGCATCTTCATATATATTTTTTAGACAATCAGAGGTTGATTCTTGGAAAAGTCTTCTAACCGATAACCAATCATCTTCAGGAATACCGGTCAGATTTAATTGCTGACGTGTCTTTATCAAATTTTCTATCTCGCTTACCAGGAGCTTCCTTTTATGGCTGTTAGCCTTTCTATGGATTAAAAAATCTTCGAGAAATTTGGCGAGTTTGAGATCGGCCTGATTTGGCCGGTCGCCTTTTCTTCCACGAATATGGGCGATAATTCTACCCGTGATTTTATTTACGTTGGCTTCCAGGCTATTTTCAAGCGGTTCAAGCAATGTGGAAATTATCAATGCAGCTAATGAAGGGCCAGCCGGATCAATAATAACTTCATGAGCGATACCCTCGGAAGTTAAATAGGTAGAAATGGAAAGCGTATCTGACTTGGTTTTTACGAGAATTGCTATCGACCAATCACCCTTTGGATTTGACCTTTTCAATCTCGCAATGCTACGAAAAATTGCGTTCTTCAAACTGATTCTCGACATTTTCCCTGTATAAAACGGGTATTTTTCAACTGATACAAAGGTGTACTTTTTCCCGATGTTGGCACCTGTCAACAAATCGTCTCCAAAAATAGCAATATCTGTACCGTTACTCCTGTTGTTCTCTTTTCCGAGGTCGATTTTCTCAACTTTGAAATGACTTACAAATTCTGGGATTCTTGTCACCGAAGCACCCCTAAAGTCATATATCCGTTGTTCGAGATCAGCTAACGCCATTATCCGGCTGTATTTTCCAAGCAACTTTATTATCTCCCATTCAAACCTGTCCGTATCTTGGAATTCATCGACAATAATAAACGGATATGCATTGGCGGTTAACCGTAAAATTTTATCAGACCTCTTAAAAATTTCATAGGTGGTTTCAGCAAAAAGATCGAAGCATAAAAAACCTTCTTGCCGGAGCATCGACAATTTTTTATTCTGTTGTTCCTGTTTAGGAACTTCTGCCACTAATGCCGCAAGATTTGGTGGTGTTACAAGTTTAAACTTACGATGGTGGTACAACAAATACCCGTGCGTTTTTACAATAGACCAACAAAATCCATGATAGGTGTTTATTTCGATAGATTTTTTTATCTCGTTTGGTAAATAGTTTTTTGCCTGCTCTTCAATCCGGGTTATCGTGGCACGAGCAAAGCTTAAAAATAAAACCTTTTGTTGCTTCGCAATGTTCTCCGATTCGACGACTCTTTTAGCTTTTAAGAGCGCCATGGTTGTCTTCCCTGAACCCGGGCCACCCTCAACAAGGATGTTTTCATTGGAAGTAAGTATTTTCTTCCTGCTCGCACAAATTTTGAAATCAGCCATAATTAGTCCTCCATATCGGTAGCTGGTGGGGTATCCAATATGTCCCTTATTGATTTTAACACTTTTCTAATGCTCAACGGAACTTGTGTACTTCGCTCACAAGCGCCTAACAAATCTGAAACAGCATAATCACCCTTACTTTTCTTCAGGAAATTAAACAGTGCTTTCTTGATTTCGTCAATTCCGATTTCATCATCATCATTATACTGGTACTTATGCAGACTTTCCGGCCATTCACCATTATTAATAAGATTCCAATAGTAATTTTCAAGCAGATCGTCATCTGTCCCAGCTAAAATTTGGGATTCAAAGCCTGTATACTCGGATTCAAATGGATAATGTACTGCTGCTTTAATTTTTTCCAACTGGGCAGGGTCTTGTTTGTCAAAAACAGCAAAAACAATTTTTCCCAACGACCTAAAGTATTCCCCAAAGTTGGCGATTGCTGTATCCGATCCCGCATCAAATACAGCTATTCCCATCTCCTCAAGTGAGGAGTATTTATCACCTTTTAACTCATTCAATCTTCGGGCTGCAGCGCCGTAGCCATTAGCTTCTGTCGTACCTTCCGTTAAAAGTATACGTTTTGCCAATAGCGATTCAGCAAATCGCAAACGAAACTCCCTGCTGTATTGCTTGGGTTTGATATTTTTAGGAAAACGTATAAACTGACTTTCCACTATTCCATCGTGGGAACGTTGTATAAGGACGATTTGCTTAGGGGGAAATTCTTCCAATACAAATGGTGAGTGGGAAGTAAATATTGCTTGGGAGGATTTATTCTTGATACTATCAACAATCCTCTTTTGGGTGTATGGTGGAATGGCTATTTCCGGTTCTTCCATAGCAAAGATTACATTCTTTTTCAATTCAGCTATCATTGATAACAAGGCAAGCACCATTGTATTGATCGTACCGGTACCCTGATGATGAAAAGGTGCATGATAAGACCCAGGACCAGTTGACATAAACACAGTGAGTGTTTTACGCAAATGTTCCCGGGTCAAATCGGAAACCCTAAGAATGGGCTCGGAGCCCCAGTCAGATGGCACATATTCCTTCAGTGCGTTTTGTACTCCCTCCAGAACACCTTTAATGCCAAGTTCAGGGTCTTCCGCCACTTCAGTATGCCTCAACTGCGACAGGACATTTTCCCACATTTTTGGGCGTATTTCCTTGATACGTAAAATAATATCGAGCAGTGAACCGCGCTCCATACTCAACGCTCTTGAACCAGTCCGCAGTGCCCGTAGATACAGGAATCCGCACTCTCTTTTATCGCCTTTTGCAAATTTTGTCAGCGTATCATCTTCATTGATAGGCCAACAAAAAAAAGTTTCACCGCTAAAATCATCATCGTCGACATTGTAATACCCTACGAATTTAACCCGCAACGCAGGAACTATATGTGGGAGATCTACCTCATCAATGGAACCTGGTTGCAGAATAATTTTACTGTCTTTATCCCAAAACTCTGTATGATTTTTAAACCTGTTGTGCTGATCGGGTTCCAATTCTGTTATGACCAATTCTATTTCGATCTTGGGGTTGTCGCCTTCTTCAACGAAATATCTTCCATTAAAAAAGTCATGTTCATCGATGACAGGTAATCTACTTAATCTATCGGGTCCTAAAACCAAATCAATGGCTTCAAACACGGTGGATTTTCCGGCGTTATTGTCGCCAATTAAAACTGTGTGGCTATTAAATTCGATTTTTGCCTTGGCGATTCCTCGGAAATTGGTTATGTCAACGTATTCAATTCTCATACTTAGTTTATTCTGCTTAAGTGGGTTAAATATGCTGGATTAATTGGTTTCTAAGATAATCAGAAACATTAAAAAAACATTGAATAATAACATTTTACGATGATTTATTATTTTTCAGTTTCCCTTCCTCACCACCAAGTGGCTCAATCCCGGATCGTTCAGCAGCCGTTCCATTTCCGACTGGATAATGTCCTGCACGTCCTGTTTTACCTGTAAATAATTGCGCTGTACCATGCCGTTATCCAGCTTACGGATGACGGCAATATCCTGATAGCCGTCCTGCTCTTTCTTCAACGCTTCGTGGTCGTTGATGATCTCGCAATGAAAGGCTTTCAGGTCAATCTTATTGTCCGGGTCATCAGCCACCATGCCCACGAACTCGCCGGAACTCAATCCCGAAATCCGGGACGGCGGTATAGCGGCCTCCAACTGTTTAGAGCGACTGATGGACGTATCACCGCTATTAATAGAATAGCTTTCCCTGTCCTGCATGATCTTCCCGAAACGCTCGGAAAGCTGCTTGGCGGTGTCGCCCGTAACCTGTCCGGCAACAATGTTTCCGGTGATGTTCATGATGACATCGGCCTGTTCACGGCCATAGTCCTTGCGAAGCTGGCTAAAGTCCTGTATGCCCAGACAGGTGGACACCTTATTGCTCCTTGCGGTAGCAATAAGGCTGTCCATGTTGTTCAGGTAAATGGTCGGGAACTCGTCAAAAATTAGGCTGCTCTTAACCTTACCTTTTTTGTTCACCAGCCTGACCAGACGGGTCACGTACAGCGATAGCACGGCCCCGTAAATCTGTATCTTCTGCGGATTGTTGCCCATGCAGACGATCTTCGGATCATCGGGATTATTGATGTCCAGATTGAAGTCATTGCCCGACAAAACATAATACAACTGCGGGGATGAAAGCCGGGCCATCGCTACTTTTGCAGCGGCAATCTGTCCCTCCAGTTGTTCCATCACATCATTGAGGTAGGCGTTCACAAAAGGGTTGATGAGTACCTCGATTTCTTTCTCGGTGCGGAGCAACGTAAACAGGCTGTCATAGTCCGTCTGCATCAGTTCAATGACATGAGGCAGGGTGCAGAACTCCCCGTCCTTGTACCGCCGCAGGTACCATATGACCGCGGTCAAGAAATTGATGGGGCTTTCCACGAAAAAATCGCCCTGACGCCTGATCCACTCCCGGTTCAGCCCCATTAAAATCGTCCTTGCGCTTTCTGCCGCATCGGTGATGTCGGTCATGGCGGACGGTTCCAACGGATTGCAGCGATGGCTGCGTGTCAGGTCGTCAAAATTGATGACGTAAAAAGCCGGTGGTTTGCTGTATCTATGCCTGTTCTTCAACCAGGTATTGTAGGCGATTTTAGATAGGTCGTCAAACTTAAAATCGTACACGAACATCGTAAATCCCTTGCGGATATGCTGTGTGATGACATGCCGTATCACGAAGTAGGATTTTCCCGAACCCGGTGTGCCCAATACCATGACGGCACGGAAGGGATTGATGATATTGATCCAGCTTTTGCGCACTTTGTTTTTCAGCAAATACCTTGCGGGCAGGTTAATGGAATACTCGTTTTCCAGCAGCCGTTCCTCCTGCGGGAAGGTTTCGTTTTCCTTATTGAAAATATCCTTGTTGTTGAACTTGTTTTTAATGATGCGGGATAATAAGGTGCCGCCCGAAAGCACCAGCAAAAAGCCGATGGAAGTGATGCCGATATAAATGGCCGCCTTTTCCCGAATGCCTACCTTCAGCGCCAAAGAAAGATAGCTAACAAAGTACAGCAGCAAGCCCGTAAGGATATAGGCAAAGGCCGTTCTGTAATTCAACTTTTCATCCTTGCGCCCTCTTGCCCCCAGCAACGAAATGGCCAGAAAACCCAATGCGATCAGCTTGGAGCGATGGAAGCTGCTGAACATTCCGGTATTGCGGATATTGCCCAGCAGACGGTCTGAAAATTCGCTGACCAGTCCCCATGCGGCAAATGCGCCATAGCAGTAATAATAGAAATGGATGACTAAAATCACGATGCCGATCAGCCTGGTCATGTCCAGAATTTTCCTGAGCGCCTGTTCGTTTTCCCCTGTCTGCATAGCCATAGCTTTCAAGTTTTATTGGTTATTGGACTGGTGCTGCTTTTTCTTCTTCCTGCGCTTCCGTTTCAGCTGATTGGCCAGATAGTCGGCAGCCTGTTCGGGCTGCATCAGCGCATCAAGCAGGTTGCCGGTAGCCGCTGGCAATGCCTGTGGCTGCAGGTCGTTGGAAACGGCTTTGGTTTCTGCCGTCGCCCCGGCGAAAGGCTGTAACCCAATGTCCGGTTTCAGGGCTGGATGCGGCAGCGATTCCTGCGCTGGAACCGCTTTCCCCAAGCATCTTTCCGTTATCGCCCTTGCGCTGTAAGCCTTTCCCAATGCGCTGCCGTTGAATACACATTGCGTACGATGATCCACATAGGTAATCCCATAGAGCAGCCCCTCTTCATTTTTCCGGAGTACCATATCAATGCCCCGCTTCTTTAATACCTGTACCAATTCCTCGATGGGCAGTGTTGTTTTATGGAGCAAAGCCATGTCAACGGCATTCTTTACCCTTGCCCGGTGCGGCAGCCGTCTGGCTTCGTTGCCCTTAAATTTTGTTTCCAGAAATTTCAGCGTAGGCTTGTTGTAAAAGTCGCTGGCCTTAATAGGCACACCGATGGGATTGCCCTGCTCGTCCAATACCCGATAGACCAAACCGCCACTTGTAAAAATCCTCGAATTTTCGCCGCCCCGGTCGGCCAGCACATTGTACTGGCGAAGGACGGCATTGAGTTCCGGCAGGCTGGTATAGCGGTATCTTTCCAGCACCGCATCCAGTACGTTTGTGATCGCCCGGCGGGTGTCGGTACGGCCGTACTGCACCTTGCGCACATCGACCGGTTTCAGGCGGAAAGCCTCCCGTTTTTTACGGTCATCGGCCACTACCAGGCCGAAGGATTTTTCGATCTCTTTGCGTGCCTTTTCCGACTGGTTGCGCCCGATGTTCTGCGTGTCGATGCGGCTGCCGTCCTCCCTTACTTTCACGCTGACCAGATGGATGTGCGGATGCCCCGCATCGAAGTGTTGGTATACTAAATACGGCTGGTCGCCAAAGCCGATTTTGCGCATATAGGTATCGGCGATTTCCATCAGTTTTTCTTTGGTCAGTCCGGTATCCGAAGCATCAAAATTCAGCGAAACATGCACGCTGTTACGTGTTACGTTCTCGTTCAGTGCGGCCTGTTTCAGCAGGCGGTTCAGCTTCATCGTACCGTTCATTTTCTCTACGTCCACCGGGTAATTTCCGGCACCGATGCACTCGGCCACGCCCTCCTTTACCTTGTTCTCGTTATAGTTGAAAATGCGGTGGATGGAGTGCCCGGTTTTAATTACTGTAACCATGTTTCCGACATTTTCTGGATGCGGTTTTTGACCTCATCCACCTTATTGAACAATGTTTTTTTCTCCACTTCGTAGGCAATCAGCCAGCTTTTAAATTCGGCAATCTGATGGAGCGTGTGCAGCTTTTTTACGGCCTGGTTGAAGTTGTTTCCGACTGCGTTCAACTCGCCCCGAAGCCGTATCATCTCTGCCATAAAGTCATCGAGGGAACGGTTGCGATAGGTCGTCACGATGGGCTTTTCAAAGAGGCTCCGCCGCACATATTCACTTAGCTTGCGGCAGGTTGAAGCCCGCCATTTCTTTTCGATTTTCGCATACTCATGGGGCGTCAAACGCAGCCCGATGATGCGTGTCCTGTTTGCATTCTCCTTTTCCATCACTTGTCATTTTATCACATTTACAAACTGTATTTCTTCCCATCAGCAAAGCCAGCGAGTTCCTAGCAAAAGGGCTTATAAAATCGGTTGTTAAACAACCGGACATCTTGCCGATTGCAGGAACGGTGCAATCTTTCAGCCTTTTCCATGTTCCAGAGGACTTTAAATAGGTTTTAAAGTGTTCCGGGAGGTAGCAAAGCCTTTCAGCTTGCGGGAACTTTTCCGCTGGCACCATCTTCATAACTTTGGCTTTAACTGTTTCTTTACCGGCTTGCCGAAATTCACTGCCCAATCATTAAAGTCTTTGTAGTGCCGGTACAGGCTGCTTTCGTCCCTGTATTTTTCGCTCAACGAAAGAGCGTAGCGGCTGTAATTCTGTCCGGCCGTGTCCCTATCCAGATAAAGCCGGATGGCCTCGTGCCGTTCCATGAACGGGCGGGCTTTTTCAAAAAACGAAACGGAGTTGAGCACGGCAAAATCAAAGCGTTCTTCCGGCTCATTCCGGTGGATGCTTTTGAACGAAAGGAAGTCCGTGAAGCCCTCGAAAACAACGACCTCATCCGCATCGTTGTCAAAGGTGGTCATGCCCTTTGGGGAGCTGCTTGCTTTGAAGTAGGCGTTGCGGATTTCGTAGCCGCCCAGATCGTTTTTGAAGCCGATGCCGTAATAGGTTTTTCCGCCGAGTTCATAATGCACCTCCCGGCAGTAGCGGTCGGCAACCTCAACGGATATGCGCCGCTGGCTGAGGTAGTGCAGCAGGGCATACGATGAGAGCGTACAGTCCCGCAGGATCGTGATCCGGTTTTCGGCTTCTTCCACCTTTAACGGTTGGTGGAAGACAGGCTTTTGAAGGGAAAGATTACCGCTGAGGCTTTGCAGCAGTTCACCTACGGTACAGCCGTGGTAGCGGATGGCAAAATCAATGAGGTTGCCGCCCTTGCCCAGTCCGTGATCGTACCAGCGGTTCAGCTTCCTGTTGACTTTAAATGAGGGTGTCTTTTCGTCCCGCAACGGGGACAGGTACCAGAAATCATTGTTCCTGATTTTTGAAGGCTCGTGGCCCAATGCGGACAGGTAATTTACCATGTCCATTTCTTTGGCTTCTGCAATGGAAAGCCGGTTGCTTCTGAAATCCATAACCGCACGTATTCGTTCTACACTGTTCAGTTTAACAATGCGAAGTTAAACAGCCGTTACGGCATCTGCCCATCCTCTACATATTTTGAGGGGGATGCAGGTTTGGTGATAAGCAAAAAAAGGGCTATATCAGCCCCTCGTCCCGGAATGAATAATAACCCTCCGGCGTTACGATCAGATGATCCAGTACCTGGATGTCCAGCAGTTTCCCTCCTCCGGCTATCTTTAAGGTCAAACCTTTATCGGCCTCGCTGGGGTTCAGGTTGCCCGAAGGATGATTGTGGGCGAGGATAATTCCCGAAGCGTTGGCTTTCAGTGCGGCCGAAAATACCAGCCTGGGGTCAGCCACTGTAGCTGCTACCCCTCCCGTAGAAAGCTCGTAAATTCCCAGCACCCGGTTTGCCGTATTCAGGAGCAATACCTTGAACTGCTCGACAAACTCGATCCGTTCTTCATCCCAGCCAGCAAGCAATACTTCATAGGCGATACGGGATGAGGTTACCTTTGGCCGTAGGGATGGCTTAACGGCAGTCCGGTAAACGAGGGCGATTTCTGCCACGCTGTACAATTCCTGATTTTTGATAACGCTTTCCATAATTGATAACTTTTAAGTGAACGAAGAATTAATTATGGTGCGTCCTGCGGCAGGTGGCGAGCAAGTCCAAAAAGCAACGCAATAAATGAAGGGCATGTGTGCCGGCCATGTGTTTATGGCGGAATTTTTTGGAACGCCCCCGAAGCCACGCTGCCGAACTTTGTAGCGGAATTAAGGCTTATCAACTGTAAGCATGGCAGCGAACCTATCCCCTACATATTTTGAGGGGGATGCGAAACGGTCTAATGGTTAGCTTTGTAGCGTGAAGAATGGTTTAATTTAAAACGTGTGCTATGCTTACAACGAATGATGTGGCCAGGGTGTACGATACGATATTGAGTATCCCCGGCATGAACGAAACAGTGAAGATTGATCTAAGGATTTCACGTAAGAACGTCCTGCTCTTGAACCAGGTCATTGAACGTGGCCTGTCGGCAAAGGACGATGACAAGGGTGCCGATCTCCTGGGCAGTGTGCCCAAAGAAAACCTGGAGGAGCTGAAGGCACTGGCGGACGACTGCCTGCAAAAAGCAGGGCTGACCGACCTGAGCGATAAGCTGAATGCGCTCGGTGCAGGTAAGTAACCGGAATGGAAGTAACGCAGCCCTACTGCGTTACCCATCCATCCAGTTTGCGGATGTCGGGGATATTGTGGGCGGACAGCCATTCCCGGAAATCATCGGGATCATTGGCCGTAAAATGTACGATGTCCCCATCGTCCAGCAGGATGGTAAAATAATTGGAAGCGGCAATAAACTGGTACAGTTCCTTTGCAGCATACTTAAAGCCAGGATAGCGTTGCGAGGTGTCCATATTTTTTTATCTAAACAGTTTTTGTTCTTCCCAACCTCCGCCAAAAAAGAGGCGCAGGCAACGACTTACCGAACTGAGGTCTTAGGATAACCCGGCAACAATAAGTGCGCCCACGCCATAGCTGGGCGTCTTTCACTTATTATCCCATTGCCTTTGAAAGTTCCTAAGTTTCAGTCCGGGATTTAAAGCAAAAACGCTTTACAATATTTTTATCCGCACAAAAATATCATTAATCACATGAAAATGATAACGGAATTCGCATTTGTCCGTTCATCCATACGCTTTTTTGCACCCACAAAGCCAGATTCGCTTTACGTTTACAAAAAATTAATATTTGGGTAATATTTAAACTGCAACTTTGCACTGGTTAGTTATGTTCCGATGAATTATAAGCAGGCATCAGATATAGAGTTGTGGCAATCTTGTCGGAAGGACGACAAGAAAGCACTTGCTGAGTTGTTCGACCGCTATTTCCCGAAGGTCTATGCCCTCACGTCACGCAACATAAAAGATAGCATGGCCGCCGAAGAACTGGCGATGGATCTGTTCTTCAAATTATGGCAGAAGCGGGAACAAATCACCATCACGGATAACGTACCTGCATACCTGCTCCGCTCGGCCAAAAACATGGTCATTAACCATCTTCAGAAACAAACCATCGTCTGCGTACCTGTGGATGCCCTGCATGAAGAAAGCCTTGTCGCACCGGTACAGGCCGATCAAGGTATCCTGACCACGGAAATCGAACATAATTACCGCAATGCCCTTGATGGGTTAAGCCCGCAGCGCCGGGAAGTTTTCGTTTTGAGCCGGGAGGAAAACCTGACTTATTCCGAAATCGCCGAACGCATGGATTTGTCCGTCAATACCGTAAAAAACTATATTACGGCTGCGCTTACGGATATGCGCAAGAGCATGAGCGATTACACCGCCGTCACGGTATTGCTGATCGGACTTCTGTACGCTGCCTCCCTTTAAGCCACAAAAGGTTTTTTTCATTCATCTTTCTCTTGCTTTTTTGAAATTTTTATTACTCATTTTCAATAGCTTACAGTTATTTTTTGTTTTTTTTAATTTTTCCATAGGTAGGGGTACTTGCTTTTCCCTGTCATATATAGTAGAAGCATAGCACAACTATGGACGAATTTGAAAAAAAACAGTTGCTAAGAAAATATCTGGACGGCGGGTGTTCGGAAGAAGAACTCCGGCAGGTGGTGTTGCTTCGGGCACAACCCGGCATCGAAAAACTGTGGGACGAACTCATCACGGAACGTTCGGGTAGCGACTGGGCTTCGGTAAGCCAGCCCAGCCAGCGCATACTGGATATTACCGCTAAACGGAAAGCGGAGCTACTGGCCAAAATTGACGAAACCGAAGACATCGACCGGAAAAAAAATGATGAACGGCCGTTAAGGAAAATCCGTATTCTACGTTATGCTGCAATTTGGGCAGGCTTTATCATGTTTGCATCAATAACACTCTGGCAGGTAAAACGATCTTCTACCGGCAGTGAGATTGCCGCCACCATCGAAAAAACAAACCCGCAGGGCGTCCCGGTACGGTATGTACTGCCCGATAGTTCAGAAGTGTTTTTAGGGGCAGGCAGTACGCTCCATTACCCGGAATACTTTATTGGTGATGCCCGTGAAATCCAACTGGCAGGGGAAGCATTCTTTCAGGTAGCCCACAATCCGGACAAACCTTTCATCATCCATACCGGACACATCAGGACAAAGGTACTCGGTACATCGTTCAAGGTGGAGGCTTTAGATGGTCAGGAAGTGATGGTGGCCGTTGCCACCGGAAAGGTCGATGTAAGTTCGGTAGCGGACGGACAAACCAAAAGCCTTGCGCTGCTCACGCCCGGACTGAAAGT
Source organism: Parapedobacter sp. SGR-10 (assembly GCF_011030405.1). Lineage (GTDB taxonomy): Bacteria > Bacteroidota > Bacteroidia > Sphingobacteriales > Sphingobacteriaceae > Sphingobacterium. Next base: position 298,193 of record NZ_JAAJTJ010000002.1, read on the forward strand.
AACCTGGAACGGACAAAACGGTAAAGCCGTGCAGAGCAAAGCGGACATCGCAAGCCTCGAACAATGGAAAGCCGGGGATATGATATTCGATGAACAGCTATTGGGACGTGTGGCCGGAGAACTGGAAAGACGCTACGGCGTACAGATTGTTTTCAGGGATAAGGATTTGGCAAACAGCCGTGTGGGGGGAACATTCTCTGCGGGGGAACCAGTGACCAGCATCCTGAAAATGCTAAGCGTGGTTGGTGAGTTCAGTTACGAAAACAAAGACGATAAAACATTTACCATTTATAGATAAGTATATGCGGAAAAAACAATAACGACAATATAAAAAGCGACCCCGACGGCAATCGGGATCGCTATTAAAAAACAAAAAGCCGGAAGATTTTGCGGATCAAGGCGGCTTCATGCAGAAATCCTATCCCGGTGATTACCGGAACAGGGTATAATGAATTATTTAAAGAATAAATAACCCATAATTATTACAAACATATGCAAAAAGTAGTACAACTACTTCGTATTAAGCGATTTTTAAAGTTACGAAAGCGATCATTCATCTTTTTGCCATTGGTTTTCAGCCTGTTTGTTTTGCAGGTCAGTGGTCAGGACATACTGGATAAAAAGATAAACCTCAATCAGCAGGATGCATCCATCAAAGATGCGCTGCTCGATGTCCAGAAACAAAGCGGCGTTAAAATCATTTATGGGGAATCAATCAATGGATACCCCGAAGTTAAAATCACCGCCAAGACCGACAATATTACGGTAAGGGAGGCCATAGAACTGATCCTGAAAAAAACCAATCTTCAGTATGAAGTGACGGGAACCCACGTCATGATCATCGAACGGAAAACGCCTAAACCTACTACCAACCCAAACGGCGCGGCCGGTCAGGGGCAACAGGGAAGCGGAACCCTTAAAGGCCGCATCGTGGAGTTTGAGACTTCACAGCCCCTGCCCGGCGCATCTGTAAATATTGTAGGCACATCCATCGGCGGACAGTCGAACGAAAGCGGTTACTACACGCTCACCGGCGTACCGGTTGGAAACCGGACACTGGAAGTATCCTTTATCGGCTACCAGACAGAGCGTATTTCGGTTAATGTAAACGCAGGCCGCGAGACGACCTATGATGTACGTTTGCAGGGTGACGATAACTCGTTGGAAGAGATAGTCGTATCAACGCCACGAAGCACGTTTACCAGTGAGCGGCAGCTTATTGACGAAATTAAGCAGTCCAGAACAATTATTTCTGGAATTTCGAACGAGCACATTTCCCGTTTGGCGGATCGTAACATGGCCGATGTGGCAAAACGCATTACCGGTGTAACGGTTGTGGACGACCGATTTATCGTAGTGCGTGGAATGGCCCAACGTTATAATATTACATATTTGAACAACAATATTGCGCCGTCGACAGAGCCCTACAGCCGCGCTTTTGCTTTTGACTTGCTCCCCACACATATTGTAGATAAGGTTATCGTAAACAAATCACCAGTAGCCAACCTTCAGGGCGACTATTCGGGTGGAGCAGTTCAAGTATTTACTAAACAAACAGCAAATGCCAAAGGGCTTAATATAGGCATTCAGACAACAGCTCGGTCGAATTCTACTTTTGGTAATGGAATGATGTACCGGCAAGGTGGGTTAGATTGGTTAGGCTTTGATGATGGCTCTCGCCGTTTGCCGCAAAACAACTTGGTCAAAAAAAGCGAGGGTGCTCAGTCGATCGAACAGGAGAACATCGGTTCATTTTCGGATAACTGGACTTACGGTCCGCGCAAAGTCACTCCCGATATACAAGCTTTTGTCAATTATTTTGATAATTGGCAACTGGGCAGTTGGCAATTGTTTAACCTTTCTTCATTGGTTTATACGAACGAGAACCGTTTTGTTAAAAGAAATGTACAGGTGGGCAACACCTGGTCCTATCAAATCGGTCCAATGCCCGTAGCGGTAGAACAGAACAATACCCAAGGGGTTGAACAGATAAGCGGGCAGACCGCTAAAATCAGTGCCATGCAAAATTTTGCTTTACGCATTCATGACGGGCTTCGGTTAAACTGGAACAATTTTTTTCTTAATGAAGGACGCGGTTCAACCGTGTTATACTTTGCGAATCCGAATATTCACCCGGAATTGCGAAATTCAGATGTCCGCCGAGACCAAAAAAGAACATCTTTGATTTTTGAGCAGCGATTGCTTTACAATGGCAATTTAGGCGGCAGCTGGGAGTTTGATAAAAACAAGGAGCAAAGGCATCTTATCGAATGGAATATGGGCTACACGTATGCCAAACAGTATTCCCCCGATCTACGCATAGCCAATTACCAGCGTCAGAAAAATGAAGATAATTCAGATAATGCCTGGGAGGTCAACTTTGGAAGCGATGCCTCGCTTTACTTTGGTATGTTGAGCAGACTCTTCATCTCCAATGACGAACAGATTTATAATATTTCAGGAGATTATGCATTTCATGCCGGCAAAAATTTTGTTTTCAAATTGGGTACGTTTCATCGGTATAGTCTGCAGAACGTGGATCGTCGCTTTTTCAAGGTTTTACCTGGGTTTATGACCGGAAATGAAGTGACCATTGGTGGATGGGGTTACGAGGAGTTCGCAAGAAATATGGCAAAAATCAGCCCCCAACTTTTGCGTTTCGGGGAGCAGGATCTGGCCTGGCTGTGGGATAAGCGGTACTTTCCCGAAGACGGAACCGGATTGAAATTATATGATGTCTCCAGTCCGGTGGATCGCTATAAAGCGAGCGAACAGAACAACGCAGCGTACCTGTTGGGCGAATGGAATTATGAAGAAAAGCTGATTGTTAATGCGGGGCTGCGCTTTGAATATAACCTGAAGAAGGTAGGAGGTTCCGGAAACCGGGGAACTCTTTACTTCCCCATTCCTGTCCGTTTGGAAACTCGGAATTGGCTGCCTTCGGGTGCTGTCAACTATTGGTTTACTCCCAATATCGCCGTTAAGGCAAGTTTGGGAAAATCCATTAACCGGCCCGAATATCGGGAGATATCCCCATTTTCTGATTTCAACTTTATTGACAATGAACAAATCAGTGGTAATGTGACTCTTAAAGAAGCTAAAATAACCAATTATGATGTACGGGTTGAATATTATCCGGAGCAACACCCCAATGAGATGATCAGTGCCGGCCTGTTTTTTAAACGCCTTAAGAACCCTATTGAACGGCTACGTTTCGAAAGTACCGGATCCGTTAACGCAGCGGCCTCAATCTTCCCTTCCATTTCGTTCTTTAATCCGGATAAAGCCCGGGTTTACGGTCTTGAAATTGATATCAAAAAATCGCTTGAGTTCATTCCGCTCAGTTTTTCAAGAAATCTGTCGGCTGTGCTCAACGGGGCATGGATACGAAGCAGCGTTTCCAATACCCTGATAGAACGGACAGAAGAACAGCGGAGGCAATATGGAGCGAGTTCTGGGTCGGAACTGGGTACCTTTTCCGGTCGTCCGCTGCAAGGACAGCCTCCATATGTCATTAATGCCGGCCTGTTTTACGAGAATCCCGGGAAGGGTACTAAGGTGGGACTAATCTATAATCGGTCAGGTGATAACATCTACGCTATTGGGAACGGGAACAGGGACACTATACAATATCTAAAAGACCGGTTGCTGAGCGGTGAACAGCTGTCAAATACTGAGCTGGTTAAGCTGAGCAGAAGGCCGGGATTAATGGAATTAGCCCGTCAATCCCTAGATATCACTTGGACTCAACGCATTGTGAAAAGTATGCAACTCCGTGTGACGGCTCAGAACATTACCAATACAGCTGTTCGAATTGTCGAAGACCAAAACTGGAACTACCGATATGAGCCTGAAATCGAGAAAAAAGCGAATAATAACCGATCGTATTACGAAGGAGATAATATTTTCCGCTCATTCAAACCGGGTGTAACATTCAATCTTTCCGTAACCTATTCATTTTAATCAATATGAGATTTCGTTTTATACACGTTAGTCGAATGGAGGTGGATAAAAATTTATCCCCTATATTTTATTTACTGTTTGTATTGGGAGCTATTATCATTGGTGGCTGCTCGAAGGCCGATTTGATACCCAAACCGGAAGCAAAATTAAGTTTTTTCAATGGCTCTTTCCGTCTGATTGAAGAGGTGAAATCAAGCTATAATAAACCGGCCTTCATTCATCTATTGGACGAGTATGGTGAGCGCACAAAAAACAATGAGGCGCGTTTTGATCAGATTGCCTGGGATGTCTTTCCGAGTGGCAGATTGACCATTAAAGATCCTTTATGGCAGACTTTTATGCGCATTGATCCTGGAGATTATAAGGTTCTTTTTCACGACACCGATTCCATTCCTTTGGTTTCCACAGATATCCGGTTGAATGACCAACAAAGATACATGATATACTTGGTGGACAGTCTGCGACATTGGCGGACCTATGTAACCGATGATAACATACTACCTGAGAACGGAATTATACGACTGCGCATGGTGCATTTGTCGCCGGATGCAGGACCGATATGCATACAGATTAATAAAGAAACCGTCTGGTGTACCCAACATTACCTGGATGACAGCGGCTTTCTAACCATTGTCCCGAAGGCGGATTCTCAACGCATGCTGATTGAAGTGCTGGCTGCAGATGATTTAAACAAACGTTATGCCCGATACACCAGTGAATTTTACTCCGGACATAATTACACAGCAGTTTTTATGGGACATTCCAATCAACATCCAGCGCATGATCAGCAAGCTGATGCACAAATATCCATCATCCGAAACAATTAAAGAATATCATGAAGAGAACATTGTGTTTTTTTATCTGGTCGATCTGCTTTTTGACTTCCGCCTGTAAAAAGGTAGATGAGTATATAACCCAGTTGGATGAATCGCCGAGCATTCAGCTTGAACAGATGTCTTTATGGGATTTTCCTAAGTCAGGCGATATAACACGCGTGTATTACCCTTCCAAGGTAACACCGGGTGAATCGGTCACACTTGCCGGTCGAAATATCTCTTCTTCGGGAACCCGGATTTTTCTTGGCGATTACGAATTGTCGTTTTCACTCGTTGGCATCGATACCGTATCCGATTATACAAGTCGTTATGAAATAGCGGTGGAGGTTATCCGGTTTTCCGTCCCCTACGATATTGATGCAGGCCTCAAGGCACTTTCTGTCCGTAAACCGTCAGGAGAGCTTTTTAATTTCCCGGAAATAGATGTTGTTTCCATCGCCCAGGTAGGGGGGACGGACACCTTGCTGAGGGTCTCCTCTGTATTTGATGATATCATACCGGACTTTGAAATGCGATATGCTCAGCAAACCTCCAGCCGATATATAACGGCTTCGTCGGTAACAGGCGATGGGACCATCTATATTCAGACCAAACTTGACGTTTACCGGCTCAAAGAGGGGGTGCTACGAACTGTTATTCGTTCAGGAGAACTAATTTACATAAATGGAAAAGCGTTGCAGATACGTGAAATCCTTGGTTTTCATGCCACTAGGGATGGAGGAGAATTTTACCTGTCTGTTGATGCGGTGGACAGTAATCAGTCGGATTATGACGGATGTTGGCTTTTGTTAAAAGGTTCAACGTCATCATTTCCCTTGAATTTTTCACCTTTAAATATCACCTATTATCGCAATAGAGGATCGGCTCAACTAGCCGCATTGCCCTCATCAAATGCTCTGAACGGAGCAGCAGAACTACAGGCTATAAGGGCAACTTATCTGTCCGAAGACCTGAGCGGGAATCTTTATTTCATCCGTCAGACAGGAACCTCCGCTTATGACGCATACCAACCGGAAATAGCCCGACTTGATTCTTCGGGAGAGATGACCACCATATTGGCGGCCCGTAACGGATTGGAGTATTGTGATGTCTTTTTAGGCTATGCGCCGGATGGAAACAGTTGCTACTTTACCCATGAACGGCAGAACAGCTACCCGTACAGCTCAGGACTCACTTACTATGATTTGGCTTGGGAAATTCCGCTGGCCATGGCACCTTCGCGGACTGAATTTCAGCAGGTCTCTTTTGCCAGCGACCCTTCCCTAGGATTCACTTCGCCGTTTAAGATTTTTAACCGTGTACTCCCATTATACAGCGAAACCTACTACTACGGGAAGTTCATGGTTATGCCCTCCGGTGAATTGTTAATGGTTGATGATCGGAGTTTGCTCGCCGTGAATGCGGATAAACGTTCTATTTATGTCTATGCAGGAAGAGAGCGGTCGATGTCTAGTCAACGGAACGAAACGGGGTCGGCACTGGACGTGAATTTTTATGATGTACAGTTGCTAGGGATCGACGATCAGCATAATCTGTATTTCGCTCGGGAGGGAGGTTATCGTCAGGGTGTTCCGCTCCCATTCAGAGTATTTAAGTTAAGTCGCTAATTGTCAAAAGAAGTAAAAATTGGTTTAAAAAAGAAATTATTAAAATTAAATGGTTATGAAAAAAACAGTCAAATTTTGCTTGGTAGCTTTTTTATCGTTGTCTTTTTTGGTGACATCTTGTAATAAAGATAGTCCGTCTCCTCAGGAGCAGGAAATTCCTGAACGAATCAGCATTGAAAAGTTGAAAACCGACTTTTCGGGAAAGGGGATCATCTCTTCTGATTCCAGATTTTTTGTTACCGGCGTAGTGATAACAGATGCTCAGGAGAAGAACATCGAAAATAACAGGTTTATTGTACAGGACGGGAATACAGGGCAAGGCATTGTGGTGGAGACACGATCCGCACACGGATTCAGTTTCGGCGACTCGGTCAAAATCAGCATTGCCGGAGGCGTTATCGAAGCGGCTAGCGAGGAAATATTCAAGCTTGCATCCGATCAGCGGGCTGAAAAGGTCGGAACGGGTACTATCACGGCCAGGTCGGTTACAGTGGAACAGCTTTTGTCCGGCACCCAACCTTGGCAATCTACTCTAGTTAAACTCGGTCCCGGTTCCTTTTCGGGGGGCGAAGGTTACTATTCCGGAAAACTAACCTATGATGATGGGACTGGCAGTGTTCAGTCGAATATTATGGATGAAGCGGCTTTTCGGGGACGGGTCTATCCGTTGAGCGTTGTACAATTTACCGGGGTGGTCAGGAAAATAGCAGATGAATGGCGTGTCGATATTGTCAGGCAATCACTTGTAGAACAACCAAATGACTTACCGGGCATCACTTACATTTATACCGAGAATTTTCAGGAACTAGAAGCCGGAACATCTATTGCCGGTAACCGACCTTTTGAAGGTCTTTCGTTCATAAGTGGCAATAGTAATAGTTGGCTCATGAATTACGGGAATATGGACTTCCGTGTGACAGGGGGAAATAGCGAACCATCTGATCAGGCTTTTCTAGAGAATAATCGGACGTACTTGTACGGCGGAGTAGTCGGAAGGAGTTTTACCACAGAGTCAGGTGGACCGCTATTTGTAAACATAGAAAAGCTTAAAGGCGCAAAGATGATTGCCATCAATTTGGCGAACAGTTTTAAGGATACTTTCGACGATTTCCCGGAAACGTTGGATCTCTTCGATCCGGAGAAACATGCACTACGAGTAGTAACGATCGGACTTACTGGAAATTGGGGAAAAATTGTCTCCCTGGGAGATACCGTACGGATTAATGATCAGGGAAAATTCCATCGGATCATGACCACTATACCGGATAAAGAAGGACTGATCGAGTGCGGATTTACGGAGTCCGAAGCGGATGCTTTCTTGTCAAATCCCTGGGTAGGTTTTCGGTTAATTACATCGTTGAGGAGTACGTTTACAACGGGAGGTATTAGACAAATGACCACACCGGTAGTGGTAAAAAGTATAGAAATCGGTTATGAGCAGCGTCCGGATTGGGCAAACTAAAAAGGATCATAAATGCAGCCCCTAAGCGAACGGAAACACAAAGCCCTGATATCGGCCTTGCAGCAGTTGCACAGATTGATGGAGGAAGACCTCGGCCTTTCCAAACTCCGCAACTTTGGAAAGGGAACGGATGACATTCGGCAACTGGAAGAACTGTATGACCGTTATCAGCAGCTGATGGCCGAGCTTGGGGACTGCATTGGCGCGTACCATGATCTTTACAAGGACTTAAAGATAAACGTACTCGCACCGCAGGTGCGCCATATCCGGCACCGGATGGATCAGCGTTCGGCGGAGTACCATACCTTGAAGACGCACCTTGTAGCGGTCAGGTCGTATTGATATTGTAGGGGCTACCCTTGCGGTCGCCCATGATAAAAGGAGTTTTCATTATCTCCATCATATATTTCCACCAATCTCCCGATTGCCAGAATAGGCATCGTGGGTTGGTTTTTAAACGCAACAGGTTTATCTATTCGTATATGAACATAACATTACTTTTAACCGGGATAGCTGTGCTGGACGTGCTGATGGTCTGCTATTCGTTCCACCTCGACCGGCAGATCGCAAAGCTAAGGAATACCGGCTTCATAGCAGTGGACAACGATCTTCCCGCAAGGATGGGCCGGTTTGAGCGTTTCGTGCACAGTCCGTTGGGCATAATGGTTCTGGTGCTGGGCTTTGTGGGTGCGCTGATTTTGGTAAAGGAGGCCGACAGACGGCAGGAAAACAGGGATATTGGGTAGGGTACCGTATTTCCGAAAACACATTCCCATATAGCACCGTCCGGCAGCCTGCCGGAAATATCATTCGGAAAATGGCTTGGGGTATGGTAAATGGATCTGCCCATAATAAAACAGCAGACGGCGCACCGGTTGTGAATATACGGTACTGCCCGAAATGCAAGACCGGAACACTGTACGAACGTGTACCACGGGCATGGTGGGTCAAGACGTTTCTGTTTTTCCTACCGCTCAAACGGTACAAGTGCTACAAGTGCGGGCGCAAGCCCTACCTGTGGGAATGGAAGGGCAAACAGCCCAGTGAGGATAAAAGGAGCGCCAAGATCATCCCGTTGCTGCTTTGCTTTCAGCTGGTCATGGGAACGGCAAATGCGCAGCAGGGATACCCAAAGGTAACAGGCTATGCCAGCTTCACGCATCCCATAGTCACATTCGACAGGGATGGTGCAAAGATGAATTTTTCGGACAGCTACACGGTCATATTTCCGGTCGGGCTGAATTTGATGAAAAGCGAACGGTTCGGGTTTAGTTTTGAGCTGTCTCCGGCAATCCGGTCGGACAACAGCGGTGCAAAGGTTAGTTCGGTACTATTCCATCCCGGTGCAGTGTTCCGCTTTGATAAGGGTTTCGGTATGGCCGGACGGCTGGCATTCGACACCAGCGGACGTTTCGGTTTTACGACCGTATTCAACAAGGTGCTTATAAAAAGGGAGACGCACAATTATTGGGTAGCGGTTCCCTTTCCGGTACGGTTCGGCAATAGCCAACCGGCTTCCATCGGAGCAGGGTTGCAGTTTGGCGTGGGCTTCTAAGGCAGCGGGTAAGATAGTTTACTTAGTGGTATGATATAATCATATTGCCTATGATATAAAGCTACTTAACAATTATATTTCTACAGACAAAAGCTGGTGGTTTTGAAGAAAGACAGGACACATAGTACCCATCAATCCTACCCGCTGGAATGGCTCGACCTGATCATCACGGTCACGCTCAACCCGGCAAAGACCAACGTGGAAACCATCTCCCCGGAGCAGGCAGGTGGGCTATGCGCCAGGATGGACAAGGAAGTCTCCCATCTCAAATCCCTGCTGAAGAACAGGGTATTCTCCCTTACCAAACAACGCAAGATAAGGCTGATCATCCGGCATTATCATTCCACGCTCATCGTTCTTTTAGACCATGCCATCGACAACGGCAAACATCCCGTATTCATCCGTGAAGACCTCAAAGCCGTGCATGAGCAGACCGTTTCGGCACTGGACGAACTGCTCTCATTTATCGAAACACGTTTTGCCACATACCTGGGCATGGACGAACGTGTCCCGGTCACCTATCTTGCCGTAGCGAGGGAGGAACTCGGCCAGAAGCTGGCAGCGGTGAGAAAACGGCTGGTACCCTCCATCGGCGAACAGTACCTGCTGGACATCGCCATAAGGTGTTTGGAAGATTTTGTATCGGGGGAAGAAAAAGAAGAAAGCGATCCGGTTACGTTCCGTGATGTACTCTACCATCGGGAGCTGCTCAAAAGCCTGGAACAACTCGAAGAAAGCGACCGTGTTTCCAGCCATTACACCCTGCTGGAAGAAACGCTCATCGGCCTGAACTTCAACCACCGTTCTTTCATCAACGCCTTTACCCAAAAGACCGCAGACCGGGTAAACATGCAGGGCGACCTCAAAGACCGTATCAACCTGCTTGCCCTGTACCAGAAGGAACTGATGCAGCTGGTGCCGGAGCCGGACACGGCCTACCAACCCGGGCAGCCGCTATTGCATACCACGCTGGACAACTGGTTCAGCCAGGAACTGTTCTACCTCGAAAAGAAGCTGCACCTGGACATCGTGCCCATCGGTACGGAAAAGGAAGGTACGGATGAACGGAAAAATACCTACAAGCTGCTCTGCACACTCAGCGAAGACCAGCTGGGCATCCTGCTCAAATCGGCGGACGACCTGAAGATCATCATTTCCCGTTCTTTGAGCAACATCTTTAACCAGCTGGTGCCCTACCTGTCCACGCCCTATAAGGAAGACCTATCGCCGGAAAGCATGCGCAGCCACACCTACAGCATCGAGGAAAGGGACAAGCAGATCGTGATCGAAACCCTGCAAAAGATGATCGATAAGATAAAGGAATATTAGGATAGTAGTATAACCAAAATAAAACAAGGCCATGAAAGCAATCAAATCCATCTGTATAGCCGCCGTGCTGTTGGTAGCGGGATGCGGCAGACCGGAACTCGACAAGGCAACCGCCCTCGACCTGCTGAAAGCGGAAAACAGCTATCCCCGCATGGTGGACTATGACATCTATCGTGCCGACCCTGCCCATGCAAAACGGGTGCTGGATGCCGGGCTGGAAGAAAAAGGGATGCTGACCGTGCAGCGTACCCAAAAGATGGGCGACATGGGCAAGCCGCTCATCCATTTTACCGATGCGGCAAAACCCTACCTGCTGCCCACGCCCGAAAAGGATCAGCAACTGGATGTACAGAAAGTGAAGCTGGCGGAAGAAGTGCTTGAAGGTATTGCTTCGGTAACCACTGCCGATGACGGCAAAACGGCGACCGTTGAATATACTACCCGCTATACCAACTTTACCCCTTTCAACGTGCTGCGTACGGCACCCAAAGACGAAAAGACCCATACCGTCCGCTTCTCCCTGACCGATGAGGGCTGGAAGATCGAACGTAAACGATAGACGAAAAACCGGGAAATATCCACTTAAAAGCAGGGCTGATGAATTTTAGCCTTGCTTTTTCTTTTCACGGTCTGTCCGCTTCCCTTTATCGCATACAGAAAATGCAGGGGTACAGGAAAGTACAAAAAGGTACGACTTTATCTCGCACTTGTAACCGCTTCTTTTCCATCGTTCCTTTGGTATGAGTAATGTAAACAACCCGACTATCAGAGCCGGATTGGAGATTAGTGTAGAACGATAAAATGAGAAGCGTATGTTTACAGACATTTCATGGACAGACTACCTTACAGCGGTCTTCCTGCTGCTGGCTATTTATTATGTGTATGTAGGGGTACGGTATTATTCCGGCGACCTCAAAGACCTGCTTTCCGGTAAACGGAAGCTCAACTTCAGGGCAAGCCCGGCAGACAGCCCCGGCGGCCCATCCCCGCTATTCATGGACAACAAAGACCGCCCGGCTGCTACCGCATTCGGGGAAACCACGGACGATGACTATACCGAAGTGGAACACCTCATCGGCCGGCTGAAAGAAGTCATTGCCGATGCAAGCCAAAGGCAGCTTATCCTGCAGGAGTTCAGGCATTACCTGCGCCTTACCCTCAAAGAATATCCCGCCGTAAAAATATCGGCACTCCGTGCATCGGTCAATAAACTGATCGTGTCGGAATGCGAAAAGTATGGGGCTGTTACAGTGAGTGCGGAGGAAGTGGATGTGCTGTGGAATGATGGATTGTAACAGTCCCGGCGGAGCGTGTTTCCCCGTCCGTCCCTGTGCGTAAGGGCAAGTGGAGAAGGATCAAGGGAACAGCGATGGCGAAGCCGCTCCGTTCTTATTCCCCTCAACAGGATTTCAAGTTTCAACAAAGTAAAAGTGTGTTATGGAAAAGTGCAGAAGGAAAACTACAATCAACCGTAAACGGCTGCTTGCGCTGGGCGCAGCCTTATTGCTGACCGCCCTCCGTTTTGGCGCAATGGCGCAGGACGGCATCCAGGGCATCAACGAAGCCAATTCAAAAGTACGCAGCTATTTCGATGCAGGCACCAGCCTCATGTATGCGGTGGGGGCCATCCTCGGACTGATCGGTGCGGTCAAGGTGTACCAGAAATGGAACCACGGCGACCAGGACACCAGCAAGATAGCGGCGGCATGGTTCGGAAGCTGTGTCTTCCTCGTGGTTGTGGCTACGGTCATCAAATCATTCTTTGGCGTTTAAACCTTCCAGTCTATGCAAAGTGTGCTCAAAGAAAAGCTGTGGGCGTACATCGTCCACCACAACCCCGACCTGATGTTCCGTCTGCAGGAAGATTATTCGGTTACCCGCTACCTCGAAGAAAAGGTAGCGGGCATCCTGCCGATGGCAGCGGAACTCCTGTCGGAAAACAGGCCGATATATATCATCGAGGAACTGTGCCTCAATGCGATGACCGAAGACCTCAGACCCTCCCGCTACCTGTACATCCGTTCGGTACTGGAGGAGGAGTTCAGCCCGGACTATGAGCGGCTGAAAGAAAGCGGAACGCTGACCTACGAACTGTGCAACCTCATCGAAGCCTGCAAAGGCATCTTTGAGGAGCTGGGCTTCAGCAGCGAAAACGAAGAAGACAGGTACCTGCGCTATGCCGTCATCCGGCAGGTACACGAGTACCTGAACTGAAAAGACAAGCATGTGGATGGATGCCGTTCAGGCAGCCGCCACATGGGCATAAAGGAATGAGTGAAGAAAGATAAAGTGTGGTTATGGCTTACCAGATTTTCCAAAAACTGAACGAAGAAGCCGTGCTGGTAGCGGCACGGGCCGCAGAACGTTCCCGTAACCGGATGCGGCTTTGACCATAAACATAGCAAGACATGGCAAACAGTGTATATCAGATCAACAAGGGCATTAACCAGCCCATAGAATTTAAAGGTTTAAAGGCGCAGTACATCTGGTACCTGGGCGGTGGTGTGGTGGTGCTGCTCGTCCTGTTCTCGATCCTGTATTTCATCGGGCTGCCCTCGCTGGTGTGCGTGGGCATCATCGGCGGCGCAGGGACGCTGCTGGTCATGAAGATATACGGCATGAGCAACAAATACGGCGAACACGGACTGATGAAGGCACTTGCAAGAAAGCAGGTGCCGAAAACCATCCGGTCAAGGAGCAGGCGGATTTTCCTGCGCAAGAAATAAACAAGGTTTTTTTAAAAGGTAAACAAGTGGGGTTATGGAAAAAGTGCTGGATGAAATTTTACCGGTCATGGATGTGGAGCATGACTGCATCCTGAGCAAGCAGGGCGACATCACGGTGGTATTCAGGGCAGACCTGCCGGAACTGTTCACCCTCTCCGACCAGGAATACGAAGCGTTCCACCAGGCATGGGTAAAAGCCGTCAAGGTTTTGCCCAAATATACCGTACTGCACAAGCAGGACTGGTTCATCGAAAGTGGCCACCGGCCGGATTTCACAAAGGACGACACCAGTTTTTTGAGCCGTGCCAGCGAGCGTTTCTTCAACGAGCGTCCCTTTCTGGATCATAGCTGTTACATCATGCTGACCAAAAAGCCGCAGGGCAGGAAGACCGCCAGTTCGCTGTTCTCCAACCTGCTGCGCACTTCCATCGTACCGGAGGAAACATTGAAGCCCGCACTGTTGCAGGATTTCCTGGACAGCACCGGGCAGTTCCGGCGCATCATGGAGGACAGCGGCTTTGTGAAGCTGACCCGGCTAAGGGAAAGCGAACTGCGCAGCGATGCCCGTAAAACGGGGCTGATCGAACGGTACTGCTACCTCTCGGAACGTGATAACGGTTTTGTGATGAACGACATCACCTTTGATGAGGGCCTGCAGGTGGGCGACCGACATTGCCAGCTCTACACGCTGGGCGATGCCGCCGACCTGCCCGCACTCTGCGGCAGCCGTATTAACTACGACAGGTACAGCACCGACAAGACCAAGTTCAGCGTGGGCTTCGCTTCCACGCTGGGGCAACTGCTGCCCTGCAACCATATCTACAACCAGTACCTGTTTATCGAGGATGCGCAGAAGACCATACAGAAGCTGGAAAGCAAAAGGCTGAGGCTGCAATCCCTTTCGGCCTACAGCCGGGAGAACATGATCGCCAGGGATGCGACCAACGATTTTCTGAACGAGGCCATCGGCCAGCAACGCCTGCCGATAAAAGCCCATTTCAACGTACTGGTATGGGCGGATGAAAAGGAACGGCTAAAGGATCTGAAGAACATGGTGTCCTCTGCGCTGGCGCAGATGGACGCCGTGGCCAAACAGGAAACCATAGGCGCACCGCAGATATTCTGGGCGGGCATTCCGGGCAATGCCGCCGACTTCCCCATGAACGATACGTTTGATACGTTCGCCGAACAGGCGACCTGCTTCCTCAACCTGGAAACGGGCTACCGCTCCTCGATCAGCCCGATGGGCATCCGCCTGGGCGACCGCCTGACCGGAAAGCCCGTGCATGTGGACATATCGGACGAACCCATGAAAATGGGGATCTGTACCAATCGCAACAAGTTCGTCCTGGGGCCGTCCGGCAGCGGCAAATCTTTCTTTACCAACCACATGGTCAGGAGCTATTACGAACAGGGCACGCATATCGTGCTGGTGGACGTGGGGCACAGCTACAAAGGGCTGTGCGATATGGTAAACGGCTATTATTTCACGTACAGCGAAGACAACCCCATCCGCTTCAATCCCTTTTACATCGGCGAAGGCGACAGCCTGGACACGGAGAAGAAGGAAAGCATCAAGACGCTGTTGCTTGCGCTCTGGAAAAAAGACGATGAGCAGTTCAAGCGGAGCGAATACGTGGCGCTGTCCAATGCCATTACGGGATATTTCCAGTTCCTGGAAAAGCATAAAGAAGTATTCCCCTGCTTCAACAGTTTCTATACGTTCCTGCGGGATGACTACACCCGGATACTGGAAAGCGACCGGGTAAAGGAAAAGGATTTTGACATCGACAATTTCCTGTACGTGCTGCGCCCGTATTACCAGGGCGGCGAATTTGATTACCTGCTCAACGCAACGGAGAACCTCAACCTGCTGCAGGAGCGGCTGATCATCTTTGAAATTGATGCGATCAAGGATAATCCCATACTGTTCCCCACGACCGTCATCATCGTGATGGAAATCTTCATCAACAAGATGCGAAAGCTGAAAGGCGTACGCAAGATGATACTGATAGAGGAAGCCTGGAAAGCACTGATGGCAGAGGGTTTTGCGGAATACATCAAATACCTGTTCAAGACCGTACGCAAGTTTTTCGGGGAGGCCGTGGTGGTTACGCAGGAAGTCGAGGACATCATTTCCTCGCCCATCGTCAAGCAGGCGATCATCAATAATTCGGACTGTAAAATCCTCTTAGACCAGTCGAAGTACCAGAACAAATTCGACCAGATACAGGAGCTGCTGGGGCTTACCGAAAAGGAAAAGGCACTGGTGCTGTCGGTCAATAAGGCGAACGACCCGACAAAGAAATACAAGGAGGTATTCATCTCGCTGGGCGGCATGCTCAGCAAGGTGTACCGCACCGAAGTGAGCCTGGAAGAATATTTAGCGTACACCACCGAGCAGACCGAAAAGGTAAAACTGATGGAATACGCAGCAAAGTTCGGCGGGGACATCCGCAAGGGCATTGCGGCGATGGCGGAGGATATGCGCAGTAAAAGCAGTTGAAAAACTTAAAGGGAATAGCAATGAAAAAGTATGTAAAAATAATCACGCTGGCGTTCTGCCTGTCTTTCACGGTCATGCCCGTCCAGAAAGCCGAAGCGCAGGTCGCCATACTGGAAATAATCAAGGCGGGCATCAAAAAGGTCATCAAGGCGGTAGACCTGAAGATACAGCGTTTGCAGAACAAAACGATCTGGTTACAGAATGCGCAGAAGACATTGGAAAACACGCTGTCCAAGCTGAAGCTGGACGAAATCTCCGATTGGACGGAAAAGCAGAAAGAGCAGTACCGCAAGTATTACGAGGAACTGGCAAAGGTCAAGGCCATCATTTCCTATTACCAGCGCATCCGGGACATCACGCAGAAGCAGGTACGGCTGGTGGAGGAATACCAGCGTGCCTGGGGCCTTGTCCGGCAGGACAGGCATTTCACGGCGGAGGAAATCGAGTACATGGCACTGGTGTATTCCGGCATACTGGAGGAAAGCCTGAAAAGCATCGACCAGATCAGCCTGATCGTAAAATCGTTTACCACGACCATGAGCGATGCCAAACGGCTGGAGCTGATCAATGATGCCGCCGACCAGGTGGATACCAACTACTCCGACCTCGTGCAGTTCAACAGGCAGAACATGCTGCTGAGCCTGCAACGGGCAAAGACGGCGCATGAAGTGGAAGTGGTCAAAAAATTATACGGACTGGATTAAACGAAAAACGATGAAAAAGATACTAACGATAGCCGTGCTGCTGCTCGCCGTTTCCGGCAGCCTGCAGGCACAGACTTTCAAGGAGTGGTTCCGGCAGAAGAAAACGCAGAAAGAATACCTCGTCCAGCAGATTGCCGCTTTACAGGTGTATATCGGTTATGCGAAAAAAGGCTACAGGATCGCCAAAGACGGGCTGAACACCATCGGAGGTTTTACGAGGGGGGAATTTGACCTGCATGGGGAATTTATCGGTTCGCTGAAAAAAGTCAATCCCGAAATCAAACGCTATGAAAAGGTGGCGGACATCATAGCCATGCAGGTCAGGATCGTGCAAAACCATAACCGGACATTGCGGCAGCTCCGCCGGAGCGATGCCCTTTCGGGCAATGAGCTCGCCTATGTCGGACGTGTATTCGGTCGCCTGCTGGACGACTGCGAAAAGACATTGGACGAACTGATCGACCTGACCACCGACGGCAGGCTGGAAATGAAGGACGATGAGCGCATGGCGAGGATCGACCGGCTCTACCTGGACATGCGGGACAGATACACGTTCACGCAGGGTTTCGGAAACGATGCCCGGATGCTTGCCGCCTCCCGGAAAAAGGAGCAGATGGATATACTGACCAGCCGGGAATTACAGGACATTAAAAAGGAACAGCCATGAAAAAAATGATCGTGATTACGGCGTTGGTGCTTGCCGCACTGCTGCCAGCGGGAAAAGTATCGGCGCAGGCCAATGAGATCGCACAGCTACTGCTGAACGTAGAGAAGCTGGCGCAGTTCAAGCAGATATTGAGCGACATGAAAAAGGGCTATGAGATACTGAGCGGCGGCTACAATACGGTGAAGAATATCTCGGAGGGCAATTTCAACCTGCACAGGGTATTCCTGGACGGACTGATGGAGGTCAGCCCCACGGTGCGGGGCTACCGCCGTGTGGCGGACATAGCGGACTATCAGCTGACGCTGGTCAGGGAATACCGGAACGCCTACAACCGCTTTAAAAGGGACGGCAATTTCAACCCGGAGGAACTGGCCTACCTGGGGCGTGTGTACGACAAGCTGTTCAGAGAAAGCCTGCGCAACCTCGATGAACTGCTCACGGTGGTGACGGCGGGAAAGGCAAGGATGAGCGATGACGAACGCCTGCAGGCGATAGACCGTATCTACCTGGATATGCAGGACAAACTGATGTTCCTGCGCCATTTCAACAACAACACGACGGTACTGGCCGTGCAGCGGGCAAAGGAAAAGAACGATGCGCGCACCATGCGCAGGGTATATGGAACAAACGAATAAAACGGGATTATGGCAAAGTGTGTAAAGGCCGCAGTGATTGCGGCAGTGTGTCTGGGATTGCCTTTTTTGGGTCATGCGCAGGACATAGCGGGCGAGATGAAAGGGATGCACGGTGTGCTGGAAAGCCTGTACAACCAGATGATGCCCCTGTGTGGGCAGCTCATCGGCGTAGGGCGTGGACTGGCGGGATTTGCCGCCATGTGGTACATTGCATCAAGGGTGTGGGGACATCTGTCCAGGGCCGAGCCGATAGATTTCTATCCGCTGTTCCGGCCGTTCGCCATCGGCTTCTGTGTGCTGATGTTCCCCTCCGTTCTGGGCATCATTGGCGGCGTGATGAAGCCCACCGTAACGGCAACTTCAGCGATGGTGGAAGGCTCCGACAGGGCGATTACCGTGCTGCTGCAACGGAAGGAGGAAGCCATCAAAAAGTCCGATGTATGGCAGATGTATGTGGGCGAAAGCGGCAGCGGCGACCGGGATAAATGGTATAAATATACACATGACGGCGAAGATCCGTCGGGTGAAGGCTTCTTTGAGGGCATCGGCAACGACATCAAGTTCGCTATGTCGAAAGCCTCCTACAATTTCCGCAACTCGGTCAAGGAATGGATGAGTGAAGTGCTGCGCGTGCTGTTTGAGGCGGCCGCACTGTGCATTGACACCCTGCGGACTTTCCAGTTGATCGTGCTCTCCATTCTGGGGCCGCTCGTGTTCGGCCTTGCCGTCTTTGACGGTTTCCAGCATACCCTTACCGTATGGCTTGCCCGCTACATCAACGTGTTCCTATGGCTGCCCGTGGCCAACATCTTCGGCAGCATCATCGGCAAGATACAGGAGGAAATGCTCAAACTCGACATTTCCCAGGTGCAGGAATACGGCGACACCTTTTTCAGCCGGACGGACGTGGCCTACCTCGTCTTTATGATCATCGGCATCGTGGGATACTTCACCGTTCCGTCCGTGGCCAACTACATCGTACACGCCGGGGGCGGCGGCGCACTCGGACAGAAAGTGACCAGCCTTTTCGGCAGCAGTTCCCGAAGTGTGGTGAACACAGCATCGGCGGGCGCCGGTATGGCGATGGACGCTATGGGCAATGCCGCCAGCAGGATATCACAGAGTATGGCAAGTAACGGTACGACCAATCCCTATTTCGGGGATAGTGGCAAAAGCGGATCGGGTTACATGGGCGATAAGCTAAAAGGCAATTCATAACCAAAAAACGGAGGAAGCATGTTCAAAAAAATGAAAAATATAGATACCGCATTCCGGCACGTGAGGGCTTTTACGATGCTGATCATCGCTGGAAGCGTCGCGATATGCTGCTTTGCCCTGTACAAAAGTTTCAGCCTGGTATCGCAGATGCAGTCGAAGATTTACATCCTGGCCAACGGCAAGGCGCTGGAAGCATACGCTTCGGAACGCAGGGACAATATTCCGGTGGAAGCAAGGGATCACGTAAAGACGTTCCACCACCTGTTCTTCACGCTCGACCCGGACGAAAAGGCGATACAGGCGAACATCGCCAAAGCCCTGTACCTGGGCGACGGTACGGTAAAACGCGCCTACGATGACCTGAGGGAGAACGGTTATTACGCAGGGCTGATTTCCGGCAACGTGAACCAGACCATCACGGTGGACAGTGTGTCGGTGGACACGGGCGAATACCCCTACCGTTTCCGCTGCCATGCCACGCAGCGCATCATCCGGCCGACCAGCATCACGACACGCAGCCTGCTCACGGAAGGCTCGCTCCGCAACGTCAGCCGCAGCGACAACAACCCGCACGGCTTTCTGATCGAGCGCTGGAACACGATTGAGAACAGGGATCTGAAGACAGTGGGAAGGAGATAAAAAGCAGCGATATGAAATTTCTATCCAGGCATAAAAAACAGGATGAGCCGCAGGCGCCCGGAACGGCTGCCGAAGGATTGCGGCTGGCCTATAAGCGGGTTCAGACCGGATGGGCAACATGGATGGCCAGACGTACCGCAGGGTTTTCACGGCGGAAGTGGCAGGTACTGCTGGTGCTGTTCATGTCGGGATTTGGCGGGTACAGCCTTTACCTCACGGTGGACGGCCTTACCGGAAAAGGGGGAAAACCCTTTTCCATCACCCCGATAAAGAAGCCCCGCCATGCCACAGAAACCGGGGAGAGGAACGATAGCCCACAGGTATCCGAAGCGGAGTACCGCCGGATACGGCGGTTCCGGCTGTATATGGACAGCCTTGCCCGAAGTCCGGCGGGGAAAGCGGAATACGACAGCATCATGGCACAGCGTCCCGGACTGATGGACAGTGTGCGCTTTATCGAAAAATATTACGGACAATTCAAAAACAGGTAACAATGGAAAAGCAAACAAAAACAACAAAGGAAATCAGGCAGCGCAAATTCATGCTGGTGCTGCCACTGCTCGTCCTGCCTTTCATGACGATGGCGTTCTGGTCATTGGGCGGTGGCAAGGGCGGTGAAGCGAAAGACCAATCGGGACAGCAAACGGGCTTCAACCTCAAATTGCCGGATGCGGATTTCAGGGAGGAAAAGCCGATGGACAAGCTCGGCTATTATGATCAGGCACGGCAGGATTCCGTACGGTTTCTGGAAATGATGAAGAACGACCCGAATTTCGGGGAGATGGCCTTTTCGGATACGGAGGACTACCTTCCGGACGACATGGAAGAAGGCTACGGCACATCCTACAGACGCGCGGGGCTGAATACCTCGCCCTATGGCGGTGGCGTTTCTTCGGGCGATCCCAATGCGGACAGGATATACCGCAAGCTGGCCGAACTGGACAGGGAAATGAACAGGCCCCTGGAGACAGCGGCTGCGGACGGATACCCTTCCCAGGATATGGGAACCGGGAATACCGGGGCTACCGTCAGCGCGGCAGACATAGACCGGCTGGAACAGATGATGCAGATGATGGGACAGCCCGGAGGGGAAGATCCCGAAATGCAGCAGATCAACGGGATGCTGGAAAAGATACTGGACGTGCAGCACCCCGAACGTGTGCAGGAAAAACTAAGGCAGGTATCCGAAAGCCGCAAGGGACAGGTATTTGCCGTTTCGGCAAAAAGCCATGAAACACCGGTATCCCTGTTGGACAATGCGCAGGAGCAGCCGGCGGCATCCAACGGTTTTTTTTCGCTGGATGAGATGACGGCCGTAGCCGACACGCAGAATGCAGTGCAGGCGGTCATCCACGAAACGCAGACCATTGTGGACGGTTCCACCGTGAAGCTACGGCTGGTAAACGACATCTATATCAACGGCGTCCACATCCCAAAGGACAATTTCCTGTTCGGCACGGCATCGCTGAACGGCGAACGGCTGAATATCAGGATCGGCAGCATCAGGTATGGCAATTCCCTGTTCCCGGTAGAACTGGCCGTGTATGACATGGACGGGCTGGACGGCATCTACATTCCGGGAGCGATTACCCGTGATGTGGCCAAGCAGTCGGCCGACCGCTCCATGCAGGCCATCGGCATGACCTCGCTCGATCCGTCCTGGCAGGCACAGGCCGCAGGTGCGGGCATCGAAGCGGCCAAGACCCTGTTCAGCCGGAAGGTCAAACTCGTAAAAGTTACCGTCAAGGCGGGATACCGGGTGCTCCTGCGGGACGAAAAACAGAAGCAGTCCGATTAATTATCCATTCATTTAAAAATTAAGTACGATGAAAACATTCAGTGCAGCAGTGATGACGGGATTTTTTCTTTTCATCGCCATTATAAGCGGTAAAGCGCAACCGGGCGAAGCCGTTTTACAGACTAAGGCAATCACGCCGTACCACATGGCCATTGCCTATTCAAAGACCACCAATATCATTTTTCCCCACGCGATTGTGAGCGTGGACAGGGGCAGCCGGGACGTGCTGGTACAAAAAGCAAAGGGGGTGGAAAACATCCTGCAGGTCAAGGCGGCAACGGAAGGATTCGGGCAGACCAATCTAACCATTATTACAGCCGACGGCAGGCTGACATCCTTTCTGGTCGATTATGCGGAGCAGCCATCGGTGCTGAACCTTTCGCTGGTTCCCGAAGATAAACGCCATGTTGTCGCTGTTCCATCGGCGGGCATCAACAGGCAGGAAATAGAAGAGCGTGCCGGAGCGGTGCTCGCATCGGGAGAAAGAAACGTTCGTATCAGCGACAAGGCTTTCGGTGTACACCTGAAACTGGACGGTCTGTTCATCCGGGAGGATGTGATGTACCTGCGTTTCCATATCCGCAACAGGACCAATATTCCCTATGATATTGACCAGTTGCGCTTCTACATCCGTGACCGGAAGAAAGCCAGGCGCACCGCCACGCAGGAACTTGAAATATCGCCCCTTCTTGTGCGCAACGGCACCGAAAAGGTCGGGGGCAATGCGGAGCACAGCATCGTGCTGGCCGTCCCGAAATTTACCATTCCCGATAAGAAGTACCTCGCCATCCAGCTCATGGAAAAGAACGGCGGCAGGCACCTGGAACTGCACGTAAAAAACAGAGCGGTCGTAAAAGCTCTTCCGGTTGAATAGGTAAAAGTTGTTGCGGGATGGGAAATGGGAGAAGGAAATACGACATCATCTATGCTGACCCGCCGTGGGCGTATAAGGTATGGAGCGAAAAGACCGCAGGCCGGACGGCCTCCCGGCATTACAACACCCAGTCACTCGGGTATCTCGCCTGTCTGGATATTGCTTCCCTGTGCAACCCCGATTGTGTACTGCTCATGTGGGCAACCTTTCCATGCCTGGCGGAAGCCTTTGCACTGGGCAGGGCATGGGGTTTCCGGTATAAAACGGTGGCTTTTGTATGGGTAAAACGCAACCGGCACAACCATGACCTTTTTCTGGGCATGGGCTATTATACCCGTGCCAATGCGGAAGTGGTGCTACTGTTCACCAAAGGCCGTCCGCTGAAACGCGTCAATAAGGATGTACCGCAGGTGCTGATATGTCCCAAAGGGAAGCACTCGCAGAAACCACCGGAAATACGCCGCCGCATCGAACGGCTGTTCGGTGACCGCAGACGGCTGGAGCTGTTCGCCCGTAGCCGTGACGGTTTCTTTCCCGATACGGAATATGAGGGCTGGGACGTATTCGGCAATGAGGCCAATTCTTCCATCCCGGTCAATCTTAACCAATATTTATTTACGCTGAAAATATAGCATAGCTATGAAGATCAGGAAAGAAGATTACCGGGAGATATTGGAACATCTTGTGAAAAAGCGTTGGCAGGGCGAAGAATATGTGGCTTTTCACGATGGGGATTACCCTCTCGGTAAAGAAGGACTATATACGTTCCGCGGACTGTACGATGTGCAGGAGTTCTGCCATGAAATGGCAACGGACGTGGACAGGTACGATTATCTCGCCATCCGGTCTGCATACAGGGCGATGGCGGAGGCCATGAACGACGGCAGCCTGCTGACGGAACGGAACGGGATTGTCGATGTAGCCCTGATGGTGGCCATGCGCCACCAACGACTGGCAACGGAACAAATAAATAACGAACAAAATCCAAAAGTCATGAACATTAAAAATTTTGAATACCTGCGCGACCAGGTGAAGTACACCGGTTTCGGAGAGGGACTGGAAAACAGCCTCAAAGCGGCCATCGAAAAGGGAGAGCCGGATTTTAAGTTGCAGCACCAGACACAGTACGGCAACGACCGGGTAACGGCGGAACTGTATTTCAGCCAGTCCAAACAGAGCGATATGTATTTCTTCAATAAGTACAGCGTAAGCGTGGAAAGGGGAAGCGGTGCGCAAAACATGGCGCAGACCTTTTACATCAACAAGGGCAATAACATCACGCTCAAAGAAGCCTACAACCTGATGGAAGGGCGTTCGGTCAATAAAGACCTGACCAACAAACAGGGGCAGGTTTACAACGCCTGGATACAGATGGACTTCAAACAGAGCGATGCGGGCGGCAATTTCAAGCTGAAGCATTACCACCAGAATTACGGCTACGACCTGGAAGCCGCACTGTCCAAACACCCGATAAAGGAATTGGGACATGAGGAATATAAGGGCAGCCTGCTGGAGTCGCTCAAAAAAGGCAACAGGCAGTCGGCCACCTTTCAGGTGGACGGTTCGGAACAGAAACATTATATCGAAGCCAATCCCCAATTCAAGACCATCAATATCTATGACAGTGCAATGCAAAGGCTGGACAACCGCCAGTCAAAAAAGGAAACGCAGTCCCAAAGCGAAGGGCAATCTGCCGGGCAGGA
Organism: Parapedobacter sp. SGR-10; assembly: GCF_011030405.1. GTDB lineage: Bacteria > Bacteroidota > Bacteroidia > Sphingobacteriales > Sphingobacteriaceae > Sphingobacterium. The sequence goes on from NZ_JAAJTJ010000002.1 coordinate 322,415, forward strand.
CAATAAGAAACAAAGGCAGGCACCTGTGGAAGATGACGGCCCTGAAATACCGAAGGCGGCGAACAAAAAAAGGAAAAGGCAATCGCAGTCCGTATGAACCGGTAAACGGATGTCAGACTAAATGGATAAGATATGGATAACCGCATTCCCGTAAACAGGGTGGAAACGGCGCTGAACGGATGGCGTTCGAGGGAGGAACGCTTCAGCAGGCTGTTTTCATTTGACCTATCGTCCAACCGTGCGCTGATGAAGGAAAAGCTAAGCTACTATGACCGTATTGCAACAACCTATAAAGGCACAAGGGATATGGACGAACGCCTTGCATTGAAGCTGCTGAGGCAGGAGCGCAACCACATGGAAAAGCGGCTTTATCCGCACATCATGGTCAGGCTGCTGCGCAGGCTGGTGGTCGTTCCCATCAGGGAACGGATCGCAGTGAAACAGGATAGCCTGCGTATGGAGGAAAACAGGCAGGCATTGGATCGTCAGGTGCAGCGGGCGGGCTTCACCGGGCTTTCGGAAAAAATCGGGGAGAACATGAACCAGGGACAGCAGCAGTTTTCCATCCCGGTTTCGCGCTACATCAATGAAAAGGAACGGCTGGATTATCGCCTGTCATTCGTAAAAGATCATTCGGGCACCTACCGCTTTGATGGGTACAAAGCGGACCTGCACAACGAAAACAGACCGGATGAAAAGCGGCAGCAGTATTTCGGCATGGAAAACGGCCGGGGCGTGAACACGACGGAAGCATACAATCTCCTGTCCGGCCGTTCCGTCCAAAAGGAAGGGCGCTGGCTGCAGCTGGACTTCAACGACAGGGATGCGCTGGGAAATTTCCGGGTAAAGGAGTTCCATGCAGGCTATGGCTACAACATTGATCAGGTGCTGCAACAGCTTCCGCTGAAGGAACTGCTCAACCAGGGCGAAGCGGACAGGTTGCGTGACGCACTCAAACACGGTGAGCGCCAGTCTGTAACCTTTACAAAGGACGGCCATGAGCGGCGCTACTATATCGAGGCCAATCCGCAGCATAAGTCGGTCAATGTGTATGATGAGCATTCCCGGAAGATCACGCTGAATACGGCTTTAGGGAATAAGACGATGGAAGCGGTCAGGGTAGCGCAAAAGGAAAGTGAGCGGCAGCAGCAGGGACAGGCGAAAAGGAACGGTATGCGTGTGATGTAATATGGAGCGGATGGACATAACACCTTTGGGCGATTTCTTTGAAGCGATACAAAACGATGCCCGCATCAGCACGACGCATATAGGTATCTATGCGGCATTGCTGCAATACCGTCTGCTGCATGGTTTCGATAACCCGATACAGGTGTTCAGCCGCGAGATTATGCATATAGCCAAGGTATCGTCGGCCATGACTTACCACAGGTGCATCAGGGAGTTGAGTGAATACGGCTATATCCGGTATGAGCCGTCGTATAACAGGAACAAAGGAAGCCGGATATATTTTGTGGACAAAGGTATGTGAGGGCAATTTAATTATAGTGATGATGCAAAGCCCGTCAGGGCTTTTGCTGTCTAAAAAGGAGGTGTGAGATGGAAGGAAACGTGAAGAACAGGATAACACCCGAAAAAGCATTGGAAATACTCAATAACGGTGGAATGAAAGTAACACTGGAACAGGCAAAGCTGATACTGGATTTTCTGTATAAAATGGCTGAAATCGCTATGGCACAATGCTTTAAAAACCCGTCTTAATTTCGTATATTTACCTGTGTGTAAAAGATTGTACCTCAGCATTTAATACCATGAAATTAGCAGATTTATACATCAGGGTCAGTACCGACGAACAGGCCGACAAAGGTTATTCCCAGCGTGACCAGGAGGAAAGGCTTCGGAAATACTGCGAAATAAATTCCATACAGGTTCGTAAGGTCGTTTTCGAGGATCACTCCGCAAAGACATTCAACAGACCTGAATGGCAGAAATTGCTGTCGGAATATAAAAAACGTAAGGTAAAAACCGATCTGGTGCTGTTTACCAAATGGGACAGGTTCAGCAGGAATGCCGGGGATGCCTACCAGATGATCAGTACATTACGGCAGTACGGGATAGAGCCGCAGGCCGTGGAACAGCCGCTGGATATGTCCATCCCTGAGAACAAGATGATGATGGCTTTCTACCTCGCTGCGCCGGAAGTGGAAAACGACAGGCGGGCATTGAATACGTTCTATGGTATGCGCCGGGCTAAGAAAGAAGGACGTTGGATGGCATCCGCACCGGTCGGATATATCAATAAGGTTTCGGAGGATGGCAAAAAATACATTGCCGTGCATGAGAAAAATGCCGGGATATTGCGGTGGGCCTTCAACGAAATTGCCTACGGTACACTGGCTGCCGACCAGGTAAGAAAAGAGGCGAACAAAAAAGGGCTGAAATGCAGCCGTAGCAACTTCTGGTCGATTATCCGAAACCCGGTCTATTGCGGCAAGATTTTTATCCCGAAATATAAGGAGGAAGAAGCCCATCTTGTGCAGGGACAGCATGAGCCGATCATATCGGAGAACCTGTTCTACATGGTGCAGGATGTCCTCGACGGTAATAAACGTAAGGAGCGCCCGAATACGAAAATAGCATCGGATGAAAACCTGCCCTTGCGGGGATACCTGGTATGCCCGAAATGCGACCGTATGATAACAGGGAGCGCCTCAAAGGGCAAATATTCGCTGTACTATTATTACCACTGTATTTCTTCCTGTGGGTTCAGGCAACGGGCTGACAATGCCAATGACCTTTTTGTAGAGGAACTAAGGAAATTCAAACCCCATCCGGCGGTCGTTGATTTATCGAAGGCGATCATTACGCAGGCCTATCAATACCAGTTCCGGCAAAAGCAGAACAACAGTAAGCAGGTGGTGGAAGAAATAAATAAGCTGAATGCCAAACTTTCCAAAGCACGGGATCTGTTATTGACCGAAGCAATTGATGCAGGGGACTACAAAGAGATCAAAGCCGAATGCGAATCAAAACTGGCGAGACTGGAAGGACAGCTCGCTGAAAAATCCAGCACCACATCAGTAGCCAGTATTGAAAGGTCTCTTGACAAAGCCATTCAAACATTAACCAGAATAGATGTGATGTATGAAAATGGTACGGTAACGGATAAACGCGCAATAATAAGTTCGATATTTCCGGAAAAAATCACTTTTGACGGTTCGCAATATCGAACTCCCCGGCTGAATAGCGTAGTACGCTATATCTATCAGATAAACAATAACTTACATCAAATAAAAAACTGGAAAAGTGAAGATTTTTTTCACCTTTCCGGTCTGGTAGCCCCGAGCAGAATCGAACTGCTATCAAATGTTTAGGAAACATCTATTCTATCCGTTGAACTACAGGGCCATTCGACAAATCAGGTGCTTTTTAGTGGTCGTAACATAGAAAATACACCTATTTGGAACTGAACAAAAGTAATTATTTTTTTTACATTTATCTATAAGAGATATTTATGATTATAATCAGATTTTAATAGATTTTCTCAATATGTTATCAACTTTTTTGATTGTTTCCCGAGCTAGAAATGAGCTATCTTTGTGGCAAACAAAAAGAAAAAATTATTATGAGCTTTACAGGTAAAAATTTTCCAAACATTACAGTTGATGCTATCGATTATCTAGGCGATTACATCTCTATCAACATTTTTGAAAAAGCAAGACAAGAAAATAAAAAAGTCCTTTTGTTCTGGTATCCAAAAGATTTCACTTTTGTGTGCCCAACAGAATTGCATGCATTCCAGGAAGCTGCTGCTGAATTTGCTGCGCGCAACACGATTGTGATCGGCGCTTCGTGCGATTCAAACGAAGTACACTTTGCTTGGTTGAATACTGCAAAAGACAATGGTGGTATCGAAGGTGTAGAATATCCTATCATTGCAGATACAAACCGTAATCTTTCTAGTGTATTGGGTATTTTAGAAATGAAAGAGGTAGAGCATCCTGAATATGGTACATTGGTAGAAGGTTCGGCTGTGTCTTACCGTGCTACTTATTTGATCGATGAGACCGGTAAAGTATTCCACGAATCTGTCAATGATATGCCGCTTGGCCGTAACGTTAAAGAATATTTGCGTTTGATCGATGCGTACACACACGTTCAGAAACATGGTGAAGTGTGCCCGGCTAACTGGGAAGAAGGTAAAGAAGCTATGAACGCTACGCGTGAGGGTGTTGCTTCTTACCTATCAATGAATTAATTAGTTTTCAAGTTTAGGGTTTAGGTTCAATAGTGTAGTACCTTAAACCCTAAACTAAAAGAATCTTAAACTAAGAATCATGCTACAAGAATTAGAAAACGATACATTACAGAAATTGGTTGCTGAAAACGAAACCGTCATGGTTCAATATGCAGCTTCATGGTGTGGCAATTGCCGTATCATGAAACCTAAATTCAAAAAATTGGCTGGCGAAAATGAGAATGTCAAATTTGTAATTGTGGATGCGGAGAAATTTCCGGAATCAAGAAAGCTTGCCAATGTGAACAATTTGCCTACTTTTGCCGCCTTTAAAAATGGAGAGCTGGTCAATCAGGTTCAAACAAACAAAATAGAAGGATTAGTCGATTTATTGAATGAAGTTACCCATAATTAAGCATCTTACGGACTTTATCGAGCAGAATGATGCCGATTTTGTTCTGGAAGCTATCGAGACATTGGAGGCCTTGACCGAAGTACCTTCCCTCAAAGACGAAGAGCTGGATGTAATCGGTGAGCTTATATCCAATATGTATGGAGCCATTGAGGTGGATAAACTCATCAAGGAGGGGACACCCAAAAAAGAGGCGCTGAATGTTTTTATGAAACGTGTTTTGGGTTCTATAGATAAAGGATAATAAAACTTATATTGTCAAGGCAAAGTATTTCCACAAACACAGAATTGTTAACAATCCTGTGTTTGTGGAAATCTTTTTTTATACACCCTTCGTGATTCTATCTTTTTATTTTAACTTTACTCATGGGTTGTTAGGTTGTAAAAATGCTCATAGCATTCCTGCTTTGCCATACTGATTGCGCACTGCTTTAAGACTCAAAAAGATTTTTAATTGTTGGAAGAAGAGCTGTTGCTTGTGACAGCTCTTTTTTTGTGTTGATTTTTGTGCAATCCACCTATTTGTGTATTTTTAGGGCATGTCAAAGCTATATCTGTTTCTTCTCTTTATTATTTGCCTATTTTTCAAGGATCTGTCGGGTCAGCAACAACAATGGGATGCCGGGGATATCAAGGTTCATCTTGACAAGCTCAACACATTGGGCACAGTCTTGTATTTTGCGGCACATCCAGACGACGAGAATACCCGACTGATAGCATGGCTGGCGCAAGAAAAAAAATACAGGACAAGTTATTTGTCCTTGACGAGGGGTGAAGGGGGGCAGAATCTTATCGGTACGGATTTGGGTGTGAACTTGGGATTGATACGTACGCATGAATTGCTGGCGGCCAGACGAATCGATAAAGGGGAGCAGTTTTTCTCTTCGGCGTACGACTTTGGGTTTTCGAAGACACATCAAGAGACTTTTACGTTTTGGGACAAGGAGAAAGTACTCGCAGAGTCTGTGTATATCATCCGTAAATTCCGACCCGATGTGATCATTACCCGCTTCCCTCCGGATAAGAGGGGTGGTCATGGTCATCACCAGGCTTCGGCGATCTTGGCCCATGAGGCTTTTTTGGCGGCAGCCGATCCGAATAAATTTCCCGAACAACTGCAAGAGGTACAGCCTTGGAAGGCAACCCGTCTGGTCTGGAATACAGCCAATTTTGGAGGAATGAACAATACTTCTGACGATCAACTCAAAATAGATATCGGTGCGTATAATCCCTTATTGGGACAGTCGTATGGGGAAATTGCAGCACACAGCCGATCACAGCACAAGTCGCAAGGTTTTGGTGCGGCATCCACACGAGGTCAGCAGATCGAATACTTCGAGCATGTGGCAGGCAAGGAAGCCAGATCAACGTTGATGGATGATGTCAATACATCTTGGAATAGAATTGCCGGGACGGATAAAGTCCAAGCGCTTGTCCAAAAGGTCAATCAAGAGTTTGACGCGAATCATCCGGGAAGAATTGTTTCGGATCTATTTGCTTTGCGTACAGAGATCCAAAGGATTCCAGACGAGTATTGGAGAGCACAAAAAAATAAGGAAGTGGAGGATTTGATAGTGGCGTGTGCAGGACTATGGATAGAGGCTACTGTGAATCAACCCCAAGTGGCCATTGCCCATCAGTTTCCGGTGCATATAGAGGCAATCGTACGAAATCCGAATAATACGGTGGAAATACTGCTTGTGAATGGTCTTCCTCAGCGAGTTTTTTTGTCCGAAAATAAACTTTGGAGAGGCGAGATAACGAGTACATGGAATAAAACGACGCAGCCTTATTGGCTTATTAACTCCTTTTCCGGTGGAAACTATACTATTGATTTGGAGGACTGTGGCTATCCGATAAACAAAGAAAAACCACGCCTGCAGATAGCGTTAAAGGTAGGGAACGATACGCTCCTGCTCAATCGGGATATACAGTTTAAGTCAGTGGATCCGGTAAGGGGTGAGATCCATCAAGATTTGGCCGTTGTACCACAGCTTACTGTCACTTGTAAAGAAAGCAGTATTCTTTTTACCGATAATGAAGAAAAGCAAGTTGAAGTCAGCTTTACAAATAACGATCCAAAGGAAAAAAAGTACAGTGTAAAAATAGACCATCCAACAGGCTGGCTAGCCAGTGACCAAATTGTTGAACTTGATTTTTCGGAGAGCAACATCCTAACGAAACATTTGTCTATCAGGCCAAATGGACAAAAACCGGAAAGAGGGCAACTGACGTTCTCGCGGAATAATGAGCTTTTGAAGTCTGTCAAAACGATAAGCTATGACCATATACCCGTACTTACAGGATTTCCGTCGGCCGGAGTACAGCTACAGTATGTAGACTTGGTCAACCCTATCAAGAGAGTGGGCTATATCAACGGTGCGGGAGATTTGATCCCGCAATCCCTAAATAATATCGGTATTGAAGTAAGTACGTTGAGCAATAATCAGATTGAAGCAGGATATCTCAAACAGTTTGATGCTGTTGTAGTAGGTGTTCGCTATTTTAATGTCAGCGAGCGGAGTGGAGCCTCCCTTGCTCAACTATTGAAATATGTGGAACAAGGTGGTGTCGTATTGATGCAGTATAATGTCAATACAAGACTACAGACAGCACATTTGGGACCTTATCCTTTTCAGCTCTCACGAGACCGTGTGACGGAGGAAGATGCCAAAGTTGATTTTGATCAGAACGATCCTGTATTTAGCTATCCGAACAAAATCACATCGGCAGATTTTGATGATTGGGTACAGGAGAGGGGGCTATATTTTGCGACAAACATAGATACGAAATACAGAACTCCGATACGTATGCACGATAAGGACGAGGCGACAAGCAGTGGTTCTTTGCTGATCACAAAGTATGGTAAAGGCAAATTTGTCTACACATCGCTGTCGTTTTTCAGACAATTGCCTGCCGGAATACCCGGAGCTTATAGATTATTTGTAAATTTGCTCACAATAGAGAAGTAAAAATATATCTTATCACATGGAAAATCAAGTAAACGACACTCAACCCTTGAACGTAAAAGGTTTAATCTTATTAATAGGCACAGTCTTGGGAGCGTTGATCGCTTTTGCAGTCTGTGGTTCTTTCCTTAGTATCATCGGAGGCCTGATCGGTGGTGCATTATTTGCCGTATTCTTCAATGCCTTCTTACTACCTCAAAAAACGCATGATAGATAACAAAGGTTTGCCCCCATTTATCCGTAGCTGGCGACAATTCTATATATGGGTTGTGGTGTGGCTACTGGTGTGCATCCTTCTCATGTATCTGTTCACGCTTTATTATTCTTCATGAGTACTATTGATTGGATAGTACTCTTTGCAACATTGCTCTGTATCGTCCTCTATGGATTGTACAAGAGTAAAAATATCCGTAATATAGATGGTTATCTCCTTGGTAACCGTTCTTTGCCTTGGTATACTGTCGGTCTTTCTGTGATGGCTACGCAGGCCAGTGCGATTACCTTTTTGTCGGCTCCGGGATTGGCATATTCTTCGGGAATGAGCTTTGTCCAATTTTATTTTGGACTCCCCCTTGCGATGATTGTGCTTTGTATTACGTTTATCCCTATTTTCCATAGACTCAGGGTGTTCACGGCTTATGAGTTCTTGGAAAAACGTTTTGATGTGAAAACGCGTGCACTGACGGCTTTCCTGTTCTTGGTACAGCGTGGTATCTCTACGGGTATCACGATCTTTGCGCCTTCTATTATCCTGTCGACTATCCTGCATATTGATGTGACCTATACGACGCTGGCCATCGGAAGTCTCGTGGTGCTCTATACCGCCTATGGCGGTACCAAGGCTGTGTCGTATACACAATTGTTGCAAATGGGGATTATCTTTGGGGGACTGTTGGCCGCGGGAGTTATGGTCATCCATTTGTTGCCGGACAATATCGGTTTTCAGGAGGCGCTGCATATTGCCGGAAAGTCGGGAAAAACGAATGCAATTGATTTTACATTGGATCTCAACAATCAGTACACGGTTTGGACAGGGTTGATCGGGGGATTTTTTTTGCAGTTGTCCTATTTCGGAACAGATCAAAGCCAGGTAGGGCGATACTTAACGGGTTCCTCTATTCGCGATAGTCGTATTGGATTGTTGATGAATGGATTGTTGAAGGTGCCTATGCAATTTTGCATATTGCTGATTGGTATTCTGGTTTTTGCGTATTACCAATATCATACTCCTCCTTTGTTCTTCAATCCAGTGGAGACCCAAAAATTGGAGCAAAGTGGATACAATGAGGCTTATCAACAGATTCTTCAAAAACAGACAGCGCTTAGCAATGAAAAGCAAGTCGTTATAAACGACCTCACGAATAGCCTTGCTGTCAAAGACCAACACCGAATAGATCGAGACCGCGAGCAGCTTGCCCGATTGAACGAACAGGCGAATGGGCTGCGTGGCGAAGTCATTGCATTGATCAAGGAAAACAATCCGGAGGCAGATACCAACGACAACAACTACATTTTTCTATCCTTTGTGACATCCACTTTTCCGATTGGTTTTATCGGTTTGTTGGTGGCGATCATCATGTTGGCATCGATGGGAGCAACTGCTAGTGCGATCAATTCGCTGGCCTCTACAACCGTCATTGATATATACAAGCGATTCGTCAACAAACAGGCGTCTGAAAAAAACTACTTGCTTGCCTCAAGGATCTGTACCTTGGGATGGGGGATATTTACCATTGTGATCGCGCTATACGCCAATAAATTAGGTAATCTTTTGGAGGCGGTCAATATTTTGGGATCTTTGTTCTACGGGACGATATTGGGTATATTCCTCGTTGCATTTTATGTCAGACATGTAAAGGGAAGGGCCGTTTTTTGGGGAGCTGTGCTTTCTGAAATCCTGGTGGTCTGGATATGGACCTTAGATGTCGTTGCTTTCCTGTGGCTCAACCTTATCGGCTGCGTATTGGTTGTCGTGCTGAGTATGATTTTACAGCGATCATTGCCTGCTAAGCATTTGGCAAATGAATAAGCTTGCCGCCTGTGCCTACCCTTCATAAGCACACGCGGCACGTGTGCTATCTTACCATAAACCTCTTTTGTTCTAAATTTTTCCAATCGGGTCCGATTTTCATTTCTTTCTCCAACCAAAAGGCAGGTCGATCGGTATAAAGCCCATTTTTATTTGCCTTTAATATCTTTTCGAGCTTCACAAATCCATTTTCTACTTTAGAGGCATTTGTTTTGTTGTCATGTATGCTTAGGCCTATTGGTTCGGCTTCGTACTTGATGACTGTAGCAACACTCTGGAGAATATTGTTCTTTATAGTAGGATTCTTGGGGACAACGGTACGGGTCATATTGGCTCCTGCACCGATGACAAGCCCTTCGGTACATTCTACCACGATATTGTTTATGACTTGGGCATCCTGCACCTGAAAATATTCGTGCAATTCAGGATTCTCTACTGCGTTCATGAGAGACAAGGCGGAACGCAGTGATTTACCTTTTAGTTTGTGCAAATAATTGTTTTCTACAAGTTGCCTCTCGCCAATGATACGTATCCCACCGGTATTAGCTTTATCATTGCCAATAAAAAAATTGTTGCGGATGATGTTGTCGTTGCCGTGACGGAGTGTGAGTGTGCCATCACATTCGAAAAAGAGGTTGTCTTCGACGATGTTGTGGCAGGATTTGACCGAAATGATCTCCATTTCACCGTCACAACTATCAAAAATATTGTTTTTGACAAGTGTACTGGAGGTATGCATGGACCATTGGCTAGTACCGATGCGTATCGTTTCGCCTCCATTTTTTCCCAATTCCGGACGAGGGCCAAAATAGTTTTTGATAATGTTGTGGTGGTTGGGGGTTTCATTCAGCCATACGACGAGTGTCGTACCTGAATGTGTTTTTCCCGTAAATTCACAATTCTCCACGGTATTGTGCGAACCATGTAAAGAGACCCATTTGTAATCCAGGTCTTTGTCTTGGGGATTGTAGTCCAATATGGCCGAATTTGTCAAGGTACAATAGGAAGATCTTTTCGAAAAAGTAATGACATCCCGACCGTCCGAAAAACCGTTTTTGAAGATAAAGCCATCGGCGACGATATATGTTCCGTCGATAGTTAGGTTAGAATTTTTGGAAAAGCTTGTTTTTTTTGGATCGGCTATACGGATCACGATGGGTTGCTGTGCTGTGCCCGCACCTTTCAGTGTGATTTTACTGTTTTCCCATACATTCCCTATGAGGTAGACTGTATCGCCCGGACGAAGTTTTAAGGCATGGAGTTCCTCTACATTTTTTACTTCGGTCCTTGGTGTAGTATCTGGCTGGGGAATAACCTTTTTGGCAGAACAATTGCTGTAGAGCAAGACCGCGAATAGTAGTGTGAAAGTGAGTTTATAAAAGTTCATGGCTTCCTATGGTTTTATTTTTGTTAAAAGATTGGGGTAGTTTTTTATTCAATTTGGAATAAGGAATCAATGCGGGTAAAAGAGCTGTATTTTTACCGATGTTGTGCGGATAGAACGTGTCGATCTTTCCGGTCTCATAGAAGTTGGAGTTCTCGATCTTGATATCATGGTATCTAAACTCGCGACATTCTATGCTCCTGCCTCCCTGCCCAGATTGATAGATATTGTTGTAGGCAAAACGGATAAACTGTGGACCGATCAATCGTATAGCGGCACCTTGTTCTTTGTTGTCTACTTCGTTGAAGGTGCAATGATAGATCTCCACGAATGGGCCGGTCGTGCTTTCGTCGTTGCCGCCACGGTAAATATCAATAGCGCTACCTAGGATATTGGAAAAAATGCAATCTTGAATAAGTGCATTTTCTACATTATAGATACCTTTATCCTCTTTTTCAGCATTGAAGGCTATGCCTGTTCCGGAAATATTGTAGAAAAAGCAGTTTTTGACGATGAGTGAATCGGCAAAGGAGGATTTTTCAGCCTTAATACCAGCAAAGGAACTTTCGTTGAAATCGGTAAATGTACAGTTCTTGACAGTCAGTTGATAACTTTGCAATACGCCCGCTTTGTCTGTACTGATGCCTGCACCTACATTGCCATAGCTCTCAAATGTGCCGAGGAAGTGGAAGTTTGCGATATGCAAGGATCCGCCGTTGGTGATGAGGATAAAAGCAGGCATAGATTTGAAGGAATTGCTGACAAAGGTATAAGGTTGGGTTGCTATCAGGGCGATAGGCTTGTTGATTTTTAGGGGTTCTTTCAAGCTGATATGCGTATGATTCAGTTGTAGTAGGAGCGTATCATTGGCATGAGCGTCGTCAAGATATTGTTGTAGGTGTGCGGCATCGGTCACCAGATGTTTCACTGGCTTTATCGATCCGTCTACTTGTTTCCGTACAGCCAGAGAACTGCCAAAACGATCAGACGGCATGGCTTTGTTTGTGTATTGATCGGTAAATTTGTTATTCTGGAATATAATACCACCGTCGTTGGTATTGATATACCATTCTTTAGGGTAATGAACAAAGGAGTTGTCGCGGAAAGTAATGTTTTGAGGTGCTACAGAACGTTCGTTGTCATTCCCTGCACCAAAGACCAGGATTTCGGAATCCACAAAGGTATTGTCAAAGATCTCCACGTCCTTGACGGGCATATAACGATTGATCAACGAATTGGGGACACCGTTCATAATGGCGAGTGGTGCTCTGAACCCTTTTCCCCGTAGGTTTTTTAAGGTATTGTTTTTGATGGTATGGCCAGAGTTGACGATGCGGATTCCTCCTGTTTCTTTTTTGAAATTACCGTCAAAGAGGTTTCCATCGACGACATTGTGGTCACCGTGGCGCAGTACAATGGATCCTTCGCACTCCCAGAAAACATTGCGGGCGATATAATTGCTGCCGGATTTGATGGAGACGATCTCGGTTTCTCCCGAGCAGTGCTCAAAATAGTTGTCTATCAGTTGCGTATTCGAATCGTAGATCGAGTATCGGGACACACCAAAGCGCATGGTTTCACCTCCATTGGAACCCAATCGATACCTGTTCTTGAAATGGTTGTGCCGGATGGTATGAAAATTTTGTTGGCTTTTTTCATCCTCTATCTCTACGATAAGCATGGGGCCGGAATTGATCTTTCCGTCAAATGTACACTTGGTCACCGTATTATGTTTGCCATAGAGAACCACCCAATTATCGTTGTCAAATCGATGGGGTTTGTTGTAATGGTCGATGACAAAATTTTCTATAGTACAGTGGTTGGCAAGGTTGTCCTGGCTTGTCCGGAACCGGATAAGATACTTGTCGGGAGCCTGTCCGCGCCGGAAATAGAAATTCCGGATGTGTAGATATTCGCCACCGATGGAAAGGGAAGATATTCCTTCTATAAACAGGGCTTGGTTATCTGCGGTCGTGATCAGTATAGGATGTTCTTTGTTTCCTTTGCCGGAGACTTTGAGCTTCACGTCTTTCCAGGGCGATGTGTTGTCGATGATGATCTTGTCTCCGGGAGCGGCATTCTTCACAGCTTTTTCCAGTTCTTGTGGTGTGGTGACAGCTATCTCCTTGCCCCATAAGAGTACGGGGAGGATGAAAAGTAAGCTGCATATAATATTTTTCATACTGTGCTTTTTAAAAGTTATTTCGGCCTTTTTAAAGTCCGTAGACATCTTGCGGAAGTCTACGGACAGGAAGGAATCTAAGCACACGTGTGCCTTCTTAAATCTAATCCTTCGGCACCAGCAAATCAAATGTTACGGTAGACTGATTGCCATTCGAATTCACGTTCTTAATACGCAATAATACGTTGATGGTTTTGTCCGGGTTGGGTATTCTAGCCCATATCAGGTAGGCCGTTTCGACATTGAACTGACCGGAACTTGTTCCAAGACGTGGTGCACCTGAACTGGGAAGACTTATGCCAGTAAAAAAACCATCATCCAAACTAGGGATATTGTTCGTGTTGTAAGCATCATAAATAGCACTCTGTGTCGAATTCGTCGGATCCAACACCCTAAAGAGTGTCGCTGTCCAACCGGTAACCGGAATAGTGGGTGCATATTGTGCACCGTTGCACCGATAATTACCGATTACACCACCCGAATTCGTCGGCGCATAGAAGGTAGGCCCATTACTTGTATTATAGAAAAAGAAAGAGATACTTGTCTCGTAGTTTGCAAAATTGCACGGGCCTATCAATTGATAAGTAGGTAGTATAATCGCACTGTTGTCGAATGTGACAGTAGTGGTACCTTGTGCACTCATGGTTACATCTTTGTATATGTCGTACGGCAATACAGGTATGCTGATCACAGCTTCTGTTTGCAAGTCGTATCCATCGTACAGTACCAGTTTGAGATTGGCCGTGTTCGGCCGATACGTGTAGTCGTACACAAAGCTATATTGTTGATCATTGTTGACCGTGACCTCATGTACTTTGACGAATGTGCCTTGATAATCATCATACAGTTCTATTTTGGTAATGCCGTTTTGGGACAATGCCGTAGCGGTCACGTGTACGATGTCGTTCTCGTCCGGCTCCAAAGAAGAAGGTACGTTTTCCCATTTCGGTGTAGGCGGGGTAAAGCTCTGTATGCTGATAAAGGCTTGGTCTGAACTATTGTCTGCACGTTTGATCATCAACTTGAGACCCGACACATTTTCCATAGGGATATTGGCGAATTTTGTACCCTCTATGGCGAAATCGAGATTGCGCTTGTCGTCCAGATCTTTAGTGTACAGGATGCTTAATAAAGAATCGGCTTTGCCCTCACGGATCAGATAAGTGTATATCCAACTGATGTCTTTTTGTGCCGTGATCTTTGCTTGGATATTGGCATCCGGACTTAATTGTTTGGTGGCTATATTGTAGGTATAGCTTTTTGTTTCGACGACGTCGGCTGCACCTTTATCGTTAGCAATCAGATCATCCGGTGATTTGCTACAGGCATTCATGCTATACATGAAGCCGAATACGAGTAAGATATTAAATAATGTTTTCATGATAATGATGGTTTAATATCCGGGATTTTGTTCCAGTTCCAATTGATTGTTTGTGGTGATCTCTCTCAATGGTATAGGGAGCAGTAACCGGTCATTCGTCACTTTGGCTTGTAGATCCGGTAGAGGTATCTCGGGTTTTATGAGACCGTAATGTGCTTCATATTCATCGGCAAAATGCTGCTGGAGCACGGTGATGGCTTTGCCGAACCGTACCAGATCGAAGAAACGTTGGTTTTCAAAGGCCAATTCCAGTTTTCTTTCGTTCAATAGGGCATCTATAAAGCTGTTTTCATCCGTGATACTGTTGTTTCCTGCTAAAGGATATTTGAAAAAACGGGAAGAGAAAGCCGAGGTCCCATCGTAATCTACTGCTCCTGCACGTTCTCGGATCTGGTTGATGATCCGGACAGATTCACCGTCAGCACCGTCAAAGCCTTGGGCTTCTGCTTTCATGAGTAATACATCGGCATAGCGGAGGACGGGAAAGTCGTTTTCGGCATCGTACCTTGTCATGACTGCCGACAGGTATTTTCTGACATAAGGTTTTGTCGGGCTGTATATCGCGAGGTTATTGGCATAGCGTTGATCCTTGTCTGTGCTATGGGCGATCGAATACATGCTCATGGCGTGGTTGGTCGGAAAATTGAATCCATCGCCATCGTTGTTGACCACAGCAGAACCTGAGCCTGTCGGTGCAAAAAGATTGGCAAAGGGCGAACCCAGCCCAAACCCACCTGCTTTGTACCGCACGGCAAAAATGATCTCGGCACTCATCTCGTTGCCTATGGAGAACACATCACTGTAACTGTCCAATAGGCGGTGTCCACTAGTGTTTATGATCTCATTCAGTTCATTCAATGCTTCAGCTTTCTTTCCCAAAGTCAGGTACACCTTGGCGAGCAATGCTCTTGCGGCCCAATGCGTTGCCCGACCAAGATCATTTTGATTTTGGTTCTGGTATTGCGTTGCTGGGAGGTACTGTGCGGCGGCAGTCAGATCTTGGCTGATCAAGGAATAGACGTCCTCGAGTGTATTGTAGTTCTTGGCCTTGGCCGTATTGGGATCTACGGGCTCAGTCACCATAAAGATGTTGCCAAATAGCCGGACCATATTGAAATAATGGTAAGCGCGTAGGAACAATGCTTCTCCGACGACTTGCTTCCATTCGCTCTCGGTCATATTGGTATTCCTATTGATCTGATGATTGCCATCGCGGTAGTACACACCCAGATTGGTGAGCAGGTAGTTGATGGCACGGATATTACGGTATGTGTTGATCCAATAGGTATACACCTCGTTGTGGTCTGCATTTAGCGTAAACATGTCGAGCTCGTTTTGTTCCAGTCGAGGGACGGCACTTGTATTGGGCACCCCCTGTAAGGACAGATCCGACCGTAGTTCGGTCATCATCCATTCATTGTGTAAAGGTGCGTGCATTCCTTGGTAACAACCTGTAAGGGCCGTATTGGCTTCTTTGTAGTTTCGGTAGAAGGCTCCTGCACCAACATTGGAAATAGGGTCGATGTCGATGATCCTCTCGCAAGAAGTGAGCGACATAAACAATATGCTGATAAAGAATATTCTTTTCATGGCAATATGATTTAAAAATTAAAGTCTAATCCAAACATATACGTACGCATCAAGGGGAATGCTCCTCGTTGATAGCCGCTTATCAAAGGATTGTTGTAATCTCCCGAAATGGTACGGGCTTCTGGATTGATGCCTCTATATCCCTTGCCCATAAAATAGAGCAGGTTTTCACCGGAGGCATAAAGACGGAGGGCCTTGACGCCGATCTTGCTGAGCGCTTTTTGTTTGAATGTATAGCCCAAAATCACCGAGCGGAGGGATGCATACGAAGCATCTTCGACCACGTAATCGGTCAGCATCCAATTGATTCCGTTGGTGAGGTAAGGTGTTTTGCCGTCGCCCGGATGCATTTCGCTCAACCATCTGTTTTCTACGATTGCCCGATTGAAGCGTTTGGATTCGTTATAGTTGTGATCTCCATTGATCAGTTGGCCTCCTTTTGCTCCTTGCAATAGAAAACTTAGGTCGAAGTTTTTGTATTTCATCGTATTGGTAATACCCCAGGTGAAGTCCGGAAATGGGTTGCCAATGATGGTACGGTCATTTTGGTCGATGATATTATTGTTGTCCACGTCGACGATCTTCAGACCTCCGGGGACAAGGTAGTTGCTGAGATTGGTGGTGAGACCATTGTCCACAGCTTCGTCTATCTGTGCCTGCGATAGCCATACGCCATCGGTTTTGTATCCGAAAAACTGTATTGAAGGTTGTCCGATATTTGCCGCGTACACCTCGTTGCGTTCGCCAAAGCTGTACTGGAACGGTTCACCTCCCAATTCGGTCAACGTATTGCGGTTATGACTGATGTTGAGGTTGGTCGTCCATTCAAAGTTGGTATTGTGGATGTTTTTTGTTGTCAATTCCACTTCTACTCCTTTGTTTTTGACTCTTCCGGCATTATTGATGTATTCGTTGGAGCCACTGAATGCCATCGTGGCTTGATTATAAAGTAAGCGGTCTGTTTTGGAACTGTAGTACTCTACGGTGAGGTTGATGCGGTTGCGCAGAAAAGCAGCATCTATACCTGTATTGGACTCAAAGGTACGTTCCCAAGTGATACTTGGGTTTGCCAGCAATTCGCCGTTGGGTGAAAGCCCCAGATTGACATTGCCCGTACCCGTACCAAAAGAATAGTTTGCCGGATACATCAGATCTTGGAAGGCAAAGCTGTTGATCCTGTTGTTTCCGGTAGCACCATAGCTGGAGCGGATTTTTAGAGAGTTCAGCCAGGAAATACCTTTCATAAAACTTTCGTCCGACAACATCCATCCGGCGGATATCGATGGAAAACTGCCGTATTTCTGTCCTTTGTAAAAGTAAGAGCTTCCATCAACACGATAAGATACAGCGAGCATGTACTTGTTGTCAAAATCGTAAGTGATCCGCCCCAGGTAGGATAGCAAGCCGATTTGATCTTTCAGCGTATAGGTCAGTTCTTGATCGATCTGACCCGCTTGGTTCAAGGTTTTGAAGTCTTCGGTAGGAAAATCCCTGCCCACCATATTGTCATCGTCAATCCAGGTCTGCTGTGTGGTGAAACCTAGCAAACCGGTAAAATTGTGCTGACGGATTTTTTTGGTATAGTTGAGGGTATTTTCCCAAAGGATGTCTTTGTAATGCCTGTTAAAGAGGGTTGCTTGGTTGACGGCTCCATCCTGTCTGGCATCACTTTGTACAAACGTCCGGTTTTGCGTGATGTTGTAATATCCGCCGATAGAGGTCTTGAATATCAGATTTTTGATGATCTCATAGTCCAGGTCCATGCTACCGAGTACGCGATAGTTTAGCCGAGTGTTGTCCGTTCTATTGGCGATGGATAGCGGTGTGTTATTGGTCGTATTCCAAGGATCAATTGTGCCTGTGCTGGTCCATAGCTGTCCGTCCGGCATATAGCCAGAGTAGCTTATACCGTTAAAATGTCTTGCCTGTGCGTAGTCACCGGCTTTTATGTCAGCCCATTGTGGGTTCTGGTTGACAAATGCAGCCGAAAACTCGGTGTGGTATGCCGGTACGTAGGAGAACCACCGGTAGTAGTCGGTATAGTTGACCCCGGGTCTAGTCGTGCTGGAATAGGAGGGGTTGATGTTGAAATTGAGTTTGACTTTGGGACTGAGTATGGTATTTACTTTGGAGCGGATAGACATCTTGTCGTTTTTGCTGTAACGCATGGCTCCGTTGTCCGTTTGGGCATTTCCGGTGAGGAAATATTTTACTTCTTTTTTACCACCGGACAACCCAATTTGGATATTACTGATCGTGGCATCCTGTAGGCCCAGTTGTTGCCAATCGGTAGGCTGTCCGATGACCTGGGTCTCGATGACATATTGTGCACGTTCGTTGTTGTTGAACAGGTTTTTTCTGTTGGCCGGTACACTAGGGTCACTTTCACGCAAGGCAGCTTCTTCGTACATCAGATTGGCATATTCTGTCATCGTCATGATGGGGTGCAGCTTCAATGTGTTTCTGATTCCGGTATAGGCTTTGACAGTGTAGCGCGGGCGGTCAGGGATACCGGATTTGGTCGTGATCAGGATCACTCCGTTTGCTGCACGAGAGCCGTAGATGGCGGCGGAGGCAGCATCTTTCAATACTTCAATGGATTCGACATCCTGTGGATTGACAAAAGATAGTCCGTCCGGCACGGGGTAGCCGTCTATCACGACAAGAGGAGAAGTATTTGTGCTGATGGAATTGAATCCCCTGACCCGTACGACGGGCTCGGCGCCAACTTCGGAGGTAACATTTTGAATGGTTACACCAGCGATTTTCCCGATCAAGGCATTATCTAGCCGGGAGGTCGGTATTTCATCCAGATTGGTATTGACCAACTTGCTGATCGAACCCGTGACAGATGATTTTTTCTGTGTACCGTATCCGATCACAATGACTTCGTCGATTTCCCTGGCTTTGGGCCGGAGGGAGATGACAAGATTCTCGGCATTGGTGATTTGTTTGGCATAGGATGTGTATCCTACGGCAGACACCTGTACGATCTTCCCTCTTTCTACACGTATTTCGAATTTGCCATCCTTGTTTGTTTGTACAGCCTGTTTGCTGTCCTTTATTCCTATGGTGGCACCTACTAGCGGGCGACCCAGCGAATCGACAACTTCACCTGTGACTTTTACCTTGGTCTGTCCGTGTACGGTAGCGGACAGTAAGGAGAATAGCAAGGTGAATAACACGATGTGTATCGATGTTCTCATGATATTTTGGTTTATAATATTTAGATAGCAAATGGACGTTGGTTAGGTGTCCATTTGCTGTTTTTTTCTGTATTATGAAAAACTCAATCCTCCGTTGATATCTACATTTGTACCGGTGACGAAGCTAGCTTCGTCGGATGCCAAATATACTACCAGATCGGCCACTTCCTTTGCCTGCCCTTCACGCCGCAGTGGAGTGGCATTTGCCGTATTGGTACGTGCTTCGGGTTTGGTAAATGTATCGTGGAATGTGGTGGCGATCATGCCGGGAGCAACGGCATTGACACGGATACCTTTGGGACCGAGCTCTTTGGCCAAAGCACGTGTATATGTCATCAACGCTCCTTTGGAGGTCGCATAAGCTGATGCACCTGCTCCACCGCCGTCACGTCCAGCCAAGGAAGACAAATTGACGATGGCTCCTCCTTGAGGCATATAAGGCAGTGTGTTTTTTACAGCCAAAAACACACTGGTGAGATTGAGATCAAGGACATAATGCCAAAAGTCTTCGTCCATTTCTTCCGTTGTTTTGCGTGCGACAAGGCCTCCGGCTACATTGACCAATACATCAATCTGCGAACCGTATTGGTTGACAGCAGATTGTACGAGGTTTTCGATATCTTCCCGTTTGGTCATATCGCCCTTCACGGCGATGGCTTCGCCTCCGGCTTCTTTGATCAATCGCAGGGTCTCTTTGGCGTTGTCTTCATTTCCAAAATAATTGACAACGACTTTGGCACCTTCTCGCGCCAATTTAAGAGATACTTCTCTGCCGATATCTCTTGCTCCTCCTGTTACGATTGCGACTTTGTTTTTAAGTTTCATGGTATAAAATTTTATTTTTTTGAGTAAATGTATTTGATGCTGATCCAGGATAGCGGTACCAGGATGGCCGCTAAGGCAAAAAAGGATATATAGCTTGTCTGCGTAATGATGGGTACGATCCAAGTGGTGATCAGCGTGCCGAGTACAGCTGCTGTACCTCCCATTCCGGAGACTGTGCCGACATTTTTTCCGTGGAAATAATCACTAGGCAGGGTCTGTATATTGTTTATTAAAAACTGAAAACCGAATAGTGTCATCCCGATCAGGCACATAGCTAGCGTAGGTGTATCTTTGAGCGCGTCCAAGCGCAGCAGGATAATGATCAACGATACGATCATCAGAATGGACCCTATGGTGACGGCTTCTTTTCGGGCCTGTACAGCCGGTATCTGCTGACGGATGCGGTAAGAAGAGTAATAGCCCCCTGCCAACGATCCCAAAGCAGCAAATAGATAAGGCACCCAAGCGAAGGCTCCGATCTGCTTGATGTCGAAGTGGAACTGTTCTTTGAGAAAAGTAGGAAGCCAGGTTACGAAGAGCCACCATACCGGATCAATAAAAAACCGGGAAAGAATAATACCCCAAGTATTTTTGATTTTCAAAAGTTCTTTCCAATGTAAGGGCTCTGCGGCAGCGGTCACCGTATGAGGGTCTTGCTGCATGATATGCTGTTTTTCTTCCTCAGTAATGAAAGGGTGATTTTGTGGGATGTTACGGTTGAAGTATAACCAAGGTATAAGCCATATCAGTCCCAGAAAACCAATCAGTACAAATGTGGCTTTCCATCCAAAAGCGATGTACAGCAGGACGATGACCGGTGCGGAGACGACCGACCCCAGACTTGCCCCGGCACCAAAAATCCCCTGTGCTATAGCCCTTTCTTTGGGAGGAAACCACTCGGCATTGTTCTTGGTCGCCCCGGGCCAGTTGCCCGCTTCGAAGAACCCTAAGAAAAGCCGGAAAATACTAAAACTGAGAATCGTTTTTGCAAAGGCATGCAGGGCTATGGAAAGGCTCCACCCAAGGATAGATACCGTCATTCCCAAACGTGTGCCGATGGCATCCATCATTTTTCCGGTGACGGTCTGGCCGATGGCATAGGCAATCATGAAAAAAGTCGTAATCGCCGCCAACGCATTCTTCGAATCGGCTACGTCAATGCCAAAGTCCTCGTGGATATAGGGCCAAAGGATGTTGATTGCACTCCTGTCAATGTAATTGATGACGGTAGCGATCGCGATCAATGTGATGATATACCATCTTAAACCTTTAATCTTCATTGTTTCATTTATTTGTTACCGCAATGTTGGTCAGCCCTTTTTGGGCTCCTTTCTGCGTATTGGTGTTATAGACTATATTTCCTACGGCCTCGCCTTTGCTACTTTTCAACCGGATGTTGATCGCATGACCTGCGGCATTGACCTCTAGCTGATTGTCGGTGAATACATTGTGGCTGCCCCATCCTTCATAAGCACAGTTGACTTGTATTCCATCGAGAAAATTTACATTCGAACCATCGTGAAAGCCTTTATTGTGCTCTATCCGGTAGGTATTTCCCTTGACGTCCAGCCAACTGTCCGCACTGTTTTCACCGGAGATACCCGTCGCATAAAATTCGTTGTGTGCGATCAGGCCATTAGAAGTACCTTCTTTGATGTCGATGCATTCGGCTGTGATGTTTGGGCCGATTGTGTTATGCACCACGGTATTGGCATCAGAGGCATCGGGCTTGCCGTCCGTGTATTTAGCCCAATTGCTGTTTGCGGTTCCGATGTATACGCCTTCGCCGTAACCGGGCCTTTTGAGGCCGGTATCGGAAATCGTGCAATGCTGTATTAGATTGTTGCTGCTGAACTTGCGCAGGTGTAGTCCTTCTTCGCCAACCTGCCGTATGATCAAGCCTTCAAATACATTGAAAGAGGATCCATCCGCCATCAATCCTTTGAGGCCGTTTTGTAGGGCCATGTTCTTGATTTTACAGTAATCTGCCTGTAGGTGAAATACATATCCTGTCTGCGTACTGCCCGCATCTAGAATGGTTTGATCGCCGCTTCCGGTGATGACTATCGGTTTTTTCGTTGTCCCACTTTTTGCCAATACAAATTTACCTTCATATGTGCCGGGAGCCAAAACGATGGAATCACCGGGTTGAGCTTCTGCCAATGCTTTTTTCAATTGAGATACATTCTGTACCTGTACCAAGGTGTACTTGACAGGCTCGTCCTCCGCCGATGGCACAGCAGTATCGGGAGCAAGAGAGGCTGCCTTGCAGGAAATCGCTGAAATCAGCAGAATCAAAAATGCAGGTAGTTTCATAAATGTCGTGTTAGATGATGTTTAGCTTTTTGATGAACTGGATGATCCTTTTACTGATCTCGTTGTTTTCTTCTTTTGGGAATTTGCCATGCAGCCCATCCTTAACGATATACATTTCATTGTACACTTTGGCCTTGTCGAGCTTTCTTTTCAGTTCGTATGACATTTCGATAGATACGGTAGGATCTGCGGTTCCGTGTACGATGAAAACCGGCGGATTATCCTTGTGTACATAGGTGATCGGCGACACTGTATTCATAAATGTGTGGTCCCCAAAGTTGTCGCCGAGCCATTGGTTCAGGGATCTGCTCTTCCAGTCTTTGATGATGCTGATGCCGTACTTGTCAATGATGGCTGCTACACGCATATCTTCCACGGGGAGACAGTTTTTGTCAAATCTCTTGTCATTCCCCAACAGGCCACCCATCAAGGCCAGATGTCCGCCTGCGGAGCCACCCATCACAATGACTTTGTCGGGATCGATATTGAGTTCCTTTGCGTGGTATTTTACATACGCAATGACAGCCCGGACATCTTCTATGGCCGCAGGAGCCGGTGCTATTTGCGAAAGTCGATAACCCATATTTGCCACGGCAATACCGTTCTTAAACCAGGAGCCAAAACCTTTCTGGGTTTCCTTGTTACCCTTGTTCCATCCTCCGCCATGTATGTTGATGACGATAGGTGTAGGTGTACCCGGGTCGGGATGGTAGTAAATGTCCACGAGCCCAGTCCAGTCGTCGACCTTGGCGTATTCTACATTGAGTTTCTTTGTAAAATCTTTTGGATAGACTACAGTGTCAGTTTGCGCAGTGGCGAGTCCATAGGATAGACAACCCAATACAATGTATATCAATTTTTTCATCACCTTATTTTTTAGGTAAAAAATCTTCCCGCAAGGGTGAAAAGACATCGATCAACATGCCCGCTTCCAGACATATACATCCGTGTACAGCGTGTGGAGGTACGTAGTACCCATCTCCTTTGGAAATAATCTGGTCTACACCGTCAATGGTCATTTTGAATTTTCCACTTTCTACGTACGTGACCTGCGCATGAAAATGACTGTGCAGTTCGCCGACTGCGCCTGTTTCAAAATCGGCTTTTACTAGCATAATGGTCTCATCGTATCCGTAGACTTGGCGTTTTATGCCATTGCCCAGATCTTCCCAAGGCGTACGCTCACTGAATTGAAAATTTTCACTTTTTATCATGGTTCTATAGTTTTTACGTTAGTGATTTCATTGTCTGTTATTGCTATGGAGAAGCCATAGTGTTTGTCCGCTACATCGAAACGGAGCTGTATATCATGTGCTGATGGCATGACCATCTTAAAGTTACTGACCATAGGATTGGCGTTCGTGATGGTTTCGTCGGTAGGATTGATATCGCCATAGGTTTCGAGCAGTTGGGCGAATACGGCACGGTTGGTGTTTTTTTGCCTTAATATAAACCCTCTTGTGGGCAGTAGGTTGAGATTGGGGTCGTTTGCTCCTAGATGCACGTGATGGAGCGAAGTCTCCGGGCTATTGTTTGCAAAATGAATCTTGTAAAATTTGTAATTCGTCAAAAGGGTGAGGTAATTATCCTTTTGCTGAAGGGTATAGCTACCGTCTAACCAAAGGTGCTCATATCCGTTTTTGGTGCCAAATGTGTGCAATGTCTGTGCTGCGGCCAGATCTTTTTGGGATTGATCTACTACCTGTCCAAGATAATAGTAAGGGAGATCAATGCTCGCCATTTTAGTGTTGCCATGTGCCATACTGATGTCCAGGATAAGTGGTTTTTCTAGTCCTTCAATTTTTAAGGTGATCAATGCTCTTGACAAGCTTGTCTGTGGATAGGCATTCTTGTCCGAAGCAATGGTATATGTGATAGTTCCCTGTTCCTTGAGCTTGATCATGGAAGGGGTATACTCTTCGGCAGCGCTGACCTTTGCATTGAACTGTGAGGCTTCGCTGATGACGAGGGTATTATGCGCGATAGTCTGTTTGGCCCAGGAGTTGTTTTCTTTCAAATAGTGCCCGCCGGATTTAGTTTCGATGTTCAGAAAACGTGCTGCCCCATAGTCGGGGAATATTTCTGTGCCATTGTCATATAATAGGAAGCTGAGGCGGTCGAAGTGTCCGTGTCCCATGCCGTGTGTAGTATTTTTCAGTACCAAGGCTTGTTGCGTATCTTCTGCGCCGTGGCGAAGGATAGCTATACCTCCTTTTTTACCATCTTTGCCATCGTGTATCAATGTTGTTTTGTAGTCAAAGGGTTGTGATTTTCCAAGATAAATGTCTTCTGCGACCTGTAGGCCAGCATCTGAAAGGGTAACTTTCCCTTGTTTTTGTGCCATGCCCAAGAGTGTAGGAGAGGGACTGATGTCTCCATAGATGATATTGTTGGCTAGGATCAGCTCGTTGCTTTTGATAGATTTGTCCTTGATGGCGTCATTGAGCGGGAACAACAGGCCGTTTGTATAGCTGGTCTGAAATACGGTTTCGATAGCCTTGGCCAGAAGTTTGTCCCTGTATTCGAAGATCTTTAGTTCCGGTCTGTAGTTGTGCAGCGCCTTTGCAAACAAGACAAAGGGGAGCAATGCGTATCTTTGATAATAAGGGCCTTCAGCATAATATCCATCGGGTGAAAACAATTCGTCCATTTGCTTCAGAAAGCCGGTATTTTTGTCTAATGCACTACCATAAATTGATTTGTCCACCCATTCCTTTTTGCCCAATACCAATCCCGTAAGCCCTACGGCGGCAATGCTCCAAGTCCCATGGTTATGGATTTTGTCGAATACGTCTTTGTGATTGACCATCAGATAATCGACCATCGGTACAAAGAGGTTGTTTTCGATATGTTTTCTTTCTTGGTCGGATAGTTCGGATACGATCAGATCGTATGCTTGGATGGCATGCACTAACCATACACAATCATTGAGGTTTTGCCAAAAAATACGCCCACTTGGATGATTCTCTTTTCGTTTAGGATGCTCGGGCCAATTCTTGTAGCTTTGAGCATACGCCAAAAATATTTCTTTGCACCTTTTAAGATATTTCTGCTCTAGTGTGATCTGATAACAGATAGCACTATTGAGCAGCAACTGGTAATTTTTCTTGTGTAGCTCGTGGGTATAGCCACCGCCTGCATCTTGGGGCGTAGGTACGGACACTGTGCCCTGCAATTCGAGATCGACAAAGTTTTTTATCTCCAAGAAACTGGTTTTCAATAGTGGTAGCTGTTCCACTCCACTACGCAGTTTGGGTAGCTTTGGCTGTGTAATCAGCAAGCTAGGGTGATCCTGTGCAAAGATGGTGAGCGGGAAAATAAAGGCAAAAAATACCCTTACCACATATTTTATGTAGTTTCTCATAATGAATTGAGCTATTAAAAAGTTAAATTATCTGTCTATTTTTTAGTTCACGTTGGCTAAGTTCCCAAATTGCGTTTAAATGTATTTTCATAGCTTCTTCGGCAAGATTTGCATCTTGCTTTTCGATAGCTTCGTATATAGCTCTGTGTTGATCGATGGCATCGAAAACCTGATTTTCGCCGCATACTTTTTTTTCTGTGATGTGTTTAACCAAATCCGGTATCAAATGCAGAAGCATGGAGGAGAGGACCGTATTTTGAGATGCTTGTGCAATTTTAGTATGGAAAAGCATGTCTTCCTCTACACTGGACTGGTTGTTGTTGGTCTTGATTTCAAAAGTAAGCATCGTGTCTTTCAAGATTTTTAAATCTTCTTCTGATCTCCGCTGAGCCGCTAATTGTACCGCGTTGAGCTCCAAGTGATAACGGGCTTCGATCAAGGCATAGAAATCGTCTTTACTAAAGTTGATTAAGTCACCGATCATGCTATCGATAATATTGATACTCAGACCGGCTACATAAGTGCCACTTTGCGGGTTGGTCTTCAATAGTCCGTAAAACTGGAGTTTGAGGATAGCTTCTCTTACATAGCTCCGACCTGTCTGGAATCTTTCACTCAATATACGCTCAGACGGAAGACGATCTCCCGGTTTTAGCTGTCCGGAAACAATCAGGTTCCGGATCTGATGGATAATGATGTCCACAGGCGACTGGATCTGTATAGCCGAAATGTTGTCAATGATAGTTGTGCTCATATTAAAACTTTAACATACCGTTTAAATTGGTCAACCAAAAATTGGTTAACCAAAATTAGGAATAAAAAATTCAAATCCAAAAAAAATATAAAATAATCTATTCGAGATCAAGAAACCTAGGTGTGAAAGCTATAGGAGTAATGATTTAAGCAATATATTAATAGAAAATGTGAAATATTTCTATTAATATAGAGGCCGATTTTTACACTACAATACATGCTTTGGATAGGATTTTGGAATGATGCTTTCGGGACTATACTACTGTTTCGAACGGTTAGGTTGTGACGCGAAATAAAATTAAAGATTTGAAAATCAGTAAAATAATGCTAGATTTGCCGTCACGTTTTGAGTAGGGGGAAGGCGGTTTATGGAGGTAACGTTTTGAAAATGAAAAAAATATGGGGTATTAATATTTAAAATATTTTAAAACCTCATTTTAAAACGGTAATTTTGCGTCCCGAAATGTTGGGAAGGGAAGAAATTAAATAATACAGTATAAATAGATATGACTAAAGCAGAAATTATTGCAGAGATCTCTAACAAGACAGGATTAGAGAAGGTAGATGTCCAGGAGACCGTAGAGGCATTCTTCAAGGTGGTTAAAAATGCAATGATCCAGGGAGAAAATGTTTATGTAAGAGGTTTCGGAAGTTTTGTAGTAAAAAAGAGAGCTGAGAAAACAGCCCGTAACATTTCCAAGAATACGGCTATTATCATTCCTGAGCATTATGTACCAAGCTTCAAGCCTGCAAAAGTTTTTGTGGAAAAGGTAAAGTCAGGTAACAAAGTAAAAAAATAATCCCAATATCTTCAGATGAAAACCAAACAAATCCTTGTCGTCGTGTTGGCAGTAGCCTTGATGGGTGTATTGCTGATGCAGCCGATCAAGGGTTTGGTGGATAAAGACAAAGGTGCCTCAACGGAGACGACCGAAGAGGTTTCCTCTCCTTACAACCTGCAGACGGTATCGGAGATGTCCAAGCAGAGCATAAACGCAACCATCGCACAGGAAATCACGGCTATCGAGAAACAGATTGAACAGGTAGAAGGCGAAGGGAAAGTTAGTCTATTACAACAATTGGCAGACAAATGGGATGATGTAGCCAAAGCGATCCCGCAAGGGTTTGTATATGAAGAAATGGCTCGTCTCTCGCCTACTGTCGGCTATTGGGTGAAGTCGGGAGATGCCTATCGAGAGGGATATACCAATCTACAAGACACGGCAATGGTTTCTGCTCTTAACCAACGTGCTATTGCAGCTTATGAACAGGCGCTTGCATTGGATGATAAAAATCTGTCGGCCAAGACCGGGCTTGGATCAGCGTTGGTGACAGGCACAAATAACCCCATGCAAGGCATCGCTTTGCTACGTGAGGTTGTAGAAGAAGATCCCAAAAATGTAGAGGCCAATAAGGCGTTGGGCCTGTTTTCGTTGCAGTCCCAACAATTTGATAAAGCCATTGACCGTTTCAAAACGGTCGTTGAACAAAAACCCGATGCCGAGTCTTATTTTTATTTGGCTACAGGGTATGAAAAAATTGGGTTGAAGAACGAAGCTATCGCTGCTTATCAAAAAAGCAAGGAAATGGCTGCCGATCCAACCCTTTCTCAATACATCGATCGTCAGATCGAAGCATTGAGCCAAAGTAATTAACAAAATTATTCACATTAAAAACATTAAGCTATGCCAAGCGGAAAGAAAAGAAAAAGACACAAAATGGCTACTCACAAACGTAAGAAACGTTTGAGAAAAAACAGACACAAGAAGAAATAACTTTGTATAGTCTTTAGAGGGCGAGTATGTTCTCATCCAAAGGCTATCCGCAACCTATGATTTCAATTCGTTGTTTTATCATAGGTTGTTTTGCATTGCAATAAAGTTTTTTCACAAGTTTTATGTTTCATTTGGGAAAGGGTACGCGAGGTGCCTTCCCACAATTTTAGTAGCTGTTGGTAAAGGAATTAATTATCGATTCAACCCCTGAAAACGGGGTGACTATTGCTTTACTACAGGATAAACAATTAGTAGAACTTAATAAGGAAAAGGTCGGCAATAATTTTTCCGTCGGAGATATCTATCTGGGGCGTATCAAAAAAATTATGCCGGGTTTGAATGCCGCTTTTGTCGACGTTGGTTACGACAAGGATGCTTTTTTGCATTATCTGGATCTAGGTCCTCAGGTACATTCCTTATTAAAATTGACCCGTGTAGTAAAGAATGGCAGCTATCAAGAGAAGCTGCTCAGTAGTTTGAAGCTTGAAAAGGATATCGATAAGGCAGGTAAGATTTCGGAAGTATTGAACCGGAATATGCTTTTACCCGTACAGATCGCAAAAGAACCTATTTCGACAAAAGGTCCGCGCTTGAGTTCGGATCTGTCCATTGCAGGACGTTTTGTCGTGTTGGTGCCTTTTTCAAGTTCTGTTTCCATTTCCAAAAAAATCAAAAGCAGCGCGGAACGTACACGTCTCAAGAAGATTGTAGAGAGTATCAAACCTGCAAACTTTGGTGTGATTATCCGTACGGTGTCCGAGGGCAAGGGAGTAGAAGAAATGCAAAAAGATCTACTCGATTTGATTTCGAAATGGGAACTGTTTACCAAGCGCCTTAAAAATGCCGAACCTCCGCAAAAGGTGTTGGGTGAGATGGATAGAGCTTCTACCATCCTGCGTGATATCCTGACGGACGAGTTTACACATATATATGTCAACGATCCTGTCATCTATGAAGAGACAAAATCATACGTACAGGAGATATCGCCAGAACTGGAAAAAATAGTCAAGCTCTATAAACATAAGGAGCCTATTTTTGATCATTTTGGCATTGAAAAGCAGATTAAGGCGTCTTTTGGTAAAACAGTCAATTTACAAGGTGGAGCCTATTTGGTCATTGAGCATACCGAGGCTTTGCATGTCATCGACGTGAATAGCGGCAACCGTATCGCAAGCAAGGAAAACCAAGAGGATAATGCCCTTTTGGTCAACAAGGAAGCAGCACGGGAAATTGCCAGACAATTGCGTTTGCGTGATATGGGCGGTATAGTCGTTGTGGACTTTATCGATATGCACAAGGCAACAAATAGGAAGGATCTTTATACGTACCTCAAGGAATGTATGAAGGAGGATCGGGCACGCCATACGATACTCCCGCCAAGCAAATTTGGCCTTGTACAGATCACGCGCCAACGGGTAAGACCGGAGATGAGCGTCGTGACGAATGAAAAATGTCCTGCTTGTGATGGTACGGGAGAGATCCGTTCCAGTATTGTCCTGTTGGATGACATTGAAAACAATTTGAGTTTTATCCTGGAGGAGCAAAATGAAAAAGGTGTAACCTTGTGTGTGCACCCTTATATTGAGGTATATATCAAGTCCGGCTTGATCTCCAAAAGGTTGAAATGGTTTTTCAAGTATGGAAAGTGGATCAAGGTCAAGGCCGTGCCGTCTTATTTTCTGACGGAGTTTCATTTTTTCAACGCGAAGGACGAAGAAATAAAATTATAAAAAAGGCCTCGGGCATATGCCCGAGGCCTTTTTTCTTACCTCCATCTAAAGGTATGGATCAAATGCCGGATATCTTCTTTTAAGAATTCCAATACAGGCTGTATGGAGTCTAGGTTTGGCTTTTCATTGAAATACAGTGCACCTCTCAAATAGTTTGTCGTACTATCCGAAAGATAAAACTGAAAATTGGAAGCCGTATTGCCTTTGATGCTGTACTCGATGCCATAGACTTTTTGTGCTGGGTACGATACATGCGTCTGGTCGATGGCGGTGGCTTTAGTGGTATGTTTGAATACAAAAGTGCGTGCATCCTCGGTAAGCTGATCGAATGAGGCCGTAGGGCTGATCCGAAAATAGCTCAGATGCAAACGGGCATTGAATTCGGGAAAATCAAGATTTTTCCAGCAGGGCCGGGCATTTCGGGAGATATCATCTTCCAGTCTACTGTATGCGGGAATATCGAATACAAAGGGACAACCATCGGTATCGGCAGATTGATACGCTTTTTGAGGAAAGATGATACGGTGATATCCCCGGGGCTTGGGGCTGTAGTCTGCATTTTGACACGCCCAAGTGAAGGCTGTCAGCACCGTCAACCCCATTGTCCAAGCTCTTCTTGCCCTACACATTGTTCCAGATCTCCCAGTTTTTTTCAGCCTGTAGCAACAGCATTTCGTAGCCATTTTTGGTTGTGGCTCCATTTTCCCTACCTTTTTGCAAAAACAAGGTCTCCTCCGGATTGTAAATCAAGTCATAGAGCAGATGGTCTTCGCCGATAAACTCATAGGGGATCTGCGGAGCTTCATCTATATTTGGAAATGTACCTACAGGAGAGCAGTTGATGATGATTTGATGGTCTCCTATGATGTCCCTGTCCAGTTCTTCGTAGGTGAGATCGCCGTTGTGTTTTGAGCGGCTTACGATCAGATAGGGTATTCCGCGTTTTTTCAATACGTACAGAATAGCTTTTGCCGCTCCTCCATTGCCCAGGACAAGGGCTTTTTTGTGTTTTTCTTGCAGTAAAGGAGCTAAGGACTCCTCAAACCCAAAAGCATCTGTATTGTATCCTTTGAGATAAGGTTTGCCACCCTTCCTTTGGATAGTGATACAGTTTACCGCTTGTATGGCGGCTGCTTCTTCAGACAGTTCGTCCACAAACTGCATGACAGCCTGCTTGTGAGGGATGGTGACATTAAAGCCATAAAACCGATCATCCTGCCCGTATAGTTGTGGAAAATCATGAATGTCTTCAATGGAGTACAGATCGTAGTCGATGCCAAGGATATGTTCTTTGTGGAACTTGTCCAGGTAATATTTCTTCGAAAATGAATGGCTCAAAGGATATCCCAATAACCCTAATTTCCTCATGTATTGTCCTTGTATTTGTTGATAATGTCTACAATAACCTGATTGCCTTGTAGTTGGGGTAGGTATTCGAACAGGATATCGTGTTTGTCGGGATCTATGGCCAAGGCCAGATCCAATGTATTCAATGCATCGTTGTATTGGCCATCGGCAAACAGGTAAGCAACCAGTCGATAGTAGAGTTCGGGTATCTCAGGATTGCATTTTATAGCTTCGGCCATAGTCTCAATGGCCTGCAAATGATTCTTTTTCTCAAAATAAATGGAAGAGAAATCCAGCCAGGCTTCTATATCTGTGGGATTGAGCTCTACAACTTTCATATAGGCTTTTTCAGCTTCTTCAAATTGGCCCAATTTGTACCGGGCGTCGGCGATGGCGAACCAATAATCCGGGTTTTCATCATCAAATTCCAACGCTTTCTTATAAAAGTGGAGTGATTCGAAATACCTTTCTTCAAAGTCCAGCGTCACACCTATGCCAAACCAAGCATCTGCCAACGTGTTGTCCAGTTTGACGGCCTTTTTGTAATAATCGCGGGCGGTGTCCATCAACTCGAGCTTTTCATAACATTCGCCTATAGCACAGTAGGTGTCGGCACTGGGTGGTTCGTACTCAAAGGTTTGTTTGTATATATCGATAGCCTCCGAATACCTATCCAAATTGACCAATGCATTTCCCTTGTTGAAATAGGCCGATGCAAAATTTTCTTTTATCAATATAGCATAATCATACGCATCGATAGCTTCTTCGTATCTCCCCAATTTATGGTAAGCATTACCTAGGTTGTACCAGGCGACGTACGAATAGGGGTCGTTGTCGATAAAGTGCTTGTAGAAAGAGATGCTCTCCTCCTGCCGCCCGATGATATCGTAGCAAAAGGCCAATTCGTAGAGGGCATCCTGATTTTCCTGATTGATTTGTAAACTTTTTTTCAGATAATGTACAGCTTTTTCGAAATCTCCTTTGACCTGGAACATATTGCCCAATTGGTAATACACATCTTCCTTGTTGTCTGCGGAATGTAGCGCTTTTTTCAGATTTTCCTCTGCATCGTCAAACCAGCCCATAGAGGAATAAATCGTGCCGCGGATCAGATAGATATCTCCTTCGGAAGGCTCCAGAAGCTCGGCCTTTTCTAAAGCTGCTAGTGCCTCGTCAAAATTTTGTATCGAAGCGTAGATCTGCGCTTGCTTGACCAGGAAAATAGTTTCAAAAGGGTGTTGGTTGATCGCAAAACCGATGACCTGCAGGGCTTTGACCGGATCGTTCTTGAGCGCGTAGTAGTCGATGATACTTTCAAATGCCGCAGCGTCAAAAAAATACTGATCATCGTTACGGATCATTTCTTCGTAACGATCTACAGATTGTTTTTGCTCTTCCGGCGAACCGAATTCGAATTCTTCTTCCATATCTAAACTATTTGTCGAGAGCCATAAAGGCGCTTCTTCGCCTTTTTCAATAACAATGTATGAAAATTAGCGCAAATTTCTGACAAAGGTATGCTTTAATTTTCCACATTTAAACATATAGGCTGTTTTGTGAGGTTGGTATGACGGTATCGTTTTCCTCAAAAATTAAGATGGGTTTGACTTGAAAAGCGACATTATTGTGTCACGATTGCAAATAAAATTGATTACCTTTACCTAGTTTAAAGTAATTGGATTGAAAATGACTATTTACGAGAGAGTAGAACAAGCCTTGGATAGCATTAGGCCTTATCTCGAAACGGATGGTGGCAATGTGAGTATTGAGGAAATCACGAACGATAATGTTGTGAAGCTGAGGCTGTTGGGCACCTGTGCTAATTGTGCAATGAGTATCATGACTTTTAAGGCCGGCTTAGAGCAGGCCATAAAGAAGGCTGTTCCCGAAATAGTATCCGTAGAGGCTTTGAATCTTACGGATATGGACGACCCTAATGCCATCACGCCCGGCCAATTGTCATGATATTGTTTCAAAAGTGATTAACACATTTTAACAGCCCATACGCAAATATTTGTTTAGTTTTGTTAAAGTGGTACGTTATCAAACATATCTGTTTTTTATTTTCCTGTGTCTTAGTGTGTGCCGGTCACATGGGCAGGAAAAGAATATTCTGCAATTCAGCGGACTGATTACTTCTACCAATAATCCCGATTTACCTGTTGCTTTCGCGACCATCAAGAATACATCTTTTAGGGACCAGACATTTATTTCGAATAATGACGGTTATTTTTCCTTTGTAGCTCATTCGGGAGATACTATATTGTTTACTAGTGTAGGTTTTGATCCATTGACCTATGTGATTCCGGAGGTTACAGGCGATAAATTTACTGCTCACATACAGATGCGCAGCCTGGTGATCGAGCTACCTGCTGTCACACCCTACCCTTGGGCCAGCTACGAAGACTACCTGGCGGACTTCATGGCGATGAAGCTGGGTGACGACCCGGTGGCGATGGCCCGGCGCAACATCAGTCCCGAGGCGATGGCGGCATTGGCACAGATTGTGCCACGCAATGCGGATGAGATACAGAGTTATCATTCCTTGCAGCGTCATACGATCCAAAGTAATCGGTATATCAATCAACGCATGAATAACCCGTTGCTGAATCCTTTTGCTTGGGGCGAGCTGATCAATCAGATACGAAGAGGCGACTTCAGTCGTGAGCGGCTTAAGTATTAAACCGCTCCATGTTTGTTGCTATTCTCCTGCTTTCCAGGCGATGACCGAAATCTCGACATTTACATTTTTTGGGAGTGTTTTGACAGCGACACACTCACGTGCAGGTTGGTTGGTCTTGAAATATTGTGCATATACTTCGTTGACTGTGCTGAAATAGTCCATGCTGCTCAAAAAGATGGAAGTTTTGACGACGTCTTCAAATCCGTATCCGGCATGTTGTAAGATCGCTTCCACGTTCTGCAGTACCTGATGCGTTTCATCTTCCACTCCGGCGCTGATCAGTTGCATGGTTTCAGGGATCAACGGGATTTGACCGGATATATAGAGCGTTTGTCCTGCCTTGATAGCTTGATTGTAAGGGCCGATGGCGGCTGGTGCTTTCTCGGTATTGAAGATTTCTTTCTTTGACATGGTATTTTATGATAAAATTATGTGTTAAATGTTGATTTTGGCTAAGCCTTTGCTAAGATACGTTGGTTGGAGGGGAATGTCAATATTTGAACAAAACTTCGTAAATATTGGCTCAAGCGTCTGCTTGCGTCTGCCATGTGCGTCAGTATACTGGCCAGAGAATTTTATATTGCAGATAACTATTTAAAACGTAGATTTGTGGCCTATGAATAGGAGATTTTTCAGTGTGTTACTGGTTTTTTGTGGAATATTGCTATTGGGTATTTCCTGTCGTTCGAAAAAAGTGAAGACAGTAGAAAAGACAGAAGTGAATAGGTCAGTGCCTAATAAATATTTGGATACGGTCAAGAAAGTACAACCTCCCATCGTACAAGAGATTGTTCCACCGGTAGTAGCTACACCGGAGCCTGTAGAGGAGACCATCGAGGTGCAGCTTCCGGCTGTCCCTCGTGAATTCCGTGCAGCTTGGATAGCTACGGTGGCGAATATCAACTGGCCTTCAAAAAATAACCTGTCTGTCGAACAGCAAAAACTGGAGGCAGTCTATCTTCTGGATCTTTTGAAGAACAATAATTTCAACGCGGTCATATTTCAAGTGCGGCCTTCGGCCGATGCGCTGTACAACAGCGTCTATGAACCTTGGTCTTATTTTTTGACGGGAGAGATTGGCCGGCGGCCGGAGCCCTATTACGATCCGTTGGAGTTTTGGGTAGAGGAGGCACATAAGAGAGGTCTGGAGCTGCATGTATGGCTCAATCCTTACCGCGCACACCATACCAATGGAGGAGCTGTGACGGCACAGTCCATGGTTCGAAGGGCTGCCGATCATGTCGTGCGATTGAAAAACGGAATGTATTGGTTTGATCCGGCTGACCAAAGAACCCAGGATCATGCATCTGCCGTAGTCAGCGATATCGTAAAAAGGTATGATATAGACGGTGTACATTTTGACGATTATTTTTATCCTTACGCTTCGTATAACGGGGGGGCAGACTTTCCGGATGACAAAACGTGGAATGCTTATAGGAGAAATGGGGGGATGCTTTCGCGGGCTGACTGGCGTCGGGATAACGTGAATAAATTTATTCAGCGGATCTATAAAGAGATAAAGACGGAGAAAAACTATGTTAAATTCGGACTAAGCCCTTTTGGTATCTGGAAACCGGGTTATCCAGCAGGTATTACAGGTTCTTCCCAATACGACGAATTGTATGCAGATGCCAGGCTTTGGCTGAATGAGGGGTGGGTAGATTACTTTACACCGCAATTGTACTGGGCTATAGATCCTCCTCGACAAAGTTTTACGGCGCTGTTGAAGTGGTGGCAGTCTGAAAATACACATAATCGACATTTGTGGCCAGGATTGAATACAGTGGCGGTAAGGACAAATGATCGGCCAACGGAAATTGTCAATCAGGTACGGGTGACCAGAGAAATACTGCCCCAGTCTGTTGGTGCGGTACATTGGAGTATAGCAGGGCTGACAAAGAGCCCGGAATTGCTAAGAAGGCTCAAAGAAGGGCCTTATGCGCAAAAAGCTTTGGTGCCAAAATCACCTTGGCTAAAAGCCAATCCTCTTCTTCAACCCACACTTTTACTGACGGACCAAAAACAAAGTGTATTTGCCAAGTGGCTACATAAGCAACCCGAACAGGTCGTGCATTGGATTTTTTATGTACGTTATGGTCAGGAATGGGAGATAGAAATTCTGGATGCACCCATTACTTCGTTTGAATTGCCCAAGGTCAAGTATGGCAAATCTCTGAATGCTGTAGCTGTGCAGGCTGTGGACAGGCTGGGTAATGAAAGTGTGTATATTGCCAAACCTATACGTTGATAATATAATAATACATGTTTAATATTTTATAGAGACGTAAGATCTTACGTCTCTACTTGGATGAAATTAAAGAATGTTTGGTTATATTTTGCGTTTTTGTGCTTTGTGTTTAAATAAAAACGCAAAATTTTATCTTTTGTTTGCATATATATGCGTTTTTTAGCGTATCTTT
Source organism: Parapedobacter sp. SGR-10 (assembly GCF_011030405.1). Taxonomy (GTDB): domain Bacteria; phylum Bacteroidota; class Bacteroidia; order Sphingobacteriales; family Sphingobacteriaceae; genus Sphingobacterium. Next base: position 358,976 of record NZ_JAAJTJ010000002.1, read on the forward strand.
ATACTGAAAAACCATCTATTATGATACAGACTTTCTTCAAATCAGGTTGGGAAAAAGGTTGTGTTTTCCTGCTTACGTTTACGCTTATTTCTTTTTCGTATGCTTGTCAGTCTTCTTCCAGTAGAGAAAAAAAGGTTGCGCAGGAACGGGGCACCCCTACGGACAATGACGGTCCTATTGTGCCCGGTGCAGATCGGCTTACGGCATACCTGCCGCTATTGGAAGGTAAGAAAGTAGGCTTGATGGGTAATCAAACATCGATCGTAGGAACTGATAAGGAGCATTTGGTCGATGTTTTGCTTCGAGAAAAGGTGGATATCCAATTTGCCTTTGCTCCGGAACATGGTTTTCGGGGCGAGATCGAACGCGGGGAGAAAGTGAGTAATGAGGTAGACATAAAAACAGGACTGCCGCTGTTTACCCTTTATGGAGGAAACGAAAAGCAGGATTCGATCGTGCAATCCATTGATGTCATGATCTTTGATCTACAGGATGTGGGGGCTCGGTTTTATACGTATATCACTTCGCTTCATCGTGTCATGGAGCTTTGTGCCAAACACTATAAGGAATTGATCGTACTGGACAGACCTAATCCCTGCGGTGATCAGGTGGACGGGCCGGTGCGAAAGGATGATAAATTCAAGTCCAATGTGTCTTTTCATAAGATTGCAATGGTACATGGGCTGACAGTAGGAGAATTGGCTCAAATGATCAATGGCGAAGGTTGGCTGGAGCATAGTCGGCAGTGTAAACTGACGGTTATACCGGTGGAAAACTGGGATCATTCTAAGCGCTATGAGCTTCCTATAGTACCCTCTCCGAGTCTACCTAACCACTTATCTGTGCGTCTTTATTCGTCTTTATGCTTGTTTGAGGCGACGGATTTTTCAGTTGGTCGAGGGACGGATTGGCCGTTTCAGGTGATTGGATATCCAAGCCCGGTCTTTGGTGATTTTGAATTTACTCCCGGGGAAAAAAGTGGGATGGCAAAACATGTTGAAGGGAAAGGTTCGGTCAATTATGGATTGGATTTAAGAAAATTAAATTCTGATAATCAAAAGTTTACATTAAAATATATTTTGGATTTTTACGATAAGATGCCTGATAAATCGAAGTTTTTTACGCGTCCGGAATTTTTCGATAAGCTGGCCGGAACGGACGAATTGCGTAAGCAGATTCTGGCCCGAAAGACCGAGGATGAGATTCGTGCGTCTTGGGAACAAGACTTGGCGGCCTATAAAGGGATGCGTAAAAAATATCTGCTTTATGCGGATTTTGAGTAAATAAATATTTTTTTTGCATTTTTTTGCGTTTTTCAAAACGATTGTCTACCTTAGCATTGTGGTTTTGTGAGTGGTTTGTATAAAACAGTCTAAAAACTGCATGATAAGCTGAATTATGATAGTACATTTTTAATTTCAAAAAGTTAACGTATGAAAAAAGCTTTGCAATTGCTTTTTGCCTCGTTGTTTACTTTTCATGTGGCCTTGGCTCAGGAGGTCACTGTGAAAGGTAGGGTATCTTCTGCCGAGGATGGGTCGTCCATAGCGGGCGCTTCCATTCGGATAGAGGGTACAGGTGCTGGAACTTCTTCAGGGGCAAATGGTCAGTACGAAATTCGGGCGTCGAAAGGTCAGGTTCTGGTGTTTTCGTTTGTTGGAATGGTGTCGACGACGAGAACTGTGGGAGACGAAAGCGTTATAAACGTCGTTTTGGAGTCCGATGGACAGAGCTTGGACGAGGTTGTCGTGACGGCCTTGGGCATAGAGAGGAACAGAAAGAATCTGACCTATTCTGTTCAGACGGTGTCGGGAGATGATCTGAGAGCTGCGAACCAAGGAAATATCATCAATGCACTTCAAGGTCAAGTGGCAGGTGCACAGATATCTTCGGCAGGCGGTTCGCCTGGATTGCCCACGGAAATTATTCTTCGTGGATCCACGACCTTGTCGGGTGACAACCAACCGCTGATGATAGTGGATGGTATTCGTGTCAATAACTCCTCTTCTAATTTTACGGTCAATCGTGTGGCGGATATCAACCCCGAAGATATAGAGGATATATCCATATTAAAAGGAGCAGCAGCGGCTGCACTTTATGGTATTGACGCTGCCTCGGGAGCCATTATCATTACCACGAAGAAAGGAAAGCAGGGTGTCATCCAGGTAAATGGATCGTATAAGAGCTTTATGGAGACAATGGGGCGGCTACCTCGTCAACAGGCTATATACACCACAGGCACAGGTGGTACTTACGATGAGTCGTCTGGTTCGTCCTGGGGTCGAAAGTTCCGATATGATGAGACGATATATAATAATGTAGAGCGATTTTTCCAAACAGCCTTGACGCATGACGTGAATCTGAATATCAATGGTGGAAGCGAAAATCTTCAATATTATATGTCCGGAGGTTATCGCAATGCAGGCTCTATGGTTCCGAACACTTTTCAAGACAAGCTTAGCTTCATGATGAAAGGGACTGCCAAGCTGAGTTCGAAGCTGAGTATGACGGCATCGGCCAATTATGTTCAGAATAATATACAGGAAGGTTTGGGAGGAGCCTCTGCGGGAGGTTGGATCAACAATATCTTGAGATTTCCTCTGAAATATGATATTTTACGATATGAATATCCCAATGGTGAGCCTTGGTATGCATATCTGGAGCCAGAAGACGATGGACGGAACGCCCGGATATCGCCGATGTGGGGTGTAATGCGTAACCCGCGCAACAATAATGTGGATCGATTTACAGTCAATGGATTCTTGGAATACAATCCTCTGGAGTGGTTGAGGCTGTCGTACAGGTTGGGGCAGGATTTTACGGCGTCAAAGTATAGAACGATCATAACTCCCCGAACTCCCGGAGATTTTTTCGATGGCCGTGTGGCAGAGGTCAACTCCAATTCCAAGTATATTACTTCGACCTTCAATGCAACGATCAATAAAAAACTGCATGAAGATCTTGGTTTCACACTGTTATTGGGCGCGAATAGTGACTATTTTGAGGCGAGAGGGATCAACTATACAGGAGAGGGCCTGTTGATTCCAGATATTTTTTCTCCAAACGTGGTCGATCGTACCGGCCTCACTTTTGGGGAGAGCCTTTCGCGCCGTCAGCGTTATGCTGTATATGGTGATTTGAGTGTCTCATACAAGGATATCGTCACTTTAGCCATGACAGGGCGTAACGACTGGACTTCAACTTTATCTCCACAGCATAGAAAGTATTTTTCGCCTTCTTATTCAGGAAGTCTGGCCTTTTCCGAGCTGTTTGAGGATAACGATCTTTGGTATGGAAAACTGAGGGTGAGTTATGCAAAAGTTGGGAAAGACGCACCTATTTACAAAACCAATACAAACTTAAGACAGGTTGCAACAGTAGGGGCAGGTTTTGTAGTCGATCCGACTACAGGTGGAAACCAAGATTTGAGACCCGAGCGTACTTCTGAGTTTGAGGTGGGGACAGAATTAAGTTTTTTCAAACGTCGGTTGAATATAGATCTGACCTATTATAATCGGGAGAGTATCGACATGATTTTGACCACACGGGTGCCTCCTCCTGCAGGGTATATCTTTAAGACTTTCAACTCTGGTTCATTACGTAATAAAGGTGTAGAAGCCTCGGTAAATGTCATTCCATTTAGAAATGAAAAATTTCTCTGGAGCACGACATTGAATGCCTGGAAAAATACATCCAAAATGTTGCAATTTGTGGGTGATATAGAAGTATTCCCCTATACGAATGTGCAGCTCAATGCTGGCAAAGCGGGTACGCGGTTGCATGAGCACGTGTTAGGTATTATCGGTACTGATTATAAGCGGACAGAGGAAGGGTATGTTATCGTAGGCACAGATGGTTATCCCATCGTGGATGATACGGAAAAAACGATCGGCAACAGAGAGCCTGAGTTCAATTTGGGATGGCTGAACAGATTTAACTATAAGGCTTTTAGCTTATCGTTTATGTGGGACTTCCGTTTTGGGGGAGATATTCTGAATGCCTCTCGCCAAGGGATGATGTCTACAGGTATAGCGTACGATATCGGTGAATGGCGCGATAAGGAGTTTGTGTTCAATGGCGTCGTAGCGCAGGAAGATGGTTCGTATGTCAAAAATGAAAAGCAGGTTGTATTGGACTACAGCTATTTTGCCAACAACTACTATCAAGTAGGAACCAATTTTGTGGAAAAAGTGAATTGGGCACGTATCCGATACATTACGCTAGGGTATTCTTTGCCCGATTTCATCGCCCAAAAGGTGCGTGTAAAACGGTTGGGGCTGGAGCTTTCGGCACAGAACCCATTGATTTTCACCAATTATTCGGGCGGTGACCCGGAGGTGAATAGTGCCGGACCCAATGCGGGAGGCACCGGAGCCAGTTCGATGGGAGTGGACAATGGAGCCATACCATTGCCGCGGGCATTTTCATTAGGTTTAAATATTTCATTATAGGAATTATGAAAAGATTGGTTAAGATTATATGTACACTACTAGGGATTATAGCCATTACTTCATGTAATGACTTGGACCTGAATTATAACCCGGTCCAGCCGGTGACAGCACCTTCGCCCCTACGTCTACCTGCCATTCAGGCCAATTTGGCCTATTCACTCTATTCGCAGGCTCGGTTTGCGTCGTTCCATAGTTATTACCTGACGACCAGAACAGGGAATAGCAATGCACAGACAGATACCTGGAATTATAATAATATCACCCGTATGGGAGCGTGGCGTTGGCATTATTTTGATGTAAGTGCCAACATAGCCTCCAAAGATGGAATATTGATAAGAGCCGAACAGGATGGGGACAATAACTATACGGGAGTCGGAAAGATATTGCTGGCTTTTAGTTTCCTGACCGCGACAGATGTGTTCGGAGATATGCCATTTTCCGAAGCTTTTACAGATATCATGAATCCTGTGTATGACTCGCAAGAGACGGTATATCAAGGAGTCGAAAGACTGCTGGACGAGGGGATCAACGAGCTCAGAAATGTGAACCCTACTGCACGGAGTATGAACGCTTCCTCGGATTTGATATATGCGGGAGATTACAATAAATGGATATCTTTTGCGGAGGCTGTCAGGGCCCGGTTGAAATTGCATACAGCCAGTTTTACAGCCAATGGATATACAGATTTGTTGGCCTCTGTCAATACCGCTTTGGCTGGTTTTGAAGATGCGATGTTTAGATATCCCGAAGAATCCTCTTCATTGTGGGAGAAAAATCTATGGGGAGAGACGAGGCCCAATCCGGAATGGCAGTTTGCGGATATCCGCAACGACTTGGCCAACACGTTGCCAACCGACGTACTGATGAATGCACTGACTGTGGACGAAGCTACGAATACTTTCGATCCGAGACTGTACAAATTGACTACTCCCGGAGCGAACAACAAATATCTGGGAGCTCAAATGTCAGTAGGCTTGCATTCTTCAAATACAAATCTGCCAAGTGGTACGACATATCAGGATTTTGCTAACCTCTACAACGGCTACTGGACAGCGGATAACTCCCCTTATCCATACATGATCAAAGAAGAATTGTACTTTATGAAAGCCGAAGCGTTGTTCTATCTGGAACGATATGGAGAGGCTTTGATTGCTTACCAACAAGGAATTGAACACAATTGCCAAAGATTGGGTGTCGAGCCGGGATTGATTACCAACTTTATGGGATCAGCCAAAGTTGTCCAATCCGCTGAAAATCTAAAAATATCTGATATCATGATGCAAAAATGGCTGGCTTTGTATCTCCAGGCCGAGACGTGGGTAGATATGCGTCGCTATGGATATGGTACACACGCTTATCCGGACCTGTATTATCCTCGATTTGCATTGGCCGAATGGGGAGGACGGTATATCCAACGGTTTATATACGATCCGCAGACGGAATATGTGTATAATCCAAAAGAGATTGCGCGCCTTGGTGCAGGAGCTAGAGATTGGGCATTCAAAGAAGTTTGGTGGGCCGAAAAATCGACGTTGAAAAACCCTTAATTGTAGATCATATGAAAAAGTATATAAAATATATATATGGTATTGTCACCTTGCTCGTTATCGTGGCATGTGAGAAAAACGATCCGATTACAGAACTGGGCGTGACCAATGGACAGTATGCGGCACAGTTGAGGGTAACGTATAACAATACAAGACCTGCTATAGGGGATACTTTAATCATTACGGCCTCCACTTGGCAACGGGATGATAAATACAGCAAGGTAGTATTTTATGAAACCATTTTTGAAACATTTGGGCTGAAGTTTTCTTTGGAAAATGGGACAGTCATTAATACAAAAGAAGTTGAAGTCAATGATATCACATTCCCCACTTTGCTCATCACGGATACGGTCAAAAACAAATCCGTACTCCGTACGATAGATGCTTCCGAGATGGATAGCCATTGGGTGACTGTTTCGAATAGTTATGCGATTCGTGAAGAGTATATCTTCAAGAAAATAGATGGAGATTATCCCAATAATAGTGAGTTGGTCGATAAATTGACTGCCGTGGAGTTTGATATCGTAAAAAGTGTATTGGCGTATGGTATTACGCGGGATGATTATCTGGCACTGTTTCCAGATGCCCCCTCGTCGCATTTTACAACTGGAGGTACATATGTGCTCACGCAGGAAGGTATTAATAATCTGAAGGCTAATCTGTCTAAAGCTATGTTGTTGCCCCTTATCTCTCAATTGGAGAAAACAGGAAGTTATAGTATACGAATCGATGTTGATGCAATTACTCCGACAGGTGCTACTACGTCGACAACGCGAACCTTTGACAATAATATATAGGTTATGAAAAGATTAAGATTATTTTGTTTGTTTGTCACAGGTCTTTTTATCGTGGCATGCTCGAAAAATGAAATTACCGGTATAGGCCAGCAAGGTGATTATATCGCCAATTTTGACTTTCCTATATATGATATATATGCACCAGGAAAGGTGGTCATCACCAATAGGTCAAAGAACGCAGACAAGTTTTTGTGGGAATATGAAGGAGGAAAAACAATTGTCGGTCAGGACACATTAGCTATTTCTACCTCAGAAAAGATGTCGCCGGATACTATATTTTACGAATTGCCGGGACAGTATAATGTCAAATTGACGACTTGGAAAGGCAGTGAGCAAAAAACGATCTCAAAGACCATCACGGTTGAAAAACAACAGCCAACGATTGTCGTTCCGGAAAATATCGGTATTCTGCTCGAAGTAACATTTTCAGCCAGGGTATTCAAGTTTCCGGGAGGTAGCGTAACCTATTCTTGGGATTTTGGAGAAGCAGGTACTTCGACAGAGGCTACGCCGAAAGTCACTTTTATGACAGAGGGTGTCCATCTTGTCAAATTGACGATCAATGATGGTGAGGAAGAACTGTCGACAGAGGTCGAAGTGAATGTTCAAGGAGAATTGGCAAAGACGATATACTTTACAGATGCCTTTACACGACGCATTTATCGGTATAAGTTGACAACAATGACTGCATCGCAAGTCGAATGGATTGGAGCGACCACAGGCTACAATGCGTTAGGACTATCTGTGAAAGGGAATAAGTTGTACCTGTCCGAGACAGGCTTTGGTACAAGGTTCTCCAGTGGGGATGCCGCTGTTGCTGATGGGGTACTGAAATCTTATAATTTGGATGGAACAGGTGAAAATATCATAACCAGACCTGTGGCGACATCATTAGATTATCGTGATGATCCTTGGATGCATACAGTAGACAAATACGGTAATATCTGGTGGACCTGTAGAAACTGGGGAGTGAGAGTCTTGAATGCATCGTCTTCTGAGGCTGCCTATCCGGGTATAAAGTTCAATATCAATGCTACAATAGCTGGAGAGGCTATTAACACATACTTCCCTTCGGATATCAAAGAGGTAGGTGAACAAATATGGGTATCCTATGCAGGTACAACAGGCAAAGGTATTTATAGATACGATTATGATGGGACGTATAAAGACAAGTTTACCACAGCTATCCAAAGTCATGCTATCCGCACGTTTGCGGTCGATCATGTGAACGGGCATATCTACTTTGCGACAAACAGATCTGATGCAGGTAGACCGGTAGGTGTATACAGAGCAAATATAGATGGTTCGAACATTGTTGCGATTGATAACGGCTCAAGCATGCAGATAGGAGCCGGAGGATATAGCAATCAAGGTGCAGACGGCGAATATATCTATATTACAAATATGGATATAGATGTGGATGAAAATGGCCAAGGTTACCTCTACTATGGTTATAGGGCCAATACAGATATCAATGGTAGCGGAAATCCGCCAACCTTGGGAAGTTCTGCCGCAAATTCGGGCGTCAAACGGTATAAACTGGATGGCTCGGAGAGTGCAGAATTTTTATTCAAAGGTTATGCGCCTTATGGTTTGGCCATTGATCAGATTAAACGTTAGAAAATGGCTATGGGTTCTGCCTAACGCAGAACCCTTCCCAGACTTGAATGAAAAAACAAAACTTATGAAGAGATTTTTAGTTTTATGTATTTCGCCCCTTGTACTATTTACTTCTTGTGAGAAAGAGGTAATATGGGTACCTGATGGGTACGGCGCCTCGGAGGTAAAGAAACCCGAGGGCGAATATGTATCGGATCAATCGTTTAAGCGCGTAGCGTATGCATATCACAATAATGCTATAGCCAATTTTGATACCACAAAGTTGGATTATGTGACACATTTGCATTTTGCGTTTCTGAATCCACATGCAGATGCCAATGGAAACTTTGCCGCACTGACGAATCAAAACAATTTTGAGGCTTTGAACAAGTTAGCTCGATCCAAGGGTGTAAAAACCGCTATTTCTTTGTCCGGCAGTGAGAATATCTTTCGGACTATTGCTGCAAATGAAAATACCAGAAAGGTGTTTGTAAAAAATATTGTTGATTTTGCCGTAAGGTATCAATTGGATGGTGTGGATATTGATTGGGAATACCCACGTTCTAACTATGGGAATGATGTTACCTTTGAAGTTTTCATGAACGAGCTTTCAGCAGAGCTTCATTCGTGGCATAAATATCTGAGTATGGCGGTCACTGCAGGATTGTTTGCCGGCACTGTAAAAGAGGGTATTACGAAAGGAGCTATCGACGCTTGTGACTTTGTGAACCTCATGGCTTATGATGGAATCGGAACAGACCCCAATAATCTGAACCATCACTCTTCGTATTATATGGCCAATCGAGTGTTAGATATTTGGTTAAATGATAAGCAGCTCCCTGCGGAGAAGGCTGTCTTGGGTATCCCCTTGTATGGGAAATCGGCCGCGAATGCTTCCGCTACATTTGCTAGTTTAATAAGCAGTGGAGCTGATCCGCATGCGGATGAATTTACAAATACCTCTGATGTCACATTCTATTATAATGGTATCAATACGATACAAGCAAAGACAGAATTGGCAAAAACCAAGGGCAACGGGGTGATGTTTTGGGAGTATAATCAAGATGTAAAGGGAGCCAACTCCTTAATGAAAGCTGCATACGAAGTGTCAAAATGAGTTTTTACCAATAGAGAGGTCGCTTTTATAGGAACAAAGGAAAGAGGCTGTTCGGAAATTGATGTCCAGCGGTTTGAATATGAGAATAGGCTATACTGGTTTTATGTATATACTGTGGATAGTAGGCATCATGCATTCGGTCGCCTTTGCCCAGCAGCCGTTTCAATTTGCTTTGGTCACGGACACGCATGTGGGGGGGGCTACGGGAGCGGAAGATCTGCGGCGTACGGTGGCAGATCTCAATCAGCGTATAGATATCGATTTTGTGGTTTTGTCGGGCGATGTGACCGAGTTTGGATCGGATGAGGAATTGCGGTTGGCCAAGCAGATTTTGGATAGTCTCCAAAAACCATTGTATATCATTCCGGGCAACCACGATAGCAATTGGTCAGAGAGCGGAGCAAATAGTTTTCGGCAGGTATTTGGCGGAGAGACTTTCTTTTTTGAACACAAGGGATACCAATTTATGGGCACGACTTCGGGCCCCAATATGCGGATGAGCCCCGGCCAGATTCCCCGGGAAAATCTGGTATGGATGGATTCAATCTTTCGGGTATATACCGATAACCCCTTGGTATTCATCAACCATTATCCCTTAGATTCCTCGCTGAACAACTGGTTTGAAGCTATCGATCGGTTGAAAACAAGAAATATACGGTTGGCTTTGTGCGGGCATGGACACCAAAACCGATTGTACGATTGGGAAGGAATTCCGGGGGTGATGAACAGATCCAATCTAAGGGCAAAGGAGGCCGTCGGGGGATACAACATTATTCATCTCACCCGTGATTCGGCATTTTTCCGGGTACGTAGGCCTCTTGAGCGTACGGAGAACGTTTGGTTGAAAATTCCCTTAGGACTGAACAATGTTATGCCGGAACAACCGAAGAGGCCCGATTATACAGTCAATTCGACTTATGGAAGGCGTGTACTTTGGGAATACCGGGATCACGGAGATATCGGCTCCGGGATGGATACAGACGGTCGTTTTATTTTTGCGGCAAATACTGTGGGGGAGATTTATGCGTTAGATATACATGACGGTAGACGCGTATGGTCTTTTAAAACTGGAGGAAAGGTTTATTCTACTCCGGCTTATGCGAAGGGTGTGGTAGTCGTGGGTTCTTCCGATCATGGGATTTATGGATTGGATGCTAAGACAGGAATGCTATTGTGGAAGGTGAAGACCAGCAAGGCAGTATTGGGTTCTCCGGTAATAGATGGAGATAAAGTGTACATCGGAGGCTCGGATGGTACTTTTCGTTGTCTTGATCTTCGGGACGGTAGATTGGTTTGGGCTTTTGACAGTGTGAAAGGATACGTTTCGGCACGCCCAACCTTAGTTGGTAATAAGGTCATTTTTGGGAGTTGGGAAAATGGTTTTTATGCATTGGACAAAAGAACGGGTAACGTAATCTGGGAGTGGGACAACGGTTATAGCAACAGGATGTTTTCTGCGGCGGCATGTTATCCGGTGGTGACCAATGGACGTGTTTTTATTGTTGCGCCGGATCGGTATATGACGGCTTTGGATTTAAAAAGTGGAAAAGTTGTCTGGAGGGAAAAGAAAGAGGGTATTCGGGTACGCGAATCGATCGGCCTTGCACCCAATGGAAAGTATGTATATGCCAAGACGATGGACGGTGAATTGATCGGCGTGTCTGTGCACAAGGATAGTATGTCCATAGATTGGCACTCGGCGTTGAAATTACCTTATGATATCTCGCCAACGGCTATTGTTAGCTCGTCCGATTTGACTTTTGTGCCCAGCCATAGTGGTTTGTTGTCCGCGGTAGACCCCAAGACAGGTCAGGTGAGATGGCAGTATAAAATAGCTGAAGGGATGGTCAATCCACCGTTGGTATGGAAGCATTCTGTGTTTGTAAGTACGATGGACGGCAAAATAGTCGCCTTGCGTATCTGATAGGATAAGTGATTAAATTCGGAGATAAAGCTGTTTGAAAAAAATATTATATTCGTGCGGTAATTTAAGGTTGCGTTTTTTTGCGTATCTGGTTTTAGAGGCGCATATTTACGTATGTTTTTAGGATTTAGATGGATGAACTGATGATCAATGCAACAAATACTACAGAGAAAGATTCCTATTACCGGGATCTGGATAAAATGTCTATTCATGAGCTGCTGACCAACATCAACAAGGAAGATAAAACGGTTCCCCATGTTGTGGAAAAGGCCATACCCCAGATTGAACAATTGGTCGAAGTGGCCGTAGACAGGATGCAAAAAGGGGGAAGGCTTTTTTATATAGGTGCCGGGACAAGTGGGCGTTTAGGTATTCTGGACGCTTCGGAATGTCCTCCTACGTATGGTGTGCCGTTTGATTGGGTGATAGGATTGATTGCCGGAGGCGATGTCGCTATTCGCAAGGCTGTAGAATTTGCGGAAGACGATGAGGAGCAGGCGTGGAAAGATCTGGAGGAATATGCCATCAATGCCGACGATATTGTCATCGGTATTGCGGCTTCGGGCACGACTCCCTATGTCATAGGAGGCCTACGGGAAGCCAATCGCCATGGTGTGGCTACAGGCTGTATCGTTTGTAATGGTGGAACGCCTGTCGCCAAGGAAGCGGCCTATCCCGTAGAAGTGATCGTAGGTCCCGAGTTTGTGACTGGATCGACCAGGATGAAAGCGGGAACAGCGCAAAAATTAGTGCTCAATATGATCAGTACCTCTGTTATGATCCAACTGGGCAGGGTTAAAGGCAATAAGATGGTAGATATGCAACTGTCCAACCACAAACTGGTCGGGCGGGGTGTCAGGATGGTCATGGCCGAGACGGGGGTGGATGAGGATACGGCCACGGCCTTGATCGAAGAATTTGGTAATGTCCGTAAGGCTATCGATAATTTTCATCAAAACGCGCATTAGGGTTGGGAATAATGAGTAGTGCGTATGGAGATGATTGTATAGCTTTTTAATTTATAGAAATGTATATATCGCAATACGTACGTCCCCCGTCGCAATACTCAATACGCATATCGCAATACGCTATTAACTTTTAAATCAGATTATGACCCCTCTAGTTTTACTTTCATTTTTGGTCGTTTATTTTGGAATATTGCTGAGCGTAGCTTATTTTACTTCCAAAAAGACTTCCGATAATTCCACGTTTTTTGTAGCCAACCGTAGTGCCAAGTGGTATATGGTAGCCTTCGGTATGATCGGAGTGGCGTTGTCGGGTGTGACTTTTATTTCCGTTCCGGGGGATATCGGGAATGCCCCCGCAGGTCTGCAACCCAACAATTTTAGTTACTTCCAATTTGTATTGGGCAATGCACTGGGCTTTATCGTCATTGCCTATGTCCTGTTGCCCCTGTATTACAGGATGCAGCTGACCTCCATATATACGTATCTGGAGGAGCGATTGGGACATAGAAGCTACAAGTCTGGTGCGATGATTTTCCTAATTTCCCGAACCATCGGTTCGGCTTTCAGGCTCTATTTGGTGGCCATTGTCTTGCAGCGCTATATCTTTGATGCTTGGAATGTGCCTTTTATTGTGACGGTAGCTATTTGTTTGGTATTGATCTGGCTGTACACGAATAAGGGGGGCTTGAAAACAATCATCATCACGGATATGATGCAGACGACTTGTCTGGTGTTGGCGGTGGTGCTTTCGATTTATTTTATGGCTGATGGATTGGGATGGAGCGTGACAGAGGCACTGGAAAAAGTGAAGGAAAGTTCATATTCCAAGATTTTCGTGTGGGAAAACCTCCTGGGCGATACCAGACATGTGCTGAAGCATATTATAGGAGGTATGTTCGTGACCATAGCCATGACAGGATTGGATCAGGATCTGATGCAGAAGAACTTGAGCATGAAAACCATTGGAGAGGCGCAGAAGAATATGATGACTTTTACCGGGATATTCGTGGTCATCAATATCTTCTTCCTTGCGGTGGGCGCGTTGTTGTATTTCTACGCCGAAGCAAATGGTATAAGCATAGCCGAACTCGGCAAGTCCGATTACCTCTATCCGGAGATTGCCTTGAATTATCTGGGTATGGTGCCGGGTACTGTATTTATGATGGGATTGACGGCGGCAACCTTTGCAACAACGGATTCGGCATTGACAGCATTGACAACATCTTATTGTGTGGATTTTCTGGATTTCAACAAAAAGGAAGATCCGAATGATCCTAAACTGGTCAAACAAAGGAATGTTGTCCATTTGGGTTTTTCGATTGTCATGCTCCTTGTGATTTTATTGTTTCATGTGATCAACGATGATTCGGTCGTGACAGCTATTTTCAAAGTGGCAGGTTATACATATGGCCCGCTTTTGGGTCTGTTCTCCTTTGGCATATTGACCAAGCTTCGCGTGAGAGACGGTATCGTGCCTTATATCTGTGTGATCTCTCCGATATTGATCTTTTTGCTCGCACAATATGTATTGCCCTATACGGCTTATAAGATCGGATTTGAACTTATTGTCTATAATGGGTTGATTACCTTTTTGTTGCTATGGGCGACTTCGCCGGGGAGAATTGTTGACCATAAAAACCTATAAAGTTTCCAAAACCTTATGGGTTTAACCTTGTACGTGCCAAAAAATTACGTTAAGTTTGAACAAATAGTTTATGCACGTATGTATCATTTAATAGACGACACCGTAGATTATATTCGAAAAAAGATAGGAGACTTCACCCCGGAATTCGGGATTATATTGGGTACAGGATTGGGCAAGGTCGTGGATGACATACAGATCGAGCATCAATTGATGTATGCCAATATTCCTAACTTCCCGATTTCTACGGTCGAATTCCACTCCGGAAAACTAATATTTGGGTATCTCAACGGACGAAAGATTGTCGCTATGCAAGGGAGATTGCACTATTACGAAGGCTATTCTATGCAGGAAATTACCTTTCCCGTTCGGGTCATGAAATCGCTGGGTATCCAAAAATTATTTGTTTCGAATGCATCGGGTTCCTTACAGCCGGGAATCAGAAAAGGCGAGCTTGGCATTATTGAAGATCATATCAATTTATTGCCCGACAACCCCCTTAGAGGCCCTAATGACGACCGTTATGGCTCTCGCTTTCCGGATATGAATGCACCCTATGACAAGGTCATGATCGAGCAAGGTATGCAGATCGCGGCACAGCTTGGCGTGGCGGCCCATAAGGTTGTTTATGTAGCTACACCGGGTCCAAATCTGGAAACCCGTGCGGAATACCGTTATATGCGTATCATCGGTGGAGATATTGTAGGGATGAGTACCGTGCCCGAAGTAATCGTGGCCAACCACATGGGACTGCCGGTCTTTGCCATTTCGGTGATTACCGATGAAGGTTTTCACGAGGATTTACAGCCGGTATCCCTGGCAGAGATCGTCGCTGTAGCGACTGAGGCCGAACCTCGGCTCACGGCTATACTAAAAGAATTACTTGCATTGCAATAAAGTCTAATTTATCCTTTATTTTTGTCCGGTATTGCTTTATGTACATGAGTAGTTTGACGAGAGGTTTATTTGGTTTGTGCTTCCTGATGTTGATGGGGATGTATGGCTATGGGCAGGTGGACGAAGAGTTTAGCAGTGCTCTGGATTCAGCGAGGGCATTGGAAGACAATAAAAAGGATTCGGTCGTTTTCTCAGCAAAATACGTGCGGTATGCTACATTGGATATGTTGAAACATGCAACCTATACGAAACAGATAGATACGAGCCATCGCAATTTCCAATACTATAACAAGCAAAATCTCCCTTGGAATCCCAGTGTACATTTAGGCTCGTACGGTCTGGCGACCAGGGATCTGTTGTTCAGCCCCAGTAAGACTATAGGTTTTCAACCCGGCTTTCATGCCTTGGAAAGATACCTGGTACTAGCAGATTCAGTACAGTATTATCGGGCGAGAGCACGGTATTCGGAGCTGTATGCTGTTGGTTTTTTCTTTGATGATCAGGTCTTTCGTGCCAAATTGGCGCAGAATATCAATCCACAATGGAATATAGGAGCGGAGTACCATGCCGCCAATACCGATGGATTTTATTATAACCAGACCTATGCAGACCGTAAAGGGAGTGTCTTTACGTGGTACGAGTCTACCAATCGTCGGTACAACCTGTTGGCAAATCTTACTTTCAATAAGGTTGATGCCTCAGAAAACGGCTCTGTGACTAACGATACGACAAATATCTTTGTCGGTGAGATGCAGTCTCCTTTTGCCATACAGACCAAGCTAAGGGGGCAACAGCAGAATAGACCTTTCAACAAATGGCTGGACAATGGGGTATTCTTGCGTCAGTCATTCTATATTGGTAGGTTGGATACGGTGAATGCCGGTAAGCCTGAAATGGAAATACATCCTACCAATGCCTTTGCCCATAACACTTCGGTACGTCAACGGAAATATATCTTTTTCAAGAATGAAGAGGATCTGTACAATGCCTTTCCCTTTGGAGATGCGGTAGAGGTACAGGACACGACCAAGATAACAACGATTTCCAATGAGTTTACCTATGCTTTTTATCTCCGCAACCGATCGTTAAAGAATGAGGCAAAGGTCAATGTAGGTTTTCAGAATGATCTGGTTTGGTATGATGATATTGTGAGCAAGGATTTTCTGCAAAACAGTGCTGTCAAGGGTGATATAAGATACCAGTTCAGTGATAAGGTGGATGTGGTGTTGAATGGGCACCAGATTATCGTCGGAAGACACTTTGGCGATTACCTATACGAAGCTACAGCCGAGGTCGGTATGGGAGCGAAAATCGGGAAGGTCACTTTGGGAGCCTATAGCCAAAACAAATCTCCGGAAATGGTCTTTACAAGAATGAACTATACGTACCATCAATGGTTGCGTGATGACTTGGAAAAGACCAAAACCCAAAACCTGTCCTTTCGTTATAAAAATGATAAACTTGGCTTTTGGGGTAAAGCCGAATATTTTCTGATCAACAATTATCTTTATTTTAAGGAGGTGGACAACCCTACTGACGACGAAAAACTGGAGAAATTGATCGAGGCCGCCCAGACGGGCAATATCAATTTACTGAAGGTCAGCGTGGGTCAGAATTTTAGATTTGGCAATTTCCATCTGGACAATATGGCCGTGTACCAGAAATCCGATGCTATGCACGTACTGTCCACACCTGAACTGTACACATGGCACAGCTTTTATTATAAGGATATCTGGTTTGACAAGGTGCTGGATTTTGCTATCGGTCTGGATGCAAAGTTCAATACTCCATTTCGAGCACCCTCTTATGCGGTCAATGCGGGACAATTTTACAACAGCAATGTCGCTATAGAATTTTCTACCTACCCAGTTGTAGACGCATGGTTCACAGCTAATCTCCAGCGGGTCAATCTTTTTGTGAGTTGTAATTTTGTCAATCAATATCTCTATCCCAAGGGGTATTATACGGTAAGGCGCTATCCAATGAATCCGGCCAACCTACGTTTTGGTGTGTCCTGGAAGTTTTATGATTGATTCGTTTTTCGTAGACTTTTGCTAGTGCCCAATAGTGCTAAGTTAAGCGTTTTTGTCATCCTGAGGCTCGTCCGAAGGATCTGTTAGTGACACTGAAAGGGATACCTGGCCGGTAGGAAGGATTTACAGATCCTTCACGTTGTTCAGGATGACAAAAAACAAAAAAGCCCACAAGAAAACTCTCCTGCAGGCCTTTACATTAATGGTTATAGTGTCGTGTAATTTTAAGGCTTGTCTCTTTTTATGCTTCCGATCAACATTTCCAATATAGCGACCACGATGGCGAATAAGGTGGCATTCCAGAAGCCGTTCACTTCGAATTTTGTGCCCATAAGCCAGTCTGCCAACATGATCATCAGTACGGTGATGATAAAGGATATCAGGCCGAAGGTGAGCCAATTCAGCGGAAAGGTAAGTACACGAAGGATTCCCCCCACAATAGCATTGACCAGACCGATGACAAGACCTGTAGCTACAGCCCACCAAAAACCATCGACATGTACATTCGGAATGATATAGGCAGCTACTGCTACCACTACTCCCGTCAGTAAAAGTGATATAATAAACCTCATAATTCTTAGTATTTGATTTTATTATGTATTCAGTCAAAATTGATGCCAAACAAAAGATAAATCGAAATTGTTTATAATAAGTAATATGATGGGATTAATTGACGTGTTCAATACTCCAATTTGTTTTTACTAAATTGCGCTTATCCATAAAGGTTTATAGATGAAAAAGATATATTATACATTGTTGTTATTGATATGCTCAACAGCGGCATATAGCCAGTCCTCGGTCGATATCGTAGGCAAATGGACGACCATAGATGACGAAACCGGACAAGCGAAATCTATTGTCGAGATTTTTAAAAAATCCGATGGCAAATATTATGGAAAGATCCATAAACTATTGATAAAGCCAGAGAACGATAATTGCATCAATTGTAAGGATGACCGCAAGAACAAACCTTTGATCGGTCTGGAAATCATCCGGGGACTATCTAAGGAAGGAAATGAATTCACCGGAGGGAGCATCACCGATCCCCAGAACGGCAAAACCTATAAATGTACAATCGTACGCAAAGGTGATAAACTCAACGTACGGGGATATGTAGGTTTTTCGCTCATCGGACGTACACAGACATGGAATCTGGTCAAATAGCAGAGACAAAAAATCTTTTCCCCCTGCTATTTGACTATTTAAAATTAGAACAAACGATTTCGTTGTTTTGCTTATCAAAATTGCATTATCTTTGATTTTGCATTAGCCCGTAATTTTTACTTTTGATTTTTTACATTTTACTTGAATCATGTATAAAACGTTAAAAACAGTATTGGAAAAAGAACTCGCATCCATCAAGGAGGCAGGTCTCTATAAAGAGGAGCGCATCATCACCACGCCACAGGGAGCCGATATCAAAATCAGCACCGGACAGGAAGTAATCAACTTCTGTGCAAATAATTATTTGGGGCTGTCCTCACACCCCAAGGTCATCGAAGCGGCTAAAAAGACGATAGATAGCCATGGATATGGTATGTCTTCTGTTCGCTTTATTTGTGGTACACAGGACATCCACAAGGAGTTGGAGGCAAAGATCTCTAAATTCTTGGGTACAGAGGATACGATTTTGTATGCGGCGGCATTTGATGCCAATGGAGGAGTATTCGAACCTCTCTTGGGGGCCGAAGACGCCATTATATCTGACGAATTGAACCACGCATCTATCATTGATGGTGTCCGCTTGTGCAAAGCACAACGTTTCCGTTATAAAAACTGTGATATGGAAGACTTGGAAGCACAGTTGAAGGCGGCTTCCGGTGCGCGTCATCGTATCATTGTGACGGATGGTGCATTTTCTATGGACGGATCTGTAGCCCCTTTGGACAAGATATGTGATCTGGCCGATAGATATGAGGCATTGGTCATGATCGACGAATCGCATTGTACAGGTTTTGTCGGTAGAACTGGTAGGGGTACGCACGAATTGTTTGATGTGATTGATCGGGTGGATATCATTACGGGTACATTGGGTAAGGCTTTGGGCGGAGCCTCAGGGGGATTTACTTCCGGCAGGAAAGAGATCATTGATATGCTTCGCCAACGTTCGCGTCCCTATCTGTTCTCCAATACCCTGGCGCCGGCGATTGCGGGGGCTTCTATAGCTGTATTGGATATGCTGAGCGAGACGACAGCATTGCGTGATAAGCTGGAGAGCAATACCAGATATTTCCGGGAGAAGATGACCGAGGCAGGATTTGATATCAAACCAGGTTTTCACCCGATTGTTCCGGTCATGTTGTACGATGCGAAGCTGGCACAGGAGTTTGCGGCCCGGATGTTGGAAGAGAGGATATATGTCATTGGGTTTTATTATCCGGTGGTACCGCAAGGGAAGGCTCGTATCCGTACACAGATCTCCGCAGGCCATGAGATTGTACATCTGGACAAAGCCATTGCGGCCTTTACGAAGGTAGGTAAGGAATTGGGGGTAATCGGATAACTAAACCGAGATGTCTAAAAAGCCTCAAATCAACACCTCGTCATATTGAGCGAAGCATCGCGAAGTCGAAACATCTTATTTATATACGAGATTTGCTTCGCAGCTGCCTTCGGCGGTCTTCCACTTCTCTTCGTTCCGGTCAGAATGACGTAGACTTTATTTAGAAATGCCCAAGTGAAGGTTTGGGTATTTTTTTTGTAACGTTTTTGTTGTTTGTTCCGTTCTATACACGAATACTAACTGAAAGAAAGGACTATATATGAGAAGTTTACTATTTTATTTGAGTCTTGCTCTACCCATTACATGGGCAGCATGTGAAAAAAAAGCAGTCGTAGATATCAAACAAGAAAAGGAATTGAGTCTGGATCAAAAAGACAGGGCCTTGATTGCTGCCAGCAACCGCTTTACGATCAGTTTGTACAGTGAAGTAGAAAAAGAATATGACAATGAGGAGAATATCCTGCTGTCTCCATACAGTGCCAATGTGGCTCTTTCTGTTGTGAATAATGGCGCGAACGGCGAGACGGCAAAAGCTATATCGTCTGCGTTGGGCTATGAGGGATTGAGTCAGGAAGAGGTCAACACCTCCCATCAGAAGCTGATCGAAGGCTTGCCACAGGTCAGTGCCAAAAACATACTGAAGATCGCAAACTCTATTTGGACAAATGATCAATTTAGTGTTTTGCCTTCGTTTCTGCAGGTAGCTAACACGAACTACCATGCAAAAGCATCTTCATTACCATTTGTCAATC
The DNA here is from genome assembly GCF_011030405.1 of Parapedobacter sp. SGR-10. Taxonomy (GTDB): domain Bacteria; phylum Bacteroidota; class Bacteroidia; order Sphingobacteriales; family Sphingobacteriaceae; genus Sphingobacterium. The sequence goes on from NZ_JAAJTJ010000002.1 coordinate 379,206, forward strand.
CCGATGCTCCCAACGCCATAAACGGGTGGGTGAAGGACAATACCAATGGTAAGATCGAGCAGATTGTGGATGAAGTCAGTAGCGATGACCTTCTATATGTCCTGAATGCCGTTTATTTCAAAGGAATGTGGCAACAGCAGTTCGATAAAGAATTGACAGCTCGGGAAACTTTTATAAAGGCAAATGGTATTAAAGTATTGACTGATTTTATGAAGAATACCGGAGAATACAACGTATTGTCAACCACGAGGTATCAAGCGGTGGAGATTCCCTATGCCGACAATAAGTTTAGCATGGTACTGGTCAGGTCAGCGGACAGAAATCATATCCTTAATTTTGATGTGGATTTGCAGGATGTCATCGTAAAACCGCAACCGTTGAAAAGAAAGATCGAATTAGTCATTCCTAAATTCAAATTTGCATTTGATCACATCCTCAACAACAACCTGAAAAATCTGGGTATGGGTATAGCCTTTACCGAGCAAGCAGACTTTTCGCAGATGATCTCCGGTGCCCGGGCGCATATCTCGATCGTCAAGCAGAAGACATTCATTGACGTGAATGAAGAGGGTACAGAAGCAGCTGCGGTGACCAGCGTAGGTGTGGTAGTGACATCTGTACCTATGATCGAAACGATCAAATTTGATACACCATTTTATTTCCTGATTAAAGAGAATTCAAGTAATCTGATCCTATTTGCAGGTAAGCTCAATGACCCTACAAAATAAAATAAAATAATTATCCGTTATAAATGCAAAAATTGAGGCGCAAAATGTATATCTTTGCACCTCAATTTTTTTATAACACATTATCGCTCAATGCAAAATATCAGAAACATTGCCATTATCGCACACGTAGACCATGGTAAGACTACACTCGTCGATAAAATCCTATATTTTACCAACCAATTTCGGGAAAACGAAAATGCCGGGGAGTTGATCCTAGACAATAACGACCTGGAGCGTGAACGAGGTATCACAATCGTGTCGAAAAACGTTTCTGTAAAATATAAAGATACGAAGATCAATATCATTGATACCCCTGGTCACGCCGATTTTGGTGGTGAGGTCGAGCGGGTATTGAAGATGGCAGATGGCGTGGTACTGTTGGTAGATGCCTTTGAGGGGCCTATGCCGCAGACACGTTTTGTGACAGGAAAAGCACTTGCGCTGGGTATAAAACCCATTGTCGTCGTCAACAAAGTGGACAAGGAAAACTGTCGTCCGGAAGAGGTCTATGAGAATGTGTTTGACCTGTTCTTTAGCTTGGGTGCGACCGAAGACCAATTGGATTTTCCGGTATTGTACGGCTCTTCAAAGCAGGGTTGGATGTCTTCGGACTGGAAACAGCCGACGACCGACTTTACCGAACTTTTGGAGGCTATCGTCGCACATATACCTGCGCCTAAGGTTGCGGAAGGCACGTTGCAGATGCAGGTGACTTCACTAGATTATTCGGCTTTTGTAGGCCGTATTGCTATTGGTCGTGTTGCACGGGGAACGATCAAAGAAAACCAACCGGTATCTCTGGTCAAACGTGACGGTAAAGTTGTCAAATCACGTGTCAAGGAATTGCAGATATTTGAAGGATTGGGTCGTGCAAAAGTATCGGAAGTACATGCCGGCGATATCTGTGCCGTAGTCGGTATTGAGGGATTTGATATAGGTGATACGATTGCGGACTTCGAAAACCCGGAACAGCTGGAGGTCATCAGCATCGATGAGCCGACGATGAACATGTTGTTCACGATTAACAATTCACCTTTCTTTGGTAAGGAAGGTAAATTCGTGACATCGCGCCATATCTATGACCGCCTGCAGAAAGAATTGGAGAAAAATCTAGCCTTACGTGTCGTACCTACCGAATCGCCTGACGCGTGGTTGGTCTATGGTCGTGGTATCCTGCACTTGTCGGTATTGATCGAGACCATGCGTCGGGAAGGCTACGAACTACAAGTAGGCCAACCGCAGGTCATTGTCAAAGAGATTGATGGCGTGAAATGTGAACCTATAGAAGAGCTTGTCGTCGATGTACCTGCAGAAGTATCGGGCAAGGTGATCGAATTGGTGACACAGCGTAAGGGAGAATTGCTGATTATGGAAACCAAAGGTGATATGCAGCACTTAGAATTTTCTATACCTTCCCGTGGTATCATTGGATTGCGGAATAATGTATTGACGGCTACGGCAGGAGAGGCCGTTATGGCACACCGTCTGAAAGGCTATGAGCCATGGAAAGGAACTATTCCAGGCCGTTTGGCAGGTGTGTTGATTTCCTTGGATACGGGTACGACTACAGCATATTCCATTGATAAATTACAGGATCGTGGACGTTTCTTCGTGGATCCGGGCGTGGATATCTACGAAGGACAGATCCTGGGTGAGCATATCCGGGACAATGACCTCACGATCAATGTGACCAAGGGTAAGCAGTTGACAAACATGCGTGCCTCTGGATCAGATGACAACGTACGTATCGCTCCGGCGATCAAATTTTCGTTGGAAGAATGTATGGAATACATCCAAGCAGACGAGTACATCGAGGTGACACCTCAGTCTATACGTTTGCGTAAGATCTACCTGACGGAGAACGAAAGAAAAATCAACGCTAAGAAGTTCCAGTAAAAGAACTAAAAGAACAAGGAATAAGGAGCAAAGACAGAATACGTCTTTGCTCCTTTGTCTTTTATCCTTATTTTTAACCATGGATAAGCTCATATGGTATGCTATACAGGTGCCTGAGGGAGAAGGAAAGGTGCATAGGATAATCGTTGACGGGAAGAAGCTATGTGTGGTCGTGCAGAATGGGAAGCCCTATGCCACCAGCAGTCGCTGTCCACATGCCGGGGCAGATTTGAGCCAAGGCTGGTGTGAAGAAGGGAGATTGGTGTGCCCTTATCATCGGCATCGTTTTGATCTGCAAACAGGAAGAGGAGACCCCGGACAGGGAGACTATATCCATGTGTATCCAATGAAGAAAGAAAACGGCCAATGGTATGTAGGTCTCGAAAGACCTTGGTGGAGGAGGATATTTGGATAGTCTCTTTTTCACTTTACACCAACTTATTCGGATCAATATGCCGAATCAATGCCCTAGCCAGTATTCGGTTGGGGTCTACGATAGGTAAACCGAAATAGCTTTTTTCGTTCAGTGCCAATGGCAGCTCTGTACAGGCTAAGACGATCAGTTCGGCACCTTCACGTTTTAAGGTTTGGACAGCCTCTACCAAGGCATCGTGTGCTCTGTTTGTCACAGGCGAGGAGCAGGCTTTGATACCATACGTCTCGTCATAGATGGCTTGGTGGACACTGTCTTGCAGATCATCGTCTGGTTCTATACAGTCTACACCAAATTTGGCCAGTACATTTTTGTAAAGTCCTGTATCTCTTGTCCCTGTGGTGCTCAGGATGCCGACTTTTACCCCAGCATGGTTTTCACGGATAAATTTAGCTGTTTCTTCGACGAGGTGGAGCAATCTGATCTGGGCTTGGCATTGGGCCAATGTCTCCTTGACCTTGTCGAATATCTGCGGAGCATGCGCTGTATTGCATGGGATAGCAACGACTGTAGCGCCACCTTTTTCAAGTTCCAAGGCGATTTCAGCAAGGGCTATTCCAGGGTTTATACTTTTTTTGCCCAATAGAAAAGCCGTACGGTCGGCAATGCGATGGGGCTGCGAGGAAAGCAATACGGGCAGGTGTTCCTGATCTTTCGACGCTTTTGTTTCTTCGATAATTTTTTTGACAATATCTACTCCGGCCAATGGGCCTACTCCGCCTACAATTCCTATCATGATGAAGTGTGTTTATTTTATGAAGATAAAAGATATTTTTCTCAACCACATAGGAACATAGTTTTTTATTCTCGTCTTTGTTTTTTCTTTTGAAAGGATGCCAATAGTTTCAGATAGTTTAACTATGTCAGAAAATTCATTTTCTCATCTATGAAATGCATATAATGATTTTTCTGAAATGAAATAATTCTATGTATCTATGTGGTTATGTTATTTATTCTTTGACTGCGCCCGGTAGCTTGTCGTGGCTCAAGGCGTTGTATTTTTTTAGTATGTCTACTGTCTCCTTGATCGGGAGAGCTTTTAGTGTTTTTCCATTACGTCCGGTTTGGTCCTGCGCCATGAACAGCGAGTTGAGGATAGCTTCTTCCGTGGCTTCCCAAACTGCCATAAACAGAGGGGTCAATTCGTTGTTGTGAATATCCTTTGTGTCCAGTTCCCGTTGTCCATTGACACTATAAGGCACCCGGTTGGCAGGGTTGGTAGTGAAGGCAATTGAATAATCGCCCGAACCATTGGCCGAGAATGCTCCGACATTGCCAAATGAAATAAACGAACGTTTGGCCAGACGTTTTAGGTTGCGAGGTGAAAGCGGTGCATCGGTCGCAATGATAATCATACAGGATCCATCGGCCTTATACGGTTCTTTTTTTTCCATCATGTAATAGTTGTGCAGTTCCCTACCCACAGGTGCACCGTTGATATTGAGGACGCCGCCAAAGTTGGTCTGTGCAAGTACACCGACGGTATAGCCACCCTTTGATGCCGGAAGCTTGCGGGAGGCTGTTCCGATACCGCCTTTGAAGCCCAGGCATTCTGTACCGACTCCTGCACCTATGTTGCCTTCCTGTACAGGACCGGATTGAGCCGTTTGAATCGCTTGCAAGACATGCTCCTTTTGTACATGTCTTCCTCGGATGTCATTGAGTCCTCCATCGTTGGTCTCACCGACTACGGTATTGACCGAGCGTATATTTTCGTTGCCGGGCAATGCCAAGATATAATCTAGTACTGCATCGGCTACTTTGGGCGCATTTAGGGTATTGGTCAAGAGGATAGGTGTTTCGATATTGCCCAGTTCTTCGATTTGGGAGATGCCCATCATTTTGCCAAAACCATTGCCGACATATACGGCCGCAGATACCTTGTCTTGAAAAATATTGCCATCATGCGGCAATATGGCGGTGACACCTGTCCGCACGTTTTTTCCTTCGACCACAGAAACCTGTCCCACTTTCACGCCAGGGACATCCGTGATGGCATTCCATTGCCCTGTAGGCAAAATACCTGTAGTAATACCAAAATCACGGGCGCGTCCCCGCTTTTCCTGTGCAAAGGAAAATAATGTGAGGCTTGTACACCATAGTAAGAGTAATAGACCGTTTGTTTTCATCCGTTTAAAATGTTTTTTCAATGGCTGATGAGTGCTCGATGTAAATAATCGTTGCCCTGCATGTCAATAATATTACATCTCGGTTTCATCATTTAAAAAAGGTTTCTACACGCAAAGAAAGGAAAAGATTTGCAATATAACGAGGGCTTTCTGTGGTTTATTTGGCTTTGTAGAGACACAATGCATTGTGTCTCTACTTTTATATAGAGGATAATCTGTACCTTTGTGCCCATATTCTGAGAACAAAAATTAAATTATATGCAGAAAAAACATTTTATTCCTTTTTTGATCGTTGCATCGATGTGTGTAGGCTGTAACCAGGAAGAAAAAAGTGATTTAACAGACAATCCTTTGATAGGAGCATACAATACACCATTTGATGTTCCTCCTTTTGATAAGATAAAAGACGAACATTTCAGACCAGCATTTGACGAAGCATTGCGGCAGCACAATCTCGAAATAGACAGCATTGCCAATAATGAGGAAGATGCCAATTTTCCGAATACGATCTTTGCTTTGGAAAAGGCAGGAGGCTTATTGAAAAAGGTGTCGATTATATTTTATAACCTCAATTCGGCCCATACCAATGATACTATTCAAGCTATAGCCAAAGATATGGCCCCCAAGCTGTCGGCGCACCGTGATGAGATACAGCTGAATACCAAACTTTTTGCCCGTGTCAAAACGGTTTATGAGCAGAAAGGAAGTTTGGATCTGGATGCGGAAGATGTAAAATTACTTGAAGAAACTTACAAAGGTTTTGTCCGTTCTGGGGCAAATCTATCAGACAGTGACAAGGACAAGTTGAAAAAGATCAATGCAGATTTGTCCGTCTTGACGACGCAGTTTGGACAAAATCTATTGGCTGAAACCAATGCGTTTGAGTTGGTCGTGGATAAGGAAGAGGATCTGTCGGGATTGCCGGAAGCCTTGAAAGCAGCAGCAGCAGAGACAGCGGCAAGCAAAGGCAAAAATGGAAAATGGGTGTTTACGCTGCAAAACCCTTCGGTTATGCCATTTCTACAATATGCCGACAACAGGGATTTGCGCAAGCAGATTTGGGAAGCTTATCAATTGCGTGGAAATAATGGCAATACAAACGATAATAAGGAGAACTTGTTGAAAATTGCAAACTTGAGATTGGAAAAAGCCAAGTTGCTGGGTTATCCTTCCCATGCGGCCTATGTCTTGGAAGAATCCATGGCCGAAAATCCTGCAAATGTGTACAGCTTGCTGAATAGGCTATGGATGCCTGCACTGGCAAAAGCTAAGGTGGAAGCAGCCGATATCCAAAAAGAAATCGAAGCCGCAAAAGATACGTTCCGGGTAGCACCGTATGATTGGAGGTACTATGCTGAAAAAATCCGTGTCAAGCGTTTTGCCCTGAATGAGGAGGAGATCAAGCCTTATTTTAGTTTATCGTCTGTACGGGAGGGAGCATTCGCCACCGCAAACAAACTGTGGGGCTTAAGTTTTGTCGCCTTGAACAATGTGCCTGTTTACCATCCTGAGGTAGAAGTCTATGAGGTTAAGGATAAAGATGGTTCACATCTGGGGTTGTTGTACGCCGATTTTTTCCCAAGGGAATCAAAGCGTGGTGGAGCTTGGATGACCTCGTACCGTGGTCAATATAAAGCGGATGGTAAACGCGTTGCCCCGGTCATTTCGATTGTATGCAATTTTACCAAGCCTGTAGGTGGGCAGCCCGCGTTGTTGACCTTTGATGAGACCACAACCTTGTTCCATGAGTTTGGGCATGCCTTGCATGGATTATTGTCCAATGTGAAATACCAATCGTTGGCAGGGACATCGGTTCCTCGTGATTTTGTGGAATTGCCTTCACAAATCATGGAAAACTGGGCGGAAGACCCTGAAGTTTTAAAAACGTATGCCAAACATTATCAAACAGGTGAAGTGATCCCGGATACATTGATCGAAAAAATGGAAAAAGCAGGTACGTTTGATCAAGGGTTTGCTACTACGGAATACCTGGCAGCCTCGCTGTTGGATATGCACTATCATGCGACGACTTCCCCTATTTCGGGAGATGTCAATGACTTTGAGCAGCAAGCTATAGCCAAGATAGGATTGATCGATGCTATTATCCCCCGGTATAGAAGTACTTATTTTCAACATATTTTCTCCGGAGGTTATTCGGCCGGATACTATGCTTACATCTGGGCAGAAGTATTAGATGCGGATGCTTTTGCCGCATTCAAAGAAAAGGGGCTGTATGATCAGGCGACAGCGACATCTTATCGTCAGCACATTTTGGAAAGAGGAGGTACCGGCAATCCTGCCGAGATGTACCGGGCATTTAGAGGCTCCGATCCCGATCCTATCCATCTGATGAAAAAAAGAGGGTTGAATTAATTGATAAGCCTGCCAATTGGCAGGCCTATTTTTTTTATTTCTGACCATCAACCCAACCGAATACCTTGTCCAGTATTCCCGAATTGCGTGCATTGCCGATGTTGTTGCGGATTTTGAGCTCTTCGTCTGCTACCTTGACAAACAGGCCATCAATAGCTTTTTGCGTTACATAAGCATTCAGATCAGTTTGAATTTTTTCTTTTCCCAACGGCAGGCTGTTGTAGGCTGTAGTCAGTTGCGTCCAATAGGTGCTGACGTTGTTTTTGCCCAAGGCGGATTCGACGATAGGGCTGAATTTGGTGGTCAATGTTGCAGAGGTTGTCCTTTTGAAAAAAGTAGTGGCAGCATCTTGTTGGCTGCCCAATAAAATATTAAAGGCATCTGTCACGGTCATCTGGGACAGTGCATTGACGAATACGGGAGCAGCTTCTTTTACAGCAGATTCGGCGGCACGGTTTAGACTAGTGATGAAATTGTCACACAAGGCGCCCATGCCGACGGAGCGAAGTGTTTTTTCGACTTGCTGAGCTTCTTTTGGCATCAATATCTTGACGGCTGCGTCTCCAAGGAAGCCATTTTGTGCGGACAGGATATTGATACTGTTGTTCAGCCCATTACTAAGGGCCTGTTTTATACCTGTTACGGCTTCGGTCTGTGTGATGGTTCCGGAAGATTTATTTGTGGTCGATGTGCTACCTGTACCCGTTTGTGGCATGCCGGTAGTTACTTGATTTAGCGTATCACAACCAGAGAATAAAGGAACGATCAAAGCTCCGAGGGCAAGCATATGCAAATATTTCATATGTAAATAATTTGTTTTTTAATGGCCATATGGAATGTCCAGATTATTTTCATTCGTGTTTTGGCAATCGTGGACATTTCATATTTCGATTTTAATTTAGCTATAAAGGTAAGGTAAAAATTGTAGAGACACGATTCATCGTGTCTCTACACATTAATAATTTTTTTTATGTCCTTTTTTAGCTACAAATGGGTAATGCTGTGTAGAGACACGAGATCTTGTGTCTCTACAAAACAGGATTTTACCATTGAATCAAGGATGTAACAGGAAAATGATCCGAAGGGTATTTACCGAGATAAGTATCGGTCAGTACACCGTATTTTTTGATCTTAAATGTAGGGCTGACGAAAATGTGGTCTATACGACTTTTGGGTTTGAGGCTCTTGCCCCATCCATTGAATGTAGAATTAGGTTCATAGACGATACCCGCCAGATCGTGTGTGTCCTTCACCAATGTGCTTTGTGCAAGCGTTTGGTAAGCCGAGCTTTTTTCATCGACATTGAAATCTCCTGTCAGGATGATAGGCAATCCTTCCGCTAGCTCATGCGCTTTTGTCAGGATGAGTTTAGTGCTTTCCAACTGTGCCACTTTTCCCTTGTGGTCAAAGTGCGTGTTCATAAAGATAAAGGACTTCTTGTTCTGTTGGTCTTTGAATATTCCCCATGTACATATCCGGGGAAGAGCGGCGTCCCATCCTTTATTGGGTCTTTCCGTATCTTTGTCCGATAGCCAAAATGTTCCCTCACGTACAAGTTCAAATCGTGACGGATCATAGAATATGGCCGAATGTTCTCCTTTCTTCTGCCCATCGTCACGACCGACTCCAATATGACGATATGTAGGCAATAGGGTAAGCATATCCTGAAGCTGTGTATCAAAAGCCTCCTGTACGCCAAAAATATCAAACTCATGATATCGTATCACTTGGCAAAGTGCTTCTTTACGATCTTGCCATAGATTTCCTGAGTCTTGGGCGGTTTGTAGTCGTATATTGTAGGTCGCGACCCGTATTTCCTGCGCACTGCCGGTCAGAGGAGCAAACGACAAAAAGGCCAGTAGGAGTAGAATCTTTTGTTTGATCTTTTTCATTATTCTTTTTCATTAACAATTGTTACAGGCGGGTATAACACCGGGCACGCGTGCGCCAGATTTGTGCTAGCGCACGAGCAATGGTATTAAGTTAAGCGTTTTTTGTCATCCCGACGATAGGAGGGATCTGTAAATTAGCCGGCTAACAGATTCTTCGGCAAGCCTCAGAATGACAATATAAAACAGGTTATATCCTTAACTTAATGACATTGAGCGCACGCGTGTGCTTGAATTTGTGGATATGCATGCTACCTATATATCGTCTAAGCCCGCTTCAACCCCATGCCGTTATATCTTCTATTACTTGCTGAGTACTTTCTTCAATAGCTCCGGTTGGTCAGTGGTAATGAAATCCACACCTTGGGCGATAAAATACTCCATATCTTCTTTTTTGTTTACCGTCCAGACGTTTGTTTTGATGCCTAGTTTTTTTGCCTGAGGGATATAATCCGGGTTTTTCTTGAATACCTTGACGTTGTAATCCAGCTCATATATGTGGTCTTGTTTCAACTGCTCGGGCGTTTTATCGCCGTTGAGATATTGGATTTTTACGTTTTTGTCCAGCTCTCTCAGTTTTAGGCAAGCCGGGTAACTGAAGGCGATGAATACGGTTTTGTCGAGACCTTTTAGTTTTTTTACGGCTTGATAGCTCATCTCTGTCGCCTTGACCGTTCGTTCTACCCCAAGCTTGTTGGTTTTTATTTCGAAAATCATTTTGGTCTTTTTCTGTTTGTATCCCTCTTTCAGATATTCCTCTATGGTAGGGATTTTTTCACCATTTGGATGGGTTTTGGCCAATAGTTCCTGGTAGGTGGACATCGCAATGTCCAAACCGTAAAAATCCTGATCGTGATTGACGACGAGTATGTCATCCTTGGTGAGATGTACGTCAAATTCAGTACCCCATACGCCCTGTTCAATGGCTTTTTGTAGAGAAGCTATGGAGTTTTGTGGAACTTGTGTGTTTTTCCATGCTCCACGGTGAGCGATGATCTTAGGAGTCTGTGCCCATGTAGCTAAACTTGCACATAAGATGACTACTGCTGTTATTACAATTTGTTTCATGAAGCGGTTGTGTTAATTTTTAATGTAAATAATATTTGCAACAGACCTTTCGCCGTGATGGTCGAATTTTTTATTGTCGGATGGATAATTCACGATGCCATTATCGGGTTGGTCTTTGATATACATCGTCGTACTTCCTCCTCCGTCCAGGTTCATGGCGGCATCACATGCATACCATTTTAAAAGCCTGCTGAGTTCAAACAGCGTGACTCCATGGGATTGTTTGTTACGGCCATCTATGGTCATGAAAATAAGGTTCTGACCACGCAAAGCCACTACTGTTCGGGGATGTTTGTTCGTGCTAAAGCCGCCTTTGCTGATTTTCATGATCTCCCCGCCGGAAATCAACAGAGGCCCCGACCGTAGCACATTGTCTACCTTCGTTTCGCGAATACTGTCTGCCGTTTGGGGGATTATCTGAATGGATCGTTTGTCGAATGTCAGAAAGGCATTGGATCTCGGGTGTTTGTTGGTGGTGACGTTGATAACCTCTCCCTCTATTTTGATAAAATCAGTTGCACCACCAATTTTAGTGTTAAAAAAACCGCCATTGATAGCCACCACAGCGTTGTTTTCTTGAGCAAATGTCGATGTGAGTTTGGTTTCTTTGGATATACCGGCCAGTCTTAGTTTCTTGAGATGCCGTTTCAAGTCTATTTCTATCAGGTTGATTTCCTGTTCACCGCCAAACAGGTTATGAAAATGGGCTTGTTTCCATACGATACCTTTTTTTAGGGTTTGTGTTGTCCATGCTTGGGTAGCAAAAGCTGTTGAATCGTGTTCCTGTGCCGATGTCGGAAAAGCAGCACTCAGAAACAATAAGAATAGGAATAGATTTTTCACATTACAAAGCTCTCTTGTTTATCTAAAGTTACAGAAGAAATGTTAAAAAGAGATTAAATTATTTGATCCCGTTCCATTCATCATAAAATTGTTGCAAATATGTTTCCATAAAACGGTGTCTTTCTACTGCTATACGCTGTGCAGCGAGCGTATTCATGTTGTCTTTGAGCAACAGCAGTTTTTCGTAAAAATGGTTGATGGTCGGTGCGGTGCTGTTTTTGTAGCTTTCTTTGGTCAGATCTCTTTTGATGGGTATGTTGGGGTTGTAGATTTCCCTGTTTTTGAATCCTCCATAATGAAATGCTCTTGCAACGCCTATGGCGCCTATGGCATCCAGTCGATCGGCATCCTGTACAATTTCCAGTTCCTTGGAATGAAAGATCACTTTGCCCAACGAGGCTTTGTAAGACATGTTGAGTATGATGTTTTTTACGTGTTGTACTGTGTCGGCATCTACCTGTAGCGAATTTAAAAATGTACCAGCCAGGGCCGGGCCGAGGTGTTCGTCTCCATCATGAAACTTGCTGTCGGCAACATCATGCAGCAAAGCGGCCAGTTCACAGATCAACCTATCGGCTTTTTCATGTACCAAAATCAGCTTGGTATTGTTCCATACCCGCAATACATGCCACCAGTCATGGCCTGCTTCAGCATGTTTTAATCGTTCTTGTACAAAAAATGCTGTCTTGTCAATGATATCTTGCATTTTTAAACCTCTTTGGTCCCCTCGTACAGCTCATACTGTAACAATCGACAATCCAGTTTTCCGTTGAAAAACTCAAAACGTCTCGATGCTTTGAGACCGATTCTTTTGGCCAAGTCGGGATTTCCGGTAAAGACATAGCCCCGATAACCTTTGCAATGTTGTTTCATGAAGTCTCCGATCCGGCTATATGTCGCTTCCAGTCGACTATGTTGTCCCAATCTTTCGCCATATTCGGGGTTGAACATAATGATGCCTGCGTCCTGTGGAACTGTCGTTTCTGCAAAATCACAAACCTCAAATTGGATAAGGTGCTCCACACCTGCAGTTCGGGCATTTGCCTTGCTGATGTCCACGGCTTCCGCAGAGATATCCGAGGCGATGATAGGAGGTATGTTAGCTTTGTCCGTGATATCCTTGAGCTGTCGTCTCTGCTCGAAGAATACTTCGTCGTCGTATCCGACAAAGTGCATAAAGGAGTAGTTCATACGTTGTAGTCCGGGCATTCGCTTTTGCGCCATCAATGCGGCTTCAATGGCCAATGTGCCTGATCCACACATGGGGTTGACAAAAGGGGATCTGCCATCCCATTTGGTAGCGAGTATAGTCGCGCTGGCCAAAGCTTCCAACATCGGTGCTTTGCCGGGAATCTTGCGATAACCATGTTTGGCAAGTGTTTCGCCTGATGTGTCGAGAAATATTTCGGCCTTCTCGTCAATCCAATGCAAGTGTATAACGGCCTTGGACAGATCAGGGCCAGAATTTGGGCGAACTCCTTTTTTGTCTTTTATTCTATCTACAATAGCGTCCTTGACTTTGACATTTGCAAATAGAGGGGTAGTGATGGTTTCGTTGTGTACGTTGGACGTCACGGAAAAATAGCCGTCAAAAGGAATGAGTTCTTCCCAAGCGATTTTGCTCAATGCGTTGTAAAGCTCATGGGCATCTTTGGCGCGAAAGGAGGCTATTTCGTATAGCACCTGGCTCGCCGTACGTAGGTGCAGATTGAGACGAATGCAGTCATTGGCCGTTGCTTGGAGCTCTACGCCCGTGTTGAAAACGCGTTTAGGTGTAAAACCAAGTTCGCGGATTTCTTCTTCAAGATAGGGAGACAATCGTCTATTGCATGTTACGATGATTTTGCCGGGGGTGTTGAAAACTTCTTTCATATTTCTACAAAGTTAGTCATTCTAGAATGCAAAAAATGTGTATTTTTATGGTTTAATAAGTTTGAATATGGAAATTAGAGGAAAAGTACATGAAATAGGGGCGGTTCAACAGGTTACCGAGTCTTTTAAGAAGAGAGATCTGATTGTTGCCTATGCCGAGAATCCACAATTTGTTGAGTACATTCGCTTTGAAGCGACGCAAGATAGGGTCAATATCTTTGACAATCTATCTATAGGCGAAGAAGTCGAGGTATCTTTCAATCTTCGTGGACGTCCTTGGACCAATAAAGAAGGAGTCACTTCATATTTTAATTCATTGGTAGCTTGGCGTGTCACCAAATTGGCCAATACAGCCCAAGCTGCTGCTTCTACACCGGGTTATGCAGATATGCCTGCACCTGTTGATATCTCTTCTTCCGGTGCGGACGACGACGATTTGCCATTTTAATTTTTTGATATCGTACTGTTTATAATTTAAAGGGCCACTCTCTTGGGTGGCTTTTTCTTGTTTGGTCACCGCTCATTCACATCCATAATATATTGCCCAATACCTGGACTTGCTTTACTTCTGTCGCTGTCGGTCCACAGGAGATCTACGATTTTAATAAAAAGGGGTAGAAAAACCTTAAACTTCACCCGCTCACATGCCTGCCGTAAGGGATTCTGCGCAATAAAAAGATAAGGGCAATCGACAATACCAACGTGGCTAGTGTAGCCAATGGAATCACCCAGACCGTGGAAACGTATTTCGAGATAAGGGGGTGGACATAGTTTAGGGGAAGGATATGCACGAGGTATATCCCAAAGCTATATCTATCTACAAGGGCTATCCATGAGGGAATGTTCGTGATGTTTCTCGAAAAGGACTGTACACAGGTGAATAACAAAACGGCGGTCAATGCTGCGGTCGGCATCGTATAGCCCATGAGTTGTGTATCCCATTTTTGCAGTTTTTCCGAAAGATAGTAGGTGCCTATAGCAATTCCTACAACTGCACAGGCGTATAGAAAAAGCAAGAACCATGTGTTCCATGTGATTTTTCTGAGGGTCAGGTAATATCCTAAAACCAGATAGCCGATATATCCCGAAAAAAAGGTAAGGTCAAATTTTGGCAGATTGTAAGATTTGTTCATAAAAAATAGGGACACAAACCACAATACAAGAAATACTTCTAATTCTCTGGCACTGCATTGGGACACCATTTTCCGTAGAAAAGGAATGGCAGTGTAGAGTCCCATGATCATATACAGATACCATAGATGGGCATTAGCGCCATACAGGATTTTATGCCAGGCAATCTCCCAGATCCGCCAGGACGGTAGAATGGAAAAATTGGTATATCTGTAAAAATAATATATCGTATAGATGATTGTCCAGAAAATAAAAGGATAAAGTAGTTTTGGGATACGTTTGCGGTAGAAGGAAATAATGCTTTCATCCTTTTGTAACAATAGAGCGCCCGATATCATCACAAATAAAGGAACAGCACAACGGGTAGCTGCATTGATCCAATTGGCATAATTCCAATCGAAGCTGTCGGCGTCATAGCGGTATAGAAAGCCTGTAGAGGCATGGATGGCAATGACAAATACTGTCGCAATGACACGTAAATAACTGATGGATATATTTTTTTCTGCCATGATGTAAAAATATAGAATATTGGAACAAGAATTGGGCGTTAAATAAAAATGGGTGAACAAAAATCCGATTTGCGTCATTTCGACGACGTTAGGAGGAGAACCACGAAGTGCTCTCCGCAGGAAAATCTATGGATATGTTTCCTGTCTAGCCATAGATATCTCCTTCCCGAATGCTTTCGGGACAGGCTGTTCCTCGTCGATATGACGGTATAGTTTGTGATAAGTTTTTTACGAATCTGCATTTTGTGGTGCATCCAATAAAAATGCATTCGATCAAGTATAGAGGATTTTTAAGTACTTTAGCATAAAAATAAGTAAATTGCACAATGGGTTGGGCGACGAAGAAAAGCAAACGTTGGGAATTGAGCCAGTTGAAATGGACATTTATGTCTATTTTGCTGTTTATTCCGCACATCCATCCATTTGTGATGATGTCGCAGGCCGCCAAGAGTAAGGTGAGGTCCTGGTATGCTTTGGCTTGGGTTTTGCTTTTGGGCGAGGTCGGGCTGTTGTATTCGTTTTATGCATTTTGGGGCAGTCTGTCCCAGGGGATGTTGCTGACGATAGTTGGATTCCTGAGTTCTTATATTGTGGGTAACGGGTTGTTGCTGAGACAAGCCAAACCGTATCTGCAACGTCTCGAATTGGGAGAGGTGCGTCCTTTGACATGGATAGGTTCGGTCGGAAAACAGCGTCGGCTCGAATTGGCTCAGGCAGCAATGGAGACACCCCAAACTTTTGTGTCCAAGTTATTGTATTTTAAAAAGGAAATCAACAACAGGAATATTCAGCAACACATTGACATTATTGTACGCTTGTTTCATTTGTTGGAAAAACGGGATGTGCAGGAGGCGGAGAAGTTTCTCGTGCGGCATGGTACTGTTGTGAATGTGTTGCGCGAATACGATGAATTGGAAAATACACGGCTGCACAATCAGGTCACGCTTGACTCCAAGTTGAAATTGGAACGTGTTTTAGCACAGGCGGCTTCGGCTATCGAACAGGATGTAACCAATCTGATCAAATTGCGGCTGTTGGATGTGTCTGCCGAATCGGAAGTGTATATACAGACATTGAAAAACAGGGACTTATTAAAAGATTAAAATAAAGTGACGAAGGTGATGTCGTTACAATGGTTAAGAAGGGCTATATACCTCTATAACCCACTTCACCTCCATAACTCGCATAACTAAAATAAAATAGGATATGTCAACATTAGATTTAACCACCTACGACGATAATAATGAGGGCAAAGGCAAGGGTCTTCAAGTCAATTTTTCGGAAGAGGACAAAGCCCTTATCCAACAATACAAGGAGAAGATCAATCTCAATTCGACGACGGATATCATTCAGTATGGTGTCGCTAGTCAAGCCAAGGTGAGCAATTTTTCCAATGAGATACTCAAGCAGGTGCGTACCAAAGATATGGGAGGGGCAGAAGATGTGCTGTTGAACCTGCGTTCGGATCTCAAATCTTTCGACGAAAATCTGAATAAGAAGCCGCTTATTCCATTTTTTGACTCGTTGAAAAAGAAAATCAAGCGTCTGCGTACGGAATATGCCTCTGTTGAAAAGAATATTCACCAAATCGAGCTCAAACTCGAAGGACATTATAAGAATTTGTTGAAAGATGTCAATATTTTTGACAAATTGTTTGTAGAAAACCAAAATTATTTCAAAGAACTCTCTTTACATATTGCAGCTGGGGAGGAAAAACTGCAAGAAGTGCACAGCACAGTATTGCCCCAATTGAAGCAAGAAGCGGAGGAGAGCGGCGATCAGCACAAAATCCAAGCCTATAAAGACATGGAGCAGCATGTAGTTCGTTTCGAACGCAAAATACACGACTTGAAACTCACGCGTATGGTGGTTTTGCAGACGGCGCCACAAATACGCATGATCCAGAGCAACAGCAGTTCGCTCATGGAAAAGATACAGTCCAGTATTGTCAATACATTGCCTTTGTGGAAAAACCAAATGGTTTTGACATTGGGCATAGCGCACTCCCAACGTGCTTTGGAAGCGCAAAAGGCTGTAACAGATGCTACGAACGAGCTGTTGCGCAAAAACTCCGAAATGCTGAAAGAGTCTACGATCAATGTGGCCCGCGAAACCGAACGTGGTATCGTAGATATCGAGACGATCAAGAAAGCCAATGCAGATATTATTCATACTATCGAACAGGTCTTGCAGATTCAGCGAGACGGACGCGAAAAACGTAAGGTAGTCGAACAGGAATTGTTGCAGGCAGAAACTGAGTTGAAACAAAACCTGTTGAAATCTTCGGATGAGACAAAGTTGATTAATTAATCTTTTATTGTAGAGAGACGCGATCAATCGCGTCTCTCTACAGGATGAAAAAGGTCTGGCAGGTTTTTGAAACCTACCAGACCTTTTTTGTATAAAAATATATCAAAATAAGCCAAGCAATTTTCAAAAAATAAAAATAAAATATGCATTTTTGTTGATATTATTGAAAATAATGTAAAAGAAGAAGGGTGGGAAGAATTGGTTATAAAAAGGAAAAGTCCACCGGGCGGTGGACTTTTACGCTAACCAATTATAAACCTATGTTATTTGAGGGAAGTAACATGCAACCTGTAAGAGATATTGTATTGTTTTTATCTCTTTTGTTATTACAAATTTACGTTTTATACCAAAACTGTGCAAATTTTTTATTAAATTTTTTCTATTTTTATAAAAATTACAAAAAACACTATAAAAAAATATAAAAACATCGGTTTTTTATGGAGAAAAATTATTCAAATTACGATTTAGACAACTTAGATGTTCAAATTTTGTCTATTTTAATGGAAAATGCTTCTATTCCTTATACAGAAATAGCGAAAAAACTGATTGTTTCTGGTGGAACTATTCATGTTCGCATGAAAAAGATGGAAGAAATGGGTATTATCCATGGATCTAACCTTATTATCAACCCTCAGAAGGTTGGATTTGATATCACAGCCTTCTTGGGTATCTATTTAGAGAAGGGTTCGCAGTATGCAGATGCTGTAGAACAGCTCAGGCAGGTGAAAGAAGTGGTGGAATTGCACTATTGTACGGGTCAATACAGTATGTTTGCAAAAATTATCTGCCGGGATACCGCCCATCTCCGCAAAGTATTGAACGAAGATATACAGGGGCTCAAAGGTATTCAGCGGACGGAAACGATTATTTCGCTCGAAGAGAGTATCAAGAGACAGATTACTTTGTAAAAATAGGCTCAAATAGACAATAATATCGTCATTTCGATGGCCTGGCCAGAAAACATTCGGGACAGGCTATCGAAATGACGTTGTTACTTTAATATATGTATGTTTTCCCTGACTATGTGTTTTACATGGTATAAATAGCTAAATTTGCAGTATGATAGAGGAAGAAAAAGAAGAAAAATCATTAAATTTCATTGAAGAGATTATAGAGGAAGACCTACGCAACGGTACGCACGATGGCCGTGTGCTGACACGTTTTCCTCCCGAGCCCAATGGCTACCTGCATATCGGACATGCCAAATCCATCTGTTTGAACTTTGGCCTGGCGCAGAAATACAACGGCAAGACCAATCTTCGTTTTGACGATACGAACCCTGTGACCGAAGATGTAGAGTACGTGGACAGCATCAAAAAGGACATTCAATGGCTGGGGTTTCAGTGGGCAGAAGAGCTGTACACCTCGGATTATTTTGAAACACTCTATCAGTACGCGGTTGATCTGATCAAAAAAGGTCTAGCTTATGTAGACGACAGTACGGCCGACGAAATCGCGGCAGCCAAAGGTACACCGACAGAACCCGGTACGCCTACACCTTATCGTGACCGATCCGTAGAAGAGAACCTGCAGCTCTTTCAAGAGATGCGGGAAGGCAAATATCAGGATGGTGAGAAAGTACTGCGTGCCAAGATCGATCTGGCCAGCCCCAATATGCATCTGCGGGATCCGCTATTGTACCGTATCAAGCATGCCCATCACCACCGTACAGGGGACAAATGGTGTATCTATCCGATGTACGATTTTGCACATGGACAGTCCGATTCGATCGAAAAAATCACCCATTCGATCTGTACGTTGGAATTTATCCCCCACCGTGCCTTATACGATTGGTTGATCGAGAAGTTGGAGATTTTTCCCTCCAAACAATACGAGTTTGCCCGTTTGAATATGACCTATACGGTCATGAGCAAGCGTAAGCTGCTGCAGCTGG
This sequence comes from Parapedobacter sp. SGR-10, assembly GCF_011030405.1. GTDB lineage: Bacteria > Bacteroidota > Bacteroidia > Sphingobacteriales > Sphingobacteriaceae > Sphingobacterium. Next base: position 398,281 of record NZ_JAAJTJ010000002.1, read on the forward strand.
TCAACGAAAAACATGTGGAGAGTTGGGACGATCCCCGTATGCCTACAATATCGGGCATGCGAAGAAGGGGATATACGCCGGGCAGTATTCGTAATTTTTGCGAGCGTATCGGTGTACAGAAGCGGGAGAACATGATCGACATCAGTCTGTTGGAATTTTTTGTCCGCGAGGATCTCAACAAGACAGCTTGGCGTCGCATGGCAGTATTGGATCCGATAAAATTAATTATTACCAACTATCCCGAAGGAAAGACAGAAGAGTTGGCCGGCGAAAACAATCCCGAAGCAGAGGGGGGAGAAGGTGCCCGGACTATTCCGTTCTCAAGGGAGCTGTGGATAGAAAGAGGGGATTTTATGGAAGAGCCTCCGAAGAAGTTTTTCCGTCTTGGGCCCGGTCTTTCGGTTCGCTTGAAGCACGGCTATATCGTCGAATGCCAGGATTTCAAAAAAGACGAAAATGGTGTGGTGACCGAAGTGTATTGTACCTATGTGCCCAATTCCAAGTCGGGCGAAGATACATCCGGGCTCAAGGTCAAAGGTACAATCCATTGGGTATCGGTACCGCATGCCAAAGAGGCCGAAGTCAGACTGTACGACCGCTTGTTTCAAGTGGAGAATCCCGCAGCCGAAGAGGACTTCAAGGCTTCTATCAATCCCGACAGCCTGCATATTATCGAGAAAGCTTATATTGAGCCGGATTTGGTAAGTGCCGAGCCAGAAAGAGGTTACCAGTTTATCCGGTTGGGGTATTTTACGCTGGACACGAGATCTACGGCAGAACATTTGGTCTTTAACCGCACAGTCACATTGAAAGACAGTTGGGCTAAGGAGTCTAAGAAAGCATAAAAACAAAAAGAGGCTATGCCTCTTTTTGTTTTTATGCTAATTTCTCTACAATTTTCTTTGTCGGTCCAGGGTTGCTCATCGTATAGAAATGCAATACCGGCGCGCCAAAATCGATTAATTCTTTGCACATATTGACCATCCATTCGGTGCTGACCTGTTGCACTTCGGCATTGTTTTTACAGGCGGTCACTGCATCGCTCAATTCTTCGGGGATATCCAGGTGGAAAATCTTCGGTAAGGCGATCAATTGTTTTTTGGTCGTCAGGGGTTTCAATCCGGGGATAATCGGCACTTCGATGCCTTGTTCCCGGCATTTGGTCACAAACTCTTTGTATTTTTCTACGTTGTAAAACATCTGTGTCACGATAAATTCGGCACCCATGTCTATTTTTTTCTTCAACCATTTGAAGTCTGTGTTGAAGTTGGGAGCTTCAAAATGCTTTTCCGGATAGCCTGCCACACCGATACAAAAATTTGTTTTCTCCGAATTGACGATATCCTCATGCAGGTACTTTCCGTTATTCATGTCCACAACTTGTTGCAACAGATCCGTCGCATAAGCGTGACCACCCGGTGTAGGGATAAAGTCAGAATCCCCCTTGCGGGCATCGCCACGTAGTACCAGTACATTATCTATGCCCAGAAAATTGAGGTCGATCAGGGCGTTTTCCGTTTCCTCTTTCGTAAAGCCTCCACAGATCAGATGCGGTACGGCATCGACCTTGTATTTGTTCATGATCGCCGCACATATCGCTACAGTTCCCGGACGCTTGCGGTAGGCCACACGTTCCAATAAGCCATTGGTATGTTGCTTGTACAGGTAATCCTCGCGATGGTATGTCACGTCGATAAACGGCGGATTGAATTCCATCAGCTCGTCCATCGTGTTAAAAATACTTTGGATACCCTGCCCTTTGGCGGGTGGAAGCAGTTCAAAAGAAAACAAGGTCTTACCCTTGGCATTTTTTATATGATCTGTTATTTTCATTTTTTCAAAAAGTCAAAAGTATAAAATTATCTATACAAATCCACCAACCCTTCGGGCAATTCCACTCCGATCACTTTCTCCTCTGCATCAATTCCCAATATGAGATCGTCCGATAGCGGAAACAACAGCTCTTTGCCATCCATATCCACTGTCGCCATAAACTGCTGGGGCATCTCTTGTACATGGACGATTTCGCCCAGTTCACCTTCGTTTTCATCAATGACCATATAACCGACCAAGTCCGAATAGCGAAAATCTTCGGGGTCACGTTCGGGCATTTTGTCGTTGGGCAGGTACATCTTTTTGCGGACCAATGCCTGGGCCTTGTCGATATGGTCTATATCCTCAAACGTGGCATAAGCCGTGCTGTTCTTATGCAATTTGATCTCTTCTGTAAAATAAGGCACTAACTTCTTGTTTACTTCGAAAAAAATCACGTCCAGATCCAACTCTTGGTAGTCGTCGAATTCAAAGAAAAGCTGAACCTCCCCTTTGAGTCCCCTGGTCTTGGAGACATAGCCTATATAAAAACTTTGATCTATATTCATTTTTGTTAAAAATCAATCCAATGTCAGTACTACCGGGCAGTGGTCAGAATGCACGGCATGAGACAAGATCTCCGCTTTTTGTATCCTTTCGGACAGATTTTGAGAGACCATATTATAATCGATGCGCCAGCCGAGATTCCGTGCGCGTGCTCCTGCCCTATAGCTCCACCACGTGTAATGGTGCGGATCGGGATTGGTGTGTCTGAATGTATCTACAAACCCCGAATTGATAAAATTCTCCATCCATTCCCGTTCTTCGGGAAGAAATCCCGAGGTATTGGCGTTGGATTTGGGGTTGTGGATGTCAATAGCGCGATGGCAAATATTGAAATCCCCACAGACGACCAACTTCTTTTCCTTCTTAAGATTGTCGACATAACTTTGGAAATCGTCGAGGAATCTGTATTTGAAAGTCTGGCGGATATCGCCCGTCGTGCCCGAAGGGAAATAGACGCTCATGACCGACAGATCTTCAAAGTCGGCACGTATCATCCGTCCTTCGAAGTCATAGTCTTCATGTCCACATCCGTATTCTATATGGAGGGGACTTTTTCGGGTAAGGATGGCTGTACCACTATAGCCTTTCTTCTGTGCGGGATACCAATAGTGCTCGTAACCCATCTGCTCCAGCATCAAGATCTCAGGAACCTGATCGGGGGTCGCTTTGATCTCCTGTAGGCAGACGACATCGGGAGCTTCCGTTTTGAGCCATCCTAGCCAATCTTTTTTCAGCGCTGCTCGCAGGCCATTGACGTTATAGGTGATTATTTTCATAGCTTGTAATACCGGGATTTTAGCGAATCAAATAATTTGGTAAAAAAACCACCTTTAGGTTCCAAACCCTGCATTTCTCTTTCCAGGTTCAGTGCCTCCCGTCGGGTCAGTAGGCGCATGGCCATACGTTCGTTGGTCAATGGTCTATCGTTGCGGTCTGTCTGTACCTCTGCTATCCTATCGATGATCTCTATTCCGGACACTAGCTCGCCAAAGACCGTATAATCGCCATCAAGGTGTGGTATACCACCAATGTCCATATAGGTGCGCCGTTGAAGATCGGATAATCTTTTGCCTTTGAAACGGAAGGTTTCCAACGAGTCCAGCCCCGCTTCCGTGAATTTTCTGCCCTGCACCAGATAAAACTGCGATCCGGATGACTGCTTTGCCGGATTGTTGTCGCGCGCGGCCGCTATACTTCCTTTTTTATGGATAATATCGGCCTGTATCTCCGCAGGAATCTTATAATCCGGACCTCCATTGCCCAACAAAGTGCGATCTCCGGCATATTTGGAATCGGGGTCTCCACCCTGTATCATAAAATTCTTGATTACCCGATGAAAGAGCAATGAATCGTAATACCCCTCCTTGACCAATCGGTAAAAATTGTCCCGATGCTTTGGTGTTTTGTTGTAGAGCTTTAATGTGGCATCCCCTTTATTGGTCGTTATTTGCACGTAGTAATGTGTTGGGATTTGGGCATATGTGGCTATACTGATGGACAATAGTCCTAGTAGAATGAGATGTCTAATCATGTGCTATATGATTTCTAGTTCCTGAAAATAATCGATAATAAGGGATTTCAAGATCATTTCCTGCTCCAATAGGGTGTAATTTGGAATGGGGTTGGCCAATTGCCAATGTGGCCAACCATCTTTGTCCAATCCTTTAAGCTCATAAAAACCCATTGAGCTGAAAAGGCGACAAGTAGCGATATGCATCAGCTCTTCCTTCTCCCGTTTGGAAAATTGTTTGGCCCCCTGTCCGAGTTCCTGTACACCGATCAAAAAAAGCATCACCTTGAGGTCGGGTAATTCTGTGTCAAAATCACGGGCGATGATCTGTCTCAATTCCTCCCACTTTATGTTTACATCTGTTATGTTCATATTATAATGTCTTGATCAGATCGTGACAGCGCTTTTCTATCATCTTATACACAGGTTCGAACATGTCTTCGTCGTAATACGGGTCCGGTACAATATCCTCTTCCAGAAAAAGAGATACTTTATCTCGGTCTTCTTCACGTTTTGCCAGACGCAGAACGTCTTTCATATTCTGCCGATCCATGACAAAAATACGGTCGTATTCATCAAAGAAATCGGATATGAAATGCCTTGCCCGTTGACGGGAAATATCGATGCCGTATTTTTTTGCTACAGCTACAGCGCGTCTATCCGGTGATTGGCCGACATGCCAGTCTCCGGTACCTGCCGAATGTACCGTCCATCCCAATTCGTTCGTTGCAGCGATATGTGCCAGTACGCCATGTGCCAAAGGAGAGCGGCAGATGTTTCCTAGACAGACCATTAATATTCTCATAAGCTAAAAACAGTTTTTAGACCTCAAAGATAGTCAAAAGAAAGGATATAGGGGGGTAAAAACTAGCGCACGCGTGCCGCGTGCGCCAAAATTGTGACGTCGCATGCAACGTCTTTACAAGGTAAAATATTTTTCGGGATTTATTTTTTTGTCGTTTTTCAAGATCTCGTAGTGGAGATGAGGCCCTGTACTGCGTCCTGTGCTGCCCATGAGTCCTACGATATCGCCTGCGGCCACCTTTTCACCTTTTCTTACCAAAGGTTTGGACAGGTGAGCGTAGCGTGTCTCGTAGTTGTTGGCATGTTTGATCTTGACGACGTAGCCGTAATATCTTTCATAGCCGGAAAACACGACTGTTCCCTTTGCCGTAGCCTTGATCCGGTCACCGGTCCTGCCCTTGAGGTCTATTCCTGAGTGCATTTCGCGGCCTCTATTCGTAAAAGGGTTTCTCCGGTAGCCAAAGCGGGAAGTTACTTTACCATGATGGGGCACTCCAATGGGTAGACTTTCCAATTTCTTGTCCAATTCGGCTAAGGCTTCTTCGTAGAAGGTACTCATCAATTCGATGTTTTCTTCATCTGCTTCTATAGGTCCCCCTGCATTCTCCAGAGCAATGGTTTTCAGTCCCCTTTTTTTCATTTTGGAATTAATGATTTCCAGGGTAGAGTCGATCTTGTTGAATGATTTTTTGGCCTGGTCCACCTCTTTTTCGGTTTCACTTTTGCTTCTGCTTAGGAGTTCCTTCTGTTGGTTGACTTCGTTTAGCGTCTCCGTATATTGAGATGCGAGTGCATCGGCCTTTTGTTTGGTGACAAGATAGATGACTATGCCACATAAACCCAACACCAACCCAAATGTAGAAACAGCCAGTTTCTTCCAATTTTTCACAAAGAAGGTCGGCACCACAAACTTCTTCTCCCCTTTACCTTCGATGTGGATTTGAATAGACGATTTGTTCTTTAACATAAGTAGTTTTTTGTTTCCGTTTATTTCAAACGCTGACAAAGTTAGGGAAATAATTGCTTAATATCCAACTTATTATTGTTGATAGTCAATATGTTGTTGTTAATTTTTGTTAAAAATAACCATATTTGTGTCATGAGGTTTGCCGAAAATTTAGTGGCTTGGTACAGAGAAAATGGTCGGGATTTGCCGTGGCGGAAGACGGAAGATCCTTATGTGATTTGGCTTTCGGAGGTCATATTGCAACAGACTCGCGTGGAGCAGGGAATGCCTTATTTCCATAGGTTTGTCCAATCTTTGCCCGATGTGAAATCCTTTGCCGAAGCTGCGGAAGAAGACATCCTACGGTTGTGGCAGGGATTGGGCTATTATTCCCGGGCGCGTAATATGCACAAGGCTGCCAGACAGGTTATGGATCGTTTTGATGGGGTGTTTCCTACCCGTTATGATGATCTGATCACACTGCAAGGTGTAGGTGAATATACCGCGGCGGCCATTTCTTCTTTTGCGTCAAACGAACGACGAGCCGTATTGGACGGCAATGTATTTAGGGTATTGTCCCGGGTGTTTGGTATCGACGTGCCGATCAATTCTACCGAGGGCAAGAACCTGTTCAAAAAATTGGCGGACGAGCTGATTCCGCACGATTATCCCGGCGAATATAACCATGCCATTATGGACTTCGGAGCGATTCAGTGCAAACCCAAGCAGCCCTTGTGCCCGACTTGTATCTTTCAGTTGGAATGTCGGGCATTGGCAGAGAATCGTGTACACGAGCTGCCGGTCAAGTTGAAGGGCAAAGCCAGTCGAAACCGTTATTTTCATTATTTCATCGTGGAGAGGAATGGAGAGGTGCTCATGTCCAAGCGTGGGGACAAGGATGTATGGGCAAACTTATACGAATTTCCAATGATAGAGACTGCCGAAGACTGCCCGATGGACGATTTGTACGAACATACAGCGTTTAAGAAGCATTTTGAGAGGGCTACGCTATATCCGGTAGGAGGAATGGTGAAGCACGTGCTCAGCCATCAGAATATTTACGCCAGATTCTATAGGATTGCAGAAGGGATCGAGGTAAAAGAAAAAAAATCGCAATGGCGCTATTTTTTATCAGAAAAAATCGATACATTAGCTAAACATAAACTTATCTTCACGTTTTGGGATAAGTATGGTATTAGCTAATTAACCTTAAATTATATGTCTAGTGTAAACAAAGTAATCTTAGTAGGCCATCTTGGCAAAGATCCTGAACTCCGTTATTTGGAAGGCAATGTGAGTGTGGCAAGTTTTCCTTTAGCGACATCCGAAACGTACAATAAAGATGGAAAAAAAATAGAACAGACCGAATGGCACAATATCGTCATGTGGCGGGGACTAGCCGATGTCGCAGCCAAGTACCTGACCAAGGGGCGTTTGGTCTATATCGAGGGCAAATTGCGTACACGGTCGTATGAGGATAGGGAAGGGATACGGAGATATACCACAGAGATTGTGGCGGAGAGTTTTAACATCTTAGGGCGCCGATCGGACTTCGAAGGTCCTGCTAACCCAGCGTCTACATCCAATGCGACTACAACTACCACTGATACACAAGAGCAACAAGTGGATTTTAAGGAAAACGAAGGAGAGGATGACGGGTTGCCGTTTTAGAATAAATTAGGAATTACGAATTGCCAATTACAATATTGATTCGTAATTCCCAATTCGTAATTGAATATTTTTGCCGTATCTTTGGCATTATGTTGCAAGAGAAGATAAAGCAGTTTACCCAAGAGATAGAGCAGTTCAAAGCCTCCTCCGCGGCAGATGTAGAGAACTTCAGATTAAAGTTTTTAGTTTCTAAAGGGATCGTAAAGAGCCTGTTTGAAGAGTTCAAGTCCGTTTCCAATGAAGAGAAACGAGTTTTGGGGAAGGTTTTGAATGAATTTAAGCAACTTGCCGAAAATACATTCCAGGAAGCATTATCTGCTTTTGGAAAAGAAAAAGCCGCCATCAAGAGACAGGAAGGGGACCTGACCTTGCCGGGCGAAGGTCTACAATTGGGCTCTCGCCATCCGTTGTCTTTGGTCCGCAAGGAGATCGTTGAGATTTTTAAGAAACTCGGTTTTATCGTTGCCGAAGGACCGGAGATCGAAGATGACTGGCACAACTTCTCGGCCTTGAATTTTCCACCGGAGCACCCGGCGCGTGATATGCAGGATACTTTCTTTATCAAGAAACAAGATGGTAATGATATTGCCCTGCGTACGCATACCTCTTCCGTTCAGGTTAGACTGATGGAAGCAGGCAAGCCACCTTTCCGTGCCATTATGCCTGGCAGGGTGTACCGCAATGAGGCTATTTCGGCACGTGCACATTGTTTCTTCCATCAGGTCGAGGGACTTTATGTGGATGAAAATGTATCGTTTGCCGATCTGAAACAGACTTTGTTCCACTTCGTTCAGGAATTGTACGGTGAAGGAACCAAAGTGCGGTTTCGTCCGTCCTATTTCCCATTTACTGAACCTTCTGCCGAAATGGATATTTCCTGTACGATCTGTAAAGGCGCGGGATGCAACCTATGTAAAGGATCGGGTTGGGTCGAAATCCTGGGATGTGGAATGGTGGATCCGAACGTGCTAGAAAACTGTGGCATAGACAGTAAAAAATATTCGGGCTTTGCATTCGGTATGGGGATCGAGCGGATCACCAATCTGAAATACGAGATCAAGGACCTGCGTTTGTTCTCAGAAAACGATGTACGTTTCTTGTCGCAATTCGAGACGGAACTGATATGATGAAAACGGTTGGATACTGCATTTTATTTCTTTTTTCCACGATGATGCTGTCACGCTGTGGAAAGGGGGGATGCAATGTGATATCTGAGGTTAGTTTCAATACTGGCATCAACCAGGCTGAACATCCCGGTGTATATGCGACCAATGGTTATGCGTATGCTCCTGGAGGGGTTCGGGGGCTGATCGTCTACAATACAGGAGATGGTTTAGTGGCCTATGACAGATGCAGTACTGTAGCGCCCGAAAAAAGAAATCAGGTTGTGGTAGATGGACTATTGATCGTAGATGAGGCTTCGGGGGCAAAATGGTTACTGCGGGATGGTTCTCCTACGCATATCGCTGAATGCTCGCTTAGAAGGTACAATGTTCGGAAGAGCGGAGCTGTTTATTATGTATCCAACTGACACATGGAACAGGATAAAATAACCTTATCGATCAAAAAAGCGGCGAGAGAGCTCTTTCGCAGGTATGGTTACAACAAGACCAGTGTGAATGAACTGGCTAAACAGGCTTCTATCTCCAAAGCTACTTTTTATAAATATTTCAGCTCGAAGGAACTTATCCTGCACGAAGTGCTGATGGATTATATTCGGGAGAATGTAGAGGATATCCTCAATAAGGGCGTTCGTGAAAAAGACCTTCCTACTTTTTTGGCCAATACCATCCTGCGTGTGAGCCGTGTGACCTATACGGTTTGTAATGAATTTGTCGGTTGGGAATTTATCCGTGAATCGGCCAATGCACAGGAGTACCTCAAAATCCTGTCGGATGACCTGGAATTTTTGCTGTTAAGTTCGTTTATCAAAAATGATACGATAGGCAGTACCATTTCCGAAGAGAAACTGACCTTCCTGATCAAGACCAGTAAAAATATTGTTTTCTCTTTTGCCTTCACGGCTGTGACCGACGGTGACGTGCGCAAGAATTTTATTTCCTTCCAGAAGGAGATGTTGCCGTATCTGGTGCAGGCTACTTTGGCTTAAGGATCACTCTGTTGCTGATGCCCAATGCTAGCGCACGAATCCTTTCGTGTGCTTGTCTGTTATAGGCACACGAAAGGATTCGTGCGCCAACAAAAGGAATTAAGTTAACTGGCGCAAGCCTGCCTGCGGTAGGCAGGCGTCCGCTTGTGACCGATATAGTACAGGTACAAGGATCGCTGCGCTAATCCTTGCGCCAGATAGAGATGACAAAAACGCTTAACTTAATGACATCAGGTTTGCGCCAGTGATGTTTATTATTCCCGATAAAACCGTATTTTTGCACAAATATGGGCAGAAGAATACCACAGGACAAAAGATTTCTGAAAGACATTGAGATCATTGATATTGCCGAAGAAGGCAAAGGCGTAGCAAGATATGAGGATTTGGTTTTATTCATCGAAAAAGCCATTCCGGGCGATACCGTAGAGGTCGAATTGCAACGCAAGAAAAAGAATTTTGCTGAAGGCCGTGTGGTCTCTATACAAACACCTTCTCCATATCGTATCGAAGCTTTTTGTCCGCATTTCGGAACCTGTGGTGGTTGCAAATGGCAGCACATGGCCTATGATGCCCAGCTGAAATTCAAGCAGCAGTCCGTGGACAATGCCCTGACCCGTATCGGTAAGGTGGACACATCAGCGATGGAAGACATTTTGCCGTCGGGCCAAACGGAATATTACCGCAACAAACTGGAATTTACGTTTTCCAACAAACGTTGGTTGACGAATAGGGATGAGCAAGCCGCTCCACAGAACATGGATGCTTTGGGTTTTCACGTGCCGGGCCGGTTTGACAAAATCCTGGATATAACACATTGTTTTCTCCAACAGGATCCCTCCAATGACTTAAGGAATAAGGTAAGGGATTTTGCTGTTTCCCAGGATATCTCTTTCTATGACCTGCGTGAGCATACAGGTGCTCTGCGCAATCTCATTATCCGTACATCTTCTACGGGCGAGGTTATGGTCATTGTGGTATTTGCGTACCCCGAAGAAGGACAGGTGGAGTTATTGATGGATTTCATTGTCGGACAATTTCCTAATCTGACCTCATTGCTGTATATCATCAACCAAAAGCGCAACGATACGATCTTCGACCAGGATATCCATGTTTACGCAGGCCGCGATTTTATCTATGAAGAGATGGAGGGTTTGAAATTCAAAGTCGGTCCCAAGTCTTTTTACCAAACAAATTCCAGACAAGCGTACGAACTGTACAAAATCACCCGTGAATTTGCCGGGTTGACAGGGGATGAACTGGTCTATGACCTATATACCGGAGCAGGTACGATTGCCAATTTCGTGGCAAGAACAGCGAAAAGGGTTGTAGGCGTAGAGTATGTGCCTTCGGCCATCGAAGATGCCAAGGTCAATTCGGCGACCAACGGTATTGCCAATACGGTATTCTATGCCGGGGATATGAAAGATGTGTTGACTGCTGAATTTGTAGAACGGCAGGGAAAGCCGGACGTGGTCATTACTGACCCGCCAAGAGCTGGAATGCATCCGGATGTTGTTGACCGTATTTTGGAGATGGAAGCCCCAAAAGTGGTGTATGTGTCGTGCAATGCCGCAACGCAGGCGAGGGATTTGCAGCTGCTCTCTGAAAAATACAAAGTTGATCGGATAAAGCCCGTAGACATGTTTCCTCATACCCAACACGTCGAAAACGTGGTATTACTTACTCTTAAGATAAAGTGATAGAGGTGATGATGGTTATAGAGGTTGTAAGAGTATATGATATGCGACGTTCTCATAACCTACTTCACCTCCATAACGCACATAACTATAAATAAAATAATAAACGGTATGGATTTTCAAGACTTATTGTATCGCCAACCGGAAGGAGAAGGGCAACCTAACCCTTCTGCACCTAGTCCCCTGCACAGCCTTAAAGCAGATTTGGACTTTTATGGGGAATCCATTCGGGAGGTTTCGTCCGAGATGATGGCAGAAGGCTATACACTGTTTCCGATTTTTGTGGCCCATCAGCACGAAGTCAGCCTGGGGGAGCTGATATTGGACAAAAACGAATTGGGAACCAATTGGTCGATTAATGCCAGCTCTTTGGAGGAGTTTGTCGATAGAGGTGTCATCAAAGAGGAAAAGAAAGGGCGTTTTGAGAAGCAGTACAAATCAGCAAGTGAATTTATGTGTTTGTTTGTCGTGGTGCCAGAGGGTGCTAATTTTGTATTTTATCCTTATTAGCCGCAGGCTATAAGCGATAGGCTCCCTGGGATGCTTACAGCATAAAGCATATAGCCTACGGCCTATCGCTAATAAAAACCATACACCTTTAAAACTTTTTAACATTCGAATAGTCCAATATTTGTTTACATTCGTAGGGAATGATTAAATTTTTAACAAATACAGCCTTGTGCTTCTTGCTTATTGGGGTAGTCATACCTGTTGCAAAAGCGCAGCAGTTGTCCGGTACGGTCTCGGGTTTGATATTGGAGAAAGGGACTGGCAACCGATTGGCGGATGTCAACGTAGTCAATTTGAGGACGTACCAGAGGGTAAAAACGAGCGTATATGGTGTTTTTTACATAGAAGCCTCTATAGGGGATAGTTTGTCCATATCGAAAACGGGGTACGGCCCATTGAAGACGATTCTTTATACGACGGAGGATATTCTCCTCGAGATGCAGCCCGGCCTGCAGATCGAGACAGTCGTTGTCTCGCGACGTACCCGACAGCAGGAAATGGACGATATCCTCCGGGATTATGAAAAGAAGGGGATATACAATGGTGGAAAGAACAAAGTGGGGACATATTTGAATAGTCCGGCCACGGCATTGTACAACCTGTTTGGCCGGGAAGCCAAAAATATGAAACGTTTTGAAAAGTTTATGAATCGCGAAATGGAGGAAATGACGGTGGACAAGATATTCTCAAAGTCGGTCGTAGGACAGGCAACAGGTCTGGAAGGAGAGGAATTACAAAACTTCATGGATATGTACCGTCCTTCGTATGAACAGGCCCAAAAATGGGGGCAGTACGATGTGTTGGACTATATCTCCCGATCGTTCAAGACATGGGATGAGGAAGGGCGTCCGGCACCGCAAAAATTGCCCAAGTTAGAAATTCCTCTACAAGAAAAATAAAAAGAGGCGCGAGATACGTAAAGGTGTATTGTTATTGTTTAATTTTGGCACTACCTTTGATTATATTCATTGGGAATAAATAAACAACAATTAAAAAGAACATAAAAAACAAAGAGTATGAAAATTAATAAAAGATTAGCGGTATATGGTCTGTCTCTGGCCACATCAGCTATGTTGTTTGCGAGCTGTGAAACAGTAAAAAACACAAACAATACAACAAAAGGAGCTGTCATCGGCACAACTGCAGGTGCAGGTCTTGGTGCATTGATCGGTAACAAAGCCGGTAATACAGCGGTAGGTGCTATTGCTGGTGCAGTGATCGGTGGTGCTGCAGGCACATTGATCGGTCGGAAAATGGACAAGCAGGCCAAAGAAATCGAAAATACAGTCGCTGGCGCTGAAGTAGAGCAAGTCGGTGAAGGTATCCTGGTGAAATTTGATTCAGGTATCTTGTTTGATTTCAATAGCTCAGCGCTGAAAACCAACGCAAAAGATAATGTATCTAAATTAGTGGCAACCTTGAATAAGGAGCCTGATACAGAGATTTTGGTTTTGGGTCATACTGATAATGTGGGTACATTGGCGGCAAATGATAAAGTTTCTAATGACCGCGCGCGTGCGGTAAGAGACTATGCTGTAGCACAAGGGTTGGCTAGCAACCGTATCAGAACGGAAGGTAAAAACTATTCAGAGCCTATAGCTTCCAACGATACTGAAGCAGGACGTGCACAAAACCGTCGTGTGGAAATCGTGATCGTCGCCAGCAAAAAAATGCAGGAAGAAGCTAAAAAACAAGCAGGTCAGTAATAAGACCTGTTCTATACAAAAAAGGAGGTGCTCCATTCATGGAGCACCTCCTTTTTTGTATATACTCTGCCAAACTGTCATTAAAAGTCGTATTTTATTTTTAACTTTGTATTCTTTTATAATAGGCTATGTTAGAGTTAACTCATACCACAAAAACGCACGACGAGTCCCGTCAGGGAGAGGCATTGGAGATGGCGACTACCGGGAAATCGAATGGGCGGAAACTGTATATCGAAAGCTACGGCTGTCAAATGAACTTCTCGGATAGTGAGATTGTCGCTTCTATACTGATTGATCAAGGGTTTGAGACCACGAAGGATTACAAGGATGCGGATGTGGTATTTATCAATACCTGCTCCATACGGGAAAATGCAGAGCAACGCGTACGGAATAGGCTGAAAGAGTTTGAAGCAGCAAAAACCAGAAATCCAGGTATGATCGTGGGGGTATTGGGCTGTATGGCTGAGCGATTGAAGGCCAAATTTTTGGAAGAGGAGAAATTGGTGGACGTGGTCGTAGGACCGGATGCTTACCGTGATCTACCCAACCTTATTGGCAAGGTGGACGATGGAAGCAAAGCCGTCAACGTGCTGTTGTCACGTGAAGAAACGTATGCTGATATCAGTCCGGTGAGGCTTAATTCCAACGGTGTATCAGCCTTTATCTCCATCATGCGAGGTTGTGACAATATGTGCTCGTTTTGTGTTGTCCCTTTTACCCGTGGGCGTGAGCGTAGCCGTGATCCTTACTCTATCGTCAAGGAAGCAACGGATTTATTCAACGCAGGGTATAGGGAAGTGACCTTGTTGGGTCAAAATGTGGATTCATACAAATTTACGCCGACCGTCGGTGAGGGCGTAGAACCGCTGCCTATTGTCAATTTTGCGGATCTGTTGGCTATGGTGGCTGAAGTAAGCCCCGAGCTGAGAGTGCGTTTTTCGACATCCCATCCCAAAGATATTACCGACGAGGTACTCTATACAATGGCCAAATATGAGAATATATGTAAGTATATACATCTACCGGTACAGTCCGGAAACTCTCGTGTATTGGAACTCATGAACCGCACCTACGATAGGGAATGGTACATCGACCGGGTAGATGCTATCCGTCGCATTATTCCCGAATGTGGTATTTCTACAGATGTGATTACAGGTTTTTGTACCGAAACCGAAGAGGAGCATCAGGATACGCTCTCTATGATGGATTATGTCAAGTACGATTTTGCCTATATGTTTGCCTATTCGGAACGTCCGGGTACTTTAGCTGCCAAACGTTATGAAGACGATGTCCCCGAAGAGGTAAAAAAACGTCGTCTTACGGAGGTGGTCAACAAACAGCAGGAACACAGCCTGTACCGTTTGCAAAACTTTGTAGGCAAGGTACATAAAGTACTTATAGAAGGCTTTTCAAAGCGGTCAGATCAGGATTATTGTGGTCGCAATGATCAGAATACCATGGTCGTGTTTCCCGTGGATTCACGCTATAAAGTAGGGCAGTATGTTCATGTGCTAGGTGAGAGCTGTACGTCAGCAACATTGATCGGTAGGATTGTGGAATAGTATTGAGATATGCGTATTGCGTATTGAGACGTGGGAGATATGAGGTTTTTATCGCAATACTCAATATGCTACGCACTACGAAAACAGAAATGGATAATCAAGATATTAAGAATAGATTCGGAATCATTGGCAACTCTCCCTTGCTCAATCGGGCTATCGATATTGCCCGGCAGGTTGCACCTACGGATATCTCGGTGTTGATCCAGGGAGAAAGCGGTTCGGGTAAGGAAGTGTTTTCGCATATCATTCATCAATTGAGTGCACGCAAACATGGTAATTTCATCGCCGTCAATTGTGGTGCTATACCAGAAGGCACAATCGATTCCGAGTTGTTTGGCCATGAGAAAGGATCATTTACCGGAGCACATGAAGCCCGTAAAGGATATTTCGAGGTGGTCGATGGTGGTACCATATTTTTGGATGAGGTTGGCGAGTTGCCCTTGAATACGCAGGCGAGACTTCTTCGGGTACTTGAATCGGGAGAATATATAAGGGTCGGTTCGTCCAAGGTGCTGAAAACCAATGTACGTGTGGTGGCTGCTACCAATGTGGATGTGTACGAGGCTGTGAAGAAGGGTAAGTTTCGGGAAGACCTCTATTATCGACTGAATACCGTTCCATTGCGTATCCCTGCCCTGCGGGAGCGAAAAGAAGATATTTACCTTTTGTTCAGAAAGTTTATCGCTGATTTTTCGGATAAGTATCGTTCGCCTAGCGTACAGCTCACACCAGATGCACAGGAACTTTTGACCAACTACAGCTGGCCGGGCAATGTGCGCCAATTGAAAAATATAGCCGAGCAGATTGCCGTATTGGAAAAAGAACGTGTCATCGATGCGGTTATACTGAGAAGGTATCTGCCCGATGATCGGCCAGTCAGCACCCTGCCTGTGTTTGTAAAAGATCAAGCTAAGGAAGATTTTTCCGAAAGAGATATTTTGTACAAGGTGCTCTTCGATATGAAAAAGGATATGGTCGATCTCAAAAAGCTGGTGGTGGAACTATTGCAGAATGGTACCAATGCAGCCAACTTTGATCGCAATGCAAACTATATCAACCAGCTTTACCGTGAGGTGCAGCCCGGTACTCCACAGCTTTATCAAGAGGACAATAGCAATGCTTCGCCGACGATTACTATCCACAATCCTGGGGGCAATGCTAACTACATGCCATTGGATACACAGGATGTTGAAGAGGTGGAAGAATCGCTTTCATTGGTGGAAAAGGAGTCTGATCTGATCAAAAAAGCATTGAAAAAACACAAGGGTAAACGAAAGGCAGCTGCGCAGGAACTGGGAATTTCAGAACGGACTTTATACAGAAAGATTAAAGACTTAAATTTAGAGTAGATTATCGATTCTATGGTCAGGAAGATGTTGAAATATGGTGTACGTGTGCTGATGGTCGTTGCCGTATTGGCTATGGTGCACGGTTGTGGGGTGAAATACAGTTTTACAGGAGGGTCTATTCCCAAGGATATGAAAACCTATACGGTATTGTATTTTGAAAATATTGCCCCGATGGTGTACACAACCTTGAGCCAGGATTTTACCGAAGGACTCAAAGAGCGTATCCGTACGCAGTCAAGTTTGAGCCAAGTCAATTCGGATGGAGACGCAATCTTTGAAGGTGTGATCACCAATTACAGCATCACACCGGCCTCTGTCCAAGCCGGAGGTCTTGATCAGGCTGCCAATAGCCGATTGACCATCACGGTGAAAGTGAAATATACCAACCGGTTGGATGAGACGGGGGAGAGTAATTTTGAAGAAAGTTTTACGCAGTTTGAGGAGTTTGCAGGGAGTGATGTGACCTCTTATGAGGCGACACTGAACCAAAACATTATTAAGAAACTGACCGAGGATATTTACAACAAAGCATTTGCAAACTGGTAGGGATATTATGGGGACACAATCACAGGAACATCAGCTCTATTATGATGCTATTACCCAACCTTTGCGGGTAGAAGAAGCAGATCTATTGCGCTTGATCGACAAGTATCCTTACTCCCAGCCACTACGGTATGCCTTGTTGCAAAAACAGGCCCTGTCTTCACAGCATATCCCCGCTGTTGAAAATACGCTTCTTTATGCGCCAGATGTACATTGGTTGTGGAGCTATGTACACACACCGGCGGAGATGATCGAAGAGATCGTGTCCATGACCGAGGATTACGTGCCTTTTGAGGAGTACGAAGAAAAAAACGAAGGACAATCCGGAGTAGATAGCGAAGCGTATGATGAAACTGCTGAAACAGTACATGAACAGGTGGCAGACCAAACGAACGGGCAGGTAGACGAAGTGCCTCCGGAGGAGGAAATGGAAAGATTGGTACATAGTGCGGGTATTTCCGGTGATTATTTTGTTTTTGAGCAGAAGGAAAAGGGGATAGCCGAGGAGCAGGTGGTGGAAGATGCGTCCGTAGTAGGAGAAAACGAGCAGACCGAGGATGAGAATATCAGCCTATATAACGATGAGTTAATGCCTTATAGTTTCCGTTGGTGGCTGTATAAGACCCGACTGGAACATGCAGATACTTATCAGCCCTATGCTACACCGGTATGGCCACAGCCGCAGAAGGGCCAGTTTGACCCTAAAAAGCTCGATGAGGCAATACTAGACCAACAGATCAAGGAGAGTATCATCCATTTTCAAGATCCAGAAATGAAACTGAGTGAAGAGGTCAAGAACCGGCCTGTCGAACCAGTCACACCGAAAAAAGGGGCCGAGATCATCGAAAAGTTTATTCAGGAAGAACCGATAATCCATCCACCTTCGCCCGAACAGCTCAATACGGAGAATATGGCCCGACAGAGCGCAGAAGATAATTACATGTTGGTCACGGAGACTTTGGCTAACATCTATATAGAGCAGGGTTTGTATTCGAAAGCAATTGAGGTGTTCAAAAAATTAATTTTGAGATATCCGGAAAAAAAATCGTATTTTGCGGCCCGAATTCAAGAATTGGAAAAAAACTTATAATAATAGCATAAAGAGATGACAACATTATTTATTATCCTGATCATTTTAGCGAGTGTGATCCTATCGTTTTTTGTATTGATTCAAAATCCTAAAGGAGGTGGGTTATCATCAGGATTTGCGGGAGGAAGCAATTTAATGGGAGTAAAGCGTACAGGAGACTTTTTGGAAAAAGGAACCTGGACTTTGATGATTGCTCTCATGGTATTTAGCTTGGCCATCAATATTTTAGGGCCTTCTGCTAGCTCCGGGGGTGGTGGTCTTTCGGATCAGATTGATGCACCTGCACAAGCGGCTCCGCTCAACTTGAATAATATGGCGCCAGTCGAAGGAGAGCAGCCTGTACCGACAGTACCAGATTCTTCCAATTAAGGTGTGCAAAGAAATATGATGAGCTCTACAAAATTTTTGTAGGGCTTTTTTGTTGTTGGTTCTGAAAATATTATAACCACCAAAGATTTTTTGCCCCTACCTGTTATTATTGTATTTTTACGGAGAACAAATACATATTTCGTTTTATCATGGGTAATTCTCCTCATTCTTGCCAATATATTTTTGATGACATACAGCTTCAGGATGTTGCTTTGGTGCATGGCAAGGATGTGAGCATTGCTTTTGTTGGTACAAAGGATACTACTGTTGCGGTCGACCATGTGGACTTTGACATTGAAGAGGGCAAGATTACGGCCATCATCGGTGAATCGGGCAGTGGGAAGAGTACGTTGCTCAAACTCATATATGGATTGTTGGAACCAGAGACCGGAGAAGTCCGGTATAGGGGATGGTTGGTGCCTACGCGAAAGGATAAGCTGATTCCGGGACATGATGCGATGAAAATGGTTTCGCAAGGTTTTGATGACCTAAATTATTATGCCAAGGTGTGGGATAATATTGCCTCTCAACTTTCCAATACGGATTTGGAGCTCAAAAGAAGCAAGACAGAAGAGGTGTTGGACAAACTTCGGATCCATCATCTGGCCCAACACAGGGTTGCCGACCTCAGTGGGGGAGAAAAACAACGGGTAGCTATCGCACGTGCACTGATCAATGAGCCGGAAGTATTGCTTATGGATGAGCCTTTTAACCAGGTCGACGCAGCATTTCGGGATGCTTTGCAACAAGATATCCGCCGGATTGTAGCGGATACCGGACTGACCGTCATCCTCGTCTCACATGATCCGGCCGAAGTATTGGCCATGGCAGATGCTTTATTAGTCATGCAGGGTGGGCATATTGTGGATTTTGGTCATCCCCAAGAGCTCTATTTTCGACCTAAAAGTACATACACGGCATTGCTATTGGCCAAAAGCAATATCCTTACAGCGGAACAGGCACAGCGACTTGAGCTTCCGTCTGAAAGTCCAGTGGCCATCCATCAGGAATGGATCGATATAAAAGCGCATTCAAATGGACGTTTCGTGATCAAAGATATTCGGTTTCGGGGTTTTTATAAGGAATATGTACTCAGCGATGGGGAAATAAGCCTGCATGCTATCGTAAAGTCGGATGTGCCGCTACCCAAATTTACTCAGGTTGCTATTATTATTAAAGAGTATATTATTTTTTAAATGTTTTTTAATCCTATAAACCTCAATTCGATTATTAAACTCAACAATAGACCGATGCGCTAAGCCAACAGTCTATTGCTTATAGCTTAATACAGGCTCTCCACCCACTCGATCATGGCATCGAACCAACTGCGCGTATCTGTCTTGTTATTTAAACCAAAGCCATGGCCCCCCGTTGTGTATCGGAAAAGTATCGCGGGAACGCCCGCAGTTTTCATATTGGTCAGATAACGTTCGCTATTGGTGATGGGGACAGCCTTGTCGTCTGCAGCGTGCATCAGAAATGCCGGAGGGGTGTCCTTATTTACATTCATTTCGTTGGAAAAGCGCCGTACATCCTCGACTGAAAAGTCTGGTCCGATCAATCTGGTCTTAGAACCTTTGTGAGTGATGCCCTCGTCCATCGAAATCACAGGATAGCAGAGTATCGAAAAATCCGGACGTAAGTTTTCTTTGGTTTTTTTGCCGGTACGATAGTCTATTGCAAAATGTGTAGATAGGGTAGAGGCCAGATGCCCTCCCGCAGAAAAACCGATCACTCCTACATACTTTGTTTTGTTCAAGCCTAGCTTTTTGGCATTCTTTCGGATGTAGGACAAGGCTGTTTGTGCATCCTGGATAGGAGCTATGCGTTTGTCTATGTGCTGTTCAGGATTGGGCAACCTATATTTCAGGACAAAGGATGCGTAACCCAGGACTTTTAGTTTCTCTGCAATATCATAGCCCTCATGTTGTATGGCGACTTTTGCATATCCTCCGCCGGGAATGATCAAAAACACCTTATCAGATTTCAATTGTTCGGGGTGATAGAAATAAAACTCGGGAATATTTGTGCCGCTGTCTGCTCCTTCTATCTGGTTGATTATACCTTTTGGGTATAGTTCAAGTTTTTCCTGGCTTATCAGCTTGTTTGCTGTCATGGTCAATATTACAAGGATCAATATGTTATGTTTAAGCATCATTAAACCTGTTTTTTCTTGGTATATCACACACGCGACACGCGTGCGCTAGCACAGGTATGGCGCATGCGTGCTGCGTATGTCCTCATTTAGAAAAATATAATGTAATATCATATCATTGGTTTGCTATTATCATAAGGCTAAGATCCTTGTACTGCAAGTCAAATTTTTCGGCCATATCTTTGTTGGTCAGGCTGCCTTTGTATAGATAGACAGCATTCCTTATCCCTTTGTGCTGCCAGATCAGATTGCTGATACCTCCGCATTCTGCTATCTGCAACAGGATGGGCGTGAATATATTGGTCAGTGCGTACGTCGCTGTGCGAGCCACCCGGGAGGCAATATTGGGCACGCAATAATGGATGACATCATATTTTCTGAATGTAGGCTTGTCATGGGTGGTGATCTCCGATGTTTCAAAACATCCTCCTTGATCAATCGATACATCGATCAGCACGGAATTGGGTTTCATTTTAGACACGGTTTCTTCGGAAATGATACATGGACAACGCCCATTCTTGGCACGCAATGCACCAATGACGACATCGGACGAACGTACAGCTTTGTTCAATATGATGGGCTGTATGACGGAGGTAAATACCCGCGATCCTACGTTGTTTTGCAGGCGGCGCAGTCGGAAGACGGAACTGTCAAACACCTTGACCTGTGCACCCAAGGCTATAGCAGTACGAGCAGCAAATTCGCCCACAGTTCCGGCTCCGATGATGACGATTTCTGTGGGAGGAACGCCTGTCACTCCGCCTAACATTAATCCTTTGCCATCAAAAATATTGGAGAGGTATTCGGCGGCGATGAGGATAGAGGTGGCTCCCACAATCTCACTCATGGCCCGTACGACCGTAAGATGTCCCCCCTCGTCTTGCAAGTATTCGTAAGAAAGGGCCGTGATTTGTTTTTTCATCAAGGCCTTGAGTATGTCGATCTCCAAAAGCGAAGGTTGTTGACTCGATAGCAATATTTGCTTGGGTTTCATGTATCCGACCTCTTCCAGTGTAGGGCTTGCTATCTTGATGATGATATCGGCTTTGTACACGGTCTCCCGGTCATAGACGATCTGGGCTCCCTGCTCACTGTAATGATGGTCCAGAAAATTGGAGGCTGCACCTGCTTGCGACTCGATCATGATCTGATGTCCATGTTCGATCAATAACGCTACAGATAAGGGAGTCAGTGCGATCCTGTTTTCTTGATAAACGCTTTCTTTGGGAATACCTATGACCAAACTGCTTTTGGATGTACCTATAGGCTGGGATTTTTCTTTGGGTTGCCTCAACGCCTCTTCAGCAATTTTCGAAATACTATTCATGTTCAGTTGTTGCTTGCCTAAATTTACTGAATATAATTGATACCGATTGTGCGGATAAATATCAACGTTAATGTCATGTCGAGCGTAGTCGAAACCCGTCTGCTGCAGGCATCTTTAATTCATACCTGTAGATCCTTCGACGAATTCAGAACTTGTCCCTAAAACTCGGGACGACAATTTACCTGGTAGATGTATTACCGGTATAATTGACATTATCCAAGACAAATTACGGATAATTATTTGAAGAATTGATTATTTATATCTTTTTTTAGTATTATATTTGCTTGCATCGGTTTGGAAAAACATGAAATTCTTAAAAGTTATTAACCATATCAAGATTGTCCCGCGTTGGATAATCTTTGCATTGGACCTCTGTATAGCCTCTGTCGTGTTTGTGGGCGCCTACCTTGTATTCCACAATTTTGATCTGAGTACATTCCGGACTCAGGATACTGCGGAGATATACTTTTATTGTCTCGCGGCTACTGCCGTTGCATTTTCTTTCTTTCGTTTGTATCTGGGGATTATCCGTTATACGAGTGCTATTGATTCGATACGCATCCTTTCTGCGGTGCTGTTCATGACGGTTATTCTCTTTACGTGCAAATTGGTGTTTATTATTTTTAATCTGAAAACTTCGATCAATACCCAGTTTGTCATTCTATATGCTTTGCTCCTTTTCCTGGCATTGATCACATACAGAACCTCGATCAAGATCTTTTTTCAATATACCAAAACCATCAAAAAGACAAAGAAAAATGTGGTAGTGTATGGTGCCGGAGAGCTTGGGATAGCTGTCAAAAGGACTTTTGATCATGATTTGACGTCCAATCGTATTATCGTGGCTTATCTGGATGACAACAGTGCCAAGATAGGTAAATCTATCGATGGGGTTAAGATATACAGTCCCAATGAATTGGAAAAGGTAATCCAGAAGATGGACATTGACGAACTCATTCTCTCCTCCTACAGTATTCCCCCTAATAAAAAATCGACCCTTATTGATATTTGCCTTGAACATAATATCCATGTGCTTACCCTGCCGCCTATCAATAGGATCATGAATGGTAGTTTGAACCTCAATCAGATCAAAAAAGTCAAGATCGAGGACTTATTGGAACGTTCGCAGATAGAGATCGACAATGATAATATTCGTAAGCAACTGGAGGGCAAAAGAGTCTTGGTTACAGGTGCTGCGGGTTCTATAGGCAGTGAGATCGCCAAGCAGTTGAGCAAATATCGCCCACAGATGATCGTATTGTGTGATCAGGCGGAGTCACCTCTACATAATCTCCAACTTGATCTGCAGGAGCGTTTTAAGGATCAGATCTATCACGCCTTTATCGCGGATGTCAAAAATATAGAACGTATGAAGGTCCTCTTCAACACGTTCAAGCCACAGGTTGTCTACCACGCAGCTGCTTACAAGCATGTGCCGATGATGGAAAGCCACCCGATAGAAGGTGTGCATACAAATGTACGGGGCACGTTTAATGTGGCTAATCTTTCTGTGGAATACAAAGTACAAAAGTTTGTCTTCGTCTCTACGGACAAAGCTGTCAATCCGACCAATATCATGGGGGCGACCAAACGCATAGCGGAGATCTATGTACAGTCCTTGAACAATAACCTACAGAATACCCTCGGAGAGAAAGGCACCAAATTTATCACGACACGCTTTGGGAATGTGTTGGGGTCGAATGGCTCGGTCATACCCCGGTTTCGTGAACAGATCGAAAAGGGAGGTCCTGTCACGGTGACCCATCCCGAAATCACCCGGTATTTTATGACCATTCCGGAAGCCTGCCGGCTTGTGGTCGAGGCAGGTTGTATGGGCAATGGTGGAGAGATCTTTGTGTTTGATATGGGTAAGTCCGTGAAAATCGTGGATTTGGCCGAGAAAATGATAAAACTATCTGGGTACGTACCCTATCAAGATATAGATATTAAATTTACAGGTCTACGTCCGGGAGAAAAACTATACGAGGAATTGCTGAACGATTTGGAAAATACCTTGCCGACCCATCATGAAAAAATCATGATCGCAAAAGTCCGTGAGAACGACTATGAGCAGGTCCAACTTCAACTGCATGAGCTATTTGAATTGTTGAAGACCCAGCATACAGTCAATATTGTGCGACATATGAAACAAATGGTGCCTGAATTCAGAAGCCAAAATTCTATCTACGAACAACTCGATCAAGGCCCTCTCATCGAAAAGGGGGGATTGGGGGCAGCAAATCATAGGTAACCGCCTTTGTTAGCGCAGGAAAGGATTTACTTCGTAGAGTTCACTTCGTTCGGTTCCCGCGGAGAGTGGTTTGTGCACTAGCGGGTGTGTGAGACATGGGATCATGTGTCGCAAAGTGTTTTTTATAATAAAGTATTGAAAGTAATATAGAAAAGTGTATTTTTGCGTTCCGTAAATTACATTAAAAATAAACTGATGTCAACATCTAAAGCAACAGAAAAAAAAGGATCGTTTTTTCAAGATAACCAAAAGAGTATTTCCTTTATCATAGGGGGAATCATTGTTCTTATCTTACTTTATATCGGCTATCAAAAGCTGTACCTGGAGCCTCGTGCTGCTAAGGCTTCGGATGCGATGTACAAAGCCGAAGAATATGCTTTGATCGATTCATTGCAAAAGAAAGCCATCGAAAGTGATGGATCCTTCATTGGATTCAAGCAGATCGCCGATGAATATTCAAATACTCCTTCAGCCAATATTGCCAATGCCTACTTAGGAGGTCTTTATTTACGTCAGCAAAATTTTCAGGAGGCTATCGTGTATCTCAAAAAGTACAGTGATACCGGCAGTGAGATTTTGGATCCTTTGGTGGCAGGTCTGATCGGGGATGCCTATTCCGAGAGCCAGGATTACAATAATGCGGCAAGCTACTATAAAAAAGCTGCTGACAAAGCGACAAATTCCTATACGACTCCCCTGTTCTTGAAAAAACTGGGATTGGTTTATGAGCAATTGAACGAATTCAAGAAAGCGGAAGAAGCTTATGCAAAGATCAAAACGGATTTTCCGGAGAGTGCAGAAGCTTCTACAATAGATGGACCTCTGGGGCGGGTACAAGCTAAACAATAAAAATATAAAAGGGGCTCACAAAAAGGCCCCATTTTTTTATCTCGTCATTTTTAACGATTTATCATCATGGCCAGTAACTTAAAGAATTTATCTGATTTTTCGCATATTGATGTACAGAGCGCAACAGGTTTAAAGATTGCCATTGCGGTATCCCAATGGAATGCACAGGTCACCGGAGCCTTATTGAATGGAGCAATAGATGGATTTGTCAAAAATGGGGCATCGGAAGATGATATTAAGATTATCCACGTGCCCGGTAGTTATGAGTTGATTTCCGGTGCCGATATGCTCTTGCGGGACAAGGAGCTCGATGCAGTCGTATGTTTGGGCTGTGTAATCCAAGGAGAGACCAAGCACTTTGATTTTATCTGTGATGCGGTGGCCAATGGTATCAGTAATGTAGCTATCAAATACAATAAACCTGTTGTTTTCGGCGTTTTAACGACGGATACTTTGGAGCAGGCACTGGATAGAGCAGGAGGGAAGCATGGCAATAAAGGTGAGGAGGCTGCTATTACAGCGATCCAAATGGCCCATATACATAGATCTATTTAAATAATGAAGCGGACGGTAATTCTCTTGTTAGGAACATTGATCCTTGGTGCGACCATACTGTCTTCCTGTGCTTCGCAGTCTTCCTGTGCAGCTTATAGCACTTATGCGAAGAAAAAAGGCCGTAGTAGGTAGCGTAGTTTAAGTCGGGATATGATTTTTTGGTAAAATGAACTGGATCGAATTAAATTCAGAGGCACAACTGGAGCATATTGTACATTCTCCCCATATTGCGGTCATATTCAAACACAGTACACGCTGTGCCGTGAGTAGCATGGCCAAACGGAGTCTGGAATCGGATGCGGATATGATTCCGAATGACACACCCTTCTATTACCTTGATCTGCTTCGTCACTGTGATCTGTCTAACCAAATTGCCGCTAAATGGAATGTCGTCCATCAGTCTCCGCAAATTCTGATCGTACAGGGGGAACGATGTGTGTACCATGCTTCGCACGAGGATGTCCAAATGCAAACGATAGTGCCTTTTATTCAGTAGTATTTTTTTGTGCGCTGTGTATTAACGGATCTCTTGCCAAAGATTCTATAGATTTTTTGGATAAAAAATTTTTTTCTTTTAAAAAAGAAAGTTCTATATTTGCAGACCTTTGGAAATAAGGCCCGTTCGTCTAGGGGTTAGGACGCAAGATTTTCATTCTTGAAACAGGGGTTCGATTCCCCTACGGGCTACACATCTTGAAATCAAAACATACAAAAGCCTGCAAATTAAACGTTTGCGGGCTTTTTGTATTTTACAGCATCCTGATTCATTCAATTATTCGCATAAAAACAGTGAGTAATTCAGTGAGTCAATTCCTCGCATACCTTTACTCACTGAAAACGTTGTAACGAATTGTAAAACAACGTGTTCAACTATTGAACATCTTGACTACCATAGGCTGCAAGGCTAATTTTGTTTCACTTAAATGATGTATTATCATGAGTACAAATTATTCCTTGCTCTTCTACTTGAAGAAGCCGAAAAACTATGCGGGTGGTGCCAAACCCATCTACATGCGTATCACCGTGGCCGGTGAACCCAAGGAAGTGTCCACCGGCCGTGAATGCGACCCCTTGCGGTGGAACGCCAAGGCCAACCGTGCCAAGGGCACCAAAGAGGACATCCGTGGCCTGAACGCCTACCTCGACATGCTGGAGCGAAAGGTGGCTAATGCCCACCTGCAACTCGTGAAAGACGGCGCGGAAATCACCGCCGAATCGCTGAAACTGAAATTCCTTGGCAAAGGCGTGCAACGACGGCACCTGATGGAAACATTCATGGAACACAACCGGAAGATGGAAGCATTGCTTGGCAATGGCTTCAAACCCAACACGCTCAAAGGCTACAACACCTCCATAGGTCATCTCACCGCATACCTATTGAAATGCCACGGCGAAACGGACATCGAGATCCGGCACATCGACCATGCGTTCATCACAGGTTATGAGTTTTTCCTGCGCTCTGACATGGGGTGCAGTGCGGTATCGGCAGCCAAGTACATGAAGCACCTGCGTAAAATCATAAACCAGTGTCTTGCACACCGATGGATTACGGAAAACCCCTTTGTGTTCTACAAAACAAAAGCCAAGCCGAGGGAAAAGGAGTTCCTAACACCGGATGAATTGGATAGGATAACCATTAGGGAATTCAGCATACCAAGGCTTGCGCACGTGCGTGATATCTTCGTGTTCTGCTGCTATACGGGGCTGTCATACGCCGATGTGCGGAAGCTGCAAAAGACGGACATTGCAAAGGGCATAGACGGTAGGCTGTGGGTGTTGACCAATCGGGAGAAAACGGAAACTTCTTCCAATATCCCCCTCCTGCCGCAAGCCTTGGAAATCATCGGGCGCTATGCGGACTATCCCCCATGCGTGGCAAAGGGGCTGGTGCTTCCGGTGTTGAGCAACCAAAAGATGAACAGCTACCTAAAGGAAATTGCCGACCTGTGCGGCATCACCAAAACACTGACGTTCCACATGGCTCGGCACACATTCGCCACCACGGTGACACTGGCCAACAACGTGCCCATCGAAACGGTTTCAAAGATGCTGGGGCATAGCAATATCAAGACCACTCAGCACTATGCCAAGCTGCTGGACACGCGGATCGGTAGCGATATGCAGGCTCTGCGATGTAAATTGGCGGGAATTTAATCCATATCCGTTGGGGGCTTTTAAGTTCCCAAACTGAAATAAGAACAGTGCATAAAACCAAAATACATTATATTTGAATCATGGCCAAAACAACAAAGCCAACAATAGGCACTTATATTGACCCTTTAACCGATTTCGCATTTAAAAAGCTCTTTGGAAGCGAGCCGAACAAGGACTTACTGATTGACTTCCTCAATGGCGTGTTCCGTGGGCGGAAACACATCGTGGATTTGGTATACAACAAAAACGAGCATCCCGGCGAAACGGTAAACGAGGGCGGTGCCATCTTCGACCTTACCTGTACCGGAAACGATGGGGAGCAATTCATCATCGAAGTACAAAGGGGAAAACAGGGGAACTTCAAGCAACGTGCAATTTTCTACACCAGCCGCTTGATTACCGAACAGGCTCCAAAGGGAAAGCGTTCCGAATGGGCGTATAATGTGAAAGAAGTGTATCTCATCGCGCTCTTGGAAGATTTTTCCTTGGATGCGGGTAATGAGCAAGAGTTTCTGCATGATATTTGCCTAAGTAACAGGGAGACAGGTAAAGTTTTTTACGAGGGGCTGGGGTATATATTCATTGAATTGATTAAATTTGTAAAAACGGAAGCGGAACTGGATACCGACCTTGACAAATGGCTCTATGTTTTGAAGAACATGAGTAGCATGGATAAGATTCCGGTATATCTGCGCAAACCGATTTTTGAAAAACTGTTTAATATTGCTGAATACAGCAATCTGACAAAGGAGGAAAAGACCATGTACGATACAAGTCTGAAACGCAAATGGGACAACAAAGCTGTGTTGGACTATGCAGTAAATGAGGCCGCAAAGGAAGCCAAACAAGAAGAAAAAATGGAAATCGCCCGCGAAATGAAAAAGGACGGCATTCCCGTTGAGCAGATTGCCAAATTCACCAAGTTGTCTATAGCGGAAATCGAGAAGCTTTGATGAAATTCTCACTATTATAGCGCAAGCCATCCCCGAAACGGATGGCTTTTTTTGTACCCCCCTTGCACGCACCAAGGCATTTTCACCGCTTAGGCCACCGAACGCAAGGCGGGGGAATCGGGTCAAGGGCGCCGGAGGGCAAAGGCCTGCGGGAGGGGGCGTTTATATACCCTTGACCTTTCCCACGCCGTGGGTAATTTTGGCCGGGCGGTGCAAAGGCCGGATGTTTTCACCCATCGGTAAACTCACCGCCTGATACCCCGTGACTGCGCTTTCTTTTTCCGTTTGCGCCGCTTCTCCTCCTCCTCGATGGGGCTTTGCTGCTCACCCGCTCCCTCCACCGGAGCCATCAGTAATTCCCACAGGTCGGCAGCCATACTGCCCGTGGTGGTCAGCATATCGCCCACGCTTTCGAACATGCCTTGGGCAACATCGTGTGCCAGCTCCATTGCCAACGGCTGACCCTGCGGATGCCGCTCCGTCAATTCCGTGAGCGTGTGCATCTGTGCCTTTTGCTGTGCCGTACCGTTCTTCATCATATTGGCATATTGCAGGCTGTCTTTCAGGTTTCGCTCAAAATCGAACAGTTCATCGAATAGGGTTTCGCCCGACTGCTTGAACGCCGTGCGGTCGAACTGCCCCAGCTTCTGCGAATGGGCTTTGTTTTTGCCACGTGACGTATTCTGCGGGCTTAGCTTGATTTTATTGGTGATGTCCTTGCGGCTCACGATTATCTGGACGTGCATCTGCCGCCCCTCCTTGCGTTCGCCTTTCCGCTTTTGCCCGCTCTTTACCTCCCTGTCGTTGTGGCTGTAATAGCGGTAATTTTCCAGCTTGCCGAACCAAAGCAAATCCCGGTGGCTGTCTATGCCGGGGCGTTTGAAGTTACGGGCGTATTCGTCCATTACACTCATGGCAAATTCCTTTAGTTTTTCCCTTGCCCCGTCCTCGCCGTATTGCGATACGAGATGCGTCAGTTCCTTCCCGCTGGGGCTGATGTTGATGAGGAAAAACTTACTGTCTTCCCTGCCCAGCTTCGCCACGTTGCGGTCGATGCCCATCCGCACCTTGTGGGGTTTGATGTCACTGTCCGTTCCGTTGAACCAACGCTCCGGCTTATTTTCCATCCCGTTTTCGGGCTTCATCCGGTTTTCCTTTTCGAGGTAATGCACCAGCGCACCGCTGCTGCCCTTGTTGTCGCCCGTTTCCGATTTGGTGATGTTGATATACATAATCCTATGTTACAGATTATCCAGTGATTGCCTTGCATGCTTGGCCAGTTCCTCCTTTTTGGCGGCCGATACAGGCCAGCCGAGGGCTTCCCTTTGGGTAATGTAGTAATCCAGTACCTGCCGGAACCTGGACTTCAATGTTTCCTTTTCCCGCATGTTGCCAAGTATCTTTTTCAGCGTACCGTCCACCAGTTTCAGGTAGCCGATGGTTTCCCTGCCCATGATGGTTGCCTCCGACTGCCCTTTGCCGATGTTTTTTAAAAGTGGGCTTTGTGTTTTGGCAATGGCCATCAGTTCCTCCATAGCCGAGTACATCGGCACCAGCATGTCACCCTCCTGTTTGCGGATGAACGAAAGGATGCGGTTGATACCGTTCGATAACTCCTTTTTCAGCACCTCATCGTTCAGGTCGGCGGGGTCTTTCTTGCTCTTGTAGAAATAATCCACCATCTGCATGAACAGTTCCCGCTTGGTGCGGCCAAGTTTCCGCGCAAGCAACGTGAGCCGTTCGTCCACCGCTTCGGGGAAACGGACGGATTTCTTATTCTCATCAATCCTAACCACTTACCCCTCCCTCCGTGCGGATAACAAACCTGAACCTGCTGCCCTTGGCCGGATGCCACGAGGGGCGGTACTCCACATAGCCGTAGGCCACCAGTTCCGACAGGCACTTGTGGTAGGTGGCGATGGAGCGTATCCGCGAGAAGCGCATCAGCTTCCTGCGGCTGGCGTGGAAATGGCCGTGCGGGTTGCCGCAATCGTGGTGGTAGAACAATGCCGCCACCAATCCGATGTGCGTGGGCAGCAAACGCCCGTCATCGCCAATCCGCTCGAAGAACGCGCTGAACGCGTGCTTGGGCAATTCCATCCGTTCACCCATTGCCGTTACCTCCCTCCATCATTTTCCTGATGTCCTCCCTGCGGTAGTACATGCTGCCGCCCAACTTGCGGTACGGCAACGTGCCGCCCGCACGGAGGTTCTGCAACGTTCCAGGCGATATGCCAAGTAGCCTGCGCACCTCGGCACTTTTCAGCCACTCCCTGCCAAGATTGTCTTTTTCCCTGTTTCCGATGATTTGCTTTAACTCCTCCAGCATTTCCCGCTTGAACTGCCGGAGGTCTTCCCGTGTGACAATGTCTATTTCCATATCCCTATCATTATGTTTCCCTATCCATATATCCCGATAGCGGGATATTCATTCACGCCGTTTACATAGCGCACGGTATACCGCCAAGTATACCGGAACCTTGCGCTGGTGCTATCCCAGCGTATTGGGGTATCCCCGGAGGATACCCGAAACCCCCATGGCGATAGCGTGGGGGCAAGCAAGTAGAGCTATGCCCAACTTCCGCTTGCTCCATTCCCATCGGGAAATGGCAATTTGGTGGAACGTGCGAACCGCACGGTTTGGCTCTGCTACCAGACAGGGTGATATCCGGTGTTTCCATCGTGCGGCACCCGCTCCGTTGGGACAAAGTTGGGGGATATGACAGGGATATGGATGACCAACCGGAGCGGCTTGGTCATGTTCGGGGATTGAACGGGTCGGGGTCAGGCTTGGTTTGCGGGAACGATACGGAACAGCTTCCTGTCTTCGGGAACCTGCGAACCCTTTATCGGGGCTTCACCCTTGCCCACGAAATAGTTGCGAGCGGTATCCAATGGGATTTCCTTGCCGCCGTGGTTGAAGTATTTCGCTACCAATTTGTAATACGGACTGTGGTGGTCGCTTTTGAGCAGCGACCTCCCATTGGGCAATCCCACTTCGCGCACTTGCTGGATGAGGTCGATTAGCGTGGGCAGGTAGCCGTCCTCAACATACACTTTCTGTGCAACCCCATATTTCGTATGCGCTTTCAACTGTTCTTCCAAATCCTGTATACGGGCTTGAAGTTCGGCTATCTTTTCGTCTTTTTCTTTCAGCAGCACATCGTTTGGCCTAATGTTCCATTTATCGCGTGTGTCGAGGTATTGCTGGAATTCGGTAAGTTTCCCGATGTTTGACTGATGTCGGGGGTGCTCGGATGAGAACGGGTCTTTCCGCTCGAAATGTTCAATCCGTTTCTGCACGATGTACCACACATAGGAAAGGAACTCCTTTTCGGCTCCCTGCCCCTTGGACAGGAAATAATTCAGGTGGTAGGTGTAATAGTTCTCAAATTCGGTTTTGTCCAACCCATATATTTTGAGCAAAAAATGGTTGTTGCCATACCCCCTCTTCAAACCAAGTATGTTGCCTACATCAAACGGATGTGGGGAAAAATCGAAGCGCTTTCTGCTTTTGAAGTAATTTAGTCCCATCGTGATAATCCTTAAATTTATAGCTACAACATCCTGTCCAACGGACTTTTGATTGCATTCAGTTGCGCATTGCCGACTTTTGCATAAAGCATCGTGGTCTTGATGTCATTGTGACCAAGTAGCTGCTGTATGAATAACATGTCCGTGCCGTATTCCAGTAAATGCGTGGCGTAACTATGCCGCAAACCGTGTATCCCTATCGGCCTGTTTACCTTTGCGGCCTTCATCGCATTCTTGAACACAGCTTGGACACTGCGGACGGAATACCGCCCTCCGTACTGACCTTCAAAAAGATAAGTCTTAGGGCGATACGCTTTATAATACTCCCGTAGCAAATCCAGCACTGCGGTAGGTAGCGGTACATACCGGTCTTTCTTTCCTTTGCCCGCTTCGATGAGTACCTGCATTCGTCCACTGTCGATGTCACTCACTTTCAGATTGACAACCTCACTTACTCGCAGTCCCATTCCGTAGCACAGTTGCAACATCAGCAAATGCTTCTGGTTTCGTACCGTGTCGAATATCCGTTTTACTTCCTTTTGGCTCAACACCTTTGGCAAGGTGGACGGCTTCTTCGGCCGTGGGATTTCGGCAAAGAAATCCGGTTTATGGAGCACCTGTTCAAAATAGAATTTGATGGCGTTGAGTCTGCTTTGCAGCTGGCTTTCCGAAATTTTCAATGTATTGATGCAATAAAGGATGTAAGCACGGAGACGGTCGTAGCCGAGCGAATCAACGGGCACATCTTTCAAAATATACAGTAGTTGTGCAAATTCTACCATGTATGTCTTTATGGTCAACGGGCTGTAGGCTTTCATCTGCAATACCTCTTTCATGCGTTGCAACTCCCGAGCATTTACGGGTGACAATTTGGACAACACCCCTTTGCCAACCGGTGGGATTTCCATCCCAAACAGTGTCCGGAAATGGGGGGTGTCCGGTACATACCAGCACTTTTCAGACCTGCTCCATCTACCTTTCAGCGATTTGACCAAATCAATCTTTGCTCGGTCGTATTTGAAATCTATCCAAATGACTGCGGCATCCTTATGTCTACCTTCCCGAAAATCAAAACCAGAAAAATCAACAACTTCCATACTGCGTATTTTGTATTATCTACCAAAGCAAATCTAAGAAAGTTATGCAAAATGCGCAATAGATAGAATCTGATAAGGTTAAAGCAAGACACTTAAAAACAACCATTTACAAGAACAAATAGAAAAGAATTTGACATCTTTGTATGCAGAAGATTATTGCGTATATTTGGGAGTTATGTGCCATTTTTGAATGACAATGCGAATAGATACAGACAAACAAATGAATTTACTTAGTGATAAGAACGTTGCAATAATTGGTGGTGGACCCGTTGGACTGACTATGGCAAAATTATTACAGCAAAACGGCATAGACGTTTCAGTTTACGAGAGAGACAAAGACCAAGATGCAAGGATTTTTGGTGGAACCCTTGACCTACACAAAGGTTCAGGTCAGGAAGCAATGAAAAAAGCGGGATTGTTACAAACTTATTATGACTTAGCCTTACCAATGGGTGTAAATATTGCTGATGAAAAAGGCAATATTTTATCCACAAAAAATGTAAGACCCGAAAATCGTTTTGACAATCCTGAAATAAACAGAAATGACTTAAGGACTATCCTATTAAATAGTTTACAAAATGATACCGTCATTTGGGATAGAAAACTTATTACCCTTGAACCTGATAAGGAGAAGTGGATACTAACTTTTGAGGATAAATCGAGTGAAACAGCAGATCTGGTTATTATTGCCAATGGTGGAATGTCTAAAGTAAGAAAATTTGTTACCGACACGGAAGTTGAAGAAACAGGTACTTTCAATATACAAGCCGATATTCATCAACCGGAGGTGAACTGTCCTGGATTTTTTCAGCTTTGCAATGGAAACCGGCTAATGGCTGCTCATCAAGGTAATTTATTATTTGCGAATCCTAATAATAATGGTGCATTGCATTTTGGAATAAGTTTTAAAACACCTGATGAATGGAAAAGCAAAACGCGGGTAGATTTTCAAGACAGAAATAGTGTCGTTGATTTTCTCCTGAAAAAATTTTCCGATTGGGACGAACGCTACAAAGAACTGATTCGTTTGACATCATCTTTTGTAGGGTTAGCGACACGAATATTTCCCTTAGATAAGTCTTGGAAAAGTAAGCGTCCATTACCCATAACGATGATTGGAGATGCTGCTCATTTGATGCCTCCTTTTGCAGGACAAGGCGTAAACAGTGGGTTGATGGATGCCTTGATATTGTCGGATAATCTGACCAATGGGAAATTTAACAGCATTGAAGAGGCTATTGAAAATTATGAACAGCAAATGTTTGCTTATGGAAGAGAAGCACAAGAAGAATCAACTCAAAACGAAATTGAAATGTTTAAACCCGACTTTACGTTTCAGCAATTGTTAAATGTATAAAATGGAATAAAACGGCACATAACAAACAAATTGGCAATAGAGCCGGTGAAGTACTTCTATTGAACTTTTGTGCAATGTTGAAGATTAGTAATTCTATTCAACATTTGTGCTAAAAGTCGGCTCCATCGCCAATTTGCCAACCGTTAGCTGCCATACAATGATAACACCAAGAAAAAAACAACCATAACTAAAACAAGGAAGATATGAAACAATTCTTTTTAAAAAACGCGTTACCTGCTATCATTGCAATAGTGATGCTGACCACTTCAACCAAGGCAGAAGCCTGTACCAGAGTTGTATATAAAGGCCCAAACGGCACTATTGTTACTGGTCGAAGTATGGACTTTTCAATGGAGATACCTGCAAATTTATGGCAATTCCCGCGTGGCATAAAACGAGAGGGACAAACCGGAGCAAACACAGTTAAGTGGACTTCCAAATACGGAAGCATTGTTGTCAGTTCGTGGGATATTGCTGTTTCTGACGGGATGAACGAGAAAGGACTGAATGCGAATATGTTATGGTTGAACAATTCAAAGTACCCACCATTTGAAAAAGATGGAAATACGAAAGGGCTTGCAGTATCGCTATGGGCGCAATACGCTTTGGATAATTTCGCTACTGTGAAAGAAGCGGTTGAACAATTCAGAAAAGAAGAATTTGTAGTGGTTACGGACTTTATACCCGGAACAGATAAATATACGACTATCCACCTCTCATTGTCCGACCCAACAGGAGACAATGCAATCCTTGAATACGTCAACGGAAAATTGGTGATTCATCACGACCCTTCCTATACGGTAATGACCAATGACCCAATCTTTGAGGAACAATTGGCCATAAATGAATATTGGAAAGAAATACCCGGCAAAATTTTCCTTCCGGGCACCAATAGGGCTGCCGATAGGTTTGTACGTGCATCTTATTATATCGATGCAATTCCACAAACCGACAATACTCGGGTTGCCGTAGCAAGTGTATTCAGCGTAATAAGAAATTGTTCTGTCCCTTATGGAATTTCGACCGAAGGGTTTCCTAATTTATCGACAACCAGATGGCGAATAGTCGCCGACCAAAAGAATATGGTTTACTATTTTGAAGATGCACTCAGTCCCAATGCGGTATGGGTAGATTTTAAAAATTTGGACTTCAGCCAATCAACAGGAAAGGTAAAAAAACTCTCTTTGGACAAACAACAAGTTTATGCCGGTGAAACATCCGATAAATTTATTGTTACAAAACCATTTGTGTTTCAAGGAATTTAACAATGGGATTAACTGTACGAGCAGCTAACCAGGTATTGCCAAAAGCGGGGTGAACAGCTTCCATTGGACGTTTGTGCAAGGTTCAACTTTCGTTCTTCGATTGAAACTTTGTGCTGAAAATCCCCGCCTTCGGCAATACCCCCAACGTTAGCGGTAATTTTACCAAACAGAATGTTGAACATAAAAAAATCTAATCCGATGAAGCTATAAGTAACTGTCCAAAATAAACATAGTAAAACTTTTTCATTGCTTACAAAAAGTAGTGAGAACTTCTATTATCAACTTTTAAAAATTAGAAAAAATGACACAGTTACAAATGATTAACAAAACAAAATCTATAGCTCAACAAGATGAAAATGTTTCCGCTGTTTTTATGTATGGTTCATTTACAAAAAACGAAGGAGACAAATATTCTGACATCGAATTTTATATCTTCTTAAAAAGTAAAGAAAACTTCTCAGCGGAAAAATGGGTAAATCAAATTCATCCCGTGGCTTTATATTTTACAAACGAATACGGAAGCGAAGTGGCTATTTTCGAGAATATGGTAAGAGGTGAATTTCACTTCTTAAAAACAGAGGAAATTGAAATCATCAAATCCTGGGACGGAATTGTTGCATTTAGCGATTTTGACCAGATGAATCTAATCGACAAAGATGGACTTTTAACGAAAACGCTTAATCAAATCAAAACGAAATCGCCCGAAAGAATAACAAATGAAAATATTTTGTGGTTAAGTCAATCATTACTGAATGTTGTACTGACAACAAGCAACTTGATTAAACGAGAAGAATTTGCTCACGCTCATCACAGTTTATCAAATGTGCAGAAATACTTGCTTTGGCTTATAAGAGCAAGAACAAGCAAAACGCAACATTGGGAAAGTCCGACTAAAAGTCTCGAAAAGGACATTGACACGATTTGGTATTCAGCGTATAAAAAAGTAACATCAGATTTAAATCCCAAAAACATCGTTTTGGCTTTTGAGAACTCATTAAATTTATCGGAAAAACTATTTGATGAACTAAATATTGAACCCAAACTGAAAGAAATCCTACACGAAATAAGAAAAAACTACCGCTAACAAAGGTTTTGCAAAAGAGCGGGTTAAGTGGTTAATTCAAGGTTAGTGTATTTAATCCGCAAAACCATTTTTTATTTGCTTTTAAAATGTAAATTAGCATATAGAAAAAATGGTTTTGCTTACGTGTATGCTAAATTGAAAGTTTGGTCTTTCTAATCCGCTCCTTCGCAAAGCCTCGAAACGTTATGGGCAACCTTAGACGACACCCCCACAGACCAACGAACACAGGACAATGAGCGACTTTAAAATATTTAAAAATTGGCTGACACAAGTTTCCTTTCTGACAGAAAAGGACTGTTCGCTTTTTGAACCCTTTTTAAAGACAAAACAACTTAAAGCGAAAGACTACTTTTTGACCGAAGGAAAAATTTGTCACGAAATCGGCTTTATCAATCAAGGCTGTTTCAGAACTTATTACCTTGCAGACGGAAAGGAAATCAACACGCATTTTGCATTTGAAAATGAATTTGTAACGGACTATGACAGCTTTTTACAAAGTAAACCCAGCCGCTACTTCATTCAGGCATTGGAAGACGCTGAAATTGTAACATTCAATTTATCCGCTTTACAAAATGCCTACAACCAATCGCAAAATTGGGAACGCTTTGGCAGAATGATAGCCGAACAATCTTACAAGCTGACAACCCAACGTGTTGAGAGCTTTTTGTTTTTAGACGGAGAGCAACGTTACCTTGACTTACTTGAAAACCAACCTCACATTCTTGACAGAATACCGTTATATCATATTGCTTCCTACTTAGGTCTTGAACGGGAAAGCTTGAGCCGACTACGGAAAAAAATTGCTTACAAGTAGCGATTGTAACATTTGTCAATTTCTTCTTCATTCACCTTTGAGACTTTTGCAGTGTAAAATTTAATGTTTCACTAAAAAAAATTCAGAATGAAAAAGGTGATTTTTTCCGCTACTGCAATAGCTTTTATGATTTTAGCGAGTTGCAGCACTTCAAAACAAGTAACAGTTCCGCTTAACCGTTCCGTTGAGTTGGACGACACCTACACAATTATTTGGAACGGTGTCAGCAAAGCATACCGATACGAAAACGGACAATGGTTGCGAGCAGAAAGTTATGATTACCAATTTGACGTTGTTCAAAAACGTTATGACAATCATTGGAAATCCGTTAAATCATTGCACCGTATTCACCCCGACTATGACGGCAAAGCGGGTAACAGAGACCAGACAATGTATTTTGAAGTTGCTTACCAAAATCTGATTGACGGAAAAGTGCAAGCAACTATCAATTCATCGCTTGGCAACGGAACGGGAACAACAGACGCAGAATTTCGTAAATCCGTTTTGATAATGTATGTTCCAAATGCAAGTAAGTTTATGCCGTATAACAAGTTTAGAATTACGCAAAACTACAACTACGAAGAAGGTGTGCTGACCGAAACTGTTGAACTCATCAAAGAGAAAGACGGCAAAGAAATTCCGTTCATGAAGAACGAAGAAACCGCTTTGATTTTTATTAAAAGTAAATTGGACAAAGCACCAACAACCTTTAAACACTAACAGCTATGACAAACGAAGCAAGAAAAATAAGCGGTTACATTTTGCTTTCCGTTCCGACAATCATTTACGGTGGGTATTTTTTGCTCACCGTTTTAAGCGGACAACAGGAACATTTGCAATTAACGGACTTCCAAAAATCAATGTTCCGTGCAGGACACGCCCACGCAGGTGTTTTGGTCATTCTTGCGTTAGTTGCTCAACTCTTCGCAGACCACGCTTCTTTGTCCAATCGTTGGAAATGGTTTGCCCGACTTTCATTCCCGATTTCAGCCATTACAATTAGCTTAGGCTTCTTTGCGGCAGCTATCGGCAGACAAATTACCGAACCGACAGGACTAATTTTCATTTTGTATGTTGGTATTGCAATACTGACTTTTGGACTTTTGACATTGGGAATTGGACTAATCCGACAGAAGAAAGGCAGCCCATAACAGCGGTTTGGCACAAGCGGGGGTTTAGGGCTTCGTATGACAGTTTTTCGTAAATTTGAGCTTTCGGCTTCGTAGCAAGTTTTGTGGTAAAAATCCCCGCCTGCGCCAAGCCGCAACCCGTTATGTGCAACCCTAAAAGAAAGAGGCTGCTAAAAACAACCTCCTTCAATGTGACCTCTTTATGATTAATCTATTCCTAAACGAATAGCCATTTCTACGGGAGAATAGCCGATATCAGAATCTGAAATAGACAATTCGCTCCTTAACAACAACGGTGGTTGTGCCATAAATTTAGGCGTACTTCCCTTATGTGGTTGAGCTGAATGAACCAAAAACGGATGACATAGGTAAACAGTACCCGCTTTACCAGTTGCATACACTTCTTTTCTTTTTGGCAACTCGTCCAACTTGCCTGCAAGTTCCATAAAAGAAAGACCTAAATCTCCTTCTTTAGATAATAATCTTGCAACATCAATATGAGAACCTTCATAAATGATTGTTGGAGCATCATTTTCGCTTACATCTGAATACAAAATCAACATTAATAATGCTCGTCCTTTTGATTTGACATTGACACGCCATTCGAAAAAATTATTCGGGTCATTTCCCGGAAAGCTTGCATCTACGTGTTTACCAGTATCATTAGGCTGCTGACCAGATGGAAATCTGACAGGAAACGTTCCTACATTCCGACAAGGAATCCATTTGTCTTTACCTATTAACTGATTAAAAGCGTTATATAACTTTGGAGTATTTACGGAATTAACAAAAGGATCATTTGTGTACATTCCCAAACGAATTACAGGCTCAATCCAGGTTGAAGGATTTGACCTGTCACAAGGAAGGTCATTCCAAAGAATTTCTAAAGCAGAATCTGCGATTTCCTTGGAAAATGAATTATCAAGACGAACAAAACCGTTATAAATAAAATGCTCTATTTCCTTTTTACTTAGTATATCTGACATAATTTTTTTGTTAAAAAACCAACCACAGCAACAAATCCTATCGACCAGTGGACTTGGTTTTAAGATTATTAATAAAATGAATGAATAATAGAAAGGGACGCTTTGTATAAATAAAGCGCATTGCTTAAGAACTAAGCTTGAAAGGAATATTATAGCATTACGGTCATTCTCATAGCGACAAAATTAAAAAAAATCTCTAAACGAACAAAACGAAAAGGGTATGCACATAACATTGTATAAGCATAATGCGGGCTGATTGGCTAAAATTGAGTATTTTGCAATCTATCAAAAGTTTAGTGTGGGCGGACAGTGAATCGCTCCGAAACCCGCACTAGGCTTATACTTGACCGTTGCAGGCAAGCATTACAAAACCCTCGTAAAATGGGACACATAAAAGAATATTATGAAAGAATAGTGAAACTGAAAGAATCAGAGTGGAATTTTATTGCCTCTCATTTTAACAGAAAAGTCTATACTAAAAATCAAATAATCACAGAACAAGGTGAAACGGAAAAATATCTTTCGTTTGTCGAAACAGGAATTGTTAGGTTTTATATTCCTAATGACGAAAATGAACTAACGTTTAATTTCAGTTTTGACAAAGAATTTACTTGTGCTTATGACTCTTTCTTAACCCAAACACCGTCTGAATATGAGTTACAAGCATTAGCTGAAACCGTTATTTGGCAAATATCATACGAAGATTTACAAAGGGTTTATGCGCAAACAAAAGTTGGAAACTATTTAGGACGTTTTGCATCCGAAAAATTGTTTTTGGCAAAAAGTAGGCGTGAAATATCGCTACTAAAATATAACGCAAAAGAACGATATTTAAAATTATTCAAAGAGCAGCCCAATATTTTAAAATTCATTCCATTAAAATATGTTGCTTCCTATATAGGAGTAACGCCACAAGGATTGAGCAGGATACGCAGACAAATTACTTAACATAGGTTCATTGTTTTTTATGTTTCTTCTTTTGAACTTTGCCCAAAAAAGAGAATGAAACATCCGATTTTAGCCTACGGGCATAGCATTTTAAAACAGAAATGTGAAAACATTGAACCAAATTTCCCCAATCTCAGTGTGCTAATTGACGAAATGTGGGAAACAATGAGGAATGCCAACGGTTGTGGATTAGCAGCCCCACAGACTGGAATAAGTAAAAGATTGTTCATTGTTGATAGTAAAACAACATTTGAACAACTTGACAAACAGAATAGGAAAATTTATTTTGACAACGATGATAAGGGTATAATAGAAACTTTTATCAATGCGACCATTATTAAGCGTTCCAACGACTTTTGGGAAGATGAAGAAGGTTGTTTAAGTATTCCTGGCCTATTTCAAACAGTAAAAAGAAGTTGGGAGATAACAATTCAATATGTGAATAAGAACTTTGAACCACAAACAAAAACTTTTAGTGGAACAACAGCACGAATGATACAACACGAATATGACCACACGGAAGGAATTCTATTTCTTGACTATTTGAAACCACTTACAAAGAAATTAATTGAATCTAAACTCAAGAAAATTGTTAAAGGGAAAGTTCAAACGAGATACGCAATGAAATTCGTATAATATGCCAGCCTGCAACAAACGGTTTTGCGTCAGGCGGGGTAAACGGCTTCGATTGAAAGTTTTTTACTAATTTTGAAGTATCGGCTTCGGCTCACGCTCGGTGGTAAAAATCCCGCCCGAACGCAAAGCCGCCGGACGTTAGCGGGCATTGTAACGGACGACCGTACCAGACAAAAACGGAATAATGAATGACAACGATACAAAGCGACTTTCAAGACTGACGGCAATTCTAACACAGTTGCAAGCCAAACGACTTTTGACAGCAAAATCACTTGCTGACAAATTCAACGTAAGTATTCGTACCATTTACAGGGACATCAGAACATTAGAACAAGCAGGTGTTCCGATTGTAACGGAAGATGGAAAAGGTTATACATTAATGGAACACTATCGGCTTCCACCCGTTACGTTCACAGAAAACGAAGCCAATGCTTTGATTACGGCAGAACAAATTGTGTTAAAAAACAAAGACACTTCATTTATCAAAGCCTATTCAGAAGCTATTATCAAAATCAAAGCCATATTAAAAAACAGCATAAAGAACAAGGTCAATCTACTTGCCGAACGTGTTTATTTTTCCCAAAACGAAACAGACGAAAGGACAAGCAATCATTTATTATCTATACAATTTGCCCTGACTAATTTTTGTCAAACAGCAATAACCTACACAGACGAAGCCAATAACGTAACAGATAGAATAATTGAACCTTTTGCTTTATTAAGCACACAGGAAAAATGGCTGCTTATAGCTTGGTGTCGTTTACGTAATACATTTCGGTTTTTTCGCCTTGACAGGATTAACAAACTAACTGTCTTTTCAGAAAAGTTTGAACCTCACAAATTGACCCTGCAAGAATATTTTGAAAAATATCACTAATCTTTCCCTACCCCTGACATAGGGCTGTCATAATTCTGTTTTACTTTTGCAGACAAGAAAGTAAAAAATGAAGAAAACACTTATTCAAGGGGCTATCGTGGTGCTAACAGTTTTCTGCACAGCCTGCAATAACAGTAGTAATCAACCGACAAAATCAGAAAGTAAAATGGACAACAAAACAATTACAGACATTCTTGCTTCACAATATAAAGCAAGTCTTGGTATGCTTCGTCAGGCATTGGAAAAAGTACCCGAAGAACAATGGAGCACCGAAGAATACAACAACCCGAATTGGCAAATTGCCTATCACGTTTTATGGGGGACAAAATTTTATTTAGGAGCTAACCCCGAAAGTTATGTTCCTTTTGACAATGCCATTGAAGGAGCTGAAAGTCTCGGTGGAAATCAAGATTGGGAAAATCCTGAAGAAGGAACAAAGATTGAAGGCTTTCATACAAAAGAAGAGTTGATTTCTTTTATAGATAATATAGAGAGCAATCTACTTTCTTCTATTGAAGCACTTCCGCTTAATGACAATTCAGGGTTTGAATGGTATCCTTATTCCCGATTGGAACTTCACATCAACAACATACGCCATATTCAACATCACACGGCACAAATTATTGAA
The DNA here is from genome assembly GCF_011030405.1 of Parapedobacter sp. SGR-10. GTDB lineage: Bacteria > Bacteroidota > Bacteroidia > Sphingobacteriales > Sphingobacteriaceae > Sphingobacterium. Next base: position 441,127 of record NZ_JAAJTJ010000002.1, read on the forward strand.
CGTTTAAAAGCAAAAGGAATAACAGGATTTCCTTGGCGGGCAGACCAAAATCCACCACAAGAATGGTAACAACAACGACCCGCTAACAGGCGGTCGAGTAAGCAAGGGCATTGCAGCCCCGCCAACATTGTATAAGCGTAATGCGGGCTGAACGACTAAAATTGAGCATTATTGCTCTTAAGAAACTTTGCGGTGGGCGGACATAAAATGTCTCCGAAATCCCGCACTACGCTTATACTTGACCGTTAGGCGTAATGCTAAAAGACACCGTAAATATTGAAAACATCGGCAGACATACGACAACTTTACAAACCAATTCAACCGACAGTTAAACAATCGGCTGACAATGTAGCCTATTCAGAATTTCTGCCCGACATAAGACTGCAAAACTATATTTATTGTTACTGGGAACTTAAAACGACCGAGACACTTTCTGAGCCATTCATTTATCGTGTAGTTGCAGACGGTTGTATTGACATCTTTTTTGAACTCAATAATCCCAAGGACAATTTTGTAATGGGATTTTGTAAAAAGTTCACTGAGTTCCCGCTTGATAACTCATTTCATTACATAGGTGTTCGTTTCTTGCCGACAATGTTTCCGCAACTTTTCAGAATTAATGCTTCTGAATTGAGTAATCGTTTTGAACAATTATGTAACGTAGTGCCCAAAGTTTCAACTTTCATTGCCGACAATTTTCATAATCAATTAACGCCAGGACAAATACAAAAAACATTTGACAGTTATTTTATCAATCTTATTGAAAACACAACTTTCGACAACGACAGCAGACTTTACAATGCTATTGAAAAGATACTTCAAGAGTTTGGGGTTTTAAATATTGAACAGGACTTAAACACAGGTATAAGTCAAAGACAACTTCGCAGACTTTTTGAGTTTTACATTGGTGATACAGCTAAGACTTTTGCAAAAGTGGTTCGTTTTCAAAATATTCTTCGTGCTAAGCCTTCATCTCAAAGTTTGCGACAAAACAAATTGTTTTTTGATGTAGGCTATTACGACCAAGCCCATTTTATCAAAGAATTCAAGAATTTTTATGGCGTAACACCAAGCAAGGCGTTTGGCAGATGATTATGTCCGTTTTATACAATGTTTGAACTGTGATTTGATAGAATTTTGTATCGTAAATCAAAACAAAGAATGATGAAACGAATACTCACAATTCTAACAGTAGCTTGCTTAACGGCAAATGCTTTTTCACAATCAAGTTCAACAATTAAAAATCAAAACAAGATGAAATTAAACGCAGGAGTTCTCACAACAAAGTTGGCAGAAAGCAAAGATTTTTATACCAACATTTTAGGTTTCGGGGTAACATTTGAAAATGAGTTTTACCTCTTATTACATACCCCAAACCACGAAGCAGAAATTAGTTTTTTGCTTCCCAACCACCCAAGTCAGCAACCTTTCTTTCACAAACCTTTTTTGGGACAAGGAATGTATCTTACAATTGAAGTAGATGATGTGGACAGTATCTACAACGACCTTAAAAAGAAAGGTGTACCCATAAAAATTGACATTCGAAACGAACCTTGGGGTGACAGGCATTTCGCCATTGAAGACCCTAATGGCATTGGCATTGACATTGTAAAATATTCACCACCACAAGACAAATAGCTATGAAAACGCAACTTTCAAACAATTTAAAAGGTGCAAAAAATATTGGTGAAACTATTGAGAAACGCCTAAATGAAATAGGCGTTTTCTCACTTGCAGACCTTGCTGAAATGACACCAGTAAAAGCATATCAAAGTATCTGCAAACAAAATCCCGACAAAACATTTCCAGTTTGTTATTATTTGTATTCACTACAAGGTGCTTTGCTTGACCTACATTGGGACGACTTGCCAACACAACTAAAAACAGAACTGTGTAAACAGGTTGACAAGAAAAGAAGCACATACGCCTAACACGGGTTTGGCAAAAGTGGCGGTTCGGTGCTTCGTATGACAGTTTTTGCTAAATTTGAACTTTGGTGCCTCGTATGAAATTTAGTGGTATAAATCGCCACCTTCGCCAAGCCCGAAAC
>NZ_JAAJTJ010000020.1 GCF_011030405.1 Parapedobacter sp. SGR-10
AGCTAAGTTACAATATCCCTATTTTTTAATTCAGAGCCATCGTGTACAGCTCTGCCTTTCCGTCAACACAGCGCACACCTGTAGGCTTCGGCTCAGCTCTACAGTCCGACGTGATGTTGTACTTCTCATTATACTCCGCTTCTGACTGGTTATATTCTTTGATCAAAGCAAGCAATTCTCCCGATTCATCCGCAACGTGAGGATATGGAACATATCCCCATGGTCCGCCACAAGGCTTACTACCCAATGCTTCCACTTGCCAATCCTCAGGATTTTCACAAGGCACAGCATCAATTCTGTCCAATATTTCGCGCTTCATCATGTCCAATCTTTCTCGATCAGCCTCTTGGTTACTGGGTTCTGATTTTTCACAGGCCAATACAATTCCAAGAGTCATCAATAATATCAAAAATCTTTTCATAGCATAGAGTTTTTAGCTTTTCACCATATTAATATGAACGCACTTTTTCTATCAAAAGTGACACTTTGTGTTGTATCTAGTTGAAATAAACCAATTTCCATGCCACAATGGATAATAAGTTTTTCAAAACCTGACCGGTCATCTAATCTCCACCGACATGAGATTGTCTTTGTATTATTTTCGTTAACGAAACAGCGAACAAACTTGCACCGTTGCTCCTTTTCATTTAGAATGACTAACTTGCACCTGTCATTTAGCGATATTGACTATGAATGAAATGCTATTGCGTACAGAAAATCTAAAGTTCAGGTATGAACACTATAGCCGGGAACTTTCTTTCGATGAGATCCGTATTGCCTCTGGGCAACACACCTTATTTTTAGGCGATTCGGGCACTGGCAAAACAACCCTATTGCATCTTTTGGGTGGACTATCCAGGCCGGACCATGGGCAGGTGTATATCAAAAACGCAGCGCTCTACAAACTTGCTGATTCCAAGCTGGATACGTTCCGTGCCCAAAACATCGGTTTTATTTTCCAAGAAGCACACCTGCTGAAAAACCTGACCGTATCCGAAAACATTATACTGGCCCAATCACTGGCCAAACGCAAGGTCGACAAAACACAGGTCCACGAAGTTCTGGAAAAACTCCAGATTGCCGATAAAGCGAGCAGTTATCCTCAACAACTGAGCAGGGGCCAATTGCAAAGAGCTGCTATTGCACGTGCGGTCATCAATCGGCCGGCCATAATCATCGCCGATGAACCTACCGCAGCTTTGGACGACAAAAACACCAATCACGTGATCGATCTGCTGCTCGATACCGCTCAAAATTACGACGCCACACTACTCATCGCTACGCACGACAAAAGATTAAAAGATCATTTCTCAAACACTTATATTCTGAAATAACATCATGAGCAATATAAATCTAGTTTGGAAAAACATCACCCAACAATGGGGCTCTACACTACTGAGCATACTCCTTACGGCTTTTGGGGTAGCTATACTGACAGTCATCTATATCAGTAGTGACACCTTCGAAAAACAGTTGGACAACAACAGCAAAAACATAGACCTGGTCGTCGGGGCCAAGGGAAGTCCATTGCAGCTGATATTGAGTACACTCTACCATGTAGACAATCCTACGGGAAACATCTCCTTGGCAGAAGCCAACGAACTGGCCGCCAACCCGCTGATCCGAACCGCTGTCCCCATTTCCTTAGGCGACAATTTCAAAGGCCATCGCATCGTCGGTACAGACGGCTCTTACCTGTCGCTGTACCAACTGAAACTAGGTCAAGGCCGTTTGTGGGGAAAATCATTCGAAATCGTAATCGGTTCCGAAGTCGCACGCAAACATAATCTATCACTCGGTCAACAAATACACAGTGCACACGGCTTGTCTGCGGATGCACACATCCACGACGAACATCCCTTCACAGTTGTAGGTATATTGGATAGGTCCAATAGCATCGTAGACAATTTGATCCTGTGCAATCTGGCCAGTGTATGGGAAGTACATGGCATTGCCCATGAACACGAGCACTTACAGGGCTCCGACCACGAACATGGTGAAGGACATGATCACGCACACGGCGGAGACGATCATGATCACCAACATCATGACAATCACAGTCACCAACATACAGCAGAAGATCAGCACGCACATGATCACGGGCTTCACCACGACGAGCATGACCATCAGCATGCCACAGAAGGCCATGATCATGACCACGACCATGACCATGATCAGGAAGAATTGGTACAAGAGAAACCGCAAGCGGAGGGTTTGATCAAAAACATCGGTGAAGGTATGATGGAAGATCATGGCGTAGAAATCACCGCCTTGCTGATCCAATACAGTTCGCCGGCCGCCATAGGTGTAATACCTCGACTCATCAATCAAAGCACGCACATGCAGGCCGCCTCCCCTGCCATTGAAAGTTCGCGGATATTCTCTTTATTGGGTGTAGGATTGGACTCATTGGCTATACTGGCCTATGTCATCATGGCTATAGCCGCTTTGAGCATTTTCATCAACTTATATAATGCTCTAAAGGAACGCCAATACGATATGGCTATCATGCGAACAATGGGAGCAACCAAAACTAAACTTTTTTCGCTGGTCATAGTCGAAGGATTGATTATCACATTGATCGGGGGAGTAATAGGATTGTTGTTAGGCCATATTGCACTATATATGATCGGTACACAGACCAGCCAAAGTGCGGACTTTATCGAAGCTTTCAAAATCTATCCAAAGGAAATCTGGATACTTTTGGGAGCTGCTGCGTTGGGGTTGCTGGCTGCGATCATTCCTTCGTTCAAGGCGTATAATACCACGATTTCTAAAATATTAGCATCAAAATAAAATGAACAAGTATATATTAATCATTGCACTGCTCTTGATGTCCGTCTTATCACATGCGCAGATAAGCAATTTTCCGAGTCTGCAAGTACCTGATCACACCCCCATGATGAACAGCACATGGGAAGCCATCGACAAAATGATGTACCGCGTGACGACAAAGGACAATAAAAAGATCTACACCCCCCATTATCCACCAGAACTAAAAAAACTGGAAAACAAAATCGTCGAATTGCCCGGTTATCTGGTGCCCTTGACCAGTGGCAGGAACCATAAAACATTCATGTTGTCGGTACTCCCTGTCACGCAATGTCAGTTTTGTGGCACAAACGGAATCCCACCCATGGTAGAGATTTTTATGAAAAAAGGTGCAGTCAAGTTTACCGAAGATCCGATCAAGATAAAGGGGAAAATGAAATTCAATCCCGAACCTCTACAAGGCAATGCAGAAATACAGATATTTGATGCGGAACTAATTAATTAGTGAGCAGTAGTCAGTCACGATTCAACAAAGAAACTTCGAGACAGGATGCCAGTGCCGCAGTCTCGGTACGCAAACGGGATCCGCCTAGGGAGAGTGGAATAAAACCGGTAGCCATAGCTTGCTCGATTTCCTTTTCCGAAAAATCCCCTTCGGGTCCGATCAGTACCGTATATCGTCCACTTTTGGGAAAAGCTGTGGATATATACTTTTTTTCGGCATCCACACAGTGCGCCACACCTTTTAGCACTGCCGTATCCTCCACTGCGGATGCAATAAATTTCGAAAAAGTCATTGCTGGATTGATTTTTGGCAAATAAGCCTTTAGCGATTGCTTCATAGCCGACACAGCTACTTTTTCCAATCGTTCTATCTTGACCTCCTTACGTTCGGAATGCTCACATATAATAGGGGTAAATTCCTGCAAGCCTATCTCTGTAGCCTTTTCCAAAAACCATTCGATACGGTCGATATTTTTGGTCGGTGCCACCGCAATATGTAAATGATAAGCAGATTGACCAAAATCCTGTTCTACTTCCAATACCCGTAAACTCACACGCTTGGGATGTGGATCGACAATTTCAGTTTTGTACCGCCCTCCACGACCATCTACCAAATGAATAATATCTCCACCTTGGAGACGAAGCACACGGATAGCGTGTTTGCTCTCCTCTTCACTGAGTAAGAAAAAAGTATGATGGGACTCTATGGTGGGGGTATAGAAGTACATAGATTACGTATTACAAAGTATTGAGGCAACTGATAGAGGACAACCACTATCATCTGTCCACTGAAAAACTAATCACTTTCGTCGTCTTCCGCCGTTTCGACAAGATCCAGCTTGACAAACTCAATATTTTGCTGTGTCTTCTTCATGATGGTAAAGATATACCCAAACTTTTCGGCCGATTCGCCTACATCTGGAATCTTTTCAAACACATGACTCACCAGACCAGCTACCGTATCGTAGTCCGAGCTCTCCGGCAATTCAATCGGTAAATAGCCATTTGTATCGTGTACACTGGCTCCGGCATCGACCATAAACTCTGTATCAGAAATCTGCTCGACAACGGGAGTTTCCTCATCATACTCGTCCTGTATCTCTCCGACAAGCTCTTCGACAATATCCTCCAATGTAACCATACCTGCCGTACCACCAAACTCGTCCAGCACAAAAGCAATCTGTATACGTTTCTGCTGAAACTCCGTCATCAGATCGTTGATCTTCTTGGTCTCCGGTACAAAATAAGGCTTGCGCATAATGCTCTTCAATACGACTTCCTTACCTTTGACCACCAACGGCAAAATATCCTTGGTATGGACAATTCCGACAATCTGATCAATATTGTCATCATAAATCGGAATCCGGGAGTAACCTTCTTCGGTCACCGTTTTGATAAAATCTTCTGCCGTATCATTGACTTCTACTGCTACGATCTTTGTCCTCGGAACCATGATGTTCTTGACGATACGTTCGTTGAAGTCGAATACATTTTTGATAAGCTCATGCTCCGAGGTATTGATAGCACCACTTTCCTTACCCTTGTCCAAAAGGTACTGCAACTCTTCAGATGAATGGGCTCCTTCATGAGGCTGTGGATGTATGCCAATCAAGCGGAGCAGGAAATTGGCAAAGCCATTCAACAGCCATATGGCCGGAATAAACATGTAATAGAATATACGCAAAGGGATGGCCAGGCGCATAGTCGTAGCGACAGGTTTTTGGATAGCAATAGATTTAGGCGCTAGCTCACCCAACACCACGTGCATGATAGTAATGATACCAAATGCCAGAATATGCCCTCCGGTTCTCGCCCATCCTGTGGAGATATCGATACCGACAAGACTAAACATCCTATTGACAATCTCGGTCATCACAGCCTCTCCTACCCACCCCAGAGCCAGTGAAGCCAACGTGATACCCAGTTGGGTAGCAGCCAGGTATCCATCCAAATGTTCTGTAATATTTTTTGCAATTTTTGCCACACGGCTTCCCGATTTGGCCTGTAGCTCAATCTGCGAAGCCCTCACTTTGACAATAGCAAACTCTGCCGCTACGAAGAAGCCATTCGCCAGCACCAAAAATATTGTCCAAAAAATATCAAGAGCCATTCAGATCCTATTTGTTACGAATTTCTGTGTCGTACAACTTTACACTCTCTAAGATAATATTTTGTGCGTAAGAACGTCCATACAAATTTTCAATTGTTACATTCTTGCCTTCCAAAGCCTTATAATCCTGAAAAAAACGCACGATTTCCTTCATCGTATGTGGTGGCAATTCCGAGAGATCCTCTATATAATTGACCGACATATCATTTTTGGCCACCGCAATGATCTTGTCATCCTGCTCACCACCATCAATCATGTGCATGACACCTATGACTTTGGCTTCGATCATACTCATCGGGAATACATCAACCGAACAAAGCACCAAAATATCCAAGGGATCCTTGTCATCACAGTAGGTTTGTGGAATAAATCCGTAATTGGCGGGATACATCACCGATGAAAATAACACACGGTCCAACTTCAACAATCCACTGTCTTTGTCTATTTCATACTTCGCTTTAGAACCTTTAGGTATCTCAATAATTGCATTTACGGAATTCGGCAGGTCCTCACCGGGAGAAACCTGATGCCAAGGATGTTGTGTACTCATTAATATACTATATACTGTTGTTTGTTTTGTTCTTATTGTTTTTCAACCATCTTTTCAATAGCGCTATCGCAATGGGCAAGAAAGCTATAATGACCAATGCCACGATGATATACTCTACATAGTTTCGTATTTCCGGAAATTGAACACCCAAAAAGTAACCACTCAATGTCAATAAAGATACCCACAAAAGAGCACCAACAATATTGTAGAGCACAAACTTTCTAAAGTTCAATTTGACCACGCCTGCAAATATCGGCGCAAAGGTACGAATAATTGGGACAAACCGACCTATAATAAGTGCAGTGCCGCCATATTTTTGGTAAAATTCTTCAGCCATGATCACATACTTTCGCTTGAAGAGCAATGAATCCTTTCGCTTGAAGAGCATGGGGCCCGTTCGATGGCCAAACCAGTACCCCACAAAATTGCCCAATATACCCGCAGCAAGTATGCCGAAGTACATTGTCGTGATCGATACATTGATGTCGCCTGAAGCACAGAAAAGTCCCGCTAAAAAGAGCAGGTAATCTCCAGGCAGAAAAAAACCAAAAAACAATCCGGTCTCCGCAAACACAATCAAACAGACCAAGTAGAATCCGCCGTGACTAAGCAGATATTCCGGGTCCATCAACTGTTGGAAACTGACTAAAAAATCTTGCATATATCTTGGATTAAATGCCCGTCCTATTCAGCATTTGTAATTTCGGCGATAGCCTTACGGATATTTTCAGCGATTTCGCTCATTTCCTCTGCCGGGAGGGATAATTTGGGCCGCTCAAAATTCATATCATGAACCTGATTTATAGGTATCAAGTGGATATGGGCATGTGCGACTTCCAGTCCTACCACCGCAACACCTACTTTTGGGCAGGGAAACACCTGCTTGACCCCTTGAGCCACGATTTTAGCAAATACCCACATACCCATGTATTCTTCGTCTTCGATATCGAAAATATAATCCGTTTCTTTTTTGGGAATCACCAATACATGTCCACGGGTCAGTGGATTGATGTCTAAAAAAGCTAAATAATCATTACTTTCGGCAACTTTGTAGGAAGGAATTTCGCCAGATACTATCTTAGAAAATATTGTAGACATACTTCTTTTTCTGCTTCAATAAAAAGCAAAGATAATAAAAAGTATACAGACTATGCGAAGACAGTGTTATACTTTTATTGTCATCTTTAGGCGTTAGGCTGAAACGGAGTTCATTGTAGGATATTGCCTACTATCCGTAGTGTTAAGCGCAGCGCACTACGGATCAATAATGAAAGGTAGTCTGAGACTACCTGCATACAAAAGTCCGTAGAGACCCTACGGAACTCTACGGACAGCAATGATATTATAAATCTGCAAAACACTGACCACTGATAGCTGACTACTGACCACTGACACCTACATCAAAGGTTTCGATCCACTGGCCTGTATATGTGCAATCTTATATTGAAACATTTCGGCCATTTTCTCCCCACGCCAGATAGCTTCATCTGCTACCGGACCTGTAAAAAATTCCCCCACTGTTCCTTTCCAAAGACCAAGCCATCGCTCAAAATGCGATGCATCTACAGGTAGAAACGCATGTGGCGGAAAGGGACTGCCAAAATAGGTATGTTCGCCCAGCAGTACGGTCTGCCAAAAAGTGTACATCTTTTTGAGATGCTCGTCCCATCTTCCATCCAATATACCATTAAAAATAGGTCCGATGTAATCATCCTTCTGTACACGTCCATAAAACGTGTTGACCAGCAATTGAATATCCTCTATACAGGTAATATCTTTCTTATCCATAACATACAATACATCTTTCCCTAAACAAGATCTATATACATAATAAAGTAATACAGTGCCCAGCCTGAAAAACCAATAATCAGCAACCATACCCACCACGGAATCCCTTGTGGAGTCTCACTACCCTCGATCAAAAACAGACTTTGGTTTCCTTTACCATATGCATTGATCATGATGGGTACCCGGCCATCTACCACCGCATCCTCCTTGATACCCACTACATCAATGGCAGGTCCATTCCTTACTTCAAAAGGTATGATCCTCATCCCTTCCTTGCCCGAAGGATCCTTGCCAACGATACGCAGACGATGGGGACCGTCGACCAGCTTGTGGGTATCCAGCTCAAAGGTAACTGGTGTAAAAACTTCGGCTACCGGTATAGTATCGTCATCTATAAAAATATAAACTTTACTTTTCTCACTCATCATCTTCCGGGTTTAAAATCATCCTCTTAATATGATCTTGCTTATCCTCTCCGGGCCTAAGCAACCATTTGATCGAGTAAAACAAAGTAACCAATACAACCAGTGCAATCAGAGCCACAATAAAATAATCCCAATTGCTATCCGGGCCTGCCCCATGAACCCAGCCACGGAACAGCTTAGGTTGTCGACGATCACATACCGGACATCCAAATGCCTGCATACAACCCAATAGTACAAAGCTAAGCAGTATTATCTTTCTTTTCATACTTATTTTGCTTGAAGTTTGACAAAGTCTACGATTTGTTTGATTTCTTCGGCAGTCACTTTCTTGCCATTATTTCCCCAGCTGCTTCTCTCAAAGTTGATAATGGCGGCTACTTCATGCTCTGTAAAACCGGCATTGACCCCTACCGCAGCCATAGCGCCGTACTCCGGATGCGCATCGTATCCGTTCATGATGATATCGATATACAACTCCAGATCATCCCCTTCTACAACAGGACTCCCTTTCAACGGAGGGAAAGCTCCGGGAAGGCCCATACCATCTGCTTGGTGACAGGCTTGGCAATTTGCCACATACAAAGCCTGTCCATCCAGTTCCTGTGCACCATCGTCCCCTTTCGTCCCTTCCGCTTTCTTCTCCCTTTTGTAAAGAAAATCAAGTGCTGCTATACTTTCGGGCAAAGGAGCCTGTTTCAAGGATTGCAGATACGCTACCAGTTGCAGAGCCTCTTTCGTGGCAACGACCTGACGCCCGTCCTTGGGTGCATATTCCTCAGGCAAACGTACCACCACGTCAGCATCACCCACCTGCTCTTTGTATGCAAACAGAAACGGGTAGGCGGGCATAATCGACTCCTTGACTACAATACGGGGATTGAAAAGATGCACCAGATTCCAATCCAAGCTCGGCTGTCTGTTGCCAACATCTGTCAGATCGGGTCCCGTACGTTCGGTCCCCATGAGTGTTGCTGTATTGCGCCATATATCTGTCCGACCGATATGGGCATAGTCTGCCGCCATACTCGGCCGGTGCCCCCACACCTTGTCCATATCTACATTACGAACCTGCTGTGTGTGACAGGCTACACAACCATGTGATATATACAAAGCCTTGCCTTGAAGAGCATCTTCCGACAAGGGCTCGGCCGATGGCAAAGGCGCGTTGATCACTTGATTGTGCAGCGCAGGCACTACTGCTACAAAAATGGTGAGGATGACAAAAAACAACGTTGCCGTTAAAAACAAATTCTTATGATTATCAAAAAAACTCATGACTACGATTAATGATGGTTATGCCGATATTTCTTTATCCTCCAGTTTCTTCACGATTTCTTCCTCTACGTCCATAGGCGTAGGCACGACGATCATCTTGTACATATTGTATGCAAAGAATAGATGTGACAACCACATCAAACTACCTCCAATAGCCCGCCAAAGCCAGTGGGGTGCCATCGAAATCACGCCTTGGATAAAAGGCTGTCCTTCCAACCACATGATACCTTTGAGCGTACTGCCATACATCAAGGGCACCGTATAGAACATCATTCCGATCAGGGCCAACCAAAAATGCGCACCTATAGAAATCTGAGGGGCCTCCTGTCCCGTGAACCGGGGTACGATGGCATAGATACCTGCCCATAGGAAAAAGCAGATAATACCGTACATCGTCAAATGCGAGTGGGCAACCGTAAAATCCGTAAAGTGCCAAATCAGATTGGTCGATCGAAAGGCTTCGGCCGTCCCCTGCATCGAACCCGTAAAGTAAAAGATCGTACCTACCAAGAAAAAAGGCAATGTATAGCTGTCCTTGACCTTAAACCAAGCTCCCTTGAATGTCATCAGAAAATTGGTCGTACCCGCGATGACAGGTATAGCCATACCTGCACTACCCACAATGGCGACAGTCTGCAACCACCAAGGTATTGCACTAAAAACAAAATGGTGCGTACCGATAAGGGTATAAAACAGGATCTGTGTCCAAAATGCCAGTACACCAAGGCTATATGAATAAATAGGCTTGTTAAGCTGCTGTGGAAGAAAGTAATAAACGAGACCAAGTGTAAACAGCATAAACCACATGCCTACACCCTGGTGCATATAATACCCCTGCACGATGGTCTCTCCTAAGCCCTGTTGCCAAAAAGGCAAATAGGCTACCAAAGCAATGACGATGGTAAATATAATGGCCGAAACGATGTACCAGTTTGAAATATAAATCTCGCGTGTCGTCCGTCGAGCGATGGTCTTATAAAAATTGATCAGTGTCAGCACCAATGCTATTGCAAAAAGCAACATAATGGGCCAGATATATTCGCGGTATTCTCCCCCACCGTTATTGACCCCCGCCATGAGTGATACCGTACCAAGCAATACCGAGGTATTGATCAAGTGCATGGAATACCAGCCCCATTTCAAGCTATATAGGCGCACGTTGCTTACCCTAGGCACAACATAATACGCCAATCCGATCATGGCCATAGAGGCCCATCCCCAAAATACGGCGTTGGTATGTACAGGACGCAATCTCCCAAAACTCAACCAGCTCGCACTATCTATATCCGGCGCCACAAACTTGATCCCTACATATTCACCTACCGTCGTGCCGAATAACAACCAAAACGTAGCCGACACCAAGTATCCTATCACCATTTTGGATAATGCCGGATCAATGTTAGGCCGGGGCACAGCTTTTTTCTTGACGGAAACAATCTGCACACCTGTATTTGAATCGATGCGCAAAAGCCCTCGATAGTCTTTGGCAGTAGCCGTCCCCGAAAGACTATTGGTTTCGACCTGATAATCCAAGGCTGCCTTACGACCTTCAAGTTCCTGTTCTATTTCCTGCAAATCCACTTTTTCGAGCAAGTCAGCGACCTCTTGAGCCTCTTCTCCTCGTACCTGCCTATCCAATGTATGCAAGCGTTTCCCAATTTTTGCAAAAAGAATCAATACGGCCATAACTACCGGAATAGCCAATAGGACAAGCGTGATAATCACACCTCCTTGTTGCAATAAATTATCTCTGGTCACAGCAGATTGCTGTGCCAGCAATGGCGATGGAAGTAAACTAAATGAAAGTCCGGACAAGAGGGATATGATCACCCCCGTATGACCCTGCTGCTTTCTTTTGTGTTGCAAAACCCGTGTAATCTGACTGCTGTTCAGCCTCTTTAAATGAAACCGCAACTTATCTTCTTGCTTGGCAACCTCCTTCCGCAATGGTTTGGTCACATTTTCAATCTTTTCACCAACCAAAAGAACCACAATCAACAACACAACAGCCAGCAATAGAGCTATACATAAAAGCAGATCCGCACCTTTCCATTGATAAGAATAGGGTGTCGTCCGCTCTAGGGCTGTAGCTATCGATACTTTGGAAAAGACCAAAGCAAAACATAAAAATCTCAAAAAACTTTTTTTTCTCATCGTTTATTGCACATCTATATCGAACATTGGGTTAATGTAACCGCTTTCCATAGACTAAACCACGAAAAGCCATTCTTTCGACAACGAGACAAAGTAACAACAAAAAATAATAAAAGACAAAAAAGTCTTTTATTATTTTAGAAAGTAGGGGCAAAAAATATTTTTTGCCCCTACTTTCTAAAATTACCCTAACTGAAACGCAATCTTATGCTCTTCGATCATTTTACGGAGATTGGCCAATGCATAACGCATCCTGCCCAACGCTGTATTGATACTCACATCCATGACTTCTGCGATTTCTTTGAAACTCATATCGCAAAAATGCCGCATGATGAGTACTTCTTTCTGATCGTCGGGCAACATTTGAATGAGGCGTTTCAGATCGACGTCCTGTTGCTTTTTGACCAGCTTATTTTCGGGGGCTTCCTCCGCAAAATCCAACAGTTCAAAGATATCGTACCCATCTCCATCCACGACCGTCGGACCTCTTTTCTCCCGCCGGAAATGGTCGATCACCATATTGTTGGCAATACGGATGACCCATGGCAAAAACTTCCCCTCATCATTATAGCGTCCCGCTTTCAGCGTATTGATGACTTTAATAAATGTTTCTTGAAAAATATCCTCAGCGAGGAATTCGTCCTTGACACGGACATATATAGCGGTATAAACTTTGGTTTTGTATCTTTCGATCAAAATCCGTAAACCATCTTCATTACCCTTTATATAGGCTTGAATAAGCTCTTGATCACTCTTGTTTTTCAATAGTTCCATAATCTACCTAATTTAAGTTAGGATTTAGTAAACAATTAAGAGTAATAGTGCTCCGATAGGCAGTGTATTTTTTGATTGATTACGCTAAAATACAGTAAAATTTGGCAGTTCCCAAAGTATTCAGCTTTTATTTAACACTAATTCACATTTTTCCCGTCCCTACTTTGTTAACACAAAAAAAGCCCCAAAGTTTTCGTTTGGGGCTTTCTTTTTCAGCTTTTCTAAAGTCCAAAACTTTGGAAAAGCCAAACAGTTATCTATACAGTGGGAATTGTGCCATCAAAGCTTTTGCTTTTTCCTGTATTTTTGCCAATTGAGCTTCATTCGAACGATTTTGTAAAGCCTCATCGATCAATTCGCCGATCTGTATCATCTCGGCCTCTTTCACGCCACGTGTAGTGACAGCCGCCGTTCCAAATCGTACCCCGGATGTCACAAAAGGTGAACGTGTATCAAACGGCACCATATTTTTGTTGGTCGTGATACCCGCTTGTCCCAATACAGCCTCGGCTTCTTTACCTGAAATATCCTTATTGCGCAAGTCTACAAGCATCAAGTGATTGTCCGTCCCTCCGGAAATAATCTTGTAATCACGATCTACAAAGAATTTTGCCAATGCTTGGGCATTTCGCTGTACCTGCTTAGTATATTCCAGATAGTCATCGCTCAATGCTTCGCCATAAGCAATAGCTTTGGCTGCAATAGTATGCTCCAATGGACCTCCTTGTGTACCTGGGAACACAGCCAAGTCCAGCAATTGTGTGATCGTACGTATTTCACCTTTAGGTGTTTTGATGCCCCAAGGATTTTCAAAGTCCTTGCCTACCATAATCATACCTCCACGTGGGCCACGCAAAGTTTTGTGCGTCGTCGTAGTCACGATATGACAATGTGGAAGCGGATTGCTCAATAAACCTTTAGCAATCAAACCTGCCGGGTGCGAAATATCGGCCATGACCAAAGCACCTATTTCATCGGCAACCTTGCGGATACGTGCATAATCCCAATCCCGCGAATAAGCCGAAGCACCGCAGATAATCATTTTTGGTTTTTCACGAAGTGCCGTTTCTTCCAATTGTTCGTAGTCGATAAGACCTGTATCTTCTTTTACGCCATAGAACAATGGTTCGTAGATTTTACCGGAAAGGTTGGCAGGCGAACCGTGGGTCAAGTGCCCTCCATGCGATAAGTCAAGACCTAAAATTTTATCACCGGGTTTGATCGTTGCCAAAAAAACAGCAGCATTAGCCTGTGCTCCCGAATGCGGTTGTACATTCACCCACTCGGCACCGAAAAGTTTCTTCGCACGATCGATGGCTATAGTCTCAATTTCATCGACCACCTCGCAACCTCCATAATAGCGTTTGCCTGGAAGACCTTCCGCATATTTGTTGGTCAATACGGAACCAGCAGCTTCCATGACTTGTTTACTTACGAAGTTTTCTGATGCAATCAGCTCGATACCTTCTTCTTGGCGTTTTAGCTCGTCAGCGATAAGATTAAAGATAACTTGATCTCTTTCCATTGTTTGTATTTGTATGATAAATAAGGCGTAAAATTTATTTGCTGCAAATATAATACATTAATCTGAAACCTAAACGCATACGGTTTTGAAAACTTTACTGTGCCAACTCCTTTTTTAGCATGATCTGCGCCGCATCATATGGATTGACTTCCAATTCATTGACATGGCGTAATACTACAGCTATATAATCGTCCAAACCCGCATTTTCGGGCTGTCCCTTACGCGCATTTCGCAGCAACGAGATCGTACGCTCTTTCAAGTCCTTGACGATGGTCCAAGCTGCATCCGACACATAAAGTTGCTGTGTAAAATTATGTTGGTATTCATTTTCAATGTCTGCCTGTATAGCCTGGCGAAATTGCTCCACGGTCAATTGAGGGTCGTGATGGCGTATCATGACTTGGGCTGGCGAAATGCGATGTACCAAGAGCAACAAGCGTTCGTAAGCCGCAAACTTCAATTGTAGATAATCCTTGGTCAAAGCCTTATGCTGATTGAGATTGTTCACTTTCAGCAAATAGTTTTCGATTTTGGGCCAAATGATATAAAAAGCCAGAACCAATGCCACAAAAACACCAAATACAAGCACAAAAAGCTGTTTGAAAAAATCTATATATTCCATCTGTTATTCTATGTTTACCTATTGTCAAAAAATACCTATATCCTATTTTGTGCCTAAAAATATGTATTTTTGTCAAAGAGATTGTCTAAAAATATTTTTTATAGTTTTCTCTTGTCATGCTCGGTTTAATACAAATCGAAACGAATAACGCTAAATTGTCATCTTGAGGCTCACCGAAGGATCTGTTCGAATGAAGATTATATAGTTTACAGGTCCCTCCAAAGTGGGGATGACAGAAAGAAGATAAAGATCATGAGTACAGAAAATATACAGACAGCAGCACCTGTAACGCTGACAGCCGGAGCTCTGACCGAGCTCAGAAAACTAATCGATCAGCAGGAGATTGGTTCAGATTTTGGTCTACGTATAGGTGTAGAGGGCGGAGGCTGTTCGGGTATGAGCTATATATTGGGATTTGACCAAAAGAAAGAGGGCGATTCAGAATACGAGATCGAAGGTATCCGGGTATTTATGAACAAGGCACATGGTCTGTATCTGGCTGGTATGGAGATTGATTTCAAAAACGGCCTGGATGCAAGAGGCTTCACATTCAATAACCCCAATGCCACAAGCACCTGCGGTTGCGGAAGCTCTTTTTCAGCATAAATAATAAAACAAAGTCTTCCGAAGTTTAAGGACCGATTTCAATATTTTTTTATTGTCATGCTGAACCTTGGTGACTTGAGAAGCAATCATTCGTACAATCTAAAACTTATACGAATGAATAACCAGCTGTTCACATATAATGTATAGATATTGATCTCTCCTTAATTCGGGATCCACATGACAGCTTTTAGACCTTCAGCTCCCCAGGAGATATACCGTAATACTTTTTAAAAGCACTACTGAAATTATTCTGGTGTCCAAACCCTGTCAATAAGGCGACTTCATAAACAGAAAGTTTATCCTCCAACAGGTATGTCCTTGCTCTTTCCATACGTATCCGGGTCAAATAATCGTGGATCGTAACGGAAAAATATTCCTTAAAATCTTTGCGCAATTTGCTTTCGCTCATCAATACTTCAGCAGCAAGCTCCTTTTGGGTAGGTGGGTTTGCTATACGC
The DNA here is from genome assembly GCF_011030405.1 of Parapedobacter sp. SGR-10. Classification (GTDB taxonomy): domain Bacteria; phylum Bacteroidota; class Bacteroidia; order Sphingobacteriales; family Sphingobacteriaceae; genus Sphingobacterium. Next base: position 15,564 of record NZ_JAAJTJ010000020.1, read on the forward strand.
TGTTCCAATATCTGCCTGGCCAATTCCAACCGCTCCACATCCTCATCATTGAACGAGACATCATGATGTTGTCTCTTATCGTTATATTGCTCAAACTGGTACATCAGCAATTCAACCACACGGGATTCTGTATGAAGACGGCGTATCTCTCCAGTCTTTTTCGACTCGATCAGTTCCGAAATGGTATGCTGCATCTCGTGGGTAGCCATGAGGTCCTCTTCGGAAAAGGAAACATATTCCCCCTTTTCTATCTCTTCGACAAAATGCCTATGCAATAAAGAATCCCGTTTGATCAAGTTGAGATAATAGTCCTTGGAAATGACTGCTATGAAATAATTGTATTCTATACCCTCGCGGACTTCATGTACGGATTTTACGGAGGGAATATACCGGATATTGTGCCGGCTCATTCCATACGGCAACTTACTATCTGCCGATTTGTAAAATATAAATTGACTGGTGATCGCTTCCCCTTCCACTTCGGTATGGATATGGACAGGCTTATCAAAAAACATTTTGGCATGCAGAATGAAAAGACCACTGGTAGACAGCTGAAAGTTGGACATTTGGATCGGGCTTCGGCGGATTTCAAGGCGATTTTCGACCAAAGGTTTGTCCGGTATATAATGATCTGGTATTTCCTCGATAAAAAGCCAGTCGTCCAACTCTACTATTTTACTCTTTACCAACATAATATCCAGTCAAAATTTTCCTTCTCCAAGTTTAAAGTTACAACTTTTCAAAGAGAAAAGTAATTTTATTTAAAATACTTCTAAATAACAACGTCGTTCATATTTACCAGATCACGCCATGTTTCCAATTCTGGCACTTCGGGCTTACGTTCACCAAATAATTGCATAACCAAATGACCTTCTATATCAAATAGCTCAATGCTGTGTACATCCCCTTCCCTTGTCGGTTTGGACACCGTCCATATTTCTCCGATCCGTTCCCATCGTATCTCCAGACTGAAATCCGAATCTTTGATCATATACCGATCACCTTGATCGATCAAGTTCGTTACCGGCCCCGTATGTATCTGTACACATCCTTGATTATAAACAAACACCATAATGGGGAGCCTCTGAGCGGCACAGGTATGGAGAGTTTTTCGCACAAATGTAGCATCCCTACGTTGGGCGCGACACACACTGGCATACGCCAAAGCCTGCAATCTCGACAGTCCATATTTATGCAGTAAAGACTGAAAAGCATGTGTATCTGTCAAAGCTTCCCACTCTTGTCTGAAATCTTCCTGCTGCAATTCATCCAATGTAGCTCTCTCATCCGTCGGAAGCTGTCTTTCAAAACGAGGAGCTTCCTCCGATTCTTCACAAAAATTCTTTTTGAGCGTATCAAATCCTTCAAGATCACTCTCCCCATCAATCAAGTGTATGGCGTGGAGTTCGCACCCTTCCCGATCAAAAAAATGCAACGATCTACCGCTGGTTCCATCCACTAGGATACCTACATGCCATTTGTTGATAAATAACCGTAAATCAATACGCGTTCCGGCAAACAAATGTGTATCCCCGTACCCTTTAGCATAGGCATACACACCTATTTTGGTATGCTTACAGCTTCCATTTTTTGTACACGCTTTTACGCTTCCCAGCAGCGAAAAATAAGGTAATAATCGGGCAAAATCATTCCGAATATAATGGTATGTATTTTCTTTATCCAGCAGCATCGCTTCAGCTTCCGAAATCCCCAACTTAAGAGATTGTTCTTCGACAGATAGGTAAGGCGATTTACCCAACAGCAACGCTCTTCTCCGTTCCAAAGACAGTTCCTTTTCGCTCACCGGCAACATTGAATTAAAAAGATGTACGTCCATGTCCATTTCTTCCAAACGGACGTAAGGCTTCAAAGTCTTCGCATTGAGTTCTACGGTAGTTTCTACAGAAAATACCGTATAGATATCCTTTGTATTCAACACTTCCATTGGGCTTCCGTCAAAGAGCTTACGTCCATGTTTGAGCATCAAGATACGGTCTGCATACATGGCCGCAAAATTGACATCATGAACCACAAGAACTACCATCAACCCCCTCCGGGACAAAGCTTTGGCAATGGCCAATACTTTCTGCTGATAATGCAGATCCAGTGCAGAAATAGGCTCATCCAACAGCAACAAACTATTCGGATTGTCCCATATTTGTGCCAATATCCTGGCCAACTGTACCCGTTGTTGCTCTCCACCCGATAGACTTAGGAATATCCGATCCGCAAAATCGGACACTCCACATAATTGCATGACCTCCTCGACCACTTCTGTATCTCTCACCGCCGGGTTGGATCGAAAATGTGGATAACGGCCCATCATGACAATTTCCCGAACTTTGAACGCCAAAGAGATCTGCTGTTGTTGACTTAACATAGCCCTGCATTTGGACAGCTCCTGCGGATCGTAACTCGCAATCAACTGACCATTCAAACTTATCGTTCCGGATTGCGGTTTTTTATCACCCGACAACAATCCCATCAAGGTAGATTTTCCGACTCCATTGGCTCCCAGCAAGGCCAATACCTCCCCTTTTCTCAGTTGAAACGAGATGTCTTTTAATAACTTTCTCCCTTTGACCTCGTATGTCAGTTTTTCTACACGTAACATCGTTTTATTTAATTGAAAATTAAAAACTGAAAATTGAAAGTGCCTTTTCACTCTCCATTCTCAACTCTCCACTTTCCACTATCACTTCTCCTTAATCAATATATACAGAAATACAGGTGTACCCAACAGTGCTGTAATCACCCCTATCGGCAATTCGATTGGGGCGACCAATACCCGGGACAGCACGTCCGCTAAGGTCAACACCATCGCCCCCAACACCATCGAGGCAATCAATACGTATTTATGCTCCACACCGCCCATCAATCGTACGGTATGCGGTACCAACAAACCCACGAAACCAATGATTCCCGACACCGCTACCGAAGCTCCTACAGCCAACGTGGACAAGACCACCACCCAACGTTTGATATAATCCGTACGCATACCCAACAGATCTGCCTGTATCTCCCCTAAGGCAAAGGCATTTAATGATTTGGAAAAGAAAGGCAAGGCTACCAATGGTATGATGATGAAAGGCGCTATGGCCGTCACATTTTCCCACGTCGCACCACCCAAACTTCCCAACATCCAAAATGTAATCGTTCGCAATTGCTGTTCGGTCGCCATATAGGTCATCAGACCTGTCAATGCTCCGGCAAAAGCATTGATGGCTATTCCTGCTAGCAACATGGTGGTCACACTGGGGCGCCCATCCTTGACAGATATCTGATACACCACGAAAGCGGTAAGCCCTGCTCCAAAAAATGCTCCAAAAGCAAGCAAATAATAACCTATCCATTCGGCAAGTCCGGCAAACAATAGACTCTCGAAAGCAATAATCAATACGGCAAACAACGATGCGCCGGAAGAAATCCCAATAAGTCCAGGCTCTGCCAAAGGGTTGCGAAAAATACCCTGAATAGCAGCACCGGAAATTCCTAATGCTGCACCTACCAGCACCCCCAAGAGTACGCGTGGCATGCGGATAACAAATAAAACATTACTTTGTACCGAATCCACAGCCATATCACTACCGATACCTATCCGATGGAATAGTAAACGGCAAACATCGGACAACGAAATATAATATGCCCCCAAAGCCAAAGCCACTAAGCTCACCAACACTAGTGCCGCGACCAGGACAGTTAAAATGATACGCTGTTTAGACTGCACGCTCTATAATTATGACTTCTAAATTATGAATTACGAATTGTGAATTCTCCATTTTCAACTTTCCATTTCCAATTCTTGTTTTTTTAATCCATCTCTTCAACAAAAGCCCTATGCAATTGCATGATAGCCTCCGGAAGACGTGTACTGAAATTGATCAGCAAAGGACCACTCATAGCCAATATCCTTTCCTGTCTACCCGCTTCTGTAACACGTACGCCCGGAAGTTTGAGAATGGCATCTTTCCCACCTAAACTACTTGCTCCGAAATCAAACATCAAAATAATATCGGGATTAGCCTGTACAAGCGCCTCTGTAGTATAAGGTTTGAAATCAGCAAACTCCTGAACGGCATTCTTCCCTCCTGCCAAAGAAATAATAGCGTCCAAACTACTCCCTTTGCCCGCTACACTCATCGTTCCCGTACCCCGTGCGTAGATAAACAGCACTTTGGGAACCTGACGACCTTTAGTTTCCTCCTTGACTACATCAAGTACACGATCCAAACTGATTTTTGTACGTTGTACCACTGTTTTCCCCATCTCGGCCACACCCAATGCATCCGCGATATCCTGTATAAACTTTGATGCCCCCTTTACTGAATATTCCTGTCTAAGTGTGACAAGGCGTACGCCCGATTTGCGCAAATGCTGTGCCACCGACGATGGTACATCTCCCTCCATAGCCAATACAACTGTTGGTTGGAAAGCCAGCAAGCCTTCTGACGACACCGATCTGTTCTTGCTGACACGAGGCAAGCCTGCCGCGGCCTTCGGAGAGATACTCGTCACATCCGTAGCCACCATAGACGATCCCAACCCCAAAGCATAAACGGTTTCGGTAATGGCGCTATGTAATGTAATAATACGCTGCTCCTTTGCCAAACACACCGTACTCCATAAAAGTAAGATAATAATATAGATCGATTTTTTCATCGTAAATACTTCTACAAGTGATTTCCGAAGTTTTAAAAAACTCCGGAAATCTCCTTAAATTCTGATACAAAACAAATCAATAATCAGTCTAAATACAAATAATTCGTTCAAAACAATATAAAAGACACAAGCATAAAAACAAACATAAACAGCTATATATCAACATATTGAATCCTAAAAACAATCTAAAACATAACCATTCAAATCGAATTCCATACAATTTTTGTCAGTTTTCATATACTATTTATCAATCAGATTTCCGTTTTTTGTCTCATTATTTAGAATGATTAAAAATAAAAATAGTGTTTGAACGAACTGCCTACATAAAAATTTTCTGTTTCAAGTATATGTACGCTTTTTTTGGCCCAAGGCTTAAACCATGTGCTAAAAACTTAAATCGTCTCAACAAATGGACACTATGGAGTACTGCCTCCCTTCTCCTATGTACCGGGACCGCTCTAGCGCAGTCCAAATACAGCATCTCCGGATACCTCAAGGACGATTGGGGTGTCTCTATTCCCAAAGCAACACTATTGTTGAACCCAGGCAAGATCATCACACAGACAGACGACAAGGGATACTTTGCTTTCAACGATCTTTACGAAGGCACCTATGTTCTTGAAGCGACCTGTCTCGGATACACCTCCTCCACACAAAACATCGAGTTGGAACAAAAGGATACCAACTTGAACATCCGGCTTTCCTCCAACCACAAAAGCATCACCGAGGTAGAGGTTCAAGGTAAAGTAAGTGCAGTCGATAATCTCCTAAAAGCGGAGAATGCCGCCATGCCCGTCAAAATCATCACCCGTCGCGAAATCGAGCTCATGGGTAGCCGCCGATTGGATGAAGTGATGAAAGAGCAGACGGGGGTAGCCGTCATCAATGATATTGCTGGAGGCTCACGTGCCGTAGGCGTACAGATACAAGGTTTCAGCAGCAATTACATTATGGTACTTGTAGATGGACAACCCATGCTCGGACGCAATAGTGGCAATTTCGACCTTTCGCGCATATCGGTCACAAATATCGAACGTATCGAAATCATCAAAGGTGCCACATCCTGCCTATACGGATCGGATGCCCTAGGAGGAGCCATCAACATCATCACCCGACATGGGGCCATTACACCACAGGCCCAGGCGTCACTCTTGTATGGAAGCTTGAATATCATCGATGCGACGGTCGAAGGAGAGACCCCTTTTGCCAATCAACGAGGTTCTGTAGTCGCTTCAGCGAATTACTACCGCACGGACGGTTTTAACACCAATAGTAAATACATGTCCGAAGGAACTACCGTACCGCCTTACAGCAACTATAGTATACAGGGAAGAGCCCGATATCGCACCAGCAAAAATGGTACGATAGGCATGACCGCACGCTATGCAGGACGGCAATCGGTGATGATCAACGATTGGTCCGACAATCTGGTCAATGAAGATCGTCAAAAAGACCAAGATGTGAATCTTTCGGCCAATTACGATCACCAATTTGCCTCCGGTTTGCGCAGCATGAGCCGCTATTACTTCACCCGATATCAGACTGAGATGAGTGCCGAATGGATACGGCAAAGTGCATTGATCTCTGTGGATAAATTCGGTCAGCAAGTCCATCGTTTGGAGCAGCAATTTGCCTATTCACCCCATACCGACATCAAATTGACGGGCGGTCTGGGTGGTAGCACAGAGATGATGGACGACAGGGCCTTGGATGACCAACACGCCCTGAACACCGCTTTTGCTTATTTACAGACCGAATGGAAACCTGCTGACCGCCTATTGACTACACTAGGTCTACGATACGATTATACCAATGTATATAAAGATCAAGTCAGTCCGAGTATAGGTGTACAATACCATATTTCACCACAGCTTACACTAAAAGCCGGTAGCGGTATGGGCTTTAAAGCTCCGGATTACAAGATGCGCTATCAGGTATTTTACAACCCATCGGCCAACTATATGGTCGTCGGAACAGATCGGGTAAGAGAAGTTATCGAAGCCATGGACAGATCCGGTGAACTGAGTTCGCAGAACACGTATATGCTCAATCTGACAGCCAACAACCTAAAAGCAGAAAACAGCCTGTCCAACAATATCGGCTTGATATGGTCACCCAACATAAAGATTCGAACAGAACTTTCGGCCTTTTACCATCACATCAAAAACCAGATCAACAGTATCAGTGTCGGACAAGGTACACAGATCGGTCAGATCTACACATACCGAAACCTACCAAAAGCTGTAAACAGAGGTATCGAACTGTCCTTTGCCTACCAAGCCACACGGGACCTGGAGCTTTCGGCAGGATACCAATACCTCATCGCCAAGGACCTCAGCGTGCTGGACAGTATTCGCAGCGGCAATTATCCCTACAATAAATTGATCATCAATCCGGTGACCGGTGAATCTTGGGAGCCTACAGTGAAGGACTATTGGGGTATAGAGGATCGTTCGAGGCACATGGTCAACCTAAAACTGCTTTACGAATACATACCTTGGAATACAAGCGTCAATCTAAGGGCCAATATCCGGGGAAAATATCCCTTCCAGGAAACGACCACCAATCAATTTATCGACAGATTTGATGCTTTTGTTCCGGATCATACCCTCTTGAATCTGACCATTGAAAAGAGATTGCTCAAAAACAAATTGACTCTGCGATTGATCGCAGACAATATATTGGATTTCACCCATCAGTACATGCCCGGACAGCCTGGCAGAGTCATCTTGGGCGGATTAAGTTATCGATGGCTGAAGGAATGAGAAAATTATGAATTAGGAATGATTAATATCTCAATACACAATACTCAAAAAATGAAAACGACAAAATTGATCATCAACGAACTACATGCCTTGTTGGCTTGTAGTAGGATAGGCTACCTATTTGTAGGCTGTCTGTTATTGACATTCAGTTCTTGTGGCAAAGAGGAAGATCCGCGTCCGGGATTGGAAGATGGCAAGAGTACGGTTATATACGATTTGCCAGGCGATCTGGAAGCTTCCATGGGAGGCAGTGTCGATGGAAAAGAAAACCGTGATTTTTATACTTTCCTTTTCCGTTTCCGTGATAAGCGCCAAATCTGGATCAAAACAAAGGAAGACTCCTTGCAGTGGTTAAAAACCAAAGACTGGGATCTTGCCTTCACAGGCCCCTACAATTCGGAAGTCTACATTAACAATGCTCATCAAGAGTTCAATCCGGGCTACGAAGGAGAGGCTACCAATACCGCAGTAATCAAATTGGATCGGTCTTACGAAACAGTGGCCACAGCGCCGAGTGATGAGGAATTTGACAACAGCAATGTCGCAAAGATAGGCTGGGCACCATCCAAATCTTCGAATGGTTGGTTTCAGTACAGCCTATCCACGCATATTATGCAGGCATTGCCCAACCGTACCTACGTCATCCGTTTACCCGATGGCAAGTACGCCAAACTACAGCTTATCAATGCCTACAAAGGGAATCCGCCTGCTGTCACCAACATGAACTGGCCTGCACCGTACTTCACCTTCCGTTATTACGTACAGCAGGACGGAAGTAAAAATCTCGCAACTAATTAAAAAAATAACACACATAAATTAAAACAATTCAAATGAAAACACTACTATCAATAAGTGCATTGGCATGCGCACTTGCTTTCGGGTTTATGTCCTGCGAAAAGGAAAAAGAAGAAGAACCGCTCATCTTATCCGACAATAAGGCGGTCGTACAAAGCAAGACTATAGTCCCCAATGACGAACCTATATTCTTTAATATAGGCGATAACGAGGAGATCGACGACGAAACAAAGGCAGACATCTCCTTGGCAGGATCCATGAGCCTTGACCTGCAATTGGCAAATGCGGATAAGTATCGCTTGGGTTATTTTGACTCGGACATCGAAACCATTGAGGATATCAAAATAGCTGTACTGGATACAGCGACCATCAAATACACCTCTAAGCTCACGATGAGTATGGTCGATGGGCCTGCACCTTCCACTCCCAATGCTTGGTACAATTACCTATTCACGAGTCACACCCTCGCTACGATTGAAGGTCGGTACGTCATTCTATTTGAAGGAAACGAGGAGACAGGCTTCTCCAATACATTGGACAAAGTATTCATCGTACAATTAACGGACATTCTACAAAACGGAAGAGAAGTCGACAATTTCTCTATCAAAACAAAAACATTCACTAAATAAATTAAACAATTAAAGCTATGTCAAATCAAACTATTTCAAAAAAAATTAGGAGATATTCATTTTTTTGCTACGTCTTAGCTCTTATATGCGTAGGTTACTCATGCGATAAAAAAGAGAACATTATACCCGACGAAGAAGAAACAGGTAATTATTACAAATTGATCCGGGTTGAAAATTTACCCATAGCGCCTACCGACGAAGGTTCGACACCCAATCCTCATGATCATTACCTGTACAGTCTTTCTGAAAACAAATCGGTTGATGTGGAATTAGGCAATTCGACAAAGTGGGATTTAGCCTTCGGAGGAATCTTCACCAGTTTTCTTTCGGCCAATAACGGAAGTGATGAGGACAATTACGGAGCGGGAAGTACCGCCAAAGGCGGTATTGCGATCGTCGAAAGCACATTTGACGAAGTGACAGAAATACCCAAAGACCTGGAATTCAAAACAGGCAAAGATGTGATCGGTACCGATGACCAAGGTTTCTTTGGCGAGGGGATGGGCTGGTATCTCTATGATTTCTTTGGAACAACCGTTCGCGATGGTGCTCCCGAAGATCAACACATAGCCTATGCGTTGGCCGTGCCTATTACCAAAAAGGATGTTACAACCGTAAAACCACGGACGGTAATCCTCAAAACAGCCAATGGTGATTACGCTAAGATCAAAATGATATCCTGCTACAAAGACTTGTTTACGCCGGAGCTTTGGAAAAAAGGCGAACCTATCATGTATGCTACCTTTGAATATGTGATCGTGCCGTCTTCAAGCACCAAATTTGAGATAAAGTAACCCACAACACAAGGTAGAATTTAAACCGTTTTGCAGACATTTTTAAGCAAAAAGAAGAAAGCAAAGCAAGAAATAAATATACAAATTTGTAGGGGCAACCCTATGTGGTCGCCCAAAAATGGTTGCCCAATAAAAATAAAAAAACATGTTACATCAAAATATCAAAGAAAGCACCATGCCTGCCCACCAAAAAGTGGAAGGCATCATTGTTCGTCAACTCAAAGCAGTTCGCTCCGAAGCAGACTATGCCGAAGTTTTGAAAGGTTTCTATGCCTATTTCAAAGCTGTTGAGGAAGCTATTGCACCGTATATCACGACCGATGTTCTCCCGGATCTGGCCGAAAGACGTAATTCGTCCTATATCAAACGGGATATCGAAGAATTGGGTGGCACAATCGACAACCTGCCCTTGGCCACAGCACCTCAGGTAAACAACGTATTGGAGGCCTTGAGTGCTCTGTATGTATTGGAAGGCTCTATCATGGGAGGTCCCTACATCGTGCAAATGCTCAACAAATATGGCATACATAGAGGTACATCGTTTTTCTCCGGATACGGGGAGGATAGTGGCAAGATGTGGGCAGGATTCACCGCTGTGCTCAACCAGCATGGTGCAGATGAAAGCACTTTCGCCCATGCCGCAGAAATTGCCAACGAAACATTCTACAATTTTGGAGAAGTGTTTGCTTCCGTAACATCTGAAAATTAACCGCACGGAGTACGCAATCCAAACCCCATAAGGTTTTAAAAACCTTATGGGGTTTTTCTTTTCCTGCTCCTACCATCTTCTCTCTTGTTGGCGTAAGTTGCCAATTCTTACCAAAAAAAGACCTAAAAACCGTAGAAGTCTTCAACAAAATTTTGTTTTACGTTAGAATTAAGCCAATTTTGTCCAGAATTAAAATGGTTGAAATGAAACCATCATGATTTTTCAGACCACGCAATGGGAGGCAGAGACGGCTTCAGCCATCTTGAATACCATTGGAAAAATACGCGATGAAAAATCTGATACCTGCATACGGTAGGCAAGGTTTCATTCTCTTTAAAAATTTTATAGATGAAAAAAATAGTATTGTTATTCGTGTCATGTATGGTCAGCCTGACCAGTATGGCCGACGAAGGCATGTGGTTCCTGATGCACCTCAAGCGTCTCAATGAAGCCGACATGCAGAAAAAAGGTCTTAAACTGACCGCAGAAGAAATTTATAGCATCAACAATTCCAGTCTGAAAGATGCCATCGTACAATTCAACGGTGGCTGTACGGCCGAGATTGTCTCCGGGCAGGGTCTGGTCATGACCAACCACCACTGTGGATACGATGCGATTGCAGAGCTATCTACTCCCGAACATGATTACCTCACCAATGGCTTTTGGGCCAAAAGCCTTTCGGAAGAGTTAAAGCCACGATCCTTGTCTGTACGTTTTTTCGTTCGTATGGATGATGTGACGAAGCGTATCCTGGATCTGGTCAATGATAACATGCCCGAAAAGGAACGGCAAAAGATCATCCAGCAGGAAATCGCAAAAATCGAAAGGGAAAACAGCGAGAACGGTAAATATATCGTCAATGTAAAGTCTTTCTACAGCGGCAACGAATATTACTACTTTGTGTATCAGGATTATGAGGACGTACGGTTAGTAGGTACACCTCCCAATAGTATCGGAAAATTCGGAGGAGATACTGACAATTGGGAATGGCCTCGTCACACAGGCGATTTTTCCGTCTTTCGGGTCTATGCCGACAAAGACGGTAATCCAGCATCGTATTCCGTCGACAACGTGCCGCTGAAACCCAAATACCATTTACCTATAAGTATCAAGGGATTCAAAGAAGGTGATTTTTCGATGATCCTTGGCTATCCTGGCCGTACCAACCGCTGGATGCCAGCAGCTGGTATCGATCAAAATGTACATTATGCCTATCCTGCGTGGGTAGAAGCTTCCAAAGTAGGCATGGATGCCATGAAAAAACACATGGACAAAGACCAGGCCGTCAACATCAATTATGCTTCACAGTATTCGCGCATTGCCAATTATTGGAAAAACCGCCAAGGCATGATCGATGCCCTTTCGCAACACAAGACAGCTGCAACCAAACGCAAACAGGAGAAAAAGTTTCAAAAATGGGCCAATAAAAAAGCGAATAAGGATAAGTATGGGGAGGTGATCAATACCATCAGCTCCTATTATACCGCTACCAATGAGAAGGCCCGTCATGACAATTATCTTACAGGCACATTACGCTCGGCTACGTTTGCTGCCCTACCCTATAGCCTTGGCAACCCGCTGCAACAATATGCCGAAGCTAACGAAGCAAAGCGGAAAGAACTGCTTCCCCGTTTTGAAGCCGCTTTGGCCGACACCTATGAAAAGCTCTATCTTCCATTGGAAATAGATGTGCTGACTGACGAGTTGAACCTATACGGTGCAAAAGCTGGCAACATCGCTCCCTATATCCAGCAACTGGCACAACAAAACAACGGAAAGTTTGATGGGTTGGTCAAGGAAGCCTTCGCGAAAAGCATATTTGGTTCAAAAGAAAAACTAGAAGCTTTTTTAACAAATCCTTCGGCCAATGTCGTCAGTGAGGACCCTTTGTTCAAAATATCTGAAGCTTTGATGGATAAATATCGTGAGCGTAGCCCCGATTTGGAACAATTAGAGGGCAATTTCCAAGCAGCCTATAGAAAATACATTGCAGGCTTCCTAGAAATGAACCCCAAAACCAAATACTACCCAGATGCCAATAGTACATTACGTCTCACATATGGAACTATCCGTGCCTTGCCAAAAGATCCCCGAAACGATGCAAAAATCAATAACTATACGACCTTACAAGGGACAATCGCCAAGTACAAACCGAACGATCCAGAATTTAATATACCAAAAAAACTGATCGATTTATACGAAAAGAAGGATTATGGACGTTATGCTGATAAAAATGGTTATATGCCTGTAAACTTTTTAAGTGATCAAGACATCACAGGAGGCAATTCCGGTTCACCCGTATTGAATGGCAATGGCGAACTGATAGGGCTTGCATTTGATGGAAATATCGAGGCTATGGCCGGAGATGTGATTTTCGACCCCAAATTGCAACGCACTATTTCGGTCGATATACGTTATGTTCTGTTTGTCATCGACAAGTTCGCAGAGGCAAAGAATATCATAAACGAGCTGACAATTGTAGAATAATCTCTAATAAAACACACTTTTTTGAAAAAAAATGCGATTTTATTGTTTTTATATTTGTTCGTTTTGTATCTTTATTACATCTTAGCAAAAATAATTTGAAAACTAAATTATAATTAATAAAATGAAAAACTACACTAAATTAAAAGAACTAGTAGCTTCTATCGAAGCAGATGCAGAAAAATTCTTCAACAATGGTAACTCTGCAGCGGGTACTCGCGTACGTAAAGGTTTACAAGAAATCAAAACTTTAGCTCAAGACATTCGTAACGAAGTAACAGCTAAAAAGAATGAAGTTAAAAAATAACTTTCAATCGCTTTGAATAAAAAAGGCTCTTCGTCCGAAGAGCCTTTTTTATTTTTTATTGGCACATAGACTTCTATAGTTTCGTTCTAAAACTTAGGAAGTATTTAGCTACTTCTTTCTTCGTAAAAGTTTAGAAAACAACCCATAAAAAAACACCAGAATAACCACTAAGATCAATAGAATAATGATTTCCTGGGTACCAATCCCCCAGCTCATCGAATTCATATCACCCACCTTTCACATTTGTCCAAAAATTCCTGTTTGATATCCGCACCTATACCGATATCGTCGGAAACAGAAATCTTGTAACCATCATATTGTACACCACCGATCACCGGGTCTTCCAAATGTCCGACCATACAGGTATCCAGATCATAAAATTTAACATTCGGAGCGGCATAGGCAAAATGCACTTTGGCGGCCAATGCCAAACGGCTTTCCAACATCCCTCCAATCATACAAGGCACATTATACTCTGCCGCTACAGCCTGAATCTTTAACGCTTCGTGTATGCCCGAAGATTTTGAAAACTTAATATTGATAAAATCACAGGCATCACTTCTGCAAAGACGCTCCGCATCATAGTGGCTATATACGGATTCATCTGCCATAATCGGCACAATAGTCTGCGTACGCAACTCGGACAACAGGTTATCATTGTATGTCCGCATCGGCTGTTCGCAAAATTGAATCTTATACGACTCCATACCTTTCAACGCTTCTACAGCACCTTCGTAAGACCAACCTTGATTGGCATCGATACGGATAGGAATATCAAAACCAACAGCTTGACGGATAGCCTTGATCCGCTGTATATCCTCTTGCGGATTTTTACCCAATTTGACTTTCAAGGCAAAAGCGCCATTTTCTTTGAGTCGCAAAGCCTTCTCCGCCATTTTCTCTGCAGAGGCGATTCCTAAGGTGATATCCGTGATAATCTCCCGTGGCTCTCCTTCCAAAAATTTATACAAAGGAAGATTAGCATATTTGGCAGACAGATCGTACAAGGCCATATCAAAAGCTGACTTGATCGTCGCATTCCCTGCAATATAAAGATGCAGTTCCGCTAACCGTGCTTCCAAATCCAAAGCGTCCTTTCCTTTCCAGATTTTAGCAAAATCCTGAGCCACACTAATACAGGTATTTTGGGTCTCCCCCACGATCATCGGAAAAGCCGAGCACTCCCCGACTCCAGACAGGTCTTTATCGGTCAAAACACGTATGAATGTGTTCTGTGCATAGTCCATAGTTCCTGTTGCAATGACAAAAGGTTCCATCGGGATACTCAATCGGTAGATTTCTATTGCTGTGATTTTCATAATCGATAAAGGTACTAAAGTCCCCTTAAAAATAGAAGGGTAAATTCTTAACGTTTCTACAACAAAAAAAGCCGTCTAAAAATCAACTTTTTAGACGGCCTTACTTTTTCTATCAGACTCCTTTTGCTACTTCCTTCGTACTACCGCGAGACCGCTTGCCGTTACTCCAGCCCCGTCTTCATCGGTAAGTGTAACAGCTGTTCCGTTTTTCCAATACTTGGCGACATTTTTGCCTCCTCCTCCGTATTCATATCCGGCGACATAGGTATTCCCATTGGAGACCGTTATTGCAGTAGCCATTTCATCTCGGCTTCCATCGCTGAGAGATATAGCCGTGCCGTTCTTCCAATATTTAGCAACTGATTTTGTGCTTTCGACTTCCGCGCCGGCTATATAAATATCGTTATGTTGGGTAGCTATTCCTGCAACTGTACTGAGTATATTTTCTGTACCAAGCAACGTTGATACACCATCCACCCAATGCATGGCCACCTGTCCTGTACCTTTGTTTTCCCATCCGGCCACATGCACCTTGCCGCCGACAACGGCGACCCCAAGAGCCTGTGCAGCATTAGCTTCTTCGCTAAGGGCAACTTCCACCCCGTTTTTCCAATATTTAGCGATTGGTTTACTGGCGTTGACATTATCGAATCCTGCCACATACACATCCCCGTTGTACACCGCTATCGAAGATGCCTCATGATGGCGAATGCCGTCCGAAAGGGACACTGCCATACCGTTTTTCCAATATTTTGCTACAGCAACACCGTCCTCGACCTCAAACCCCACAACATAGATATCGCTACCTTGCACGAGTATAGACTTAGCAACAGAATATTTATCAGAAAGAGACACCGCAGTACCATTTTTCCAATACCTGGCTGATGGCGTGCCGTTGACAAGCGCTGTGCCAGCGATGTAAACATCACCCTTATCAACCGTTATACCCAATGCGTTGGTAGGTACATCTTCACCAAGAGATGCCAATATGCCATTTTTCCAATATAGTGCGCCCTCAGGTCCGTTGCCGGACACATATACGTCTATAGCATATACATCGATCGTGATCTCGTTGCTCTCAAGATGATCGGTTTTTTTGGCCATGACTTTGTACGTACCGGATTGAGTAAAAGTATGTTTCGTACCATTTATCTTTTCGCTACCCACATATATATCGGCCGTCACTACTTTGCCCTCAGCCTTGACTTCAAATGTCACTTCTTCACCTTCATCGACATCGATTGAAGAAGCTGTCACAACAAGCTCCGGGAGGTCACTTGGATCTGTATCCGGATTCGGATCCTTACCCTTATCACAAGACAATAGCAGGATCATGCTAAACAACAGACACATCATCCCGAAAACAACTGTCATGATTTTTTGAATATTTTTCATATTATGCTAGATTAAATGTATGGCTCAAAGGTATCGCCTATTACAAGGCCTGTAAATACCTAGGGCTAGGTATTTGTCTTTCTTTTTTGGGGTTTCGGTAATCCAACCTATGATCCTCATGGGATTCCCAACAAATTTTATATATCTTTGGATATCGCTCATTTATTCCTGAAGTAAGAATACCAGTTATGGACTTATTAGACATTCAATTACATGGCATATCCAAAGGGCTTAAATATGGAGATTTTAATATTCCAGATATAGGCGACATCGTGCCTGCTTCGTTGATGATCCAAGACCTGGATGGGCTGAGACCCACAGGGTGCAGCTATATGAACAACTGGGGCTGCGAGAATCTGGGTTCCTCTATTGAAGAAATCAATGAACTTGGAGATATTTATTATGAGCGCTACTTTGTCAAAGAAGAATCCTATGCTATATTTAAAGGGATGAACGAATATTTGGCACTGGGTGATTTTGACAAGCAGTACAATTTTTTCCAACGTGTCAAGCTCTACGGTAACACGGATTATACCTGGTTCTATACCGTTCTTAAAGTCATCCAGGTCAAAGCAGCTTCGCAATTGGATCATAAAATCATCTTACTATCCTCGCCTGTGATTGGTATGGACAACCTTATTGCCCGCGTCAACAAGACGCTGGATCAAAACTCGTATATCCGGTCAAACTACCGTAAGTTTGCGGTATTGACCAACAGGGAGAAAGAGATTATCACTCTCTTGGCTCACGGCAAATCGACACGGGAAGTGGCCGAGCAACTGTTTATATCTTTCCATACAGTATCCACCCATCGAAAAAACATCATTCGCAAGACTGAATGCAGTTCTTTTGCTGAATTACTTCGTTTTGCTGTAATTTTTGATCTGGTGTAAAGATTTATTTTACAGAGGATCACGCATGCAGAATGTACCCATTATCACTAACTGTGCTATAATCAATGCTTAGCGCACGTGCAATGTCATTAAGTTAAGCGTTTTTTTGTCATTCTGAACGCAGTGAAGAATCTATTCGTTGTGTTTTTTAGATGCAATGTTGCATCAGCCTCACAGCCACCAACACGACCCTGATGCCTGCTTCGCAGTCCTATCGTCAGCATGACAAGAGAACGATATGCATATCCTTAACTTAATGACATAGAGCGCACGTGTGTCGTCTGTGTAGAACAAGGCAAACATTTCAATCCTTTGGACATAATATATTTTAAGGAATATCAGCCTCTAACTCCTGCATTGTTAATCCAGAGGCCACCCCAGCTCAATAAATACAAATTCTTCAATATTATTTAGAATAATTACTAATTATATAATTATAATATATTATTATTGATTTTTTTTCAAAAATTATCCGAAATAATTTCTATATTAGCAAACTCTTTATAATAATCATAATTTTTAAATAGAATGCAGCAAGAAGGACTTTACAACCCGGAATTTGAACATGATGCGTGTGGTGTAGGTTTTGTGGCCCATATCAAGGGACAAAAATCACATGCGCAGGTGAAGGATGCATTGACGATGTTGGAAAACATGGAACACCGTGGTGCATGTGGATGCGATCCCGAAAGTGGGGATGGTGCTGGAATCATGATACAACTGCCCCATGAATTTCTATGGGAAGAATGTATCAGCCTGGGCATACAATTGCAAGAGCCAGGCTACTATGGCGTAGGGATGGTCTTCTTGCCTAAGGAATCCGAATTGAACAAGATATGTAGGGAGGTCATTCAAGAAGCTGCCCAAGAACGGAAGATGGAATTTCTTGGATTCCGTACCGTACCTGTCAATCGCGAAGGCATAGGTCCTACGGCTCTAGGTGCCGAGCCCGAAATCGTACAGTTTTTCGTGTCACGCCCGGACGGTGTGGCCAATACAGAAGAATTTGAACGTAAGCTATATGTACTGAGAAGACTCATCATCCAAAAAATCAAGTCTCATCAAGAGTATCCACTGCCTCTTTATATTGCTTCGCTTTCTTGCAAAACTATTATTTATAAAGGACAGCTAACGACCTATCAGGTAGGAACCTATTTCCTGGATCTCCGTGATCCACGCGTAGTATCCGCTTTTGGATTGGTACACTCCCGTTTTTCCACAAATACTTTTCCTTCGTGGTCATTGGCACAACCTTTCCGCATGATCGCGCACAATGGTGAGATCAATACCTTGACAGGAAACCTTAACTGGTTCTATGCCGGAGTACGTTCTCTTTCTTCACCTTACTTTACAGACGAAGAAATGGAAATCCTGCTTCCGGTAGTCGACAGGGGTCAATCCGATTCAGCTTGTCTGGACAATGTCGTCGAACTACTCCTGCACAGTGGCCGAAGCCTGCCCCACGTCATGCTTATGCTTGTACCCGAAGCCTGGGATGGCAATACACAGATGGATCCGCTGAAAAAAGCATTCTACGAATACCATGCTACCTTAATGGAGCCCTGGGACGGTCCGGCAGCGCTCTGTTTTACGGACGGAAAAATTATCGGAGCCACATTGGACCGCAATGGTTTGAGACCACTTCGCTTTGCCGTTACATCCGATGATCGCGTCGTAGTCGCTTCCGAAGCAGGAGCGCTACCGATCGATGAGGCTACGATTATCAAAAAGGGTCGTCAACAACCCGGCAAGATATTCGTCGTCGACATGGAAGCCGGCAAAATCCGCTCGGACGAAGAGGTCAAAGGCGAACTCGTACGCCAGCAACCCTATGGCGAATGGATCAACAACTACAAGATCAAGTTGGAAGAGTTAGCAAAACCCAGAGTTACATTCACATACCTTTCCAAAGATTCTGTATTTAAATATCAACAGGCTTTTGGATATTCCAGAGAGGATCTAGAAACTATACTGACCCCCATGGCGCTCACTGGATACGAACCTGTAGGGTCTATGGGTACCGATGTGCCATTGGCCGTACTATCAGATCAGCCACAACACCTTTCCAGTTATTTCAAACAGTTTTTCGCACAGGTCACCAACCCACCTATCGATCCTATACGAGAGCGGTTAGTCATGAGTCTAGCCACTTTCATAGGCAACGCTGGTAATATATTGGTCGAAGACAAAAAATTCTGTCATTGCGTGACATTGGATCACCCCATCCTTACCTCTAGCGAGTTGGAAAAACTCCGTTCGATAGACACAGGTGTCTTTCAGGCCAAAACATTGCAGGGCTACTTCCGCGCCGACGGCAAACCGGGGTCTTTAGAGGCCGGTATCGAGAGGCTCTGCCGCTATGCCGATGATGCCGTACGAGACGGCTTCGAAGTTATCATTCTTTCCGATCGTGCTATAGATTCACAACACGCGGCTATCCCATCCCTACTTGCTGTTTCAGCGGTACACCACCACTTGATCAAGACAGGCAACCGGGGAGCTGTGGGTCTGGTAGTCGAAGCCGGCGATGTGTGGGAAGTGCACCACTTTGCCTGCTTGTTGGCGTTCGGCGCGACGGCTATCAATCCATACATGGCCTTGGCAAGCATCCGTACCCTAAAGGAGCAAAACCTGCTTGACACCGAACTCACCTGGGACGATCTCAAGAAAAATTACGTCAAAGCTGTATGCAATGGCCTATTGAAGATATTCTCCAAGATGGGTATATCGACACTTCAATCCTACCATGGTGCACAGATTTTTGAAGTACTGGGTATTGATAAATCCGTAGTCGACAAATATTTCTGCGGTGCAGTATCACGTATTGGAGGTCTTACTTTGGACGATATTGCCAAAGAAACTTTGGCCAAACATTGGAGAAGTTTTGAAAACAGCCGCGCAGAAAAAAACTTACTCCCTGAAGGAGGTATCTACCAATGGAAAAGGCGTGGAGAAGGTCACCTGTGGAACCCCCAAACGGTACACCTGCTACAGCAAGCCTGTCGAACAGGAGATTTTGAAACCTTCAAAAAATATTCGGCACTGATCAATAACCAAAAAGAACACATGTACACTTTACGGGGCTTGTTGGACTTTGCCAAGCATCGCACACCAATCCCTATTGATGAAGTCGAACCGGCAAGTGAAATCATGAAACGTTTTGCGACGGGCGCGATGTCCTTCGGATCCATTTCTCATGAGGCACATAGCACCTTAGCCATTGCGATGAATCGTATAGGTGGAAAATCCAATACGGGAGAGGGTGGTGAAGACGAAATACGGTACGAAAAATTACCTACCGGAGATTCTATGCGTTCAGCCATCAAGCAAGTGGCTTCCGGACGATTTGGCGTGACATCCAATTATCTTACCCAAGCAGATGAACTCCAGATCAAAATGGCACAAGGTGCAAAACCAGGTGAGGGTGGACAATTACCCGGTCATAAAGTCGATGAGTGGATCGCAAAAGTACGTCACTCTACTCCGGGAGTAGGGTTGATCTCGCCTCCTCCACATCACGACATTTATTCCATTGAAGATTTAGCACAACTCATCTTTGACTTGAAAAATGCCAACAGATCCGCACGTATCAACGTGAAGCTGGTCTCTAAAGCAGGCGTAGGTACGATTGCTGCCGGCGTAGCCAAAGCTCACGCCGACGTTATACTCATCGCAGGATACGATGGTGGTACTGGAGCCTCTCCGATCAGCTCGATCAAACATGCTGGCCTGCCCTGGGAACTTGGACTGGCAGAAGCGCACCAGACATTGGTACAAAACAAGCTCCGTAGCCGGGTTGTCCTTCAATCGGACGGACAGATGAAAACCGGACGGGATTTGGTCATCGCAACATTACTCGGCGCCGAAGAATGGGGTGTAGCCACAGCTGCCCTCGTAGCTGGCGGCTGTATCATGATGCGCAAATGTCACTTGAACACATGTCCGGTCGGTGTGGCTACCCAAGATCCCGAACTGCGCAAGCTCTTTTCCGGAAAACCGGAAGACATCGTTAATCTCTTCCACTTCCTGGCAGAGGAAATGCGTGAGATCATGGCACAATTGGGCTTCCGTACGATCAATGAAATGGTAGGTAGAGCACAGTTTCTAAAAAAACGAGAGGATATCGGTCATTGGAAAGCAAAAAAAATAGATTATACAGGTATTCTCCACGTGGCGAGAAATCAAGCTGGAGAAACATTATACAACACCGAAGAACAAGACCATGGTATGGGCATGATCTTGGATTGGGGATTGTTGAAGCAAGCCAAGGGTGCCTTGGAAAGCAAGACACCTGTATTCGGTACATTCAAGGTAAAAAATACCGACCGGACTATTGGTACACTCCTTTCCAATGAGATTTCCAAATTATACGGTTCGGACGGCTTGCCGGACAATACGATCAATTTCAAATTTGAAGGATCGGCCGGACAATCGTTTGGGGCCTTCAATACGAAAGGAATTTCTTTCGAGTTGGAAGGCGAAGCCAACGATTACGTCGGAAAAGGTTTGTCAGGTGCACAATTGGCCATATATCCTGCAAAGGAGAGCACATTGACGCCTCATGAAAACATCATCATCGGGAATGTGGCGTTGTATGGAGCCACCTCGGGCCACCTGTTTATCAATGGAATGGCGGGAGAACGTTTTGCCGTACGCAATTCCGGAGCGACAGCAGTGGTAGAGGGTATCGGTGACCACGGCTGTGAATACATGACCGGAGGTCGTGCCTTGATCTTGGGACAGACCGGCCGAAACTTTGCCGCGGGGATGAGCGGAGGTATTGCCTGGATATACGATATCCAAGGTACATTCAAGGACAATTGCAATCAAGAAATGGTAGATCTGGATCCATTGGATACCGAAGACGAAACAACGATTATCGCCCTTTTAAAACGTCATATACATCTGACAAATAGCGAAAGAGCGTCCTACATCTTGAACAATTGGGCCACTGAAAAGAACAGGTTCATCAAAGTATTCCCTCGCGAATACAAAAAAGTATTACAGGAAAAAATGGTTGTAGCTTAAAATAAGAGGAACATATATCATGGGAAAAGCAACTGGATTTTTAGAATTTGATAGATCACTTCCTCAGAAAGATTCTGTGGAAAACAGAAAGCAAAATTATCAGGAATTTGTACACGCCTATTCGGACGAGCAACTGAACCATCAAGCCGCCCGATGTATGAACTGCGGCATACCGTTTTGTCATTCAGGCTGTCCACTGGGCAATGTCATTCCCGAATTTAACGACGCTGTCTACGATGGTAAATGGGAAGAAGCCTACAATATTTTGGTTTCGACAAACAACTTCCCCGAATTTACGGGACGCATATGTCCAGCTCCATGCGAATCGGCCTGTGTGTTGGGCATTAACAAAAATCCCGTAGCCATTGAGGAGATCGAGAAGCATATTATTGAGATCGCTTATAAGAAAGGGTACGTCAAACCGGTAAAAAATTACATCAAGACCGGCAAAAAGATAGCCGTGGTGGGATCTGGCCCTGCTGGATTGGCCGCCGCAGCTCAACTGAACAAAGCAGGCCATGATGTAGTCGTCTACGAAAGGGATGACAAGATCGGCGGGCTACTGCGTTACGGCATTCCGGATTTCAAACTGGACAAATCTGTCATCGACCGTCGTGTCGAAATCATGAAAGAATCCGGCATTGAATTTCGCACAAACGCGGAGGTGGGCAACAATGTACCTGTATCCGAATTGGATCAATACGATGCTGTCGTCCTGTCGGGAGGGTCCACCATTCCCCGTAACCTCAACATCCCCGGTCGTGAGCTCAAAGGTGTCCATTTCGCGATGGAATTCCTAAAGCAGCAAAACAAGCGGGTAGGCAGCTCTCCTATCGAAGTCGAAGAAATCCATGCCGGAGGCAAAAACGTGCTCGTCATCGGTGGTGGTGATACGGGATCAGACTGTGTAGGAACATCCAACCGTCACGGTGCAAAATCAGTCACCCAGTTTGAGCTCATGCCTCAACCACCACAATCCCGTACCGACGCCATGCCCTGGCCTACATATCCGATGTTATTAAAGACGACGACTTCGCATGAAGAAGGTTGTCAGCGACATTGGAGCATCAGCACCAAGGAATTTCTCGGTGACGAAAACGGAAATCTACGCGCGGCAGTCATCGTTGATCTGGAGTGGGAAAGAGATACCTTGGGCAGACCGACAAAATTCAAGGAAGTAGAAGGTTCTCAACGGGAGCTCCCTTGCGAGCTGGTCACATTGGCCATGGGATTCCTGCATCCGCAGCATGAAGGATTGCTACAGCAGCTTGGCATCGAACTGGACGAAAGAGGCAATGTAAAAGCCAAAGAAGGCGAATACAGCACTTCCAAAATAAAATACTTTGCTGCCGGAGATATGCGCAGAGGACAATCTTTGGTCGTATGGGCTATTTCCGAAGGACGTGAGTGTGCGCGCAAGGTAGACGAATATCTGATGGGATCTACGGAGCTGGAAAGCAAAGAAGCCGTATATTCGTATGCGTAAAATTAAATAGAGGCATCCGCCGTTTGGTGAATTAATATTGCCCTTATATAGGATATAATCTTTGTAGAGACGCAATGCATTGCGTCTCTACTATTTTTCTTACTGTCGCTTGATCAAGACCCACCCTTTAAACACACGCACATCATTACCTTTGAAGCCACGGATAATATAATAATAAGTTCCCTGATTAAGACCATTCCCGCTCCACTCGTCCTTGTAATCGGTATTCCTGTACACTTCGTTGCCCCAACGGTTGACGATAACAATATCGATACGGTCATAAGCTTCTGCTCCTACAATGACAAACTTGTCATTTTTCCCGTCACCATTTGGCGTAATCACATTCGGAATCATCAACTCACGCGGCATGACCGTGATTCGCACACGTGCCTTTGAAGTCAACCCGTTTTCATCTGTGATCTCGTATTCCAATTCATCTTCCCCTACGAATTTAGGATAAGGCTTGTAGACGATGCTGCCATTCTCGACCGTATACGTACCATTAACCGGTGGAAGGGTAACCCTTACGCTATTTACTACGATACTTGCCGAGCCTTTGCTATCATTGTGCAGGACATGGATCATAACTTTATCCCCAAACTCCACTTTCGCTTCATCATCCACTGCTGTCGGTGGCATAAAGGCAAGCTTGGTAAACCAGGTACCCGACAATGTAAAAGAAGAACGTGTTTCTATATCCTTACGCGTATGGATACCTTGTCCTTCCAACAGGGTAACATCTCCAACCCAATTGCCTCCATCGGCATTTTGTACAATTTGCGCATCCGCATCGACATACATCATGCCATTGCTGGACATATTGTGGATCAGCGTATAGGTCATCGTCATCGCCCGGTCGGCATAGATATTCCACACCCGGTCCATACCAATGGTTTCGTCGGCAAACGGTATACCCGAAGCCAGGTAATCGGTTACAGATACGTAGATTTTGCTGTTAGCCTGCGATGGGGTAAGCAATGCAGGGGTATAGTCTCCCTCCTCTTTGCCCACCGGGAACAACCATGTGGACAATCCGACAAAGTCCTTAATCAAATGCCCCTTGACCGAATTACCTGTCACGACCATACGACGGGAGCTATGATGCAGGATATCGGCCTGCTCCCCCATCTCCAGGTCAAATCCGTTGAGGAAGATATTGGCTCCATCCACACGCAGATCAATAGGTTTGGCAAGGCGCAGGGCTCCGGCTTTTGCTAAAGGTGGGAAATGTTTACTGTCCATATCATTGGGATATGAAATATCGCTCAATCGCAGTCCTTTCGGATTTGTCAGGACGATGTTGACGTCAATCGCATGCAGACAATTGTTGGCGTCTATATCAGTCGCCACATCCGCCCAACTATCATAAAATGGATTGTCACCCGGACTATGGATATACAACGTGCCCGAACCTGAGATTTTTGCTGTGGATGCAATATAGATCTGTCGGCTGTAGACATGCACTTCACCTTCAATGTACCAGTCAGCATTCGGTCCCAGATAGAGGCTTTCCGAAAACACCAGTTTGTAATTGTCTGCCGATACGACTTCCAGTCCATTGCCCGACTCAAAGCTGCCCGCACCCTCTTGGGCTTTGGTAGCGAAAGTCCAACAATACATAAGGCCGATGATCAACAATACACTTTTCATGGCACATCAGGGTCTTTTGGCCTTGCTCGGCAGCATAGGGTTGGAGATAACTTTGCGGGGTGTTTCGACACAATTTTGTATAGTTATCGTAATACCTGTCCTGCCACTGGGATAAACAATAGGATCTCCTGTTCGAGAATTTGAAATACGGTATTCTGCTTCGACAATACCACTGGTAAATGCCGGATCGGGAGTAAAAACAACTAGTTTTGTCGATTCATTATAGGCAAATACCCCTTTGCCCGAAATAACCAGATTTGTACTATTATTTGTGTTGTTGCTTGCATTGTTTTTATCAAATAAGCGAACAGTATTGTACAGAACAGTATAGCTTGGATCATAAGGAGTCACATTCGGCTCATCCAATGAAAATGTCTGCGTAGATGGATCACATAGGGTCACGCTAAACGGTGTGGTGTTGGGTGGATCTCCGGCCACAGTTGGCGGAGCCGTACAGTCATAGGAAGTAGAATCCAATGGTGTCATTGAGGCAGGACGGACAACATTGGAGACTGTTCCTCCCGGAGCATCAAAGATATTGGTTCCTGTTTGGGATGCATCGTAAAAAAGAATTGGATCAGCAGTACTATTACCAATAATAGATCCACTACTATTCGCATTGGTATAACCTGTAAAATAAAAACGGCCTGATCCGCTTATATGTCCAGAGTTCACAAAATCTATTCCTCGAAGAAATCCTATATTAGAATTTATTAAATAAGAAGTACTTCCTGCTATTTTAAAACCCTCAGAAACGTTTCCTGTCGCATGAATAAGCCCGCTATTGTTGGCTGTTCCGTTTCCTACAAAAAAACTTCTGGCCACGATCGTACAGCTGTTCACCAATAGCGATCCTGCTGCATTTTGTTCAAACTGACCAGACACAGTTATGGTACCATTATTGAATACCTGATTGATCGCCTGATTCATTTTAAAATTACCGGTAGTACTATGAGTAACCGATAATGTACCGTTATTGGTCAGCATCGGACCGTTATACTGAATTTCAGCTACATCTATAAACTCTAATAAATCATCATTGGTCAGATAAGTTGTTGAAGATATATTACTTGCCGCATTATAGACCTTCATCTTCCCATAGTTGTTAAGCGTAGAAGACAAAGAACTGATACGTTCAAATTCCCAATATCCCGAATTATCCAGATCACCGGTAAAGTTTACATTCGAACCATTTAAATAGACCTCTCCCCCCAAACGGTTATCCCAATATCCACTATATACATTCACGCCACCAGTTACTCTAAATTCAGCTTCATTATAGTTGGTAACGGTCGTGCCATAAAAAGAGATGTTATTAATAGTCATCTGACCATAGTTGGCGATTGAACTACCATTCTTTGTTATTAAACCGCCGGTTACATTAAGAGTACCGGTGTTGTGAATACTCCCTTCAAAATCTTGTAAATAAGCAGAGGTAAAAGTTCCAATGTTTTCTATATGCACAGTATGGTCATTTCCACTGCTTAGCGGATATGCCGTAACTGTTCCACGGTTGATAATCGTACCGGAATGAAGTCCGGTTGTATAACTGGCCGTAAAAGTAGCTCCCTGTGCTATACAGATAGTACCGCCATTGAGCGTTACCCCTCCTGACCAGCTTCCAGAATGTAAACAATAAATTTCACCGGGACCGACAGTAATCGCACCACCGGAAACAGTGTGTGTACATCCTGCACAGACATTACTTGGCGTCACAGACGTAGTATTATTCGCTGATACCGGATCACTACCATAATGGGAAACTGTAGCCGTATTCGTATGAGGGCCTGCGGCCTGCATCTGCGCCGTGATTTGTAAGGTAGCCGAAGTACTGTTCGCTAAATTTCCAATTGTCCATATTCCTGTACCCGAATTGTATGAACCCACTGAGGCAGTATTACTTACATAAGTAAAGCCTGGTGGCAACTGATCCACGACCGATGTTCCCGAAGCTGTATTTGGCCCAAGATTGTTTACGCCAATAGTAAATACAACATTGTTGCCCGGCGAGGGTGTCAGGTTACTTATTGTTTTGGTGATCCCTAAATCTGTCGGGTCGCCTGTAACAGCTGGGCTGACTGTCCCTGTAATAGTAGGTCCTGTTGAGCCCCCCCAGCTATGTCTAATTCTAAGAGAATTCCAGGTATTATAAACATATAGCCTTATATAGACTGTTTCTCCAGGTAAAACAGGATTTACACTAGATAAATTTCCAGATTTAGCAACCCAACTACTACTTATAGTTCCATTAAAAGAAGAATAACCTAGCGAAAAATTTTTCGAATAACGTACCTCAAAATCAGCACTACCACCGTCCATCTGTACTTCGAAGTTAAATTGACTTAGGTCTATTTTATACCCTGCCTTAGGAGTGATTGTAAACTGAACATACCTAGATGTATTTAATGCGCCACTAGGCCAATTGCCTGTTTGGAAGTGCTGGTTCCATTGTCCATTGTTGGTTAATGTACCCCCTCCGTGATTGGTAATATTAGATGCGCTGATATTAGACACTAAAATGTGTGGATTGAAACCGTCACTGGCACCATTCCACCTCACCAAATCCGTTTGCCCCTTTACCGCTCCTCCTCCAAGCAGTACAAACAGCAAAAATAAGGCCTTATGAAACAGCGTTGTTTTCATATCGTTATGCTTATTCTTTGACAGCAAAGACAATATTCATAAACGAACCTACGGTAACGTCGGCCCCCGGCTGAATGGTATAGGTCATCACGCCACTATTATCAACGGAGACTGTGGCAAAGACGTCTTCATCATACCAAGTAATATAATAGTCTAGCTCGCCTGCAGGAAGCACAGGAAGCGTCGTTGTTTTACCAGGATTTGATTTTTTAGGTGAGCCAAATTGATCCACATATTTCTGGTAAAGATCAAGCGTACCAAAAGTCTCACCGGGTTCGACTTGGGAACTATGTGTAGGAATGATAATCGACGGCATATAGAAAAACTTAGGCAAAGCCGCTTTGAGTTGTTTCAGTACACCTGTAGCCGGATCTGCAACGACCACACGGTCGCTCGTACTACCCGTTTGCAGTCCCGTGATCGCCAAGGTGTTGTTAGCATCTGCTCCGATTGCTGTAGGAGCTGTCAATGCACCACCTAGCCGGATGTTATTGCTCCCTGTTTTAGTTAGACCGTTATCTGCTGTCACATTCAGCCCCAATGCGGCAATATCAGCGTCATTGACCAATCGGTTCCATCGCTGATCGGCAGTTGTCCAATAATAATAACCCGGCGTAAGATTATTGGGTATGTTTTCAGTCTCGTTGTACACGAGCAAGGAATTAACTTTGGGTACATTTGTAGCCAATTCGCCTTGGATCGGGCTAAAAGAGGTAAGTGAGATCAACTCCACCCTCGGAATTAGCAAACCTTTGGAAGGGGACAGCATCTCGACAACGGAGGCTTTGCTCGGTTCTTTTGTGCCATGGCCAATCTGAGCATCAGCGTTCTGATACACTAACAACAGCACAAATACAAATAAGCTATAACCTATTATCGATTTCTTCACTTTACTCCCTATTATCTCGCCAACCATCCCCCTCCCTCCCATGCCTATAGCTAAGCAAGGGAGGGATGATAAACGGTGTTTTCAAAATTCTCTTAACCCCGAGTAGGGTATTTTTTCCCTTTTGGGGATTAACGGTAGATTAATTACGTCCTACGATCATCCAGTTTGTACCATTGGACTTTAATATCCAGCCTTGGAAAGGCAATGCCCCATAAGTAAGTGGATTTGGTGCACCATCCGAAATCTGCACCTCCCCTGTGTGAGTTTCATCAGTATTGGTGATTTTCACATTGATTACCTGACCTGTAGCTGCAGGAGAAGGCAACGTAACCACGATATTTCCCGAAGATGGCAAAGTTGCATATACATTCACTTCCTGTGCATATTGATTATAACCGGACTGACTGCCTATGGCAAAAGATCCTGTTGCAGTAACCGGATAGTTCAATACACGCTCCACCGTTTGCAATACACCCGTACCATCATTGGCCACGACGATTTTATTTGCGGCGTTAGCTGCCCCTAATCCAGCAATAGCCAATGTATTTGTTACGTCTGTTACAATTTCTGTAGCTTCATTTAAAGTACCTCCCAGTATGACTTTGCCCTCATTGATTCCTGAAGCACCAACTTTCAAACCGTTGTCAGCTTGTACCAATGACGACAGATCAGCGGCTTGCAGGACACCGTTTGCATCCAGAACCATTACCTTATCATAGGAAGTCACTGTTTGCAAGC
This sequence comes from Parapedobacter sp. SGR-10, assembly GCF_011030405.1. Taxonomy (GTDB): domain Bacteria; phylum Bacteroidota; class Bacteroidia; order Sphingobacteriales; family Sphingobacteriaceae; genus Sphingobacterium. The sequence goes on from NZ_JAAJTJ010000020.1 coordinate 44,747, forward strand.
CGGTAATAGCCAATTGGCTTGTTGTACCATTGGTTGCAATATCAGTTGTACCTGCATTCAATGTTCCACCCAACCCGACTTCTACTACACCCCCATTCACTGTTGTCGTGATACCGTTGACACCTAAAATAGCGTCATTGACAAAATCCTGCGGATTGACCCATGTAGCCTCAAATACTCCAGAACCTGGGGTTGTTTCTTTAGTTACCAACACCTGTCCGGCTGTACCGCCGCTGATTTTATTCTCATCTAACTTGCCGCCTGTGGTGCTAAGATTGTTGAGCTCGATCTTGGTTTCGTCGACAGTAAGCTCGTAGTTGGTATTGTTACCCGTTGTGACAGGAGCACCAACAGTCAACCTGTCGTTTGCAGAGCTGACAGATGTTGTCTTTTCGGTCTCACTGGAAACAAACTTTACCCATTTACCTGCACCGTGGTTACCTCCCCCGGTCACTTCGTAATAATAGAAACCCGGTGTTACTTGATCAGGGCCGCTCGCCGATGTATTGGTATTATAAACCAACAGCGAATTGTGCGGGTTATTAACCGTTGTGGCATCGTTTGTCCCTGTCAATGAGATACGCGGAATCAAAAGACCTCGTTTGGTCGATACGATATCCACTGCGGCGGATCTGTCAGGAGCATTTGTTCCGAATCCTTGTTGAGCGTACACTTGTTGGCCCAACCATGCTGTACATAAGAAGACAGCGATTAATATTACATGTTTCATTTTCGTAATTGATTTGTTTCTAGTTGATATTTCTGTTTTTTTATTTTTTATGATATTCTATTTTTTAAAATTTATTGACAATCCTCCAGCTTACACCATCCGAGACCAGATCCCAACCCGAATAGGGTAAGGCCGTATAGAGACCTGAGACCACACCACTGATATTGCCCACGACATGCACATAGCCGTCTTCGTTGGTATCTTCTTTTTTGATCGTATACTTCTTTCCTTTATTAGCAGATGTTGGCGTCGGCAAAACAATCGTTATGTCCCTGGTGCTGGCATCGCCTAAGATCACGGCATCGTTCGTCTTAGCCATATAGTTCACATCCGTCTCGATGATATTGATATGATCTGCAGCAAGCCTGCTCACGATCTCATCTATGGCTTCCTGTACACTATTGGCTTGCAGACCTGATGCGCTGTTGTCGTAGTTGAGCTGGTTGGCATTCACATCGATCGTGGCCAGGGCATTGCCTTCGGCATCTTTAAAGGTGTACACACCATTGGCATGGGTCACATTAACCATGCCTGGATCAATAGTCACTTCTGCTCCCACTTCGTTTTTATACGTAAATGTACCGTTGGGATTTTTTACTAAGGTGGTCACGGTTTCATGGGCCTTGACGACCTGCTTGAAATCCACCGATACCGGCTGGCCACTTACATCCGTAAACGACAATAGATAGGTAGACGGATCATATGTAATATTACTCGCCGATCCGGCAGAAGCCAATACCCATTTGGCACCATTATTATAGTAGATCCCTGCGACGACATCGTTCCGGTTTTCGGTATTGTACACCATCATACCCGCCACATGCGCCGATAGTGGTGCCGGACTGTTGGACGCGACCAACGCCACCCGTGCATGGAGCAAGCCTTTCTGTTTGCTAGCCAGTTCAAGGATAGCATCCGCATTGGCTACAAAACTTCCCCCATCCGTCCCGTCAGACAGCTTTTGCTGAGCATGAGCTGCATGGGTACACACAAAAATTACGAAAACAATCAAGAAGGCCGACAACCTCATAAAACCACTTTTAATACACTCTATCTATGTCCCTTGACTATGGCGGTGACGTGTCTCTTGCGATGGTTTGTAAAGTTTGGTAAAAAAGCACAAGATAACTGATATCGAAACATCACCTCATAAGTAAACCGGACAAAAGTATGATTTTGTACAAAACCATATATCGGATAAGGGGTTCATTTTTTTATTTTGTAGTTAAACAACTACAAAATAAGTATATTACATGTCGCATATCATTAAGAAAGAGCAGTTTATTCGAATTTTGGCCTGTTTTTTGATAAATATTTTCTTCGCCTAAAAATTCAGTAAAATTTTCGAAGCTTCAAAAAAGAATTTCCACAAGACAAAAGAAACTTCCGCTCGAAGTTTAGGAACCTTTGGGAGTCTTCACACCTCACTCATTTCTTCCTTCGTGAAATGAATAAACACCGAAGGTGTCAGTCCTGTCACGGTTTTGAATACGGACGAGAACTTGCTATGGCTTGAAAAACCCGCTATCTCGGCCAGATAAGACAACTTATAGTCCAACAACTTTTTGTCTGACCGTATGCGATTGATGATATAATGAATACGTTGCTGATGAATATAGCTATTGAAATCCATTCCACTATGTTTCCTGACAATGTAAGAGATATAGCGCTGATTCGTGCCAAATTGATTGGCCAATTTTGTTAGCGAAATATTCTTGTCCAGGAAAAAGGCCTCAGCCTCCAATTCGGTAAGCTGCTTCAGCAATCTTTCTTCAGTTTCTCTGGAAATCATCGGATCCTTAGTATCCAACTGCTGATCGGATTCCTCTTCGCCAAACGCCACCAATGTCGCTACCATCATATTCTTATCTTTCATTTGATGGACAAGATCAATATAACGCTGTCTATCTTTGCTTCTTTGACGTATTAGATAAAGCAAAATCAGGGATAAAGTCAAGATCAAAGCAAAAAGAATGCCTCCTCCCAACAATAAATTATCTTCATATTTTCGATTTTCTTCTCCCAATTTGCTGACTATTGCATCGGCAATCGCCTTGGATGAACGCACTTTCTCATCTTTGAGCTTGACATACAATTCTTGATATTTAACAGCTTCTTCTGTACTTCCGAGCAATTTATGATAATGAGCGGATGATTCGTAAAATAATAGCTTGAGTTCTTCTCTATCCGAAGATTCTAGATAAGGTTCTGTAAGTCGGAGATAGCGAAGGGCCGAATCCGCCGATCCTTTGCCTATGGCCACTTCTGCCAACCCTCTATAAATATAAGGCCTAAGGTTATTCTCTTCTCCGTCAATCCTTGCTAAAGAGGACCGTAACAACGAATCAGCAAGGTCCAACTTGCCCAATTCCAAATAGCAGACACCGAAGAGCTGATCGTTTGTTGCTTTTATCAAAAGAGATTTGGAGTTCTCATTGTCACCATAGTGAATGTTCTCCTTCGCCTTTTCCAAATGCGCAAGCGCCTTTTCATAATTGTTCTCTTCTATGGCATGGAATACCTTTTCGTGCTCAATATTGATCTTGGTTAATGTATAATTGGGGGAATTATGCTGTCTTTCGTTGGCTTCTTCAGCCAACGAAAGGTTTTTCCTGGATTCGTTCATCAATCCTACATGACGAAAGGACGTTGCCAAAAATCCGCACACACTCGCTTGCCAACTTGAATTGGATGAGGCTTTCGCTATTTGTTGGGCTTTGATGGCTTCTTTAAATTCTGAAGGACGGTCACCCAAGCTATGGTAAATAGAGGCCAATAGCATATGGGATTTAATCCGTTGTTCATCATTTTTGGAGACTGATAATAGGGAATCTGCCAAACTCAACGCTTTCCGACCATCTGATGCAGAAACATGTACATATATTTCGTGATAACGTCTATCGAAATCATCATCCTGTGCCCTTATCTGCCCAAAAGCTGAAAAAATAAATAATAGGAGACATAAAACTAAACGGCAATTATAATAAGCAAAAGCTTTGTTCATGGTCATGGCTTGTAAAAAAAGGATATCGCATAGACAATTCCCTATTAATCCCTATGACAAAACTAGCATTATTCACCTAAGAAACAAATGTTTCATCTCGTTTCATTATGCAGTTATTTTTCTTTTGTAGAGAAACTACGACTTACATTGTGTCAAACATATTTACCAGGTAATGACCAAATCTGCCAAGATCGGCAAATGATCTAAATCATTTAGTCCCGTTCGAGGAGCAGACACATTGAATATTTTGATATTCGGAGAGGTAACGATATTATCGATATTGGTATTGGGTTCGCCTTTCCGTCCAGACTTCATTACAGCTGCTGCAGCTGTCGAAAACCATCCTAAATGACCTCCGTTGGCCATATTGAATCCTGCTTCAACAAACTTCAATTGGTTCTGATCTCCGGCATTCATATCTCCCATACAGATGAAATATTCGTATTTTCGGAGTTCATCGATAAGGGCTTGCAGCGAATTCTCATGCTTGCCTTTTTGCCAGGGAATATGGGTAGAAATGACCGTAATAACCTTGTCTCCTATCGGCAGATCTCCCAAGATGGCGTAATAATCACCGTCCCACTTGACCTGCCGAATATTCGTCAGATTGTAATTGGTCACTATGCCATTGTATATCCACTTATTGGTTTTTCCAAAATAAGCATTCTTGTAAAATGGTTTCAGTCCGACGAAGAAAATACGTACAACGTGTCCTTGCCGCCATCCACTGTCAGGTCCAACCTGGAGATAGCATCGGATCGATATTCACTCGTCGAAACTGCTAAGGTGCCGTTCATCTCTTCAGCACTTTGTTTGTCACATGATACGCCTATCCATATTATTGATAGTCCAAGAATAGATTTTAGAGCAATACTCTTCTGTTTGCGAATAATATTCACATCTTTTTTTTCCATGATTTTTAGTTTTCTACGAGTGGACCAAACTCAGTAGAAAGCGACGCCGCAAAATTATGCAATCCATCTAGCCTTGTTGTTAAATAACCTTTAACGATTTATTAAATCATCAAACAACTTGTACTGTCTATATGCATATCGTTTTCACGGTGGTTAGCCATGTCTCGGACCAAGTTACAACTTTTTATAACAAAACCAAAATTCTCATAAAAATAAACAATAAGATTATTTACTTTTATGACATGAACAGCATAATCCCACTTCTCTTAGCCATAGGCACCTACACAGTCAACACATCCAGCTCAGGAATTTATCTTGTCGAACTGGACCTAGCCAACAAGAGTTCCAAAGTTGTGAAGACTATACCGGCCAACAATCCTTCTTTCCTACACTATACAGACCATTCTTCGACACTTTACTATGTGGAAGAAGTCGGCAAGAGGGAAGGCATGATCAATGCTACACGCTTAAACCGTACAGACCTCTCTTTCGAAAAGCTCTCTGCTATGAAAACACAAGGCAATGGGCCTTGTCATGTGGAAGTCAGTCCCGACAAAGGTACACTGATCGCCTCCAACTATTCCAGTGGCAATTTTACAGCTTTTGCGCTCAGCCCCAATGGTGAAATAAACCAAGAGCTATCCAATTATCCCTTTGAGGCAAATAGCATACACCCTACAAGACAAAAACGTTCGCACATACATTCTGCTTTCTATAGCCCCAACGGCAAGAACGTCTTTATCCAGGATCTGGGTGGCGACCATATCTATCAGTTCGAGGCTAATGCGATCCATAAAAACGGACAACCTTACACTACATACACTACACCAAAAGGTGCAGGGCCACGGCATATTGCCTTTTCATCCGACAACAGATTTGTGTATGTCATCAATGAACTGAATGGGACCATTGATGTCTACGGTCTTGACAAAAAAGGATTCATTCGTCAACATCTGCAAAACATCGCTACAGATACTACGGTGGGAGACAATCTATGTGCGCACATCCGCCTATCTGCGGACAGCAAGTTTCTATACGCCAGCAATAGAGGGGACAAGAACAGCATAGCCGTATATGCCGTAGCAAAAAATGGAAAACTCACCCTACAGCAGGTGATCGCCTCCGGTGGCAAAGGGCCCCGGCATTTTGAGTTTACGAAAGACGAAAACTATATCATCGTTGCCCACCAATACACCAACAATGTCACCCTTTTGCACAGAGATCGAGATAAAGGCCTGCTTACGCCTTCGGGTATAGAAATCAGCATTCCTTCTCCCGTCTGTGTAGTGATGTTGTGATATCTTTTATGCCTACTGCTTCTCCAACCTTCTGTCTTCGGCAGATTTGTCTTCCGCTACACCTGCTTTCCAATAGGAAAAAGCGTAGAGTTCAGTATTATTCCACCGGAGTTCCTCTCTAAAATAAGTCCGTAGCTGTTTTACGCTATTGTATTCGCAAGCTACATACGCAAAATGCGAACTCTCAGTCGGAATACTTTTATTCCTGGCTTCCTGCGCCAGTGCACTCCCTTGTTCGGGATGTGCGTTGAATACCCATTCGATGGTGAATCCCGGATGTACAATTTCCGGATGAATATCCGCTTCGCCGGCTACTTCCACTAAACAATGACCTCTCGCCTCAGCCGGCAACCCTTCCAAAATACAGCTCAGCACGGGTATGGCTGTAGCATCACCTATCAGAAAATACCATTCGGCTTTCGGACAGAGGACTGTTTCTCGTATTTTCATGGCCACGCCCAGTTGATCACCCGTTTCGGCATGTATAGCCCACGAGGATGCAGGACCATTATCTCCATGATTGACAAAATCGATCACAATTTCATCCTTTGCTATATCGATTCGGCGATGAGTGTAAGTCCGGACGATGGGCTTTACATTTTCATCCGGCATGACCCATTCTCCCCGACCTTTATCAAATTCAGCAAACCTGACTTCCTTTGTTCCCGCTGGCGGAATAAAGATCTTGTTGTTTGCACCGGGTGTACATTGTACAAAGTCTTTTGCTCCCTCTCCTTGTAGACGGACACGGACATAATGGGGGGTCAAATGCTCTTTGGCCACAACCCTAAAAATATGCTTGGCTATGATCGGTTTTTCCATACCTTATTTATTTTATCATGTTTACAATATCCTCGACCATCAACTGTACAGATGTCAGTCCGCCTCCTGAGATAAACCACACATTGGGATCAAGGTAGTAAATTTGTTTATTCTTATAAGCCGCAGTCTGTCTTATCAACGGATTTTCCATCTCTGAGGTATTGGCTTTTTTGCCCACTACAGCCGCATTCCGGTCGACAATAAAGAGAAAGTCCGGATTAGATTCGGCAATCAGTTCGTTAGAGACTTTTTGACCATGTACCGATTCGTCTTGAAGGTCCATGACAGGTTTTATATGCAGTACATCGTGGACAAAACCAAAGCGTGACCCTTTGCCAAAAGCACTAAAACGACCATTATTGTAAATGAGAAATAACCCCTTACGTGGATCCTGTGCAAACTTTTCCTGGGCACTCTTTATACTTTTCTGCAAACCTTCCAATTTTTGCTTGACTTCTTCTTCTTTGCCCACAATCTGGCCCAGCAATACTGTATTCTGTATAAAAGACGGTATATAATCCTTGTTGTCTGTACCGATAAATACGGTAGGCGCAATATCACTCAACTCTGGATAGAAGCGTTCCTGACGGGTAGATATCAATATCAATTCTGGAGACAGTGCACTGATGGCTTCAAAATCGGGCTCTATGACCGAACCCACATCAGCGATCTGTTCGTTGTTTTTCAGTACATCCAGATAAGATGGCAGGTATTTTTTCGGAATACCCGTGGGGACTACGCCCAGCTCATAAAGTGTTTCCAACGCACCTATATCAAGCACCACGATCCGCGAAGGATTTTTGAGCACAGGCGTGTTCCCTAGCTTATGCGTCACTTGCAATGAATCCTTTGCTTCGCCTTGTTCCTGGGTCCCTGGGGATTGACAACCGGTCAGCCATACCATAGCGGACAAAAGTATCAGAAAGTTTTTTTTCATTTTTTATTCATTTAAGAGGGTGTCTAAAAAAGTCTGGCAATTCATATAATCGTCATTTCGAACGAAGAGAGAACCGAGTGAAACGAGCTCATCGAAGATAAATCTATGGATGAATTAGAATTAACTAATTTTCAACAAGTTGAAAAACTGCTTAACCATAGATTTCTCGTCGTACCTCCTCGAAATGACGGTATGATTGGTTTTTTAGACACCCTCTTCCCGTTTACAAATTAAAATAATTACAGATTTTTTTATCATTTCTCTCCACAATATCAAAGTCTATATCAAATATATCCCGAAGGATATCACTCTGTATGACCTTGTCCGTACAATCATTGTAACAGATCTTTCCTTCCTTGAGCGCCATGATATGATCCGAATACTGTGCGGCAAAATTGATTTCGTGAATGACCAGGACAATAGTTTTGCCCAGCTCATCGACCAGTCGGCGCAGGGTTTTCATGACATGTACCGCATGCTTCATATCCAGATTGTTCAACGGCTCATCCAACAGCACATAGTCGGTATCCTGTGCGATGACCATCGCAATAAAGGCGCGCTGTCGCTGGCCGCCACTCAACTCATCGATATACTCATCTTGCAGTTCGTGGAGATCGGAAAAAGCAATGGCTTCATCCACTTTGTGCCAATCCTGTTCGCTGAGCCTGCCCTTACTATATGGAAAACGACCAAATGAAACCAAATCACGTACGGTCAGTTTCAGATCAATGTAATTTGACTGTTTGAGGATGGATAGTTTCTTAGCCAAGTCATTGCTTTTATAGCTTTCCAAGGATTGTTCCATGAAAAACACTTTTCCTCCGTCCTGCTTCAATAGACGGCTCATGATAGCCAAAAGTGTACTCTTGCCAGCTCCATTGGGACCGATCAAAGAGGTGATACTTTGATGGGGAATACTTCCCGACAATTGTCTCAGCACATCCTTTTTACCATAAGTTTTTGCTATATTCTCAAAGATTAGCTTATCGTTTTTCTCGTTCTCCATAAAAGATACATAAAATACACACCACCGACAAAATTAATCACTATACTCACCGTCGTCGCAAAACCCAGAACATGCTCGATCAGAAATTGTCCAAAGATCAGGCATATACAGGAGATGATACTGCAATACCAAACCATATACTGATGTTTACACGTATTGAAAAGCTGATAGGTCAGATTAGCTACTAAAAGGCCTAAAAAGGTAATCGGACCCACCAAAGCTGTAGAAACGGATACCAGAAATGCGATCACCAACATAAACTTACGAATCAGACTGTTATAATCCAAGCCCAGATTGATCGCATGATCCCTTCCCAAGGCAATGACGTTTAGATATTTCAGATAGCGCAAGAGAAAGAGTATCGTCCCTCCCAATGTAATGGATGCGATTGTCAACAACTTGGTATTCATCTTCGCAAAGGATACAAACATGAAATTCTGTACGATCGAAAATTCGTTTGGATCGATCAATACGTGCATAAACTGACTCAGTGCCTGAAACAGTGTACCCATGACCATCCCCATCAATAGGAGATAAAACATGTTTCTTCGCTCCCTGCCAAATATCAGCAAATACATAAATACCGAAAAGCCCAACATCAAGAGTACGGCATAAAAGAAATTCGACTCTTGCGAGATGGTCTTGAATGCCTTATCTCCATACACAAATACGATTACCGTCTGGAATAATACAAAGATGGCTTCATACCCCATAATAGAAGGTGTCAGAATCCTATTGTTTGTAATGGTCTGAAAGATAATAGATGAAAAAGCCACACTGACACCTACCACAATCATCGTGGTCAATCGGATACTACGTCGGCTAAGGACGTACGCTATATTTCCTTTCAAATCAACTGTCATGAACAGGAGCATAGACACGAGCAACACAAGGAGAACCAAAATTACTTTATAACGATCTTTCATCTGCTCTTTTTTAAGATCAACACCAAAAACACAATTCCCCCGATCACACCAACCGTCATTCCTATAGGAATTTCATATGGATAGACAACCAAGCGGCCGAAGATGTCGCAGACCAACAGAAAAGCAGATCCGCAAAGTGCGGTAACGGGTAACGTACGTCTTAGATTATCCCCTACAAACATGCGTACGATATTCGGGATGATCAGCCCCACAAATAGAATAGCACCCACCGTTATGACAGAGGCACTGACCACGAGCGATACGGTCAAAATACCGATATTCACAATAGCGGCATAAGACAATCCCAGGTTTCGGGCAAAACTCTCCCCCATACCTGCTATCGTAAAGCGTTCCGCATAAAGATAAGCCAACACGACAGCCGGAAGTATAATAAAAACAGACTCGTATTGTCCCTGCATGACCGAAGAAAAGTCCGCCAAAAGCCACTCTTGCGTATTTTGAACTATATTATTTTTATAGGCGAAGAATGTCGACACCGCACTCAGAATACTTCCGAACATAATCCCGGCCAACGGAATAAACACCGTATTCTTCACCCGGATCTTGTGGACAAACAAGATAAAAAGTAGGCTGCAAAAGAAGGTCAGCAACAAAGCAAACAACAATCTGCCAAACAAAGAAATATCCGGCACAAGCATCAATGCAAACAATACGCCCATCTTTGCCGACTCCAATGCACCGGAAGTCGTAGGCGACACAAATCTATTCTGCGACAGTTGTTGTAGGATGACACCACTGATGCTCATTCCCGCTCCCACCAATACCAGAGCCAATGTCCGCGGTACACGACTGATGACGAATACCATAAACTTTTCCTCGTCTTCAAATAATGCACGGAAACCAATATCCTTGACTCCGGTAAATAAAGAAATCCATACCAACAGTAGAATGACTGCAAAAGTCAACAGATATATACCGAATTGGTTTCTTTTTTTTCTCAAACTAAATTTCTTTTGTTCATACGTTGGCGCACGAATCCCTTCGTGTGCCTATACTTCAAGCACACGAAAGGATTCGTGCGCTAGCATGGGTACCTATATTTTATGTAGAGACGCAATGCATTGCGTCTCTACGTAAGGATTCGCTAGCATGGGCTAGAACAGCATATCTTTACCCCCAATCAAAAAACCAGGAGTAAAGATATATTTAAACAATGAAAGCCTGTTAATTTATTTTTGTGACTGTATCACCATTGTCATCGACAACTAGTGGCTGCCCTTCTACCGGCCTTCCTCCTTTGGCTTTGTTGATCACGTAGGCTGTCCCTGTATTTGGATCGATCTTCACATGGTTTGGATGGGATCCTGTCGGCAGATCCGCCAATACGGCATAGGTTTCTGCATCGATTACCGTTGTCGTGCCTGTCTGTCTATTGGCCGAATAAATACGGTTTTTGACCGGATCATAAGCAATGCCTATTGCACCTGCACCCGTAGCTATACTTTTGAGCAATTCACCATCCGTAGATAGTACCGTTACCGTACCTGATTTTTGATTGGTCACGAACAAGCGTTTTCCATCACTGACGATATTGATTGGAGATTCGCCGCCCGACGGAAAGCTTTTTTCTACCTTACGGGATTTCACATCGATGACAGCAATGCCATTGTCTCCCATATTGGTGACATAGATCTTGTTTCTGTCGTTACCGACAAATGTCAGCCCTGTAGTGGTAGCACCCGTATTTTCGATCAGATGGGAGAACGTATTCGTCTTTCCGTCTATCACCCAGATACTACTTGGCTTGCCCACATCGGTCACATAGATGGTATTACTGTCTTCATCCACCAATACTTCTCTGGTATGGGATTTTTCGCCACCGTGGTTGAAGGTAGCAATCAGTTTTCCAGATTTCAAATCCACGGCACTCACCGAGTTTGTACGTGTATTGCTCGTATAGGCGATTTGCGTTTTATTGTTAATTGCTATACCAAATGGTGGATTTTCTTTCAAAGGGATACTGTCCACCACAGCGAGTGTTGCCAGATCAATTTTATAAAGAGCTCCATTTGGATTATTCCGTGATCCTGCTGCTGTGACATAGATATGATTGTCCTGACTGCTGATGACTGCCTCGTATACGCCTGTGCCTGCTTTACTGGATTTCTCCACTTGCTGCGCGGACACCTGATATGCAGGTACACACAACATGCCTGCCAAAGCAAGAGTCCACATTCCTTGCACTTGGTTCCTTCGATTAAAACTGTTTGTAGCCATAGAAATAAACTTGATTGAGTATGTAAAAAAATATATTTAATAAATATCTTGTTTGCACCACCATGCAAAAAACCGGGCAAAAGCCTTTTGCCAATATAAAGCTCCATGTTTACCTTGTGGATCTATGTCCAAGCAAACGGTAGCCGAACTATTATCCCTAAAAAAATCTACGAACGCTTTCATGTCATCCGCCATTTCACCTGGCCTGCGACTTTTGTCACTACGTTCTTCCTTATCACCTATATAAAAATAATAGTACTGCGGGCTTAGAGACAAAACTTCTCTTGTCGCATCGTCTTGCAGCTTCTCATACAGGCTATGTCCTATCCATAGCGACGGGGAGAATACGCCCAATGTTCCAAATACAGAACTATATTGAACACCAGCATATAATGTCAGTAAGCCTCCCAATGAACTTCCTACCATGGCCGTAGACCGGAATGCCGCACAAGTCCTGAAATGACGGTCGATGTAGGGCTTCAATGTATAGACAATGTCCGCTAGATAAAGATCTCCACGGTAATCAGTTCTCTCTTCAGAAAGCCCTACCTTATACTCAGCCTCACGTTCGCGATAGGTGGGTGCATGCGCAATGCCCACGACGATAGCATTGTTTGGCGACTCATCTATGGTTTCGTCCACCATCCATTCCACAGGCCCTGCACGGCCTACAGATGTGGCCTCGTCAAACAAATGCTGACCATCGTGCATATAAATGACCGGATAATGCTTTTCTGAAACTTCATAATCGGCAGGAAGATAAATCCAGACAGGCCTGTGTACGTCAAGTCGCGGAAAATAGAACCTTTCATCCAATACATGTACCTGCGGGCTAGCGGTAGACCTGGAAAACTTATCTCTCCATGCATCAATCGTGATATACATCTGCATATCTTCAGTGACATCAAAGGTATAGGGAGCCATCAGTCTACCGTGCGGATCACTCTGTAAGGTCGCCCAATCTCCACGCGTAAGTTTAAGTTCCAGATCACCTTCCTCTATATCCGTAAGCTCGATCTGAATACGCTCACCAACCGAAGGAATAACCCCCGCCAAAATTCCATCTGCCGCCCAATTATTAAAATTACCTGCCACATAACAGGGTTCACCTATACAATCAGGGCTGTTGTTGGTGATATCCACCCATACACGATATGTTTTCTTTCGTTCCAAAATCCTAACAGTCGATCACTCGTATTTTATTCAGCTTTCGGCTCGCAATTTAGATAGATTCTAAACAATTAGCAAGAATTATTTATAATTAATCCAGATAAAATTAATTTTGACAAATTCAGACAAACTATTACTTTTGCATCAAAGTTTATTTAAACTTATTCTAAACAAAATGGATAAAGCATTAGTAATAGTCATATCTCTCTTACTGTCAGCAAGCTTTCTTTTTGCCCAACATAAAGAAGTTACCATAAACGGAGTAGTAAAAGACGCTCAAGGGCAACTTATCCCGGGGGCTACGGTTTACCTCAACGGGACATCATGGAGTACGATATCAGACAATAACGGAAAATATGCATTGAAAGTTCCTAACAAACAGTACGAAATACACTGCAATGCGGAAGGCTATCCCCTATTCAAAAAGAATATAAACCTGGCAAACGCGAATATGGTGCTGGACATCCATCTTGAAGCTACCCGAATAAACAGCATTGAGGAAACTGTTGTCGTTGGACGTTCAACCCTTAAAGAAATCAAAGAAAGTGCCTACACAGTGACTGCTTTAGACGCAAAAGCTTTTCACAACACCACAGCAGATATTTCGACATTGATCAATAAAGCCTCCGGTGCACGGATGCGTGAAAGCGGTGGATTAGGTTCAAGAACGAATATCAATCTAAACGGATTCACGGAGAAGCAGGTCAAATTCTTTATCGACGGCGTTCCCGCCGAGATATATGGCAGTACGTTCAGAGCCAATATCATACCTGTCAATTTTGCCGAACGCATAGAAATATATAAAGGTGTGGTACCAGTCAGTCTCGGAGGAGACGCGCTAGGCGGAGCGATCAACATCGTGTCGGATTATTCAAAAAAGAATTTTCTGGACGTTTCATACTCCTATGGCTCTTTTAACACCCACACATCCTTTGTCAATGCCGGCATGACTACGGCAAAAGGCTTTACCTTTAACGTGAATGCCTTCCAAAACTATTCGGACAATAATTATTGGGTCGACGTACCCATAAAAAACCTAAGCACGGGAGAAGTTCCTTCCGAAACAACACGTGTAAGGCGCTTCCACGACAATTATCACAACGAGACCGTGATCATAAAGACAGGTGTGGTCAACAAATCTTATGCAGATGTGTTGCTGGTCGGTATCAATCTGGGCAGTGAACGTGCCGAAGATCAGCACGGCAACGACATGAAAACTGTCTTTGGCCAACGTCACCGCAAGGCAACTACTCTGACACCTTTTCTAACGTACAACAAAAAGAACGTATTGATCGACGGGCTTGATATCCGGCTGGCCGCCAATTACAACCTGGGATATGCACAGTTTATTGACACTGCAAAAGTAGCTTACAATTGGCTTGGGGACTCGGTACGCACTTTGGTTCCGGGAGAATTCAATTATTCTTCGGCCAAATATTATGACAACAATGCCCTGGTTTTATTTTCCGCCGATTACGCCATACATCCGCAACATGCCATTACACTAAGCAATACCGCATCTGTGTTCAATCGGGAAGGCAAGGATCCCTTCGATTACAGCACAGAATCCCACATGCTCGAGGCGACCAAAACCAGCACGAAAAACGCATTAGGATTAGCATACAAATACAGGCACGGTGAAGACCTGAACATCACCTTGTTCGGGAAACATTATTACCAAAAAAGCGAAGGGCCGTACAACACATCCAACGGATCCAATCTGCGTCAGTACGAAATGCACAGCACAGAATTCAACTATTTTGGCTACGGTGGAGCAGCCACCTGGTTCTTGAACAGGTTTCAGTTCAAGGGCTCTGCCGAACGGACCTATAGATTGCCCGAGACCGAGGAAATATTCGGAAACGAGAGCTTCAACGCCGGAAATATTCTGCTCAAGCCCGAAAAGAGTCTAAACTTCAATCTCACTACGGTCTACGACGCGTCCATCAACATCGCCAATCAATTGGAAATAGGGACTTCCCTACTGTCCAGAAAAACGGAAGACTTTATCGTGCGGATGCTGTCCAGCAGCAACGGTACACCGGCCACATACAGCAACCAAGGCCTTGTCCACAATAAAGGAATAGAGTTTGAGACTAAATATTTCTACAAGAACAAGCTGAACGCCGGATTTAATCTCACCTATATGGATCAGATTTTTAAAGATATGTACGAAGAAGGGATGTCCGGCGAAAACATCAGTAAGAAATACAACTCGCGTGTACCCAATATCCCCTACTTCTTCACAGCTGCAAATATAGGCTACAGCTTCCATAGCATTTTTTCCTCCGAGGATAGGATTACCATCAATTACAGCAATACTTACGTCCATTCCTTTCTGCGTGAAATATACAGCAACAGAAACACCGGGAAAGTTCCCACGCAATTCAGTCATAATACCGATATCGGCTACACATTCCTGCAAAACAGGATGCACTTCACCCTCGAATGCTGGAACCTCACAAATGAAGATCTTTATGACAATTTCAGCCTGCAAAAACCCGGCAGATCTTTCCGGGCAAAAATAAGATATAACATCAGTAAATAATTCATCTATTAAAACAAAAAATCAACAATATCATGAAAAAAAACACACTCAAATCATTTTTAGCTGTAGCTTTATTGGCAGCAGCCTTTACTTCGTGTAAAGATGATACTCCACCAGATAATACGATAATCGATGAAGATGCGGAATACTCATACGTAGTTGTTGCACGCTCAGCATCTGCCGAATCCGCTGGAGAAAACACTATCATCCAAACGGACGTCATCACCGAAGGCGAGGTCAGCCTTGAAGACGGCGACACCTACGATGACTATTCTTTTGCACCGTTAGCCTCACAATGGCTCACACCTTCGGATAACGACATCTTGTACAATTTCAACTATGGTGGCAACGGTCCGAATAAGGTTGGTGTATATACACTAAAGACCGACAACAAATTACAACGGAAGACTGGGTTCGACGTGCAATCTGGCGGTGGAACCATTGCCGGAGCCTTCGAGTTATTCGGAAAAAAACTGGTCAATCTGTTCACATTTATTGACACGGATGCGACACCCAAATTATACGTTTCTATCTACGATCCAGCTACTAATACGAGACTTGAAAAATCATTGACACTGGAAAGTATCCTTGGCGAAACACCAACGCAAGTACTGTATTTTGCCGGTATTTCCGAGAAAGATGGTAAATTTTATTCATCAATAGTAGCACATGGTGATGCCACAGCTCCTGCACAAATTGTAGAATTCACCTTGTCGGGTGAAAATATCACTACCAAACTGATCACAGACGACAGAATCGCGTATTCCGGTAGTCGTATGAGATCACTTTATACCGGATTGATGGATACTGATGACGACGGCAACCTGTATGTGTTTTCATCCTCTTTCGAACCCGGTACCGTACAACCTTCCGGAGCATTACGCATCAACAAGGGCAGCAGCACATTTGACAGTGACTATGAGTTCAATATCGATGCGGAAACAGACGGAAAATCCGTTTACAAAGTATGGCACCTGAAAGGCGATCTATTCTTGTTGCAGACCTACACCGGCACAGTCAAAGATCAAGGTACCCCCGATGCCAAAAGACTAGCCATTGCCGATATGAAAAAGAAAACGGTTACGTTCGTCACCGGGCTTCCTGACCCGGGTAAAATTATTAATCTGGGTATCGGCAACTCTATTGCTATTGACGGCACAAAGGCTTATGTCGCTGTCAATACCAGTGACCAAAAGCCATCTGTGTATATCATTGATGGGACTACGGCTACAGCCACAAGAGGCCTGGTCGTAGACGCAGGAAGAGCTATCGCGGTCGCAAAACTGAAAAAGAACAAGTAATCTTTCTGACACCCATAAAATAAACATTCAGATCAGACAGGCTATGGAAAATATACCATAACCTGTCTGCTGCTGTCTAAGTAAAACCTATATGTCGACATATACCCCAAAAATAAAGCCTCGCAATTCAGCAGCAGATACTCTCCCCTATCGCAAGAAGAGTAAACATTGGCTGACCCGTCTGAATGCCTGGTTGCATCTATGGCCCAGTATTGTGTCGGGCATTATCGTAGTATTGGTCTGTCTTACCGGGACGATCATCGTATATGCCGACGAGATCATCGACGTCATGGCAGGTGATGCAAAGTATGTGGAAGCACAACAGCATAGAGTGTCCTCAGAGGCTATGATCGATGCCATAGCGGCAAAAGACACATCCTTGTTCCTTGTGGAATGCTTATTTTACAAGGATCCCGATCGGAGCACACGCTTTCGGGCGTTCAATATGAAGAACCGACATCTGACATTTATCTACGTCAACCCCTACACTGCAGAAGTACTTAAAATCGACGATAAGGCTCATTTTTTCTATGTCACGGCACATTTGCATGCAGACCTTTTGGCCGGTATGCCGGGAAGGATTACGGTTATTATCGCGACCATCATCTTCCTCATCAGTACGATTACAGGC
Source organism: Parapedobacter sp. SGR-10 (assembly GCF_011030405.1). Lineage (GTDB taxonomy): Bacteria > Bacteroidota > Bacteroidia > Sphingobacteriales > Sphingobacteriaceae > Sphingobacterium. Next base: position 62,272 of record NZ_JAAJTJ010000020.1, read on the forward strand.
CTCGTGCTATGGTGGCCCAAACGATGGACGAGAAAAACCGTTAAAGACAGTTTTACCGTAAAATGGGCCGCAAAGTTCAAACGACTCAATTATGACCTGCACAATGTCTATGGTTTTTACTCCCTCATACTCTGCTTTGTTCTGGGCTTCTCTGGCTTAATGATTTCGTTTCATTCCTGGATGGACTTTACCGTCAAGCTTGCCGGTGGGGCCACACACGAGGAGATAGAAAAATATGTACCTCCGCATATCGAAGGGAAAAAAGCTGTTGACTTTGTTCCTTTGGCCTATCGGGTATTCGAAGAGTTCCCTAACAAACCACACATTATCATTTGGCCCTATACCATTGATAAGATGGGTGTATACGTCTTTAGGGCAGGTGTAGGCGGACTAAAAAGTATCGAAAACATGGAATTAAGCATTTTTGATAAATATACAGGTGAACCTATCTCCGTAAAAAAGGAATTGGTCATCCATGAAAAAACAGAAAATATCGTATGGCAACTTCACATGGGACAATGGTGGGGCCAGCTTGGCAAGCTTTCCACATTCTTGGCCGGAATCATTGCCACATCGCTACCGATCACAGGTTTTATCATTTGGTGGGGAAAACGTAAAAAGAAACCTAAGCAGAGACAAGTATCTTCCTAGACATGCTTATCTTTGGAAAGCATGAAAAACACTCTTTTTCGATTTAAAGAATTTGAAGTCGACCAGACAGGTTGTGCCATGAAGATCAATACAGACGGTGTACTGCTTGGAGCCATGGCAGACAGTGATGTACCACGGTATATCTTGGATATAGGTACCGGTACGGGCGTCATTGCGATGATGTTGGCACAACGCTTTCCTTCAGCAAGTATTGATGCTGTAGAAATTGACAGCCAAGCAGTGGCAACAGCACAAAAAAACTTTCAACGATCTCCCTTTTTCGATAGACTACAGGTTATTGAAGGTCCGTTCGAGAATATCAAAAGGGAATACCTGTATGACCTGATCATCTCCAACCCTCCCTTTTATACCAACTCTCTACATAATCCCGATGAACGAAAAAAAACAGCCAGACATACGGATCTTACTTTTTTTACGACCATGCTGGCCTTTGCACAGAGAAGTCTACAAACGTCAGGGACGCTCCAACTGATATTGCCGACGGAACTAGCTGCTGAGATTACGGTATCAGCTAAAGATTACGGTCTGCACCTTGCTCACGCTATTTCTATCCGCTCTTTTGAAAACACAGAAGTAATCCGACAGATCATTTCTTTACAAAAAGCCGCAAACAAAATGGAAACCAGAGACAATTTTGTCATTTATGCTGAAAAAGGAGTCTACTCTACAGCATACAGAGATATATTGCAACCCTTTTTTCTGGCATTTTAGATCAGTCACTAAGAAGCTGTTCGCTGGACTACATTTGCTTATGGAGTCAGAGCTCCTTTTTCATTTGTAAAGTCCTTAGACACCCTACGGAAATCTAAGGATAGTGATCCTTGCTCCTTTATCCTTACTCCTTGCTCCTTTACCCTCGTTCCTTTATCTTTGTTCTATGAAAATAGGCCTACTTTCCGACACGCACAGTTATCTCGACGACGCCGTATTTAAACATTTTGACGCCTGTGATGAAGTATGGCACGCCGGTGATTTTGGTGACATCGCCGTTTTCGAACAATTACATGCATTCAAACCTTTCAGAGGAGTGTACGGCAATATCGACCAAAAGGATATCCGTACGGTATGCCCTGAGCACCTGCGTTTTTCCTGTGAAGGAGTAGATGTGTGGATGACCCATATTGGCGGATACCCCGGCAAGTACTCTCCCCAGGTAAAGCATGAAATTTTCACCAACCCTCCCAAGCTATTTATTTGTGGACACTCACATATCCTAAAGGTACAATACGACCCCAAGCTTTCCTTATTGCACCTCAATCCGGGTGCTGCCGGCAAGTACGGCTGGCACACTGTTCGTACACTGATGCGTTTTGACCTCGATCAAGGGAAGATAGAAAACCTGGAAGTCATAGAGTTATCGGGAAGATAAGGAAAAGAGTTCCCCCCAATACACAGCGGATTCTTACAGGAATAGAAAAAAAGGGATCCCTTTTGCGCAAAAAGGGGGCCCTTTTGGAGCGAAAAGCATACCCTTTTGTAAAAAAAGCGTACCCTTTTGTTCCGACATAAACCGCTTTTGCAACAAAAGCATACCCTTTCGGAACAGAAGCATTTCCTTTTGGAACAAAACAGTACACTCTTGTCCCGACATGAGTCACTCTTGCAACAAAAGCATTCCCTTTTGGAACAGAAGCATCTTCTTTTGGAACAGAAGCGTCCCCTTTTGAAGCAAAACAAAACCCTTTTCATCCAAAAGGGTACGCTTTTTCAACAGTAGTACAGCAAAATACAACCAATGCCGAGACATCTCACAGAAGTCTGCATACACAAAAAATCACGTTCATCAATCGATTGCGTAAAAATATTTGGCTTAGTTCCTTTATAATTAGGGAAGCGATAATATATTTTATACTTTTGCCGAAGTATAAACAAAAGTTATGAAATCACTCAAAACACTCGGGCAGTTTATCATCGAAAAACAGGCCGATTTTCCCTATGCCAAAGGGGAATTGTCAAGGCTATTGAGAGACATCGGGATAGCCGCCAAAATCGTCAACAGAGAGATCAATAAAGCAGGGTTAATTGATGATATCCTGGGCAGAACAGGGGATACCAATGTATTTGGTGAAAGCCAAAAGAAACTGGACGTCTATGCAGACGAACAATTTATTGCTGCACTTAAAAGTGGGGGAGAATGCTGTTTTGTCGCTTCCGAAGAACAGGAAGAAGGTATTGAACTGGTCGATAGCGGTATTTCAAAAAACGCCAAGTATATTGTTTGTATAGATCCTTTGGACGGCAGCTCCAATATAGAAGTGAATGTATCGGTAGGTACGATCTTTTCCATTTACAGAAGGAAAAGTGCTGTTGGTGAACAATTGACACAGGAAGATGTCTTGCAGTGCGGATTGGATCAAGTGGCGGCCGGCTATATAATCTATGGTTCGTCCACCATGTTGGTCTATACTACAGGGAAAGGGGTCAACGGCTTTACCTTGGATCCATCCATTGGAGAGTTTTGCCTCTCTCACCCTAATATGAAGATACCGGAAACAGGGCAGATCTATTCGATCAACGAGGGAAATTATTTAAAATTTCCCCAAGGGATCAAAAATTACATCAAATATTGCCAAGAAGTAGATCCGGAGAGCAAAAGACCATACACCTCCAGGTACATCGGTTCTATGGTCGCTGATATACACCGTAACCTATTATTGGGAGGCGTATTCATCTATCCGCAGACAGCCCTACAGCCTAATGGAAAGCTGCGGCTGATGTACGAATGCAATCCCCTCGCCTTTATCATCGAACAGGCTGGAGGAAAGGCTTCCACCGGGACGGAGAGAATCCTTGAAATCATTCCCGAAGAATTACATCAAAGAGTTCCGGCCATTATCGGAAATACAGAAATGGTAGACAAAGTATTGGAATTTATAGCCAATTCAAAGACTATCTCGTACGTCTAACAGAAAAGACTTCAACCGCTCAAGAGAATCAATGACACGTTGGTTCTCTTTTGCTTCTGACTTATTGGACTTCAGATAGTCCCGTGCCCCCTGCAAAGTATAGCCTTTGTCCTTGACCAGATTAAAAATAATCTTTAGGTTGGCAATATCCTCCTGTGTAAAAAGACGGTTGCCCTTCTTATTCTTTTTAGGTTGGAGAATATCAAATTCCCGCTCATAAAAACGAATCTGTGAAGCGTTTACCCCAAACATTTGGGTTACCTCACCCATAGTGTAGTACAACTTATTTATTTCCCGCTCTTTGTAAGGCATGCCTATATCGTATTTTATGTCTTTAACAAACTTAGATAAAATGCTTTGCATTCACCAATTCCTAACGGAAAAAAAATAAAAAATGAGGTATTCTGTTATATATACAAGAAGCTGTGTAAAAAGCAGCGCATTATCCTCTTTTTGTCATCCCGAAAGCATTCGCATTGGCGTCAAGTTAAGGGTATAACCGTTCTTTTATGTCATCACCGAATTGTCGGGGCAAGCCCATGTTAGCGCACGAATCCTTTCGTGTGCTTGTTATTTATAGACACACGAAGGGATTCGTGCGCCAGCGTTAGGCATATAATGCACTGATCTGCAAGTAAGGTGAATACGTACTGGACAGCGTTCGTCCATTTCACCAGCATCGGGAAGAATAGCCCTGCAACGGGAGGCTGTGCGATGGGATGCCCCTGGCTCCGTTTAGATTTTATTGAAGGGTTCGTGCGCAATGGCCCTAGGGAAATAAAACCAAGGGCAGCAGTTGCAGGGCTATTGAGCGTTGGGACTGTGCGACAGGATGCCTTGAAATGGGACAATTGTGCTTGCACAATCATCAACACCAAAAATAAACACGAGTTGATAACCACCTTGGATACTTGGGTGCCTCCAAGTATCTGGCCCGTCTGGCCAAGAAGACGGAGAGGTGGTGGGAGGGAAAATAATACCCGATCGCCCTGGATAATCGCGCCTCTACTTTCACCTTTCCTATTAAATCACTAACTTTGTGTCTTTTAAAAAAATAGAGATAAATACGCACAATGTACAAGGAATATAAGCAGCTGAATCTGTCAGAAATCGGCAAGGAAGTATTGAATCGTTGGGAGCAGGAAAATATCTTTGAAAAAAGTATTTCCAATCGTCCGGCTAGCAAACCGTACACTTTTTACGAGGGACCACCTTCAGCAAACGGTATGCCCGGTATACACCACGTCATGGCCCGTACCATCAAAGACATTTTCTGCCGCTACAAGACCTTGAAAGGATATCGGGTAAAGCGTAAAGGAGGTTGGGATACACACGGTCTTCCCATCGAACTCGCTGTCGAAAAAACCCTGGGTATCACCAAAGAAGATATTGGCGTAAAAATATCCGTCGAAGAATACAACGAAGCCTGTCGCAAGGAAGTCATGAAATACACCGACGTGTGGAATGACCTAACCGAAAAAATGGGCTATTGGGTAGACCTGGAGCATCCGTACATCACCTACCAAAACGAATATATAGAGACGCTATGGTTCTTACTGAAAGACCTGTATAAAAAAGGGTTACTGTACAAAGGCTATACCATCCAACCCTACTCTCCAGCTGCCGGCACGGGGCTAAGTTCGCATGAGCTCAACCAACCCGGCACGTACAAAGACGTCAAGGATACCACTATCGTCGCCGAATTTCGCCTCGACAAGACCCAGATACATCCTATGATGGATACCTTGGTCGAAAATCAGGACGAAGATGTGGCCTTTATCGCCTGGACCACCACGCCATGGACATTGCCCGGCAACTCGGCATTGGCTGTAGGCAAGAACATTGACTACGTCAAGATCAAAACATTCAATCAATATACAGGCAAACCTGTTTCTGTTATACTCGCAAAAAATCTGATCGCCAAACATTTCAAATCTGAAGGAGAAAATGCTTCCTTTCAGGACTACAAACTTGGTGACAAGACCATCCCTTGGGAAAAAGCCACAGAATTCAAAGGTGCCGAATTGGTCGACTTGCGTTACCTCCAGCTGTTACCCTACATCACATCTGAAGAGCTTTTGGAAAAAGCTTTTCGAGTGATTCCTGGTGATTTCGTGACCACCGAAGACGGTACAGGTATCGTACATATCTCTCCTACGTATGGTGCGGATGACTTTCGGGTAGCCAAAGAAAATGGTGTACCAGCGATTTTGGTCAAAGATGAAAACGGCAAGGACGTTCCGACCGTAGATCGTACCGGACGCTTTGTCAAAGAAATTACGGAATTTGCCGGACGTTTTGTCAAAGAAGAATATTATACGACCGAAGAACGTGCAGATAAAGATTTTCGCCCAACAGATGTCTTGATCGCCATCAAACTGAAGGAAGAAAACAAAGCTTTTGATGTCAAAAAGTACGAACACAGCTACCCACATTGCTGGCGTACCGACAAGCCTGTCCTCTACTATCCATTGGACAGTTGGTTTATCAAAACGACTGCCGTCAAAGATGAGTTGGTCGCACTGAACAAGACCATCAACTGGAAACCCGAAGCCACAGGAACCGGACGGTTTGGAAACTGGCTGGAAAACCTGGTGGATTGGAACCTGTCCCGTTCGAGGTATTGGGGGACTCCCCTACCGATCTGGCGTACAGAAGATGAAAACGAGGAAATTTGTATCGGATCGATGCCCGAACTGAAATCCTATTTGGAGGCCTCTCTGCAATCCGATGTACTTTCGGAAGAGGAAAAAGCTATCAACAAAGCATATTTGGACAAATTCGGCACGGATCAGCTTGATCTGCACCGTCCTTACGTAGATCATATCGTCCTGGTTTCTGAAGGAGGACAGAAGATGTTCCGGGAGCCTGATTTGATCGACGTATGGTTTGATTCCGGTGCGATGCCCTACGCCCAGTGGGGACTCGATTATGCCAAATTACAAAACGGCGAGGCATTGCCTTTCAAAGACGAATACAACCACGCTTTTCCGGCAGACTTTATTGCCGAAGGCGTAGACCAAACACGGGGATGGTTCTTCACGCTCCATGCCATTTCGACCATGTTCCGGGGATCAGTAGCGTTTAAAAATGTGGTCTCCAACGGTTTGGTACTGGACAAGAACGGCAACAAAATGTCAAAACGGCTGGGCAATGCGGTAGATCCGTTTGTCACTATCGACAAATATAGCGCCGATGCGACCCGTTGGTACATGATCAGCAACGCCTCGCCTTGGGACAATCTCAAATTCAACGAAGAAGGTTTGGATGAAGTACGCCGCAAATTCTTTGGTACATTGTACAATACCTACGCGTTCTTCGCGCTGTACGCCAATATCGACAAGTTCAGCTATACCGAACCCGAAATTGCCATAGCAAAAAGGCCTGAAATCGACCGTTGGATCATTTCGTTGCTGAACAGCTTGAGCCAAGAAGTAGATGCATACTATGCGGATTACGAACCAACCAAAGCTGCACGGGCCATACAAACCTTTGTGGACGAGCATTTGAGCAATTGGTACGTGCGTCTATGCCGTCGTCGTTTTTGGAAAGGCGACTATACCGAAGATAAAGTTTCGGCCTACCAAACGTTATACACCTGTCTGGACACCATCGCTAAATTGATGGCTCCAATATCCCCTTTCTTTGCCGATCAGTTGTTTTTGGACCTAAACGCTGTGACCAAAAAAGAAAATACCGAGTCTGTACATTTGACGGACTACCCAACCTATCATGCAGAGTTGGTCGACAAGGAATTGGAAGAAAGAATGGCTTTGGCACAGGACATTTCTTCCTTGACATTGTCTTTACGCAAGAAAACAGGCATCAATGTACGTCAACCTTTAAGCAAAATATTGCTCCCCGTATTGGACAGTGCTTTTCAAGCAAAGGTCGAAAAAGTCAAAGATCTGATCTTGTCTGAAACCAATATCAAATCGATCGAATTCATTACAGATACTACCGGCATCATCAAAAAGAAAATAAAACCAAACTTTAAGGTTCTGGGCGCTAAGGTGGGCAAGGATATGAAGTTGGTCACAGCAGCTATACAATCCCTAGGTGCAGAAAGTATTGCTCAACTGGAAAAAGAAGGAAACCTCCCGTTGGAGGGCACACCTTATACCCTCGCAAGTGAAGATGTGGAGATCATTGCGGAGGATGTAGCCGGATGGCAAGTGGCAAATCTGGGCAATCTGACGGTCGCGTTGGATATACAGATCACCGAAGAATTGAAAAACGAAGGGATAGCCCGAGAATTGATCAATAGAGTGCAAAATCTACGAAAAGAAAAGGGATTTGAGGTAACGGATCGCATCAATGTGAGACTAAGCCAAAATGTTGAAATAGAAAAAGCTGCCCAAAATAATTTATCGTATATTTGCACCGAAATTTTGGCTAATTCATTTATCTTCGACAGTCATTTGTCTTCGACAGACAACATCGAAATTAATGAACAAAAACTAGAGGTATTAATCGAAAAAAATTAGATTATGGCAGAGAATACAGAAAAAACGCGTTACAGTGATTCTGAATTATTGGAATTCAAAGCGATTATCTTAGAAAAATTGAGGATAGCCCGAGAAGAGCTTTCAGCATTGACCAAGATATTGAGCAATAGCAACGCAAATGGAACGGATGATACCGCTGGTACATTCAAGACGTTGGAAGATGGGTCTGCGACACTGGAAAAAGAGCAAACCAATCAATTGGCTGCACGTCAGAAAAAATTCATCGATAACCTGGAAGCAGCTTTGGTACGTATTGAAAACAAGACATATGGTATCTGCCGCGAAACCGGTAAACTGATCCAAAAGGAACGTTTGAAAGCTGTACCACACACGACATTGAGTATAGAAGCTAAGAATAAGCAGTATTAGAGTGGAGAGTGGAGAATGGAAAGTGGAGAGTCATTTTCAACTATCAACTATCAACTATCAACTATCAACTGTCAACTGTCAACTGTCAACTAATCTTCAATGAAAGGCTACACTAGACCAATTTCGCTTATTGCAATCGTCTTATTGATCGATCAACTTTCTAAGTTTTGGGTCAAGCTCAACATGACAATAGGTCAGGATTTCAAGGTCTTGGGCAACAAGTTCCTGATTCATTTTATCGAAAATCCCGGAATGGCCTATGGCATCGAATTCGGTGGCGAATATGGCAAATTGTTTCTCAGTGTATTTCGTATCATTGCTGTCATCGGTATAGGCTATGGCTTACACTACATGGTCAAGAATAAATACAACCGTGGATTTATCTTGAATGTAGCCTTGATATTTGCTGGAGCTTTGGGCAATATTATTGACAGTGTTTTTTACGGCATGATATTCAGCGAGAGCACATTCTATGAAAAAGCGGTCTTATTCCCCGAAGGTGGGGGGTATGCATCGTTTCTACATGGAAAAGTCGTAGATATGCTTTACTTTCCGTTGATCGAAGGCACATTCCCTTCTTGGTTCCCGATCTGGGGAGGAGAGGATTTTCTATTCTTCCGCCCTGTTTTTAATATAGCCGATTCGGCTATATCCATCGGAGTCTTTCTGATTTTGATCTTCCAAAAGAGATATTTCAAAGAAGAGCACAAAGAAGAAGAAAGCGTACACAGCGAGATATTGGAGGATTAGTTTTTCAACTTTGCCAAAGTTCAGAACTTTGGCCCTACGCTGGCGCGCGAATCCTTTCGCGTGCCGATAAACAAGCACACGAAAGGATTCGTGCGCTAGCATGGACAGAAAGCAATATAGAACATACACATGAAAAGCAAACCCGCCAAAGAATCCTACACCGAAATGAACGAGCTCGTGTTGCCCAATGATACCAATACATTTGGCAATCTGATGGGTGGACGCCTCTTGTATTGGATGGACATCTGTGCCGCAATGGCGGCTCAAAAGCATTGCAACAACGTGGTTGTCACCGCATCGGTAGACAATGTTTCGTTCAAACGTTCGATCCGATTGGGTGAGGTCGTAACCATACAGGCACAGGTCACGCGGGCATTCAACACATCGGTAGAGGTTCGTATGGAAATCTTTGCACAGAATCTTCCCGAAGGCACCAAGGTCAAGTCCAACGAAGCCTATTATACTTTTGTGGCCTTGGACGAAGCCAACAGACCTATAGCTGTCCCTGCATTAGTCCCCGAAACGGAAAAAGAAAAACTCCTCTACAACGAGGCTTTGCAGAGGAGGGAGCTACGTCTACTGTTGGCCGGAAAACTTACTGTGGATCAAACAACCGAAATCAAGTCCTTGGTCAACCTGTTCCATCACAAAGGCTAGTATAAAAAAGCCTATAAGGTTTTGATCATTAAAATTTTTGACGTTTTTATATTATAAATATATATCGCTCATACATTTTCATTTTACCTCGTCAAATGTGCCGTGGTAGACTTTCACTCCGCCAGTTTGATCCCGATAATTGACCTCTAATTTACCATCCACCAGCACCATTATTTCGCTGTCTGTATTTGCACCGGATACCGATTTCACCCAAGCGGCTATGTTGCCCACGTTCACGTAGGATTCTGTCCTTTGGGTGATACCCGATGCTAGTGCGCTTACTTCCACTTTATTGTCGCCGGCAAACCGGTACCAGAAATTCTCGTGTAGCACTGTGCCGTCTTTCCTGTAATATTTACCTTTAAAAGTTTTGCCGGCCAATTGGTTTACCGTCGATTTTTGGATGAGCGTGGTATCGGAAAATGTGAAGTGAGGATTCTGTACATCGGTAATCCGGCGGTTCGCGAAGGTGAATGTATACGAAAAACCACCCAAAGGATCAGTCACAATGGTATTGCCGCCGACAACCGTATAATCTGCTTCAGAAGTAGCTAAGTATGACGAATAAGTCCGTATGCGTTTCCCTGGCAGAAAATCAAATAAATAGATATAATTACTGGAATAACAATCCGGGCAGGTATACTTTGTGAAAATCATATAGCCCTCGGGGTTGTTGATGTCAAAACCGGTTTCTTCTTCCGACGGATCGTCTTTTTTGCAAGCGCTCAAAGCAAGGATGGCAAGTAGGAATGGAAATATTTTTGTTTTCATGACTGTTGTTTTTGTTTTCATGACTTAATATTATTTTTTAGACAGAAACCTGTAAGGACTTTAAAACCCTATAAGTTTCGTTACGGCAACCACTTGACTAACTGACCATGCAGCTCATCCGTCCAGGACTTGCCACAGTGCGTATTACAGCTATCATCGGTCACGCCGTCGCTTTTGGCTTTTATGGGTGAGGCTGCCGGTATCTTGTCGTATAACTCTTTTCCAGAGAAAGCATTGATATTATCGCCCTCGTTATTGCCAGCACAGTTGATGGCATAAATGGGTATCTTGAATTTGGAGGCCTTATCGGCATCCGTACTACCGCAGGCACCCAGTAGACCTTTGCAATAACTCAAATCATTGTAATAAGCAATAGCTGTATAAAGGATGAATGTAGCATACGAGTAGCCACCCACAACGGATTTGTCTTTATCCACACCGTATTTTTCGGAAAGTGCGCTGATACATACGTCATAATCTTGTCCCATCATTTCGGCACTCTTATTCCAATCGGCTGTACCGGGGCCTTTGCGGTATTGCACGATTGCCGCTACATAGCCATTTTCAGCGGCTTTTTGGCACAAAGCATTTTCACTGCTGCCGTCCATGCTACCAGATGTAGGATTGTTTTCATTATTGCCGCTGCCCATGACCAATATGCCTTTATAGCTGTCCCGCCCTTTTTGTACATATACTTTGTACGTGATCCCATTGTCGGTCCGGGTACTACGTTCTATGTCGCCCGGCAATAGCGTGCTGTCGTCGGGATTCTTCTTACAGCCCAACATGAGAAACAGGAGAACCAATCCTGTGATAATTGTCCGAAGTGTTGTTTTAGTTTTCATAGTCAACATGTTTTAGTTTTAAGCAGGAAGATGTGATTATCACTGTAGTTTTTTAATACTATTGCTAAATGTTTTCATGATATTCATTTTTAACTTTTTGTCTAAAGTTGAACTCCAACCTTTGTCCCTTTGTCTTTGCACCTTAATCCAAATCTACCTGTACTTTTTTTTGCTTTTTTAAGCAATGCGCCAAGGCTTCGTTTGAATGTGTGAACAGGGCATTTGAATGAGTGAATGATAGCATGGCATTGATTTTTTTACCTAACTTTACGCTATCATCATGACCAACAGCTTGTAACATGAAAAAATACAGCAGTTTCATTACCCTATACTTTATGGTATTCACTTTGTTGGTGACACCTGCGTTGGGACAAATAAATATCGACTCGGCTATGCTTAAACTTAAGACCGCGGACGCAGACACCAACAAGGTAAAGTTGTTGTATGATCTCGGTTTGCATTACCTGCCAATAGAGCCCCAAAAAGCAGCAGGCTATCTGGACGAGGCCATTCATCTGGCAGAAAAAATAAACTGGCAAAAAGGTTTGAGCCAATCATACATTACACGTGGAGAGGTTTATAACGAAAGCGGAAAACATGACGAAGCATTGAAATGTTACGACAAAGCTCTTGAGATTGCCAATAAAACAAAAAACAAACTACTCATTGCAAGAACATTAAACAACATTGGCACAGTACACTCACAAAAAACGGACTATGTAAAAGCTACTGAATTTTATTTGCGTACCATAAAGTTGGCAGAGGAAATTGATAACAAAAATCTGCTTGCAACCGGACTGCTCAACCTCGGTATCATTAGCCAAAAACAAAACGATTTTAAAAAATCCCATGATTATAAACTGAAAGCATTACGGATTTATGAACAGGAAAAAAACCAAGACAAAATAGCACAAACTTTAAACGGCATAGGGCTAAATTATCAGCAGGAAGGAAAGACAGACGAAGCAAAAAAATATTTTTACCAGGCCTTACATATCTACGAAAAGGAAAACAACAAAACCGGTATCGCTATTTTGTATTCACAAATCGCCGTACTCTACGAGCCTGACTACCAGAAAATAATCAGTTTACAACTAAAATCAAAAGAAATATGGGATGAGATCAATCCTACACATTACAATGCTATGGTCAATCTGGGGAATCTGGGATATACTTACCTCATGTTGGCCTCTTCCAATAAAAACGAAAAAAACAGTAACCTACAAAAAGCCGAACACACTGTAAAGGAAGCCATACAATTAGCCAAAACAATTAAGAACAAAGAATTCGAAAGTCATTTTACCGGAATATTGGCAGAGGTCCAGGAACACCAAGGTGATTTTAAAAATGCCTATCTCAATTTCAGAAAATACCACGAATCAAACGACTCTATCTATTCGCAGGAAGTAAAAAACAAAGTCAGCAATATACAAAGCGAAAGGGAGATTTCCTTACGCGACCAGCAGATTGCCGTCGAAAAACTGAAAATGAAACAGTTGTGGCTGTATGGCATTATCTCTATTGTCATATTGATTGGTGTTTTCATGTATTTGCTGAACAGATACCGGCTGAAACAGCTTAGGTTAAAAAATGAAATGGAACGAAAAGAAGCCGAAATGACTAAAGAAGCTCTCCTTATTCAAAATAGAATTACTGAAAGCGAGCTTAAAGCCATCCGCTCACAGATGAATCCACACTTTATCTTCAATGTATTCAATTCCATCGAAGCTTATATCGTGGCACAGGATACAGACAAGGCCAGTGATCTGATCCGCAAATTTGCCCGACTTAGCCGAATGATCCTTGAAAATTCTACACAGCATCTTGCGATAGCTTCACGCGAATGGACCATCAACCAACTCTATACAGAAATCGAACATGCCCGTTTCGACGAAAGCTTTACTTACGATTTTACGGTAGAAGGTGATCTTGATATGGATGAAATACTCCTACCCCCCATGATGATCCAACCGCTTATCGAGAATGCGATTCACCATGGCATCAGACATACCGGACAGGTATCTCCCTATCTATCGGTCACGATCAAAAAGCAACTCAATCAAATACAGATAATTGTGCAGGACAATGGAAAAGGATTGTATAACCCAGGCCAAAAAATTCCTGTACCTGTGTATAAGAAGAAATCTTTTGGCTTATCGTCCATCAAAGAACGCATTGATATACTTAATCAGTCGGATTATGAGAGTGTCGCAAAGTTTGAGCTGATTGATCTTTCTATACAAGGCCAAAAAGGTGCCCTGGCCGTACTTTCACTGCCTTTGATCTATGTAAATGAGGTAGTGGGATAAATTTTGGAAAGAAGTTTACGAAGCAAACAATCTCTCCAATAACTGGATTTTTTTCATGGGAGACACCTCGATTTCTGCTCCATCGAGTAGTTCGAGCGTACCGCCGTCACCTTTTCGGTATTTGATCACATAATCCAGATTGACAATGACACTACGGTTTACCCGCATGAAGGTAGATCCCTCCAGTTGCTGTTCAAATTCTTTTAAGGTCTTGGATACAATTATTTTCGAGAGGTTCATGACATAGAACACACTGTAATTGCTCATGGCTTCGACACGGAGTATTTCGTCTTTTTTGATCAGATGTATACCTTCTGCAGTAGGTAAAGCAATACGTTGCGAAGAAGCCCCCACCGCTGGCAATTCACTAAGTGCCAGTTTTGCTTTTGCAGAAACACGCTTTTCGAGTTTATCCAAAGCCTTAGCGAGTTCTTCTGGATCGACAGGTTTGAGCAGGTAATCTAGCGCATCTGCTCGCAAAGCATCCAATGTGTACATATTGTAAGCTGTCACAAAAATAACCTCAAAATCAAACTGCCCCAACTGTTCCAGAAACTGAAACCCATTCATCAATGGCATCTCCACATCAAGAAACAGCACATCAACCGTATAATCACGAATATGTTTAAGGGCTTCCTGCGGATCGTTAAATATCGCTTCCACACACACCCTATCCGAAAAATTCTTGAGTTTGTGCTGTAAAAGCGTACTACCTTTTACCTCATCATCCAATATTATTGCCCTAATCATAATCCGATTATTAATGCTCATCTATATCTTTTGCAATACTTTTAATAAAAGATTGATATAAAGCTAAATATTCTATTCAGTATTTTATACTAAAAATGAGCAAGCAAGGCTTTTTACCGTGTGAAATGGGTGTGTAGGATAGGGAAAGCAAAAGGAACGAACAGAGCTCTTCCAGGGTTTTGAGCCAAAGCTGTAAAAAGCTTTGGAAAAGTCAGCTATAATTACCGTACACCGACGATCCTTTTGTGTGTTCTTATCATCCAAATCACTCTGTCTGTTGGAATATGAAGCTGACGTCGCCATAGTATAGTCCCGAATGCGTCTCAGTTGGAAAAGTTTGGGTAGCTATTCGTAGATAGAAAACACCGTCTATGGTTAAATTACCTATCGCAACAGGATAAGAAACAAGTCCAACATCCGTTCTGTAACGTTCGTAACGATCATTAGTATTAAACGAAATGAGGTATTGTACATCTTTTGCCAATTCCAACGGATCTATATTTACTTTTTTCTCCACTCCAGCTTCAAGATCGGCAACATGAATAGTCCTGAGCACAGACCGATCTGACACCTTCCAGATCGTCACTCTTGCATTGGCAACGTTATTCGGTATTCGTAAGGTAATCGCATTGATTCTTCCTTTTACTTTCGGGGTGAATGTAATACCTTGTTCATAATTATTGATATCGACAGTAGTTATCTCTTCTTGGTCAAAACCCGTAGCGATAAGGTAAGCCGCCAACGGATTTTCTTCGGGATATTTTTTCGTTTCATCTGTGCCGTCTTTCTTGCATCCAGAAACAGCAGCTATTGCAAGGAGCAGTAGTAAGACTTTTGTTTTCATTGTTCTTATTTTTAGATTAAAACATATTATTCTGTCTGCTGGAATACGAA
Source organism: Parapedobacter sp. SGR-10 (assembly GCF_011030405.1). Taxonomy (GTDB): domain Bacteria; phylum Bacteroidota; class Bacteroidia; order Sphingobacteriales; family Sphingobacteriaceae; genus Sphingobacterium. The sequence goes on from NZ_JAAJTJ010000020.1 coordinate 77,703, forward strand.
GCTGACGTCACCCCAATAAACATTATTTAACATTGTAATAGTTGGGAAAGCTTGAGTTTGCCCACCGATGTAATGAGCACTAAGCACAGATATGTTTCCTGCATCTATCGGATAAGATGCTTCGGAGAAACCTGTTCTATGACGTGAATAGGTATCATTTCCATTAAAACTGATAATGTATGTTTCTGTAGGTACGATATCCAATGGGTCGATATCATGCCGTGCCTCTGTATGGGCAATTACGCTCTGGACGGTAATGGTTCTGATAACTGCTTTGGTATCGGCATTCCAGATCGTAACCCTTACATTAGACTCATTATCGGGTATTTTTAGTGTAACCGCGTTTATTTTGCCCTTTACTTTTGGTTTGAATTTTAATCCTTGTTCAACGTATGCATCATTGATGAAATTGGTCACCTCTTGGTCAAATCCGGATTTTTCCAGAT
>NZ_JAAJTJ010000021.1 GCF_011030405.1 Parapedobacter sp. SGR-10
TATTTTAAACCCATATATCCAAAACAAAAAAACCTTAAAACAAATAAAATCCGCAACTGGCTGAAAAACTGAACGATATTTTTTGGAAATAAAAGCAAAAGACCCTGCATACATGGAAAAATCTCTCTTCAAAAGTCCTTCAACAACTGTTCGCCAGTTATTCGAGATTGCTTCGATAGTCATAAGCCAACTCCGAACCTGCCCCGAGAGTTATCTACAACAACCCCACACCTCCCACTCTGTAACGCAGTCCTACCTCATGTGTATTGGTCGAAATACGTTGGTTTAACGTGTGGCTCCTGCCGGCAAACTGGTAGCTGTAGCCGATACCAAAGTTGCCAAAGTTAAGCTGCATCAGCGCCGACAGATCTCCCTGGTTCTGCACCCCCATGCCTAGCCCCAGTCTGCGTGCCATGAACAGCAGCACACTCACGTCGTAGCGCGGTGTCAGATCATCCATATGGCTCACCAATAGTGAGGGACGAAGATGAAATGCATCGTCCAGACCGATCAAAGCACCGGCAGTGATGTAGTACACGTTACGGAACTCGTAGTCAACGTTGTCCTGCCTACTCAGCGAAAACCTCGGCATCGATATGCCAAAGTAATAGCGGTCCGGACGGTAGTAACTCGTGCCGATACTCAAAAAACCACTTGTCTCCCGGACATCCTCCCGAAATGAGGGGTCGTTTTGATCGTCGATACCCATATAGTTGCCCTGGAAGTGGATCAATCCCCCACCCATCGACAGGCTTAGGTATTCCTCCTCGGTGATACGGACCGCCTTGGCCACATAACCCGAGAACTCTGTTTCTTTTGAAACCCCCATAGCCGCATGCTTCGCATCCAGACCCACCGTCAGCAAGGCATTACGGAACCCCACATTGCCACTGGCCCATACCGACTGGGGAGCACCCTCTACACCGATCCATTGGCTACGGCCCAAAACGGAAAAACTACCACCGAGATCCATCGTGCTCAGCGAACTGTTGAATGTGTTACGTAGCTGGCCGAATTGGTTGTAGCTCACGCCATGCTGGGCATTTACTGTGGTTGTTAGTATCAAAAAAACGATTGTCGATAGAAAGAAATGTATGATTATGTTTTTCATAGTTTGTTTTTTTATATAGAGACGCAATGCATTGCGTCTCTACATGGATATATTTTCAAATTCCGGCAATCTCGAATTAATTCACTGTCCGCTTCACCACGAAGAACCCTTTCTCCCGTTTCCATTGGCCACCGTCTTTCACGTCGAGATAATAATAATATGTGCCATCGCGGAGATATTGCCCGGTGAACACGCGATCACGGTTGTCATAACTTTCGATCTCGGCCAGTACCTTGCCGGACTTGTCGAAGATGGTGATCCTATTTTCGGGATAGTCCCTGATACCTTCGATCATCAGGTAGTCGTTGATGCCGTCGCCGTTGGGTGACACAGCCTTGTGCACACGGATCGGTAGGGCCGCACCGGCATCGTTCGCGATGCCCACCGTCACCGAAACAGGCTCCGCTGGCAGGTAGTTGTTGTTGCCCGCCTGACTGGCCGTGATGGTCACCGTACCCAGCCGCTCGACCTTCATCGTCAGGTCAGTGCTGTTTACCGTGGCGATCATCCCGTCGTCTATCGCAAGGTCCACAGGTAGTCCGCTGCTGGACGACACCTCCAGGGGTACCGTGCCCGCATCGCGGGAAAGCGTGCCCGGAGAAATGAACGTGATGACCTGAGGGGCACGGCTGATACTAGCCGCCGCACTGGCCGTCGTATTGAACGTGTAGTTTCCTGCATCCGTACCGCTGATGCTGATACCCGTCACGCTCACGGGCTTGTTGTTTCCTGCGTTCGCGTCGTTGAACGTCGCAGGGGCGTGCGTGATCGTCAGCTGGTCGCCAGATACACGGTTGTCGCCAAGCGTGACAGTGGCTGCTGTCGTGCCGTCGTACACCTTGTCGCTTGCCGTGGCCGTGACCGTAAGGGCCCTGGCCGTGATGTTGGCCGTGGCGGATGCCGTCGTATTGAACGTGTAGTTGCCCGCATCCGTGCCGCTGATGCCAATGCCCGTGACGCTAACCGGCTTGCCCGTACCAACGTTCTTGTCGTTGAACGTAGCCGCTGCGTGGGTGACGGTCAGTATATCGCCCGACACACGGTTGTCGCCAAGCGTGACAGTCGCAGCAGTGTTCCCGTCGTAGACCTTGTTGCCGGCAGTCGCCGTCACCGTAAGGGGCCGGGGCGTAATGTTCGCCGTGGCAGAAGCCGTGGCATTGAACGTATAGTTGCCCGCATCCGTGCCGCTGATGCCGATGCCCGTGACGCTTACGGGCTTGCCCGTCCCAACGTGCTTGTTGTTGAACGTCGCAGAGGCGTGCGCGATCGTCAGCTGGTCGCCCGAAACACGGTTATCGCCCAACGTGACAGTCACTGCTGTCGTACCGTCGTAGACCTTGTTCGAGGCGACAGCAGTGACTGTGAGCAACCTCGGGCTCACAACCAATTGACGTACCTGATTCAATGCCGGGGTATATGCGTCGTTGCCGGCCTGAGCAGCCGTAATATTCGCTGTACCTGCTCCTACTATATGGATATGACCGTCAATGATAGTGGCCACGGATGGGTTGTCCGAGCTATATGTGACATCCAGCCCTGAAGAAGCTGTCGCACCCGCACCAAAATCCGCATCCCCATATGTTTTTGTCGGTAGAGCCTCAAAGGTAATGGCCTGCGGTGCTTTTGGCGTAGCACTGACTTCAGAACTTATTTCACTTTCATTACCTACCAAGTCCACTGCCGTTATATGGTAATAGTAGGTGGTCCCATTGGTTAGACCTGTATGGGTATAGATAACTGCCGGGGCGGTTACTGTTGCCAGTACAGCGGTGGGGTTGGCACTTGTTCCGCCGTACACCCTATACGAAGCAAGGTCCGCATCGGTATTGGCCGTCCAGCTCAGTACATTCTGCATATTGCCAAAGTCGGCTACAAGACCGGTTGGTGTTTCCGGAGTTTTGGTATCTATCGCATAATTATTAGATTCCGTAGTGCCTGTTCCTGCATTGCCTGCCGCATCTGTTACGTCGGTCATGTCCAATGTAACCACATTGGCAGCTTCCTCGATATTCGCTGTTGGCGTAAAGGTTGCCGTCCAGGTTATGCCACCGTTTGATGAAGAAACGATACTTAACGTTCCGTTGGCTACATTTAAATCTGCATTGGTGAAATTTGTAACCAATTCGCTGAAAGTGATAGTTACCAATGAGGTTTCGCCAGCTGATAAGGCTGCGTCTGCTACTACAATGGTTGCAGTTGGGCGTTTGGTATCTATCGCATAATTATTAGATTCCGTAGTGCCTGTTCCTGCATTGCCTGCCAAATCGGCTACGCCGGTATTGTCAAGCGTAATTACATTAGTGGCATCCTCAATATTCGCTGTTGGCGTAAAAGTTGCCGTCCAGGTTATGCCGCCGTCTGATGAAGAAATGGCACTTAACGTTCCGTTGGCTATGGTTAAATCCGCATTGGTAAATCCGGTTACGGCTTCGCTAAAGGTAATGGTTACCAAGGAGGTTTCGCCGGCTGATAAGGCAGCGTCTGTTACAACAAGTGTTGCCGTTGGCCTTACACCATCTACCACAATGTCTTTGTTTGCCCCTAAAGAACCTGCTGCGCCCGGTGCAAACAGGGTTAATGTGGCATTGTTGCCCGCCAGGTCTTGTATGCTTCCGCTATTGAGGGCTAAAGCGGTGGTAGCTGCATAATCCAAATCGACACTTTCATCGCCTGCCTGTATGGTATAGGTAAAAGTAAGGGTTGATGTTCCCGTACCGGAAACATAATCAACCGTTCTGTCTGTTGTTCCGGTTTCTAAAGTGAGCCGGGGTGTGCCGCTTACATTTACCGTTTCGTCGAAATTTACCTGTACAGAGATAACGTCTCCTATCTTATAAGTTCCGTTAGCGGTAGATGACGTAACGCTGGTAATGGTTGGCGCGGTAATATCAGGGCTGTTTAACACAAAATCATTACCTGTTCCACCTGCATAACCCACTTTAAGATTTTCACCATTAAACACATAATTCGCCCCTTCTGCATGCCCGTAGAAAAAGTAAGAGAAAGCATCTGTACCATCATTATCAATAAAAATAAAAGAGTCGCCTTCCTGTGGGATGTAGGTGCCGGACAGAGACAAAACACCTCTTAAAGTCCCTTCTCCGTTTAATTTTAACTGGCTATAATCTGTGCCTGCTGTTATACCATTTACCATAACTTCAAAAGCACTTTCAATATCCAGGGTTAGATTACCATTAATGGTCAATTGCCCCACACCATTAACGCCTGGAGCTAAAGTTGCCCCTGAGCTGGTATATACATCCCCTGTTATAACACCTGTACCTGTAAGTTTAGCATTGTTATTTGCTCCGCCCAAAATACTGCCGGTAATATTTAATGTCCCCGCAGAAATATACGTCCGGCCGGCATAAGTATTAGTGCCTGAAAGGGTTAGCTCCCCTGTACCCTCTTTATATAAATCTCCTGTACCTCCAATGGCCCCGCTTAAAGTAACATTCGCACTGTTACTAATAGCGGCGGCATCGTCTGTCAAAATGATAGCATTATCGACAGTTGTAGCCCCGGTAATAGCCAATGTTGCCCCTGAACCCATCGACAAAGTCCCTGAACCCAGATTATTATCCCCGGAAACGGAAAGTGTCCCTTCCGAAACCGTGGTAGCGCCTGTATAGGTATTAACTCCTGATAAAGTAAAAGTTCCTGTACCTGTTTTTGCTATGCTTCCGGATCCTGATATTACGCCGCTAAGGGTTACATTTTCGCTATTTACAAAAGCGGCTGTACCGCTAATAGTGATTCCATTATCGATATTGGTATTGCCTGTAACCTCTAACGTACCCGTATCAATAATTAGCCCACCCGATGTTAAATTAGCATCGGAGGTAACAGCCAGAGCGCTGCTTTGCCAAATCCTTGTTGTTCCGGTAGCGCTGTTTGTACCCGACAGGGTTACTTTGCCCCCTCCGAAAACTACTAAATCTCCGACACCCTTAAAGTTATTCGCGATAGAAATATTGCCCGAATTATTAAAATCAAGTTTAACTCCGCTGCCTAATGTAATATCTGCACCGGTAATAGCGATGATGGCATTATCGTTTACAATGGCAAGGCTTTCGCTAATGCTTAGCGCACCTGCCAGCGTAATGGTTGCATTATTAAGGGCGCTGGATAAAATCAATCGTTGTGTGCCTGTGCCATCGGCGGCAGCTATGGCCACGGCCTCGCTAAAGCTTACACCGTCGCTTACGTTAATGGTTGGCGTATCGGTAATATTGGTGATATAAATATCGTCTGAGGTTACGGTTACATTGGCAACAGCGCTAGCCGAACCATCGCTAAAAGTAAAGCGTATAGTAGCATCGCCTGCCGGGGTATCGTTACGGTAAGTAACGCGTTGCAACACATTGTTGACCAATGCTCTGGTAGCTGTGGTGCCGCTGCCGGTAAAGTTTATGGTGAGTACACCGCCTGTATGGGTAAAAGTGGCAAAAGTGAGCCCTCCGCTTTGCAGGTTGCCGCCGCTAACGGTGAACAACGCACCTCCATCATTAAAGTCAAAAACATCTGACGGAACTGTGCCCGGGCGTTGTACCGTTAAAGAAGCCCCCGCGTAATTGCCGTTTCCGCCATTAAGGGCGTCCATTTCGGCATCGCTTACTGTGGCATTTCCACCAATATCCAAAACAACCGTATTGCCCACACCTGACCAGGGCATGGAATCTCCGTTGAGGTTGGCTACCGTAGGGGCGGTGTTTGCCGGAGCAGAACCCGGCCCAATTTCAACTTCAAAAATGAGGTCTTTATCAATATGAGCCGTACTGCCAACATACATACTACCGCCTGCGTAAATGCTCTGAAATATAACATCAGGAGTCACAGCAATCCTCCTACCAAAATACAATTGAGCCTGATTATTTACTCCCTCGAAACTAAACGTATAAGACTGGCCACTGGTAACATATATATTCAAGTCTGAAACATCTGCAATGGTAAAATCTGTTGCGTGTGTAGCTACCACCATAGAACTTTTAGGTACGGTAACTGTGCCTAATATATTGCCAGACAAACCACTTCCCTGCCGGATAATTAATGTTAAATCCTGAGGGTAGTCGTTTCCTAAAGCTCCATTTAAAAACTTTATTTTGGATAGTTTACCATCCTGACAAGCTGTAAAACTTTGGCCAAAATGAACATAATCCTGTGCGCTTTGATCACCCATATCCACATCTGCCATTATTGCAGAAACTGTGCAATCATCGCTTGTCACGACAATACTCACCGTCTTGGTTGCCGGGGCACTGTCATCTGTGCCATCGCTTACCACAAAAGAAATGGTGCGATCAGCCGTATTAGGGTTATCTGAGCTATTGTTGTAGGTTATAGACCTTAGCGCTGCCTGATAGTTTGCGAGCGAAGCTGTACCCGTTAATGAAAGCACACCTGTCGAATGATTATAATTTCCTGTTATCCCATTTTGATTTGTAAATGCCAACATGTCCTGCCCGCTTTGGAAATTGCCGCTAATGCTTACCGCTGCCGAGGTCAGGGTGGCATTATCGCTATCGGTTACGGTAAGGGAATTGTCTATAGCTACCGGAGCGCCTTCTGTAAAAGCGGTGGTGCCAGCACTCGTTGTAATGGTTGGAGGAGTATTGGTGACCACTGTTCCTACATCTACGCTCCCCGGTCCTATTATTTCAAAAGTAATCGCACCTGTTGCGCCGGGACTATAACTTGTCATTACAATGGTATAGGTTACTCCGGCATTTAAGGCTATACTATTTATTTTTGATTTATAATCACTGGCTGAAATATCATCATTAGCTATGATAAGTCCGTCTAAAGGTGAAGATGGGTCAAATGATGAATATAAAAACACAAAAGTGTCTTCACCACTCGACGAGAGACTCGCTGTTTTTACACCAATGGAATAATTCCCCGTGCCGGATGGGGTGATTGTCCTTATGAAATAATTATAATTGGTTGCAGAAACTCCAGAAAAATCCGTTGGAAGCAACTGTTTTGTCCAATCATAATCTATTTCCTCTCCGGGACGCCATGGTCTTTTAAATGTATTGACCTCTTCCAAGTCTCCAGAGAAAGTAGTTGTCATGATAATCGGACCGCTCCTTGCACTTTCTACTGCTGTACCGAAATCTGTACCGTCTCTTGGCGTGACTTCAAAGCTGATATACCTACCGGCATCGTCTGCTGTTAATGTATAAGTAGTGGAAGTCGCAGATGCGATTGCTACCTTGCCCGCTCCTGCCGCATCATCGTAACGGTACCATTTAAAAGTACTGCCACTTTGCGGATTACCCTCGGCATCCGCATAGACGTAGCTTCCGATAAGGGTTTGCCCTACTGTCAAAGTACCTGTTACAGATACAGATGAGGCAGTTGGGGGGGTATTAGCCGAAGCCCCGCCCGAAAACAAACGAAAATTGTCTATGGCAAATTCTTGAGTCTGATAGGCATCAGCACTTGCCCGAAAACGTAGTTCCATTGTAGTACCTGTACCAGTTATGTTCCAGCCAAATTCCTGAAATGTTCTGGATAACAACGCACCATCTCCGAACAAATCACCATCGGTATCAACCCTTAGGCGTCCACTTATTCCACCAGCACCCGATTTGTCCGGATAGATTCCGCCTGCCTTCATCCACGATCCGGCATCTATTTTATACTCCACTTCCATGAAATCATAGACATCACCAAAATCTTTATTTTGCCATTCATGTCCATTATTAGCAGCAAACAATCCCTTGAACGACAGGTCTGACTTGCCGCTTATATCTATACCACTCCAGGTGATGGTTTGTATTTTGTCGTCTGCATCGTTTGTTCCGGTTCTAACCCTGTCAGTATCCTCGCCTGCCCAAAACTTATTGCCCTGTACATTCTGGTACGATGTCGCCGTTTCTGGCGAAATAGGGGCTTGCAAATTGATATTGCTTCCATCTGTCCTTAAAAAATAGGTCACATATGGAGTAGAAGTATTGGGAGTGGTATTCCCGCCTCCCCACCCGCCCTCCAAAGACGGAGTACGTGTTCCCGAGCTGGGCGCACCTGTATCTTCAAAGGTATCTGACCAAAACTGTGTTTGTGCTATCCCGCTTTTCAGACTCATGAGCAAAAAAAGCATCAACCAGAGTGGTCCCTGTTTTGAAAACAGAGTTGTCCATACATTCCTATATTTTTTCTTCATATTGGTAAGGTTTTTCATCATCAGGACTGATTTGGAATCCAAAAACAGACCCAACAGTTTTTCATATTTTATATACAGGTAGAATTCGAGGAACGAAAGTAAAAGTTTCCTTGTAGAAGTGAAACAGCTTCCTTAGATTTATTGACATATGTCAATAAGTTTTATTACTTTATGGGGGTATGCAGGGACTTGGTTCGAATGCGGCACAGGGTTTCCAACTTCATGCCTAAATAGGATGCGATGTATTTCATGGGAATACGACCGATCAATTCGGGTCGTGTCAAGACCAATCGTCTGTACCTCTTCTCTGCCGAAGGCAGGCGCGATAAAAAGGCTCGTTCTTCCGCATCCCGATAATAGCGTTCCAATATTTTTCGTCCAATGATGTTGGCTTCGTGGAAACGTTCGTATATTTCGTCGATCGACCGCCTTGTGATCTCTATCAGTATACTGTCCTCTATGACCTGCAGATATTCCTCGGCTTCCTTATCCAGTCCCAGATTGCGTATGCTACCCACAATATTGTTTTCGCCATTGATCCAGGTCGTGATCTCTCTCCCCTCGTCTTTGATAAAACACCGCACGCATCCCTTCACGATAAAATAGAGTTTTTCTTCCTTATCCAAGGCACTCCGGATAAACCTTCCTTTTTTGACCGTGAGATAGGTTGATTTTTGACGTATAAAGGCGGCGGCCTCAGCAGACACGGGATGGATAGCATGAAAACAAGCGATAAGCTCGAACCCAGTAATCCCCTGTAATTGATTCGGTAGATATTCCATAGGTACTGTTCGGTGCCCTAAAGATAATTGTTTTTTTTATCCCATGCCAAATTTATGTAAACTTGTCTAAATAACCGTTGACGATGAATATAATATACTACAGCGACTTGTTGGGCACCATGGTATTTGCCATTTCAGGTGCCATGGCCGCAAACAGAAGGGGGATAGATATCTTTGGCGCGACTTTTATGGGTTTTGTCACGGCTATCGGCGGCGGATCACTACGGGATACTTTTCTCAATATCCGGCCTGTATGGGTTGAAGACGGGAATTATCTGATTGCGATCTTTGTTGGCGTACTTATATCCATTGTAGGCAATCGCCAGCTTTATAACTGGGCCAAGACACTGACTTTATTTGATGCTATCGGCATAGGTTTTTTTACTGTGGTAGGCACACAGAAATCGCTAGACTATGGCAGCAGCAGTATCGCGGCTATCATGCTGGGTATGTTTTCTGCGGCTATGGGTGGAGTTATACGGGATACCCTAATGAATGAAACACCCCTAATCCTGAGAAAAGAAATATATGCCTCGGCCTGTCTATCGGGTGCTCTGCTCTTCGTGGTCCTTTATCACCTAGAAGCCCCTAACGGAATAAGTGCTTTTTGTTCGGCATTGCTGGTGTTCCTAATTCGAATTATATCCGTCAAATACCGATTATCATTGCCCTCTGTACCTCCCGTGAACCGGGATTAAAGAGTAGTCAGCAGTTTTTCAAAAGCCATTCCCCGTGATGCTTTGAGCAGAACAAAACTATCTGAAATAGATGCAACAGCTTCTCTTGCCGATTCGGTACTCTCATAGAATTCAGCATGTTCATCCTTATGCTTATAAAATTCCTCACCCACAAAAATCAACCGATCCAAGGCTAAACTTTTGGCCTTCAAGACAACCTTGCAGTGTTCTTCGTAAGATTCATCTCCCAACTCAAACATATCTCCAAGAATAACTACTTTATGTGGAACGCTCAGCGCACTCATATTGTCCAAAGCAGCCGACATACTACTCGCATTGGCGTTATAAAAATCAGCAATAACAGTATTTCGTTTGGTTTTGGTAATCTGAGAACGATTGTTTTTGGGCACATAGCTCTCTATGCCTTGTTTTATCTCTATAGGATCAATCCCAAAATGCAATCCGACCGTTATAGCCGCCAAAAAATTTTCTAAATTGTAAGAGCCTGTCAAATTAGTCCGTGCCTCAAAGCCCCTCTGATCATCTTGTGTTTGCCAAGCAATGGAAAGATAAGGATCTGCATCGATCAATCGCCCAAAGACATCATTCGATTCGCTCAATCCATACGTTATGGTCTGTTCGATTTTTCTTGCATCGGCCATTTCCGACAGATGCTGATTGTTTCTTTGCAAAAATAAAATGCCCTTATGACTTTGCAGATAATCGTAAAGTTCGCCTTTGGCTTTCTTCACCCCTTCAAAGGAACCAAAGCCTTCCAGATGTGCTTTTCCTACATTCGTAATCAGACCATGTGTCGGCTGTGCGATACCACAGAGGAAAGCGATCTCGCCAATATGATTTGCGCCCATTTCTACAATAGCCATTTCATAACTGTCGTCTATCGCCAGTAAGGTCAAAGGGACGCCGATATGATTGTTCAGATTGCCTTGGGTCGCGTATGTCTTATATTTTTGAGACAAGACAGCATAAAGCAGTTCTTTTGTCGTAGTCTTGCCATTTGTACCTGTCACCCCTATAAAAGGGATATGTAGCTGTAGGCGATGAAACTTGGCCAACTCTTGCAAAGTAGTCAACACATCGTCAACAAGGATATAGTTTTCGCCTTTTTTGTATGCCGGTTCATCGATAATCACATACTTGGCTCCAACCGCTATTGCTTGATCAGCAAAGGCATTACCATTAAAATTTACCCCCTTTAGCGCAAAAAAAATGCTGTCTTGTCCAATCTGTCTCGTATCCGTCGAAACGTGAGGAAAAGTCCGATATATACGGTATAATTCTTCGATCTGCATACTTTGTCCAACTTTAGGCCAAATGTACTAATCCTACCTCATACAGCTCAATATCTATAGAAAAAAATGGACAATAAAATTTAAATGTAGAGACGTAATGCATTGTGTCTCTATTGCAATGTATAAGCGATCACACTATTGTTATTGAACGTTGGGATATAGATCACCTTATTGTCTGCATCATACCCTAAGTCGGCCGTATTCATCTTGCCCTGTACATCTTGAAGCTTTTCTATCTGCCCATCTGCTTTGACATAATATATAATGCCTGCCCAACAGGTCACGAGAAAATCTCCATTGCCCACAGGTTCCAATCCATCCCCATTCTGTTCAAAACCTTTTGCCAGGACAGTTATCTTTTTCTGTGCATCAATTTTCCACAGCTCTTTCCCAGCCAATGCATACAAATCGGAACCTATGCTCTTCAAGCCATTGACACTTTCGACATTTTCCAAAAAAAGAGATACTTTTCCATCCCTTAGACAATAGATTTTGTTTTCCCGGGTATCCGAAACGTACACTGCCCCCTGTTGATCAACCGTGACATCGTTGAGAAAGACAGCCCTTGGCACTTCAATCTCATCGATTATATTGCCCGTGACCACATCAATCAGCACGATGGCCGTAATATCGGCCACATAGAGAATATCTTTGTATAATGCCATTCCTTTGGGTGCATTAAGGCCGGTAATCCAACTCACATTTTTGAGGCTCCCATCTTTGTTCAATTGGGCAATACCTCCCTTACCGTCTTTCGCATTGCCTGCCCCGTCAATAAGGGATACAAACAAAACCTGTCTATATGCATCATACAGTACGGACTCCGGAACCGGCAATTGTTCCTTAGCTTCCCACATCTTTTTGAGTTTGACTGTCTGCGCTGAAAGCAGACTACAGCAACTCAACATCATGAAACTGAGAAATAGTTTTTGCATAGCTCGATAAATTTAGATATATAAAGATAAATAATCTGTTGGGAATGACAAGCATTTTGTACATTGTTCGCCAGACAAGGATACATTAAGATTTTCTGTTTTTTCAGTCCAATGGCAACTCAGCATATCGATTTTACTGTTTATTTTCTCGTTCATTTCAAGAATCATCGTTAGCAAAAAAAATAAAAAGTACCTATCTTCGTTATGATTATGAACAAGCAGGATCATTTGATGTATAACTTTCGTGCGGGAAGCCAGATTGCTTTTCGGCACTTTATGAAGCAACATCTCCATGCACTGACTTTTCATGCTTATCGGCTCTGCCGCAACAAAGAAGTGTCAGAGGAAATCGTGGCCGATACATTTTCAAAGCTGTGGCAACGCAAAGATAATTTCGACAATGAAACCAGCATTAAATCATTTCTATACATCACCACCCGCAATGCTTGTCTGGATTATATCCGATCGGCCCAGCAGCGTACAAGCAGCCAATCGGTGGAACTGGAAGAAGACCTGATCTTGCAGGACATAGATCCACTTACCCACCTGATCCATGCCGAACTCATCCAATCTCTGGTCAATGAAATCAATCGATTACCTCAGCGACAAGGAGATGTTTTTCGTATGACCTACTTAGATGGATTCACTACCGATGAAATCTGTACCCGTTTGGGTATCACACCAAATGCCGTCTTCGTGGCAAAGAAAAAAGCCACGGCCAAACTCCGAAAAGTTTTTTCCGAACGAGAATTGTTTACCTGCTTGATTATCATACAACTACTCTACAATGAGCGCGTTCTTCATTGATTTTTTTATTTTTTTCTGCTTTTCGAGGACAGATTCAAAACCGCGATTCCGTTTATATTAAAAAACGGAACACGTGCATCATCCAGAAAACATAGTAGATCTCCTCAGGAAGTACCTAAACGGGACATTGAGTAATCAGGAAACCATAACGTTGCAGGAATGGGCAAAGGCTAAACCTGAAAATCAACGTTTGATGGATTACATTGTCCAGGACAACTTCTTGATCTCGGACCTCCAGCTGTATTGGGAGTTGTGGAATGAAACTGAAGCAGCAGACCGTAAACAACGTATCCTGGACAGCGTACATCAAAAAACAGCAATACCACGACAGACTAGATTCCCGAGGTTACGCCAATGGTTGCCTTATGCCGCGGTGTTGCTATTGGCATTTGTTGCCGGTTTCTTCATCATCCGTCAATCCAAACAGATCGCCGAACCTGTGATCACGGCCAAAGACATTATGCCAGGTGGTAATCGGGCGACCCTAACACTCGCCGATGGCCATACCATCAATCTGAACACTGATCAGTCGGGCATTATCGTCGGAAACGATATCACCTATATGGATGGATCGACAATCGCAAATGGCACCTCATCCGAGGCTCATCAAACGACCGCTTCCCAGACCTTAATCCTAAAAACACCCATTGGCGGAAACTACCGGATCGTTCTGCCTGATGGTACTCAAGTCTGGCTGAACGCCAACAGTACATTGACTTATCCCTCTCAATTTGCAGCCGAAGAACGTATAGTCCAATTGGAAGGTGAGGCTTATTTTCACGTGGAGCCACAGCGTACCCGTGGAAAAAACATACCTTTCAAAGTCATCAGCAACGGACAAACCATAAACGTATTGGGTACGGAGTTCAATATTTCGGCTTATGCCGGAGACCCACAGACCAAAACAACATTGGTCAACGGTGCGATTGAAGTCATCAATCTGGCTTCCAATAGCGCAAACAAAATAGTACCTGGTCAGCAGGCAGTCCTACAGGGCACAAAGATAAAGGTTGACGAAGTGGACGTGTCCAAAGCCATTGCATGGAAAAACGGACGTTTTTCATTTGATGGAAAATCATTCGAACAGATCATGCGGGAGATGGCACGTTGGTATAATCTTACGGTCGAATATGAAGGAGGTATTCCTACAGATCAATTTATAGGAGATGCCTATAAAACAGACAAACTCGCCACCGTTTTACGTTTTTTGGAAAGCAGTGACATCCAATATCGTGTAAAACCGGGAAACAATGGCACATATAGACTTATCATCCATAATAAGGGCAGAAAGGAGGTTACTACTAACTAAATGTATGATAGACGGGAGCTTACGTCTTAAAAAAAAGGGAAGTGCGACCAACACCTCCCTCAAATAGCCTGGATTGCAAGCATTTATTATCTACTATCCAAACCTTAAACAAATTTAATGAAAAAGCATTTCTTATTTAAAGTATTGAGACTAGTTATTATTTTTCTACTGGCAGGGCTCATGCACGTCAGCGCCATGAGCCATTCGCAGACCATAACGCTGCACGCCAAGCATTTGTCTCTGGCAAGTGTGTTGGAGACTATTCGCCAACAGACAGGCTATGCCGTCTATGCCAATATTGTCCATCTAAAAGATACAAAGCCTGTTTCGATCACGGCCAACAATATGCCTCTCCAGACTTTTTTGGATAAAATTTTTGCGGATCAGCCCCTCAAGGCGTCTGTGGAGGACAAAACCATCGTATTGTCCCGGAAACGTGTGACACAGGCTGGCACAAGCCAGGCAAAGGTACCCGCCATACAGGTCCATGCGAATAACCTGGATGTACAACAGGCACAGATTACCGGAAAAGTGGTATCTGCCGAAACCGGTGAACCTATATCCTACGCGAATGTAGTTGTAAAAGGAACGACAAAAGGTATTTCGACAGATGCCCAGGGAAATTATAGACTAGATGGTGTAGCGGCAGATGCCGTATTGATCATTTCATCGGTAGGCTATCAAAGTCTGGAGATCGCCGTCAACGGCCGTAAGCAAATCGATGCGAAACTTGCCTTGCAATCCGAAACGATGGACGAAGTCATGGTTGTTGCGTACGGTACGGCAAAGAAAAGTACCTATACCGGGTCGGCAGCTGTCATCGGTGAAGAAACATTCAAAAATAGGCCCCTCACCGAAGTCACGCAAGCCCTGACGGGTACCACCCCGGGTGTACAAGTCGGGACATCCAATGGACAACCCGGTTCTGCTCCTACTTTGCGTATTCGGGGTATCGGCTCTTTCAATGCCAGCAATGATCCGCTGATTATTTTGGACGGCATGCCTTATGACAATGCGATCACCAGTATAAACCTTACCGACATCGAGAGCATCACCGTATTAAAAGACGCTTCTTCAGCGGCGCTTTACGGTGCACGTGCTGCAAATGGGGTATTGATGATTAATACCAAGCGTGGACGAACAGGGAAGCCGACCGTAGTTGCCAAATACAACTTTGGTTTGACCTCTAGGCAAAGCTCAGATTACGAACGCCTCAGTGACAAAGACTATATGGAGCTCTATTGGGAGGCCTACCGCAACTCCACAGTGCTCAACGGAGGTACCCTGGCAGATGCCAATAGAGATGCAGGTGCCGCCTTGCTCGCCGGTATCGGCTACAATCCCTATCTGATGGATGCTGCCGAGCTATTTGACCTCAACGGCAAACTCAACCCGAATGCCATCAACCATTGGGCGGATGATACGGACTGGTATGGAGGCATCACGCAGACAGGCAAAAGACATGATACCAACGTCTCCATCAGTGGAGGTACCGAAAAAACAGATTATTATACCTCTTTGGGCTACATGAACGAAGAAGGTTTTATCATCGGTTCAAAATTCAACCGGATATCTGCCAAGGCAAATGCCAACTCACAAATTACCAAATGGCTGAAAATGGGTACCAACCTCAATACAGCACAGTCGAAGTCAGATGGTCAGCAGGCTGAAACGAGCGGAGCCATATCCAATCCATTCCGTGCTACCCGCTTCTTGGGCAACATCTACCCGATACATTTGCACAATCCGGCTACAGGAGAGTATATTCTGGACGAAAACGGCAACAAGATACCTGACTTCGGCAGTGGCTGGACCTCCGAAGATGGCACCATTGTCATTTCCGGCCGGGACAACTTTGCCGGTAGCAACCATCCCTTTGAGGTACACGATACGTATAACGGTTACCTACGCCAAACGATCAACCTAAAAGGATATGCGGATGTATCCTTGCTGGAGGGCCTGAAATTGACCATAAACGGAGGGGTAGGCACTAATATGTACCGGAGTTGGAATGGTGGTATGATCTACGAACAGAAAGGAAATGCAGGTTCATCGGCTCAGAACAGCTCAAATACAAACACGTGGACTTTCCAGCAACTCTTGAATTATGGCAAAGACTGGGGAAGGCATCACATGGATGTCCTTGCGGGCCACGAAAGCTACCAATACCAATACTGGTACTTGAGTACTTCGATGAAGACCCAAACCATTCCCGGTACAAATTTCGAATATGCAAACTTTACAGAAATCAACGCCTTACCCAATTCCTATACGCACAATTATCGCGTAGAAGGCTATTTATCACGGGTAAACTATGATTTTGACGAGAAGTATTTCGCTTCTGCTTCATATAGAAGGGATGCTTCTTCGCGTTGGCACAAGGATTCACGCTGGGGAAACTTCTGGTCAGTAGGTGCCGGTTGGTCTCTTGATAAGGAAAACTTCATGAAAGACGTCCGTTTTGTCAACCGACTCAAATTGCGCACAGCATACGGTACCGTGGGCAACGATGACCTACCGGGCTACTACCCCTGGAGAGCAGTATACGCCCCCAACGACAATGGCGAAGCTGGATTTGTACAGTCTAGCCTGGGGAATAAAGAGCTGACTTGGGAAGTATCGAAAAACTTTGATGCTGCTGCAGAATTTGTCTTGTTCGACAATCGCCTGGATGGATCGGTCGAATACTTCAACCGTGTATCGAGCAATATGCTTTTTAGCGTGCCTCAACCTATATCATCGGGCATAGAAACTATCGATGTCAATGCGGGCTCCATGTACAATAAGGGTGTTGAAGTCGTTCTGAACGGAAATATACTCAAAACAAACGATTGGAGCATCGGTCTCAATCTCAACACGACCTTCCTTGAAAACAAACTCACTTCGCTGCCTTTGGATCCCTATATTTCCTCTATTTACAAGATCGAAGCAGGACATTCGCGTTACGACTTTTATCTGCGCGAATGGTACGGCGTGAATCCGGACAACGGTTTTAACCTGTTCCGTGCAGACCTTGAGCAATTTGAGTTTACCCCGGATGAACTGAAAGAGATCAACGGGGTCATGTACACCGAAAATATCGAAAAAAGTCTCTATGTCTATTCGGGCACTTCATTGCCCAAGGCTACAGGTGGATTTGGAGCCGATATCGGATGGAAAAACTTCAATCTGAAATTCAGCTTTTACTACCAACTGGGTGGACAATTCTATGATGGGGGCTACAAGTCATTCATGAACACCTCCCTTGTGTACAATAGCCGACACAAAGATCTGCTGAAAAGATGGCGTCAACCGGGCGATATTACCGATGTGGCCATCTTCACGAACGGTACAAATTCGGTCAATATCGATGCGGCCAGTTCAACACGCTGGTTGGTCACTTCGAACATGCTCGAATTGACCAATGTGAATCTATCGTACCGCCTGCCTAAGGCATTTTTGCAAAGCAAAAACATTTCTGATGCCGTGGTTTATTTTTCAGCGGACAATGCGTGGCTACTCGCCCACCGAAAAGGGCTCTATCCCAGGAGGAATTTCAATGCCGGATACATCTCCAATGATGATGTGTACGCACCTTCTACCATTGCGTCATTTGGTTTGTCCTTAACTTTTTAATCTAAACAAGCATGAAGAAGATTTTTTTAATGATATTGGGAGTTATTGCAATGGCAGTAATGTCTTGTAGTAAAGATTTCTTGGAGACAGAATCTACAAGTGCAGTCGATCAGTCCATCATATTCAAGGATACCAAAGCAGCCTTGATGGCGATCAACGGTATCCACCGGGTAATGTACGAAAAGGGTAACTATGCGCCCAAAATGGGCTACCAATACTATATGCTGTATATGGATTTTCTGGGCGAGGATTTGATATACACCAAGTCCAATGCGCAGTTTCGTACAGAGGCGGACTGGACACGACACCGACAGACGACCAATCAGTATCCCCGCCACATCTATGAATACATCTACAAGATCATCGCAAACGCCAATATGGTGATCGAAAACATCGACAATGCTGAGGGTCCACAGGAAGAAAGGGATTATGTCAAAGGGCAAGCCATTTTTTACCGGGCATTCTCGCATTTCTGTGCCGTACAGCTATATGGCAAGCGATACGACCGAGCAGGCAACAATACCCAAATGGGCATTGTACTGCGCATGGAATCGTCGACCGATCCAAAGGAGCGATCTTCTGTCGAAGATTGCTATGTGGCGATCAACGAGGATCTGGATGAAGCTATCCGCCTGCTGTCCAATGTTTCTTTCGAGCGTTCGACCAAGATGCACATCAATGTGCACGTCGCCAGAGCCATCAAAGCCCGCGTGCTACTCACGCAAGGCAAATGGCTGGATGCAGCGGAGATGGCTAAGATGGTCGTAGATCATTCGGGCGCGCAAATGGACAATAGCTGCTACGATTATAAACAAGGCCGCTGCTCGGATGCGACAAACAAAGAATGGATATGGGCAAAAATAGCCCAACCCGAATTGGAAACGGCAACGCTATTTAATTTCTATAGCTATATTTCGAACACAAATATTTCTTACAACAAGAATACGCCCCGGGCGATCAACAATCTGCTGTACGAAAAAATATCGGCGACCGACGTCCGTAAGCCCCTATGGGTGGAAGATGTGACCAACCATCCGGGTCTGGTATATCCTCCGGGGGGAAACAGGTACAAGTGGATGAGCCAGAAGTTTATCGTAGACCACCCAGACAATTCGTCCTCTTCCTATAGCGGTGCCATTATTACAGCAGATTTGGCCTTTATCCGCTTACCGGAAATGTATCTCATCATGGCTGAAGGCTATGCCAGAGGTGACGAAGAAGGCAAAGCTCGTGATGCGCTGTATGTCGTCGCTCATGATCGTGATCCTATGTATAGCCTCAGCAGCAATACCGGTGATGACCTGACGGAGGAAATCATGACACAAAGACGTGTCGAGCTCTGGGGCGAAGGCTTCCGGTTCCTGGATCTCAAACGTCTCGATATGCCGCTGGACCGTGGTCCCAAACCTAGGTCGGGATACAATCAGGGCGGAGCAGTCAATGGCTGGAAAAACAATTTCAATCCGACCAATCTGGATCCTTTGGCTTCCAACTTTAACATGTACGAAGAACAGGCTGTGGGCGAAGCGAGCAGGTACGTAGCAGCGGGAGCAAAGGAATGGCAATGGGTCATCCCGGAGCTGGAGATTCAATACAACCCGCTATGTAAGCAGAATCCATTATAATTTAGTTTTAACCCCTTTAAAGAGATCGTTGTTAATATTTTCTGACAACGGTCTCTTTTGTTATACTCTTCCTTAGGAATAACTTCCGAAGTCCAATCTTACCGGCCCACTCCTCAATCGTTTGCGTTAAAAATTGTTTTAAAGCCTCTTTTTTTTGATTAAACTTGTATGATTGATATAGGCCATAAAAATTTTGTGACCACTTCGCAACAGGAAGTTAGCGTACCCAAAAGCACCCTTTAAGATAAAAAAAATGAAAAAATTCTTAGACGACAATTTTTTATTGACCAATAAGATTGCAGAAGAGTTGTATCACGACTATGCAAAAAGCCAGCCCATCCTAGACTATCATAACCATTTGATACCGGAGCAGGTGACCGGCGATATAAATTTTGAGAACATCACCCAGGCCTGGCTGTATGGAGACCATTATAAATGGCGAGCCATGCGGGCAAATGGTGTTGATGAACGTTATATCACCGGGAACGCAACAGATGCGGAGAAATTCCAAAAATGGGCTGAAACTGTGCCCTACACCCTTCGCAATCCGCTATACCATTGGACACACTTGGAGCTACAGCGTTACTTCGGTATTACAGAGCTATTGAGCGGAGACACGGCTTCGTCCATCTATGAAAGCACCTCGCAAAAACTGAATACTGCCGATTATTCCGTTCGAGGTCTACTGCAAAAGATGCACGTGGAAATCATCTGTACGACCGATGATCCCTTGGACGACCTGGCATTTCACCAACAGTACGCACAGGGACCGTCATCTTTCCGGATGCTACCGGCCTTCCGTCCCGACAAAGCTATGGATTCGGACAATGTAACCAATCTCAATACGTATATCAATCGGTTGGAGGAAGTTGCCAACCGTTCCGTGAGCACTTTTGATGATTATTTGGAGGCGCTAAAGGGCCGACATGACTATTTTGCCCAAAATGGCTGTTGCATTTCCGACCACGGCTTAGAACAATTGTCTGCCGAGGACTATACACATGCGGAGATCAGTGCAATCTTTGCCAAAATACGTAGTGGTCAAGATCTTTCTCCTTTGGAAAGCTCCAAATTTAAGTCTGCGATGTTGGTACACTTTGCACAGTGGGATCACGAAAAAGGCTGGGTGCAGCAATATCACCTGGGTGCTATACGCAACAACAACACCCGGCTGTTGACATCCCTTGGTCCGGATACAGGTTTTGACTCGATAGGCGATTTCAGCCAAGCTAGGACGTTGTCCAAATTCTTGAATAAACTGGATGCCGAAAACAAGCTCGCCAAAACCATCCTCTACAACCTCAACCCTGCATACAATGAAGTCTTTGCGGCGATGGCCGGCAATTTCAACGACGGCACAGTAGCCGGAAAGATACAATTTGGATCGGCATGGTGGTTTTTGGATCAAAAGGACGGTATGGAGCATCAGCTCAACGCACTTTCCAATATGGGTCTCCTCAGTCGCTTTGTCGGTATGCTGACCGATTCACGGAGTTTTCTGTCTTTCCCTCGACACGAATACTTCAGAAGGATTCTTTGTAATTTATTTGCCGAAGATGTGGTCAACGGACAATTACCAAATGATATCCCATGGATAGGAAAAATCATCGAGGATATCTGCTACCGCAATGCCAAAGAATATTTTGGGTTTTAGGGATAAAAGACTTCCGAAGTTCTGAGAACTTCGGAAGTCTTTTATTTTACATAGCCCTATCCTTCTCCTCGATTTTATCCTCTTTCCTATGGAACGATTGTTTCAGGTTTCCAAATTTAAACGCGTAGGTAAGCCTCACCGTTTGAGAATCCCTATATTGCTTGATGAGGGCATTGTACTCTTCAAAATCGGTGGAGACATTGTTGCGGTTACTTCTGAACACATCGGTCACGGCCAATTTTAGAGAGCTCCGTTGATCCTTAAAATTGTATGTAGCGCCTATATCTGTATTGAAACGGCTGTGGATACGATAGACATTGTAGAGGAAGGGGGAGTTGTAGTTCATCGTCAATTCTGCGGACATGGATTTCTTCAGTTTAAAGCTATTCATCGAACTTCCTTGAAAAAACAGGGATCCCAGACTAACGTAATGCCCGGCAATCGGTCCTTCAAAATACATGTGTATTCCGGTCAGGTTGTTGTACATTGACCACCATTGTCCTATACGAAACGGTATACTGGCATTCAGATAGCTCGTGTTGGTACGCCCCAAGTTCTCTCTGATGACCCAAGTTGTTTTCAACTCCGTATCCTGACCAAGACTTTCGACCATGGCATTGCGTGTCAGATCATGCCCCAATGTCAGGTTGAATAACTGAAACAGTGTGTAATTCAATGTAAAACCATGTGTGTACTGAGGTTTGAGGTCGGGGTTCCCTTTCATATAAGAGCGTTTGTCAATATAATATTCAAACGGATTCAAATATTTGTAATTTGGTCTCGACACCTTACGGGAATAATTCAAGGACAAAGAATGATTCTTCGACACTGCATACCCCAAGGAAGCGGAAGGAAAGAAATCCAAATAATCTTGTTGTATAGACTTGCTTGCCGTGACCGAACGTCCATCCGAAACGGTATATTCGCTTCGTAGCCCTGCCTTGACATCCCATTTGCCCAATGCAATAGCGTAATCAATATATCCAGCCGAAATCTGTTCCCGATACAGGAACGTGTTTGATCGATTGGTATAGTTCATCCAACTATCTTGGTCGCCATCGAGGTACTCAAACAAAATATCGTTGTCCGAGCTTACGTTACTGTATTTCAAACCTGCTTCCAAAACACCTTTGCCCAATGGATGGGTATAATCCAATTTAGCCGACAATATATCAATATCCGTATACGAGTTGCTCCGTTCGTACTCAGGGTCATATTTGGACGTGACGAAATCTGCCAAAAAAGTAAAATAACTATAGTCCGTGTGATTTTTGGTTCTGAATAGACTGTAATCCATACCCATCGTCAATTTTTTCCCTGCCGTATCTATTCGAAACTCGTTGTTGATATTCCATGAATATCGGTTGAACTTCTCGTTTGTTCCTGTCATTGAAGATAAGATGGAGTCTATAGCCACAGCATCACGCCCCATATTCGTGGTACTATGGTTGTCATTTTTGTCAGTATTATTGTTACCTGTAAACTGTGCCAAAAAGGTATTTCTTGCCGAGGTTTTCAACTCTACTCCGGCTTTGTACTGATGTGTCCTATCCTCCATGTCCAAAACCGAGGATTGATCAAAAAATGTGCTTTCCGTTTCATCGGCTATCGTGCGTGCTATCCCCAAATCATGAAGGCTATGATCATTGGTGTAGGCATAGCTACCAAAAAAGGTTGTTTTTTCCTTTTGGTAATTCAAATTGAGGGAGGTATTTCCTCTCCACTTTTCACCTCTAGCTCCACTGGCCACAAAAGACCCGTTGAAGCCTTCCAACCTGTTCTTTTTCATCGTAATATTGATCGTGCCAACACCACCTTCAGCATCATCTTTTGCCGTACGTATCGTACTCACTTCTACGCTTTTGATCTGACTGCCATCCGTATTCTTTAACAAAGTAGCCAGTTGTTCACCCGTCATATAGGTCTGCCTACCGTCTATCGTGACATTGATCCCCGCTTGGCCCATCAAGGTCAGGTTGTCATCCTTGTCTACGCCTACCCCAGGTGCTTTTTTGACGACTTCAAGGGCATTGTTGCCTGCGGCTAATGCCGTATTTTCCACGTGAAGAACCAATTTGCCGTGTACATTACGAACAAGCGGAAGTTCTCTATTGACATCCACAACCTCTATGTTCTTCTGTTGTGGAACCAGCACAATAAGTGGAATATCCATAGGATTACCCTTTGCTTCAAATTCTTCCGAAAATGTTTTTGCATAACCTATGGCCGAGACCTCTAGCAGAAACTTTCCATCAGGAACATTGTGCATTTGATATTCTCCCTTGTCGTCGGTAACTGCAGTTTTCAGCACAGCTTTTGCCTTAGGGGTCAACAAATACACCGAAGCTCCTTGTATGGGTATGTTCGCTGTGTCCAATACCTTACCGCTGATATCGGCATATTGTTGGGCAAATGCAGCAGTTTGAAAAAAAGCGGACAAGCAAAATACAAATAGGATTTTTTTCATCTGTATATAATCTGTTTTTAAAGGTGATGAAACTTGCATGAATTATTTTTCACTTCTTGTTTGTTTTCAGTAGCGTTCAAGAGCTCGCTACGCTCGGTTCATATCCTTATGCGAATGGCAATTCATGCAGGTTTCATGTTGTTATTGTTCATTGGATGTAGCACATATTAAACCTGATTTCTGCATGACCCATACTGTTTTACTGGCTTTTCTTTCGCCATCCGCTTCTTGGAGACACGACCGGTACGATATTCCACGCAGCTTAGCACGTAAGGGTTCTCCGATCTCGACGACAGTACCCAAGGGAAGAAAGACAACAGCTGCGACCTCTTGACCACGATATGGATCAGAAGCCTCTAGTTTAAAATGGCTGTCGAAGATCATCTTGTCTTTCTCTTCCGACATTTCGTAATCTATCTTTGCCGCCCTTTCGGCCGCTTGTTGGTATGTTTTGCCCCGAGCTGTATAATGGTACTGGACGAATGGTTTTTGCAACGAATCCAACGGCTCGAAACGAACACTAATATCGTTTCGGATAGCACGACTGAAATTCTCCATATTTCCACGTAGACGGTATTCCTTTTGTCCATTTTCGAGGGTGGCTGCGTCTATGATACGCAAATCTTTCTCCGTAAAATAATAGGTCGATTTGAGCGGCATGGGCTTTTCTACTTTAATGGTACTTGTCTCCTTAAAATTTTGATTGCCGATAATGATGTAGACGATGAGCACAATGACCGAAACCACCCATATCGCCCATAGGCTCAACGAAAGATACGTATTCATAGGTCTGGTCTTGAAAAGAATACGGACAAACAAATGGAAAAGAGCCATGAAAGGTATCATGACACCTAATATTCCAGCCAGTAAGGCTATTAAGGCCTGGTCTTTGCTCAAGGCTTCTAGAGGAGGAAATATAATCTCATTCTGATAACCCAGCACACCCAACGAAAAGGCTACCAGCATGAAGATCAGCCCCATGATCGTAAGACCGCTAATGATAAGCATAAACAGTGCAAAGAGCTTACCGATGAACCGAAAGACAGCTGATATAACATCACCTATGACTCGAGAATTGCGGGAAACAAATCCTTTGGCTTGGGTAAAACCTTGACCATAATTTTCGAGGTCGTCTTCAAAGCTCTTCTTGAAGTTCTGTAAGGTTGGCTCTTCTCCTCGCATCGCCATCTTGTCTGCACGGCTCGATGCTACTGGCATGAGTGCCCACAAAACGACATACAGCAAAATACCTGATCCGCCAAACAAAAAGAAAAGAACGAAGAGAATGCGTACCCATTTTACATCCATGCCCAGATAATACCCCAAACCACTACAGACCCCGCCGATGATCGTATCATCAGGATCACGCATTATCTTTTTATGTCCATAGGGCGCATGCTTTTCTTCCTTCGACCGCGCCTGATGGTCATCGTAGGTCTCATCGGACAGTTCGTCCACATCTTCAAAATCGCTTACCCTACCCATTTGTGCGATGACTTCTTCTACATCTATCATAGAGATAACCTCTTTCTTGCCCAACTCTATGCGTTCGGCAAACATTTCGGCAATCCGGTTTTCGATATCCTGCAAGATCTCGCCACTGTCGGGCGTACGGCCAAAATGCTTCTTGATCTCGATCATATAACTACGCAATACTTCATAAGCGTCTTCTTCTATATGAAATACAATACTGTTTATGTTGATGATGATAGTCTTGTTCATGGTGTCGATGTTTTTAGATTAACTATTGCTCCTCCCCGCCAAGGAGACCTCCACGGCATATACCAACTCTTTCCAGGTAATGTCCAGTTTTTTCAATACCTGTTCGCCTTCGGCCGTAATTTGATAATACTTACGAGGGGGACCTGAAGTCGATTCTTTCCAGCTATAACTCAAAAGGCCATTGTTTTTCAACCTTGTCAACAAAGGATAAAGCGTTCCCTCCACTACCAAAAGCTCTGCCTTTTTCAACTCTGTTATGATATCCGAAGCATATATCTCCCCTTTCGAAATAATCGATAGGATACAATATTCGAGTATCCCCTTGCGCATCTGGGTCTGTGTATTGTCTGCTATCATGATAGGACAAAGGTATGTATTAGTATAGTACTATGCAATACATAGTACCATATGAATACATAATATCTTGACTTTAAAGAGATTATATTTTAAAAACGGTCTTAAATAACTCCGTCATGGTGAGCGAAACGAAGTAAAGTCGAATCCATCTCATAGACAAAATCTATGTTTTATAGATCTTTCGACTCCGTTTCACTTCGCTCAAGATGACGAACAGAGAATTAGGATAATCACACTATTTATACGAACTTCGCACCATGAGATATTTAAGGCAGTATGGATGGTCCGTACTATGGGGACTATTGATGTTTGGACTAATGGTAGTTCCTTCCAACAATCTGGAGGGAGCCCCCTCCTTTCCGGGCTTTGACAAATTGGCCCATTGTGGAACTTTCTTTGTACTGACTACCTTATTGTATCGGGAAAATCTCTCGAAACATCAGCAACATATCCATCCATTGAACACTGTATGGAAAATAGTGGCCAGCACACTTATATTTGCAGGAATTACGGAGCTCGCCCAGATGTATTTGTCGCCATCTAGAACAGCAGACGTATGGGATTTTTTTGCGGATGCTGTCGGAATAGGTATGGGGTCTTTTGCTTTTTTACTTTTGTATAGAAAATAACGTCTTTATGAAACCAAGGTTATTTATTTGGATATGTGTCTGCGCTTTAGCGATGTCAAGCTTACAGTCTTGCGGTGTGTTTAAGAAAGACTGCGGGTGTCCATCTGTTTCTTCGGGAAAGAGGAGGTGAGGGTTACCTTGGCTAGCTTTGGCTGGCGCAAGCGTCTCGTTTGTGACCAAAAAACAGTCACAAGGATCGCTTCGCTTAACCTTGCGCCAGTTAATTATCACGCCCTAGCGATTGTCGCTACACTTACTGCGGCTCCGGCCTGTACCAGCTGGTTACCAGCCACACATATTGTCGCACCTGTGGTCAACACATCATCCACAAGCAAAATATGCTTCCCTTTGACCAGTGAAGGTCTTCTCAACGCAAATACCCCTTCGACATTATCATAACGCTCGATTCTGTTTTTTTGTGTTTGGCTCTCCGTGACTTTCGTACGGATTAGGATATCCTCATTCAACGGCACTCCACTCACTTTGGATAGCCCCCTCGCAAATTGGCCCGCTTGATTATACCCCCGTTTTCGAAGTTTACTCTTATGAATAGGCACTGGGACGATCATATCCAATTGCTCAAAAATACCTGTTGGCTGTAAAATTTTAGTATAATACTGCCCCAAAAATACGCCTATATCCGGTTCATTGCCGTATTTGAGCTTATGCACAAGCTTGGCAACACGGGATGACTTGGCAAGATAAAGCATAGATACAGCCTGCTTGAAGTCTAGCTTGCCCCATAGCTGCTGCGCAGTTTCATTCTGTTCGTCCAGATGAAAATCGGTCATGGGCAGATGGTATATACATTCCGTACACAGCACCTCCTCATGAGATAAAAGGGATACATCGCACGATACGCATACTTTAGGGAGGAAAACATGCACAAAGTCCTTCAAGAAAGATGAGATCTTCACAACTTTATCAACGTATAGGTTTATACGCTAAAGATAAGAAAATTAATTCGTTTTCTCTTTAATGGCTAATTGGCCACAGGCCGCATCGATATCCTTGCCCCGACTGCGGCGTACATTGGTCACAATGCCTTGCTCACGTAGATATGCTGCAAACGCCTCGATCTTATCGGCTTCTGCATTCACAAAATCAGCCAGCTCTATGGGATTGTATTCAATAATATTGACTTTACAGGGGACGTGTTTACAAAACATTGCCAACTCTTTGGCATCCTCTAACCCATCGTTGAAATGATGGAAGACGATGTATTCGTAGGTAATCGGACTCTTGGTCTTGGCGTAGAAATAACGAAGAGCTTCAGCCAATGCTTTCAACGAATTTTGCTCGTTGATCGGCATTATCTCATTACGCTTTTCATCATTTGCCGCATGTAGAGACAGCGCCAGATTAAAGCGTACACCATCATCACCTAGTTTTTTGATCATCTTCGCAATACCTGCCGTAGAGACCGTGATTCGCTTGGCCGCCATATTCAGGCCGTCCGGAGCCGTGATACGTTCGATGGACTTCAAGGTGTTGGCATAATTCAACAAAGGCTCTCCCATACCCATATATACAATATTGGTGAGTGGAATACCATAATGCTGTTCGGCCTGCTTACTTAGCAATACGACCTGATCATAAATCTCATCCGCATTTAGGTTACGTTTACGATCCATATAGCCCGTCGCACAAAATTTGCAGGTCAGGCTACACCCCACCTGCGAACTGACACAAGCAGTCATACGATCCGGTGTAGGTATCAGCACGCCTTCAATGACATTCCCATCGTGCAATGTAAAACTATTTTTGATCGTCTTGTCCGAGCTAACCTGAGACTGTCGAATCGTCGCACAGTTTATGGAAAAATGTTCTTTCAGCTTCTCCCTCAAGGACTTGCTCAGATTGCTCATCTGGTCAAAATCCGTCACAGATTTTTGCCATAGCCACTCGTAAATCTGTTTGGCACGAAAGCCTTGCTCCCCCATCTGGACAAGATATTCTTTAAGCTGATCGAGCGTAAGGCTACGTATATCTATCTGTTTCGCTGTCGTTAACACCCTGCAAAGATACGGGATTTTTTTGGATCCCTAAATTCCTGTAGAGACGCGATAAATCGCGTCTCTACAGGAATTTTTTATAGATCGCATACAATATCTTCAGATCTTCCTCCGAAAGGGCGGCTATATTCACATCCTTTTGGATATAGTGGTGTTTGAAACCTTTGATAGCTGCATCGGGGTTTTTGGTGTCATATCCGATGATTCGTAAGGCGACTATAGGATCAAAACCTTCGGGTGGATTTTCCAGATTATCGGCATACCAATATCCAAAACCTGCTTCGGCAAGCTTTTTCCACGGGAAACGGGAAGGGTCATTTTTGCGTGCAGGGGCATAGTCCATGTGTCCAATGAAATTGGCCTGCGGGATCTTGTACGCTTCCTTTAGATAGGTCAATAATTGGATCAGAGCATCGATCTGTACATCGGGCCAGGGATCCGTGGTACCGTTATTGTCCAGCTCAATTCCGATAGAAGAGGAGTTGAGATCTGTATCGTTGCCCCATTTTCCCGCTCCGGCATGATGGGCCCGATAATAATCATTGACCATTTGAATAACTTTGCCATCCCTCCCGATAACGTAGTGGGAGCTGACATCCACTCGCTCGTTATGAAAGGTCCTGACGGTATGCTCGGTTGAGTTTTGAGCCGTATGGTGTATCATGACGTAATTGGGTCTACGCATACCAAAATTAGTGGAAGCAATCCACTCCTTGTCCACTGAAGCTATTTTTCCGAGTTGGTTCTCTACTGGAGCTACGCGGTAAACTTTGGCAAAAGCTTTCGCCTTTTTTGCATATATTTTTTCTGTGGCAGCGTATTTGCCGGTACTGCATGACATGACCACACTACACAGGGCGATCCACACGAACAAGATAGACTTTGTTTTCATATTTCAAACTTAGATAATATGCTTTGCATTCACGAACCAATCTCGATATTCGCATTGGCACCAAGTTAAGAAAGTAATCGTTATTTTTTGTCATGCTGAGCTTGTCGAAGCATCTGTTAACTGTAGAGTTTTTAGATCTTCCTATTCCCGAAAGCATTCGGGACAGGCCGTCAGGATGACAAAAAACGCTAAACTTGGCCTGCAAGCAGCTCGTCGGGATAGCTCATGCATCCCCTGAAAAACAAATATACCTGCATAATGTCCATTTGTCAAATCTTCGCTATAATTCCAACGCAAAATTTACCTTTTTACAAAAATCCGTATTTTGCATACCGATATACTATACATTTGCAGAGAAATCAGAACGGTACATGAAAGCGACTTACATCGAATACAGCGACACGAACAGTTTTTCCTCCACCCTATTGGCTTATCTAGCCGGAAACGAGGATCTAAAACCATTCTATGGACGTCTTCCGACCTTTGAGGGATTTGAAAAACAGGTCTTAGCAAAGTCTTCTTTCCAACATCGGGATACCTTGGTTTCTGTCCTGAAAGAACAATACGGGGACTTGTTGTCTTCCTCTCCCCAGACTGCACAGCATGTCACGTTACTGGCACAAAGCACCACATATACCGTTACGACAGGCCATCAGCTGAACATCTTTACGGGTCCTCTATACTTCATCTTCAAGATTGTGACTGCTATCCGTTTGGCAAAGGACCTCAAAGCAAAGTTTCCCGATAAAGATTTCGTTCCGGTCTATTGGATGGCCACTGAAGACCACGATTTTGAAGAAATCAACCATACACGAGTCTACGGAAAGAAAATCATGTGGGATGTACCCAGAATCTCTGGTACAGGACGTATGGCTACCGACAGCATGGAGCAGGTTGTACGTCAATATTGCGGCATGCTTGGATTGTCAGAAAATTCGTCAAGGCTAACCAAAATGGTCGAGAATGCTTACATGCATGGGAGAAATCTCGCCGATGCCACGCGGCAGTTGGTACACAGTCTCTTTAGCGAATATGGCTTGGTCATCATTGATGCAGACCATCCCGAATTAAAAAAACTGTTTGCCCCTATCATAGAAGAAGACATCCTGCACGAAAAAAGCTTTCATACCATCAATAGCACTTCGGCAACCCTGGAAGAGAAAGGCTTTTCGACGCAAGTACATGCACGTGAATGTAATTTTTTCTACCTGACGGACGAGTTTCGCGAACGGATCGTGAAGAACGAAGAAGGTCATTATGAAGTGTTGCACAAAGACATCACGTTTTCGGAACAGGAACTGATCGCTGAGATTAGACAATACCCCGAACGTTTTAGTCCCAATGTAGTCATGCGGCCACTGTATCAAGAGGTTATCCTACCCAATCTCGCCTATATCGGCGGTGGAGCTGAAATCGTCTATTGGCTACAGCTCAAAGCAAATTTTGATCAATATAGTATCCCCTTTCCTATATTGATACCTCGCAATTCGGCGATGATTACAGACGATAACGTGGCCAGCAAAATCTATCGGTTGGATCTGACTTTCAAAAGTATATTCAAGCCAACGACTGTGCTTCAAAACGATTATGTAAAAAGGCACACCAAACATCGGCTGAATCTACGGGATGAATGGATGGAACTAAATGCTATCTTCGGCAAGATCAAACTCCGCGCACATAAAATCGATGCTAGCCTAGGTCCTAGTACCGATGCAGTAAAAGCAAGGCTAAAGAAAGCTATCAACAATCTGGAGAAAAAGCTATTGAAAGCCGACAAACATAACCACGAGGAAGCCCTTATCCAAATCGAACGGCTAAAGGAAAAGCTCTTTCCGGGCGGTGGACTACAGGAGAGAACAGAAAATTTTGCCACGCTATATGTGAGATACGGTGATGACTTTATCAAGGAACTCATCAAACACTTTGAGCCTTTGTCCTTTAAATTCACAATCTTGTATTAACCCTGCGGTTTAAAGCGCATGGTTAATACAAAAGTACTTAATCTAAAGAAGCTGTAATTAATCGCAAAAATTCAGAGCGGGTCACATCATTCTGAAAAGCTCCTGTGAAAGCCGAGGTTGTCGTAACCGAATTTTGCTTCTGCACACCCCGCATGGCCATACACATGTGCTTGCATTCGATGACTACAGCTACACCGGCAGGTTTCAGGGTATCTTGAATACAGTCCCTAATCTCATTGGTCAACCGTTCCTGAACTTGTAGCCGACGGGCAAAAGCATCCACTACACGGGGGATTTTGCTCAAACCGACAATGTGTCCGTTCGGGATATAAGCAATATGCGCTTTACCAAAGAACGGTAACATATGATGCTCACACATCGAATACACCTCGATATCTTTCACAACTACCATCTGACTGTACTCTTCCTCGAACATCGCACTGCGCAATACTTCCGCACCATCAATATCGTAGCCATGTGTCAGGTACTGTAATGCCTTGGCAACCCGTTCTGGCGTCTTTATGAGCCCTTCACGTTTGGGATCTTCACCCAATGCTTCCAAGATATCGACGTAATGGTCGGCGATTCGCTCGACATGCACTTTGTTGTATTGATCTATTTTTACGTAGCCGTCAAGCTCCTCGTTGAGATCTATATTATTATTGTTCATTTCTTTATTCTTCATACTGCTGCACTAATCTCCAAAATACTCTACCGAATTGTTTTCCGTTTCGACCAGTCGAATGCTGTGCAGAAGAACATTCTCCTTTTCGAACAAAGGTTTCAATACCTTAAAGATCTCTGTAGCAATAACTTCCGTAGAAGCCATCTTTCCCTGCATGAAATCCACATCCAGATTGAAATTCTTGTGATCTACTTTGAGCACGACATTCTCTTGAACAATAGATTTCATTTTTTTCAAGTCGATCAAAAAGCCTGTTTCGGGGTTTATCTCGCCTTTTACCGTGATAAACAACTCATAATTGTGCCCATGCCAATTTGGGTTGGCACAATAGCCGAATACCGCCTCGTTTTGTTCGGGCGTCCAATCTTCACGGTGCAATTTATGCGCCGCACAGAATCTTTCCCGTCGTGTTATATATATCATGATATACAAAGATAACCCTAAAAATCTATATTTCAGAACCGGTTTAAAAATCATTTATCTGCATGGTCACTACTTGTGCTGATGCAACATTGGATCTTTTAACTGTATATAGTTTTTAGATTCTTCCTTCGTCAGAATGACAAAAAACGCTTAACTTGCGACAGGTAGGATCCGTAGATTTATCTTCGATGAGCTCGTTTCACTCGGTTCTCTCCGTCCCTCATCAAAATGACGGTACAGTTTGTTAACTTTATCCCCATGCAAGAACTCCATACAAAACCCTTAGTCGTGGCCGCCACCCGTGCAGAAATCGCCCTCAGCATCCCTCTACTGGACGCACAGCAGATTCCCTACGTGATTACGGGAGTAGGTATGGTAGCGACTGCATATGCGCTGACAAAGGCCTTGCACCGATGCACCCCGCCCTACATCCTCAACCTGGGCATTGCCGGCAGTTTGTCCGATGAGCTGCCGATAGGATCCGTTGTCGAGATTGTACAAGATACTTTCTTTGAGCTTGGAGCAGAGCATGAAGATGACTTTATCCCTCTCGAACAATTGGGATTCGGGGCTTCGTCGTGGGCAAACCTCTCTTCGGGACATATACACACGGCACTGGATAAGGTGGAAGGTATTACGGTCAACAAAGTACATGGTCATAAACGGGCGATCCAACAGGTGCAACAGCGCCTACCCTATGCCCGTACGGAAAGTATGGAAGGAGCCGCCGTTTTCTATGTGAGCAACGAAGAAAACATTCCCTGTATACAAGTCCGGTCTATCTCCAATTTTGTCGGACCTAGGGATAAATCTACATGGAACATACCCTTGGCCATTCAAAATCTACATGAATGGTTGAGCGATTTCCTAAAATTGCGTGATGGACAACAGTCCTAAGACCCGTAAAAATTCTGGTTGGGGCTCTGCAACGATATGCAGTGTTTGATGTGTGTGCGGATGGACAAAGGATAGTGACCTCGCGTGGAGCATCATGGTATCCATATCAAAATGTTCTTTCCACAATTTGTTTTGCTTGTTGCAACCATGCGGTCTATCTCCGAGAATCGGGTGAAAAACATGGGCAAAGTGTTTACGGATCTGGTGCATACGCCCTGTTTCGGGGGTAGCTTCGATCAGTGAATAACGGGATGTAGAAAATTTTCCCGAAGCAACACCTATTTCGGATTGTGACAAGGTTTTATAATGTGTGACAGCTTCCTGCAAAGTGCCATTTTCCTTTTTCAGCGGGTAATCGATCGTACCCTTCTCTCCCGTATGTCCCCGTACGATGGCCAGGTATTTTTTTGTGACCTTCTTGTCGTAAAACAGCTGCTGGGACAGCCTGTCGGTTTCTTTATCCAAGGCAAACAACAGCACACCCGAAGTTTTTCGATCCAGCCTATGCGAAGGGTATACCGAACGGCAGATCTGATTACGGAGCAACTGCAAGGCAAATGTCGTTGTATCAGCAGCTATACCCGAACGATGAACCAACAAACCATGCGGTTTATTGATAGCAACCAGGTACTCATCTTGGTAGAGGATGTCCAACATCACAGATCCTTCAACGTGCCGATAATCTCATCTGCTTTCTCGTCAATTTTGGAAGTAAGCCATACTTGCCTGAAAGCACCTCCACCGATAGGTGTGGTTTCGCCCTGCCACTTGATTTTGACCAAGGAAAACAGGTAGTAATTCTCGATCACGACATTATTGCTCACAAAATCCTTGACCAATCTGTCCCCGAAAAGTGTCATGCCCAATTGTATCGCATCCTGATGCTGGTAATCGAGTTGCTTACGAAGGATTTGTTCGGCCTTGGACGAGATTGCCGTCTCGAACTTTCCTTTAGAAGGATTCGTCAGGATAGCAGCCAATATGATGGCTATGACGAGCAAGGCAAAGATTCTTGTTTTTGACATGCACAAAAATAGGATTTATTTTCAGTAGAGACACAAGATCTTGTGTCTCTACCCTATTAGTTCAATTTGTAGTTAGCCATGAGATTGAACCGGGGTATCTCCACTTCAAACAGAGCTCGGTCCATTTCTCGCTCCATAGTATAATACCCTTCCATATACCCCATATCGCTTTTGAGATTGCAACCAGAGGTATACTGGTGGGACTCTCCCGGTGCGAGTACGGGTTGCTCACCGACCACTCCTTCTCCATCGACCTGCTTATGATCACCGATAGAATCGAATATTTCCCAATGCCTGCGGACAAGCCTGGCGGTATAGTCACTGTTGTTTTCGATGGTAATACGATAGGCAAACATATAATGCATATTGTCCGGATTAGAATATTCTTGTTGATAGTAACATTCTACCGAAATCAATATGCCATGCGTGGACTGCGTAATCATATTCTCAAAAATAGGAATCCTAGTTTATATTTCATAATTAATTGTTTATCGTTTTTTACAATTAAGATGTTATTTTTGTTACTAAACAACAATGGTAAGATATGAAATATACAATGACATTTTTAGGGTCGCTACTGTCGGCAGGTTTGCTATTTTCCTGTGGGAATAGTCCTAAAGAGGAAAAAAGTGAAGAAAAAGGGGCTTTGGAAAAAATCTCGGAGTCAGTAGGTGCGGTAAAGAACCTGAACAAGATGGCCGATTATGCAAAGGATCTGGAGTCACGCATAGAAGAGCTGAAAGCACTTTCTCCTGTATCCAACGATGTATTGAAAGCTGTTCTGCCAGAGACGTTGCAGGGCCTGAAGAGAACCTCCCTGAATGTTGGTGATATGAGTGCACTAAATATGGCTTCCGCAAAAGGGCAATACAAGACTGAAGATAGCACAAAATCCGTGGATATAGATATCATGGACGGTGCGGGCGAAGGTGCCGGAGGGATAGTTTCTCTGGTCTTTTTAGGACTGAGTGCCGATCGTGAAAATATTACAGAAGAAGGTTACGAGAAGACGACTAAAATAGATGGTCAACGCGCTTTAGTAAAAGAACATACCTATGGCGAGACGAAAGAATCGGAAATCCAGACGGTCCATGACGAACGTTTTGTGGTCACCCTAAAGGGTAATGGTTACAGTCTGGAAGAGTTGATGGATGTGTTCAAAAATCTTGATCTTTCACAATTGGAATAGTCAGGCATATTAAGACAAGCGAAAAGGAAAAGATAGAGACGTTGGGTCCAACGTCTCTATCTTGTTTTTGCCACTAATTGCTTAGGTTTGTAATATGGCAAAAGGCAAACTCTATCTGATACCCGTACCGTTGGCGGAAGGTGCTGAAAAGGCTTCGTACACATTCATGCACACTTCCATTATCAACAATATCCATGAATACATCGTGGAAAACAGCAAAACAGCCCGAAAATTCTTGAAAGCTGCAGGCTTAAGTATTCCTCAAAGTGACCTTATCCTGCACGACTATGGCAAACATGTACGTGAACAGATCGATTTCGGTACTGTTTTTGCATCTATTTTTCAAGGAAAGGATGTCGGTCTGATGTCAGAAGCCGGATGTCCGGGTGTAGCTGATCCGGGAGCCGAGGTCGTTATGGAAGCACATCGCCGCAATATCTGCGTCGTACCGCTGGTAGGACCTAGTTCGATTTTGTTGGCCCTGATGGCTTCAGGTTTCAACGGGCAGAAATTTACCTTTCACGGTTATCTACCGATAGACAAGAAGGAACGGGCAAAAAAAATCAAGGACTTAGAGATACAAAGCGAAAGGGAACATATCACGCAGATCTTTATCGAAACACCTTTCCGCAACAATCAGCTGTTGGCAGAGGTACTTCGTGTGGCCAAACCGAGCAGTATGTTGTGCATTGCGGCCAATCTCACGGCAGAGGATGAAATTGTCAAAACCAGGACTATAGCTGAATGGAAACGACAAAACATTGATCTGCATAAGATTCCGGCTATATTTTTATTATTTTCGTAAGTTTTTGTCATACGCAGGATACGAATATGTATTTGGACAGGAATACGCTTTGTCGTGACATTTTATTAAAATCAAAATAATGGGAGATATGAACGAGCTTCTACAAGGAATGAGCCGCGAATACATAATATTGGTCATAGCTATAGGCATACTGTTTCAGACCCTCTCCTTAATATTGGCGTATAGCATTCGACAGACTGTTCTGTTGATTAGAAAGGATAACAGATGCCTCTTACCTGGACAGGCTTGGATCGTCGCTATACCCCTTTTGAATATTTTTTACAACTTTATCATCATCAGAAGACTCAGTGACTCGCTTAACAATGAGTTTTTTGACCGTCAAGTCGCCATCGATGAAAATCCTACACTCAAGCAGGGGTATTTTATGGCATATTCATATCTAGCCACAAATTTTCCTTTACCTTTATTTATCGGTTATCTGGCCATTATCGCTTGTTTGGTCTGTTATCTTAACTATTGGATCAAGGTCAATGAATACAGGAGGTTGCTGAGGTCTAGCAATCCAACACCCAGGGAAAATTCTTAGGGGGTGAATATCTTTTGCCTACACTTTAGAGTTGTCTAAAAAGGCTTGGTATAATGTCTTTTTGTCATTCCGACGATAGGAGGAATCTAAAATATGCTATTAATCAAGTGTTTAGATTCTTCGGCAAGCCTCAGAATGACAAATTTTACGGTTCTGCTTTACTTTTTAGCCCCCCTCTTACATTGTCTAACAAAATCTTCCTTATCTTTAAAGACAAATTTATGCTAATGAAAGTCAAAGATCTTACCCAATATCTGGAAACTATCGCCCCACTATCCTATCAAGAACCTTACGACAACTCGGGCTTGATCGTGGGAAATGCAAATGACGAAATTTCCAAAGCCCTGATTGTCTTAGACTGTACTGAGGAAGTCGTACAAGAAGCGATCGATAAAGGCTGTGATATCATCATAGCCCACCACCCTATCATCTTCAAAGGGCTAAAAAAGCTGAACGGCAACAACTACGTCGAGCGTACTGTCATCAAGGCCATCCAACACAACATTGTCCTATATGCCATCCACACCAATCTAGACAACGTACTGGGGGGTGTCAGCTCCAAGATAGCCGATCGTTTGGAATTGGAAAACCAAGCTATACTAAGCCCCAAATCCGGCTTACTCAAAAAACTGTCGGTGTTCGTACCCCGTACACATGTGGATGCCGTACGCCAATCGTTGTTTGATGCCGGTGCCGGTCATATCGGAGATTATGATCAGTGCAGCTACAATTCGGCGGGTTACGGGACTTTTCGACCTCTGGAGGGCGCAGATCCGGCCATCGGAGAAATCGGCGAGCAGGAGCGGATAGAGGAAACCAAAGTAGAAGTGATCTATCCGGCTTATCTTGAACGGCAGATCATGGTAGCTATGTTGGCGGCACATCCCTACGAAGAAGTAGCACATGATATCTACGCGTTGGACAATAGATTACACACCGTAGGCTCCGGTGTCATCGGCAACCTGACAGAGACTCAGGATGGACGATCTTTTCTAGCCTACCTCAAGCAAAAACTAAACTTACATGTCATACGGCATACGGCCTTGCTGGATAAACCTGTACAGCGTGTAGCGGTCTGTGGCGGTGCCGGAGGTTTTTTGCTGCAGGATGCCATCCGTTCGGGAGCAGATGTTTTCGTGACAGCGGATTACAAATATCATGAGTTTTTTGATGCCGAAGGACAAATCGTCATCGCCGACATAGGGCATTACGAAAGTGAACAATTCACGCAAGAATTATTGTTGGAGATTATTCAGAAAAAATTTGCTAACTTTGCTGTCTTATTAACGGAAACAGAGACAAATCCAATAAAATACTTTTGTTAATGGAACAAACGGTAGAACAAAAATTAGAATCATTGTGGACATTACAGTCGATCCACACTCAAATAGATAAGATCCGCCAGGTACGTGGCGAACTTCCTATCGAGGTTGCTGACTTAGAAGATGAGATTGCAGGACTAGAGACTCGTTTGGAAAAAATAAGAGTCGAGTTGGATGACTTGGAAGATTCCATCGTCACACGTAGAAATATGATCAAGGATTCACAAGCCGCAATCAAGAAATACGAAACCCAGCTGAACGAGGTAAAGAACAACCGGGAGTACGATGCGATCACAAAAGAAATCGAAATCCAGGGCTTAGAAATCCAGGTTTGTGAAAAGCGTATCAAAGAGGCTGAATTCGAGATCAGCAACAAGACTGAAGCATACGAAAAAACACAAAGCAACCTCGAATTCAACAAAGCGGAGTTAGAGATCAAAAAACAGGAGCTAGACACCATTACAGCAGAAACACAAGTCGAAGAAGACTCTTTATTAGCCAAAGCAGAAGAAGCTTCCGCTAAGATAGAAGACCGTCTACAGCTAGTGTACAACAAGCTTCGTAGATCTTTCCGCAACGGACTAGCCGTTGTATCCATCGAAAGGGATAGCTGTTCGGGATGCCACAACAAGATCCCACCTCAATTGCAATCTGAAATCCGCCAACGCAAGAAAATTATCATCTGTGAACACTGCGGACGTATACTGGTCGATGAGATGATCGCTTCAGTAGAAGCGTAAAAGATCATCCGTAAAATATAAATGGTATAATAAAAAGTCCGGGCAATTTGTCCGGACTTTTTGTTTATAATCATTTTTAAGGTACAAAAACCATCTCTACATTTTCGACAGCATAACCAAACCGATCAGAGGCTTTGATTCGGATCCGATGGCTACCAGATGAAAGCGGTGGGATGATAGCCTCCCAAATATGAGGTGAAGATCTTTTGCGCAGAGGATTGATCTTCTTTCCAGATGCAGGAAAATGCTTTTGCCTGTTGTTTTCAATTAGACGAAGAACCGATTCAGCAGGTCGTTTTGTATGCCCCATTGTTATCCATTCGCCCTCGTCTATTTGAAGGAATACCGCTGTGCTGTCAGAAGCTCCATAGAGGTTGGCAATCAAGGTATCTCCCCGCAGTGTCATATCCATCTGTTGGCCTTTGTCCAAACCGATACCTTTGTAGTGTAGGGTGTAACATTTCTTGTCAAAATCAATCGTAAAGTAATTTCGGGGACTACCACATTGCATGAGTGCTTCCGGGATTCCCTGCGTATTGGTCTCGCCGGTCCACCAATTGCCTGAGGGCGCGCCGGTCACCAATTCCTGCACACGTCCTTGATTATAGAAATGACGACCTACCTGATGGGTGTGACCGGAAAGAATCAATACATTTTCAAATTTTTCCAATAACGTGAGTACCTCCGTACGATTGCGGGTATAACGCATGGGAATATGTTGACAGATCACGACCGGTGTATGCAAAGGTATAGTTTTCAGATCGTTGGCCAGAAACTCGAGCTGATCATCTGTAAGACGCCCTTCGTAAGACCGCTTGCCCGTGGAAAAAACATTGTTGAATACGATGAAATGTACACCACCGTAATGAAAAGCATAGGTAGAAGCTCCAAATTCACGGTTAAAATGATCGTCCATATGCTCGGCATTTTCCGTATTGCGGTCATGATTCCCAACGAGGGTCCAAGACGGGGACGGAAGGGCATTGAGCATATCCTTGAAAGGAGACAATAAGCTCATTTGGTCATTGACCAGATCGCCTAGGATCAAATGAAAAGTGATATCCCGCCTACCGGCTAATTCCTGGAAAATCGTCTTCCCGGCATAATTCATTTCATCGGTGTCGCCTACCTGAATATCCCCAATGGCTCCTATCCGGAAGGTTGTGGATTGGTTCTCGGCTATCAGGCCGAAGTTGTGCCGTTGGGACGAGCCAGCTGTGGCCTCCTTCCCTAAGTATAGAAAAAGGGAGTTGTTGACTTGTTCTGTACTCTTCTTTGCAAGTGCATATCCATTGGGAACAATCGGAAACACGGATTGGCCAATCGTAACCGGGATTCGGAAATAACCTTTGTTGTCCGTATATACGATATCCTTTCCATTGGATACCGCTACTTTTTTTAACCCCCATTCTCCACGGTCAACGACTTGATTTTGGTTTTTATCGTGAAATACTTTTCCCTCGACCCATACTATGGTCTGTGCAGAGAGCCATACAGGTAAAAAGAGCAGAAGAAGGAGAGGTAAAGGAAATTTTAGCATGGAAGGAGAATAAGAAGCAATGTGAAAAGTAAACTACATCGTCATTTCGACAAAGAATGAGGAGAAATCTATAATTTATCCATAGATTTCTCCCGTTGGTCGAAATGACGATATAGTGTTTTGTTAGAACTGTTTAGAAAGTCTCCCTAACAACATCGTCCGGTTAGTTAGGGGTGTCGTACTTGTACACGACAATATTATTTGCTCCATTGAGGTATGACGCGTAACCGGTACCATCTGACGCGAAGTCTAAAGAAATGAAAGCTCCAGCGCTAACTGCACTCTCCAATACTACTGGCTCTTTCCAATCTTGTGTTTCAGAGTCAAAGGTTTGTACTGTTGGAAACCCTTGTTCGTCACGATAAAAAATATGGACTGCTCCGTTAGGAGCTACAGCGACATTGTAATATCGACTATTTACCAAAGACTGATCAACTTGGATAATACTGCCTACTTGGCTCCAAGTTTGAGTCTCAGCATTATATTTTTTTACCCTTGGCTTATAAGAACCACTCGCATTATCCCCCGCAGCGATATATATATTTCCGTCTTGATCAACATCCATATCGAAATCTCTCACATATATACCAGTTGCACCTTCTTCTATAGTTTGATCAACAATCGTGGTCCAAAGGCCGCTCTGGAACTTATAGACGGAGTAGTTCGAAGGGTTTGTGGCATTGTATATAGCGAGGTATGTTGCATCTCCAACAGTTTTAGCTTTCATAATTCCTCCAATTAATCCATCTTCTCGTCCGGTTATCCTATTGTCTATATTCCAAGTACTACCATTGAAATGAGAGTATACTGTTGCTCTCCGTGGGACGGTATAATTTCTGTCATTAATTTGATTGAAGAGAATAGGATAATTATTTGTAGGATTTATTGCCATTGCTGTGTAACTCACAGCAGCAGAGAAAACGGAACCTCCACCCACTACAGACCATGAATTACCGTCGTAACTCTGTACGATAGGTGCTTGTGATGGTGAAGTGGCGTAATCCGGGAAACTTACAAATAGCTTTCCTTCATCGTTAAATACCATCGCTAATTCCGTAGCGACACGGCCACTTGATAAAGCTCCGCCCAAAGCGGTCCAAGAACTGTTTTCATACTTTATTACGTGTGCTTTTCGTAGATCGGTGTCTGAGTTACTCAGGCTGTATAAGAAATAAGGCACATGAGATGTAGGGTGTATTGCCATTTTAAAGTCGAGTACTGCGTGCTCTGTATAAGCTCCCACCCTTGTCCACACATAATCTGCGGCATTGACGACGGTCACAGTATAGCGGGCATTGGTTTTTCCTTCCGTGGTAATATAATCTACAGGTGTACTAAAGTCATTTTTGGTCACACCGGATTGCTGTGGAATACCGGATACAGTGACAGTGGTATTGTCTGTCGTTGTAAAACGAGCGACCAAATTAGTTCTGTCCACTTCCTTAGGCAATTCGATCTGTATAGCATTGCCGCTCACACTACTGACGATATAATCCCGAAACAGATTGTCCTCATTGTCCTCGGCATAAAAGCCGAAAGAAAGCATTTTCGGATCGGCCTTATCCGGAATATCATCTCCTTTTTTGCTACAGCTACCTATGGCAATTGCAGCAACTGCTATCATAAGATAGTACGCTAGTTTGTTCAATTGTTTCATGTTCATCTTCATTTATGTTATTTTTTAGTGTTAATTCCTGTTTTATCAGACTCGGATTGATCCTTTGCGGCCGGATACAATACGGCTGTTATGGGAGGAACCTGACCTATTTGCTGTCGAATGAATCCAGCCAATACAGCTGCAGTCGTTGTATTTAGTTTTTTTTCATATTCCTCCAAAAAATGAAAGGAATCGTCTCCATTGAAGAGCGAATTGCGTATATAGCCGCTCCAGAAAGAATCTTTTTGCCGGTTCAGTTCCATTTCCTTACGAAGATTGCTTTTGACGTCTTCCAATGTGGCTGCAAAACTTACCGGATTTTCTGCCATGTGTTTCAAACGGTTCTGTATCGTTTGGATCAACAATTTGGCATCTTCGGGCTTACAGCTGAACCGGATACTGGTTCGTGCCAATGGGTCGGGGTGCTGTGTTGCACTGCCCGATACGCCGATGCTATAGATCATACCCATTTCTTCACGCAGTTCTTTCAACAGTTGCGTACGGATGACAGCTGTAGCCATATCGGTCTGCAACGATTGCTCGTGGTACCCTAACGGCACATCTTCAGTTTGGTAAGTCAGCCACACAGTTGCTTTTGGTGTATCCCCTTGATATCTTTCGAATCTTTCTCCTTGAACCAACGGAGGACGCCTGTACCGATAAGCTGTGTCTACCACACCTGCCGGAAGCCCACCGAGGTACGTCAATACGAGTTCACGCAATTGTTCGTCTTTGGGATCTGCAATAACGATAAACGTAAACCCCGAAGCTGCACCAAACGCCCGCTCGAAAATGGGAAGGATCCGGTCTTGTTTCAGCCCGTTGGCAATGACCGTATCGGTCACTTCCTGCGTCGTATAATCTTTTCCATTCAGCAGGTATCCCAAATCCCTTCCAAAGATGGAAGACGGCGTTTGGTTGGTATGCCGATAATTGTCCATGGCCTTTTCTTTAACCTGTGCAAAAATGCTGCTGTCTGCTCTCGGTGCCGTCCATTTGAGGTAAATAAGCTGGAATAAGGTTTCCATATCTCTTTGTTCTGCACTGCCCGCAATGCCCGTGCGGGTTTTGTCTATCAGAAACCTAACCGATGCCGAATTCCCCGTAAGGTAATGGTTCAAGGATTCCCGGTTGAGATTTCCGGCTCCACTCAATGCCGTGATCTGTCCTGCGTACAGACCACTGATATAGTCTATCGAATCCAACGTGTAGAGCCCCCCTTTTCGAAATCCGGTGACTGTGATACGATCCCTTTCGGCAACAGGTTTGCGAAAAATGACCTGCACACCATTGGAAAGCAAGATCTGTTCGGCATCAATGGCAACTTTTCGCTCGCTATGCTGTACCACAGCCGGCGCGGGCGTATTCTCCATTAAAGCGTTCACTACGTCCAAAGGTTTGTGATAACGGGGCTGTGCCATACGGTGTGCCTCTTTAAACCAGTTCAATATATCCGCTTCGGTAGGAAGCTGTGAATCGATCTGTGTGTATCCGGTCAATAAGTAATAAGCCTTGTCCGGATCGTATCCTTGTCTCAATTGGTGCAACAAGGATATAGAGTCAACGCGGCCAATACCCTTTTGATACCAATCATACTCTTGTCGAGCCGGGATAACAGGTTGTCCTTTATAGAAATCATCGTAAAGTTCTTCCATCAAAACTGCGGACGGTATGGGCTTTGCATTGTCTGCCTTTCGCCTTAGCTGTGCCTCATAACTTTTCTTGACCAGGGCGATTTCGTTGTTATCAAAACCATACTGTACCAACTGTGCGAGCTGAGAAGCAAACTCCATGATCGAAGAATCGGGTTTGTCGGGATTGATCTCTACATTGGCAATGAGCAGGCGTTTGGTATTTAAGAAATTAGAATATTGTAAGCCTCCTTTGACATAAGTCGGTTTTTTGAAAGACAGGTCATTAAACCTTCGGCGCAACAATAACCGTAACAAGTCTGCCTGCAAGTAATTATTATACTCTTTTTGATGACGAACCGGTTTCGGCAGGTCCAATAAGCGGATGATGTTGAGCTCGACCTTACGCTCCCCGTCATTGATCACCTTTTTAAACGTATTTTTTGTATAACCGGGAATAGGCCAATTCTGAGGCTTTTTCTTTCTGGCAGGCAATGTAGCAAACTTCTCTTTGATACGTCGCACCACCCAGTCTGCGTCCACGTCACCCACCACGGCTACAGCCATAAGGGATGGTGTGTACCAGTCCCGATAATAGGCTCGGATCTGCTCGGCAGGTGCATGCAGGATAACCGCTGTATCACCGATGACCTTGCGCTCGGTAAAGCGGGAACCATTGAACAAAGCCTCCAAAAAAGCTTCTTGTGTGGCTTCACCACCCGTTTTGCGGGAGAGCCATTCCGAAAAAATAACCTGCCGTTCTTTTTCCACCGCCGAGCTATCCAGCTCCAGTCCTCCTGCCCAATCCGCAAGGATCGTCAAGGTCTGATCGACCAAAGCCGTGTCTTTGGACGGCAACTGCAATTTATACACGGTCTCATTGTAGGAGGTATGGGCATTGAGATCTTTGCCAAATCTGGCACCCTGTTGTTCCAGAAAACGTACCAAC
The DNA here is from genome assembly GCF_011030405.1 of Parapedobacter sp. SGR-10. Lineage (GTDB taxonomy): Bacteria > Bacteroidota > Bacteroidia > Sphingobacteriales > Sphingobacteriaceae > Sphingobacterium. The sequence goes on from NZ_JAAJTJ010000021.1 coordinate 44,450, forward strand.
GAATCCCCTGGAAAATGCAGGCTACCGTTGAAGGCCATGTGCTCCAGAAAATGCGCCAGCCCACGTTGTGCTTCCTGTTCGGCTAGCGATCCCGTTTTCAGGAACAACCGATACACAGTCTCACCTACCGGATACGGATTCGCCCGGACATAGTACGTGAGCCCATTGTCCAATCTCCCTTTGACCAAAGGAGATGCAACAGATTGTGCATTAACTTTGGGTAACAGCAGAAAACTGAAACAACACCATATCCATATATACCAAATGTTGTGCATATGCTTTTATCTTACTTTTGTGATGACAAATTTTTTCTGGAGCTGATCGGGTCCCGGTAGTCCAAGGGTAATCCCTTGACTGTTACTCACCAGTTCAATAGTCAGTGTATTATCGTTATTGGGATCCAATGCCGGGCTTGCCATCCATCGTACCCGTATGGGCATATCGTAGATTCCGGGCAGAAAAACCAACGTGTTACCCGGCGTAACCATTTCGTAGTCTACACCCTCTTTAAGACCATTGCCGGGTGTGACCTGAAAAGTCACTTCTAGGTTTTCAGTCAAGGGTTTTGAACTTAAATAAACGTTATATGTCCGGACAGAATTGGCCATATAGTTTACCGTCTCGGAAGAGGTATTGTTGTTCATGATATGCAGAAACGGATGGTCAAAAGGTTGCTGTTCTTCCTTTCCGCAAGCTGTAAGAAGTAGCATAATCCATGCCGTACTGTATAATATTGTTCTTTTCATTATTGTCTTGTTAATTGTTCACGGTCGGATTGGGTTTCATATTCGGGTTAGCGTCCAGCTCCCGTTGTGGAATAGGCAGTATAAAATAATCACTTGGATAAGTGAGTTTTTGAACAGTAGATGTTGTCGTCATATCCCGTACAAGGTCTTGCTTCCGCCGTGCGATATCGAATAGCCGGTGTCCCTCCAATGCTAATTCACGTACACGTTCCTGATAAACGATTTCCGTCATGGCATCCAGATCTGATTCGGGTAAAGTGATGTTGGAGGAGGCTGTTTCGATGGCACGTGCCTGAATAGTTTTGATGTCGACAGCCGCTTGTGCAGGTTGCTTTTTCCCTATGTAAGCTTCCGCCCGGTTGAGGTACATTTCCGAAGCGCGTAAGGTCAACGGATTGACATGTTGCTTGTCAGTCGACATTTGTACGGCATCAAACTTGCGCGTCACAAAGTAGAAACCCGACCCTACGTCTATCTTCAAGATAAGATTAGCCTTACGTATATCATCATCGTCCTCATAGCTATCCAAAAGCTTGTTTGCCGGTGTACCTGAGGGGTAGCCCAACGTTGCTTCAGAAACACGAAAATTGTAGAAACTGAAAATACCAGACCCCTTGTCCTCTCCGTTGAGCCGGAAGATCGTTTCGGTTTCCGATCCAGCCAGGTTAAAGAACATGTCGGTATAGGCATCACTTTGTGCCAAAGGCAACTTTTTGATAACCTCTCCGGCATAATAAATAACCTGATCCCAATCTTCCATATAAAGGTAGACCCTGGACAGTAGCGCCTGTACAGCGTCTTTCGAGACGAAATAAGGCCGTTGCTTGGCAGTACGCCATGCAGGAGTGCTGTTATAGATCCGTTCGGCTTCCTTGAGGTCGTTGAGAATAAATTCATACACTTTCCCCACGGACTGCCGTGAAACGTTATCATCGGGACTAGGTGTCTGCGATAAAATGGGGACACCTAAATGTGTAGCTCCTGCTGTATATGTATACGGTTGCGCATAAGCTCTGCAAAGATCAAAATGCCCCAGTGCCCTCAGAAATAATAATTCGGCTTTGTAGATATCCAATTCGTTTCTGTTTGCTGGAAACTTCTCTTTCAACGAAGGAATATAAAATAGAGCGTTGTTCACATTGGCAAGCGCAGCCAATATATCCGACCATATTTTTGCCGATGGTGCAGCTTCTTGGTCCGGAATGGAGGCGAAGTTATAGATATTAATCTGTCCTTCATTGATCAATGACAGATCCGGGTTCAACAGGTCCCCGGCCAATTCGGGATAGATATAAAAGTGATTGGAATAATAATCGTATGTTTTGGCATATGCCCCGGGGATAGCCGCCCGAATACCATCCATATCAGAGAAAAGGACAGGAATAGTCGTTTGTCCCACAGGCATGACAGTCAAAAATTTCTTACAACTACTCATGCTGAGGAACAGCAGAGCAAAAAGGCTACAGTATTTTATCTTTTGTGTGTTCATGTTGTCGCTTGCTTAGAGTTTTACATTTAGTCCTACCGAAACGGTCGTCTCCATCGGATATCCCGACATGGTCTGCTTGTAGGAGTTTCTACCTGCTTTATCATAAGGTGTCCACACTCCTATGTTGTCGGCCAAAAGCGAAACACTTGCCCCTTTCAATCTTATCCTTTGTGTCCATGCCTCGGAAAGGTCGTAAGTCAGGTAGATATTCTTCAATCGAAGGAAAGTGGCATTCTGTAAGTATCGGGTCGAGTTCATCGTTGAACTTGCATTCGCAACCTGCCACAGCGGTTTTGGTGATAATGCCAGATCGCCCGGCTGCTGCCATCTATCCAATTGATTCACAGACTGATTGCTTTCCATTAGGTGCAATCCATCGGAGGAAGCGTCCCTTCCAAAAGATGTAAATCTATATCCACCGGCAGAGTAGACCGCTAAAAAGCTTAAAGTCCAATCTTTATATTGGAATGTGTTGGTGATCCCGCCATAAAACCAAGGAGTCGAATTTTTGTACGGTACACGATTCGCATTACTATAAGTACGTGTCACATTTCCATTACTATCATACCAAAGTGGCGCTCCATCACGTGGATCTACCCCTGCCCATCGTACGAGGAAATAGGTGTTCAGATCATAACCTTCCATCCAAATCGTCCTGTCTCTGGTCTGCGGAATACCTTGATAGAGTTCAAGCAGTTTATTTTCATTGCGCGAGATATTTGCTATGGTACGCCAGCTGAAATCACGGCGTTGGATATTGATTGTCTCGATATTCATTTCAATCCCCCGATTTTGTGTAGATCCTATATTTCGGCTCACTCTAGTGTCACCTGTTGTCCGGGACACATCCTGTTCTTGCATGAGGTCGATTGTCTTTTTGTAATAGACTTCTACGTCCACATCCACCCGGTTCCCAAAATTGGCACGCAGACCGATATTGGCCATCTGCGACTGTTCCCAGCTCAAATTACGATTCCAAACACTGATCATTGTAGATCCACTTACACCGGCGTAGTTGCTCGAAGTGCCATAGGTATATAGGCCCTGTGCACGTAGATTGCCCAATCGAGAGTTACCCAACGTGCCATAAGAGGCTTTGAGTTTCAATACTTTCAGCAGGTCACTTTGGAAAAAATCTTCATTTTGTATGTTCCAGGACGAACCTACGGACCAGAAATGCCCCCATTGTGAATCTTCTCCGAAATCCGAGTTGCCATCCGAGCGCCAGTTCAGGTTAAGATAATATTTGCTATCGTAATTGTATCCTCCTTGACCAAAGAAGGAAGAACGCCTTACCCTGTTGGATGAACTGCCGGCATTTTCCCGTGTCGCCGCATAGGAGATTTCTTTGATATGGTCATTTGCAAAGCCGTTTCCATAAGCTGATATACTTTTATTGTCTTGGGAACTGGCTTCAAATCCCAATAAGCCGGTTACATTATGCTTTCCAAATTGCCGGTTGTAATTCAGCCTTTCAATAACGGACCAAACCAAGAAATTGGCATGGGCACGGGTGGCATAGCCTCGGGGTTCACCTTGTAAGCTTATGCCGGACCAGTTGCTCCTTGCCGCATAGATTTCTTCATGGCTACTTTGGATATTGGCCCCTAACTGACTGGTGAATTTTAGACCGGAGGCAATCTGATAATCCAAAAGGAGGTTGTTGACGGAATAAAAGCCGCGTTGCATATAGTCGTTTTCCTCACGTTCGGCCACACTATTGAAAAATTTACGGGAGTCGACACTAGGCACAAAATCGCCCGTTGCAGCATCCTGTAGAGGAAGTATCCGTTCATACCACAGCCGCATTGATCCATCCTCGTTGTAAGGAGATAGAATAGGTAATGTGGCATAAAAATCGGTGCTCGGGTTGAAAATGTCATTTATATTATACGAGCCCGACATTTGCAGGCCCAGGTTTAACCGGTCCGTAATCTTGAAATCGATGTTGCTGCGTAACGAAAAACGGTCTTGCTTGTTTCCTTTGATGGTGGACTTGTTGGAAAAATATTCGCCCGAAACAAAGTAGTCCACGGTCTCCGATCCGCCACGTATATTGATGTTGTTTTGAGAATAAGTACCGGTACCGTAATACACATCATACCAGTCTGTGTTGGTGGCACTGTAGGCATTGTTCGGCAGATCCTGATAGGGAAAATAAGTTATGTCATTACTAGGAACATTCAGATAGGCCTCACGGGCGAGCTCCATGTATTGCTTGGCATCTAATACCTTAAAGCGGGTAGAATTGTTGATCTGAGCCAGACCATACCGCGAGGTAACACTCAATGAAGGGGCACTTTTGACACCTTTCTTTGTCGTGATGAGTATGACCCCGTTGGCGCCGTCTGCACCATAAATGGATGCCATTGTCGCATCTTTAAGGACTGTGATGCTCTCGATATCATCCGGGTTGAGGTAGGAGAGTGGACTTACTGAAGTATTCATTCCCGGAATCATATTCGTGCGATCACCGGTAAATACACGTATGCCGTCTACGATCCACAGCGGTTCATTAGAAGCGGACAATGACGCTTGGCCACGTACACGAAGATTCATACGAGGGCGGGTACTGCTCGCCTGGTCGGTATTGAAGTCTATCTGTAATCCTGGAACCAGCCCCTCCAGCATATTATCTACCCGTTGTGCAGGCAAATTTTTGATCTGCTCACTGGTGACTTGAAAGGCACTCCCGACCATATCCAATCGTTTTTGGGCAACACCGTAGCCGCCGACGATAACCGTTTCCTCCAAAACGTTGACCGTTGCCGTCAACCGTACGTCCATAGCATTCTGTGTACCGGCCGCGATTTCCTTCGCCTCCATACCTACATAGGTAAAAACCAGCACTGGGCTGGTCACGGTCGATGGGATATTCAATTCATAACGTCCTTGTTCGTCTGTTTGGGCAACCCTTCCCGGGGCATTTTTGATATAGATGGTCACTCCCCCCAGCGGTTCTCCGGATTCATTGCTGACCTTCCCCCTTATGATACGTTCCTGCTGTACAGCAGAAAGCGCAGGATTTCTATGGGGCTTTACGGAAACCTTACGTACGATGATGACCTTGTCATCAATTTCGTATGTGAGGCCATTAAGTCTGAACAGCTCGTTTAAAACGACGTCCAACCTCTGGTCCTTTATGTCCAACTTTCCAGAGCGTAGATTTTGTATGTCTTCCTTTTTATACAGAAAAGTATATCCGCTCTGCCGTTCCAATTGTACAAACACACTTTCCAATGGCAGATTGGTTACCGAAAGATTGATTTTTACACTTGCTTTCCCTTGCGCGTGTGCCTGCAAGGGCTGCTCGGCCAAAAAGAGCAGGACAGCTAGAAGGCAAGTTGTTTTCCATATTCGAGCTAAAAACGGATTGTTCATGAGGTAAGGTTATTGTTTTTTAATAGTGTTCATATGTTTTGCCACAATACGGTTTCCCGACATTTCAAAGTGGATATCATCTAGTTTTTCAAACTTCCGCAATACGTTGTTGACATCCGGATAGAGCAGAATCTTTCCACTGGCCGAAACCTTGTGCAAGGATGGATCCGCCAAAGCAACTTCCAGATTGTACCAACGGCCAATCTGACGCAAGATTTCATCCATCGGCATATTGTCAAAGGCCAGCCAACCGTCTTTCCAATTGGCGGCTATCACAGGATCTGCAGATACGACTACAGCCCGTCTGCCTTCCAGGTTGTATTGCACCTGTTTTCCAGGTGTAAGCACCAGCTCTTCTTGTGTCCCTTGACTTCGCAATGCTATACGTCCCTCCATAAGCGTGGTATAATGGACAGGCTCGTTTGCATAAGCCTTCACATTGAATACCGTGCCGAGAACCCGTATCTGTTGCTGTGCCGTCTCCACGACAAACTGCTTCTCTTTACTATGTGCAATCTCGAAAAAAGCCTCTCCTTCTAATTTTACACGCCGCTCATGGCCCGGAAAAGAGGACGGAAACGTAAGGGTAGAACCCGCATTAAGGAATACTTTCGATCCATCGGGAAGAACGATCTGATATTTTTGCTTGTAGGGAACGATAATTTTATGCATCTCTGGCGAAGGGGTGGTCTCAAGCGTACGGACGATCAACATACCATCCTCTTCGGTAAAATCAACTTCATTGGCACGTAAAAAAGAAAGAGTATCTGTCTCGATACGTTCTCCCGAGGCCAACATCAATTGTACACCTGCCACGCTATCCTGCCGTGTGAGGATCACCTCGGGGTCTGCCTGTGAGGATGATAGAAAACGCAACAATAAGCCAAAAGCGATCATCACGGCAACACTGGCTGCAACAAGTACATAATGCCTGCGTGATAACCGTTTTGTGGGATACACGGTATCCAATGCCTGTGAGTAAGCCGCTTTGGTATCAAACATCGCTAGCCGGGCCAATCCCCGTTGCACAAGCTCCGGACTATCCAGCTCATCGACAAGGGATTTCAGTGCCGGATCATCGGCGATCTGCCGTTCCAACTTCTCCCGCTCCGTTTGATCCAACTCTCCGGTACGATACAAAAATATTTTTTCCGCTAGTTCAAACGGGTTTCTTTCTGCCATTTTTAAGGGTTTATGGAAGTATTACAAACAACTCTTGGAAAAGGATTAGTCTGATATGAAATATTTTAGTTTTTTCTGCTTCTTCATCAAATAGATCGCTGATGGACGAGTAGGTTTCTATTGATCTACTATAGACTCATATACCATAGATATTAATTAATAGTAAAGAAGTGTCTAAGTAGTGTCTATATAGAGGTTTACCTCTATGAACCCTCTACTAACCCTCTACTAACCCTCTATTTACCCTCTATTAATACCTTAGTATTTATAGTGCATTAGTATCTTAATAGTTAAATATTAACGAAGTCTATGTAGCATATTTGAAGAGAACACATACTTCGGTTTTTTTAAGAAATGCTATCGGGAAAAGACACTGTATTCTTACTGAAATGTTTTCCAAAGGATAAGGGCTACTAAGGGGTATAGATCTTTCAATATGCGTTGCAATGCTTTTTTCGCATTATTTTTGTGTACTTTGACCGTATTGATGCTTATGTCCAATATCTCCGCTATTTCGGGGTTCGTCTTTTGTTCAAAGAATGCCAATTTGAAGACTTCCGATGTTTTGTCCGGCAATTGTGACGCAGCATCCAGAATATGTTTATAGAGTTCTGCTCTGATGATGGTATGAAAGTGATCATCCTGCTTATAGAGTTCCGGATTGCGGTCACCCAGTCCTTTCAATATACGAGAATGTGTAGATTCGGCGTTCAACTCGTTGACAGAAGCATTTCTTACACTTTTGTACAGGTAGTTGTGCATGTGCTGCATGTCTTCAAACCGGATCTGCTCCTGCCATAGCTTCACGAGTACAGCCTGTACCACGTCCTCTGCTTTTTGCTGATCATTGAGGATAGAATAAGAGAAAAAGCATAGTGGCTGATAAAAGCGTTCATAAATAAGCTCCCATCTTTTTCTCTCTTCTTGCAAGTTGTGAACATCGACCGGCATAGTTTCTCAAGCAGTAAGGCTAAATACGTAGATATTACCCGAGACCAAAGATAGCGCTTTTCGTTCAAATGTATTGTTGTTTAAAACATTCTAGGAAGTCAAAAAAATATTCTTCTCGGTCTTGGGAACCAGCCCTAAGAACTTTGCCTCATCAAACATCGTCTGTATAGCCCGACGTCCGACCTCTCCCAGATCCGACGAATACTGATTGACATACAATTCGATATGCTTGTACATCACGCTTTCTTCCATCTCCTGCGCATGGGAACGGATATAATCCAGTGCGGATTTCGGATGGGCAAAAGCGTATTCGACGCTCTGATGAATCAATTCGTTCACCAAAAGCCTAGTCTCCACAGGCAAACTTCTTTTGATCACAATACCGCCCAATGGAATAGGATTCTGTGTGGTCTTTTCCCAATAATCACCCAGGTCGATGACCTTGTGCAGACCTTTGTCCTGATAGGTGAATCTATTTTCGTGAATAATAAGGCCGAGGTCAATTCTTCCGTCCAACAAAGCTTGCTCTATATCCGAAAAAATCAGTTCTTGCTTGTTTTGTAATAACGGATAGGCCAGACCTAATAAAAAATTGGCTGTGGTGTACTTCCCGGGGATACCGATTTTTAACTTTTGAAGCTCTTGCGGCAGGAAAGAGCCGGCATATTGTGTCAACTGCTCTGCCAGAGCTTCGTCTTTCGCAATCAACAGAGGTCCCACACCAAATCCCAGGGCACTGCCCGCATCCAACAGCTCATAGTCTTCCACCGCATACGCGAAGGCATGGTAGCTGAGCTTGGTAATGTCCAGCTCCTGCCGGAAAGCCTTCTGGTTCAAGGTCTCCACGTCATGGTATCCGACGGCAAAATCCAAGCCTTGCGTATCGATCTTGTGATGGATCAATGCGTCAAATATAAACGTATCATTTGGGCAGGGCGAAAAGCCGAGAGTGAGTTCCATACTCCAATAGTTTTGATAGAGCAAAGGTAGGATTTATGTTATTAAAAATGCTATATCCCCTCAATTTGGACACTTACCCCCCTTTAAAAATCATGGAATTTGCGGATTTTTGTTAGAGTTCACTTATAAACCATAACTTGCCACACTTATGCAAATGACGATGTATAGAAAATTTATTCTAATAGTTTACGCCGTTTTTATGTGGTTGGGCTTTTCCCTGGTAATAAAAGCCCAACCGCAAGATGACGATATTACCCAGGCTTTTGTACAGATATCCACAAAAATACGGGATAGCCATCCTCGGGTTTTTATAAATGAGGATATGCTGGGAGACATACAGGCAAAATCTGTGGACAGAAACCGTGAACATTTTGATGCTATGAAGGACCGTATCGACAAAACCATAGATAAGGACATCGTATTCAAAGATATAAGCATTACGGACGGTACACGAAGCACGGATCATGAATATGGGCTCATAGCCGCTGACGCTGCTCTGACCTATTTAGTTACCGGAGAGCCGGAATACTTGTATTACACCAAAAAAGTATTAAAAAAGCTCAATCAGTACTATGCTGCACGAAACGAACAGAATCTCAACATCCACTGGTATGCCTATTCAAGGATTTCAGCTTTAGCTGCCTTTGACTGGATATACAATGACCTGACAGAACGCGAACGCAGCGAGATAGGTGAACCGCTCCTAAGCACAATAAATACCATGGTCTTTCTCGATGGGCGTAAACCTGCTCCGCGAGAAAACCGAGGAGACTACCAAACCGGATATTATGGCAATCCTGTGCTGGCCTGGTATGCCGGTCTGGTCTTTTACAAGACAGGCATCAATGATCAGATGGCCGAGAAACTACTCAAACAAGGCTTTGAGGAACATTGGAAACTTCTTAGTTACCGAAAGCAGGTCGCCGGCGATGATGGCGGATCTGCTACAGCAGTAATGGAATACAATATTCAAGCCTATCCTTGGGCAGAGTTTAATTTTTTCCATAGTGTAAAGTCGGCTACAGGTATTGATGTTTCTCAGCAATGGACTTCCCCTCTGGATCTAATGTATTATACCGTCTGGAACTGGTTACCGGGTAACCGCCACGTTGGATATGGGGATGTAGACCATATTGCTAATCAATTGCCTTTACGTCACATGTATTCCCATCTGACACAAATCAGGCATTTCTACGCCCAAAGCCATCCCAATATCATGCCTTTACTAAATTGGATATCCGGAAAAGTAAAGCAGTATCCTTCGGATGCTATCCCTTTCGCCAGGTATCTCGTGGACTACCAAATCAACGGAAAAAATACTGTAGGGAAAGCGACAGAAGAACTTACGGATTTGCCTTCTGCCATGCACTTCGAAAACATGGGACAGATATTCATGCGGTCCGGTTCCGGCCCCAATGATACGTATGCCTCATTCTCGGCAGGAGGCATTCTTACCCAGCACCGCCATTACGACAACAACAACTTTGTGATCTATCGCAATGGTTTTAGGGCTCTTGATTCGGGCACACGTCCCGAACCCGGGCAGCACCTCACACATTACTATTGCCGCACGGTTGCACACAACTGTGTCACGATCCGAATGCCCGGCGAAAAGTTTCCCGCGTATTGGGGTGGTCCAGCTTCTACCGAAACACCTTTATCAATACCCAATGACGGAGGTCAACGAGAGCTCTTAGGGTCTACCATAGTAGGGTATAGCCAAAACAAACAATATGTCTATATTGCGTCGGATGCTACAAAGACTTATCACGAGGACAAAGCACAAACTGTTCTCCGACAGTTTGTATTTATACAGCCTGATGTATTTGTGGTTTTTGACAAAGTCGTCTCCAAGTCGGCTGATTATCCCAAAACCTGGTTATTGCACACTGCTTCGGAACCGATTTTTGTAAAAGACAACGAATTCTATGAGACATCGCAGGGCGGTACCTTATTTTGCCGTACAATATTCCCTAGGGAGACAAAAGCAACAAAAATTGGTGGTCCTGACAAGCAGTTTTGGTCGGACGGTCAAAATTGGCCTTTACCAGCCTTGACACCCAAGGACTGGAACTATCGCCCAGACAACCCCAACAGATATGAAAAACTTGCTATTATGCCCCTATTGGGGCAATGGAGGATAGAGATTGCTCCTCAGGCACCTAAATTGAAAGACAGCTTTCTGCATCTGATACACGTAGGTGACAAGAACTTAAAGAAGATGATTGCCTCCAAAGCTATAGATCAGGAAAATAAAAAAGGGGTAGAATTTGATTATGAGGGAAAGACCTATGAAATTTTATTTTCTAATGATGACACAGTCGGTGGCAGCATTCGTATCACCAAAAATGGAGCCACTATAGTAGACGAGACGTTCACGTCCAGGGTAGAACACCAGGAAAGTATATTCAAAACAAAGTAAAACAAATTTCACGGAAACATAAAAAAGCAAAGCATGAAACAATTCAATCCATCCGTCACAAAAACAAAAAACTATCTCTGTTTAATAAGCTTAATGGGTTTACTTTTCTTATCCTGTAGTTCACCCAAGCCCAAAGATACAGTCTCTACCGGCACCTACTATTTCCCCGAAGGCTATCTGGACGAAGTCGAACAGGTTCCGGCTTTTTGGGTGGCTTCGATAGAAGAGATCGATACTTATCTAAAGACCAAGGTAAAGAAAGGCAAAGTAGAAACCGTGGGTACATCGGCAGGAGGGCGGCCTATCTTCTCGGTCTCTTACGGCAGCAAGAGAACAGGATCGGGAACAACTACTTTCTCCGGTTCATTAGGCGTTTACGACATTGCTCCCTACAGGGGAGAGGATAGCGACAAGCTGGTCTACATGGGTCTAGGCGGTGTACATGGATTTGAGCTGGAAGGCATTATGGGTATTATCAATATGATCGAGGTCTTTGAAACCGGAAAAGACCTTAACGGGAAGAAACGGCCCGAACTGGCTTCCATGCTCGATTCAGTAGATAGGATCGTATTGATACCGTTGGTGAGTCCTGACGGCAGAGCACGCATTCCGATACGCATGGAAACAGATAAAGGAGTCGATTCTCCACAATCCTTTACGGTACATGAGTATCTGAACACCGGAGGTAAAAAAGACGGAAGTATCATTGGCTGGCCGGATGTAAAGGAGCATATTCCCATGGATTTTGCGGATTTTGGTTTTCCGGGAGGATATCCAAACGACAATGGGGTCAACATTATGCACGACGATTTCTTTGGTTCACCCCAGCCCGAAACCAGGATGCTATTCGATATAGCAGCAAACGAGAAACCGGACATCATCATCAATATGCATACAGGAGTACCCAAGAACAATTATTTTATGCAGATCCATCGTCCATTTGCAGAGCCCGAATTGCAACCTATATTTGAGGGACTTTACAGACAGATCAAAACCAGCCTGACAGAGCATGGGCTACAAGGATCAAATGATGCCACTGTCGAGTCTATTCCACCCCAAGAGTACAGTCGCTATAATCTGAGTACCGCACTCAATCTGCACTGTGGAGCACTGAGTGTAGTCATCGAATCGCCCAGTCATGGGTTTCAAGGCACTAATCTCGCCGGAGTACCTACCGCCCATACGCCTGAAGACCTGCTGGACGCACAGATCATCGCTCATCTGGAATCTATGAAATTTTTAGTCCAAACAGGTGGCCGCAGCAAATGGCAAAAAGATTTTTTTAAATAGGGAATAAACGTACTGAAAGTTCCACAATGTCAATAAAAAAAACAGGTATACCGAGGATATTTCGGTATACCTGTCCTGTTATAAAAACAACCGCTTATTCCTATTTAACCACAAACTCAAACCCTGCTACCCTAAAATCGCCGGATTCACTCGTATTAAAAAAGGATAGAAACTCGGCATGGTTCTCCCCACCCTTCAGTACAATGCCCAAATCAGAAACATTGACAAACTGTCGGCTGTGATTGGCCGTGATCTTCACCTCTTCTATTCTTTTCTTATCATTGCCTTTGAATACGAGCATTTTTCCGGGAACCTGACGGTTTACGATGGTACAGGATTCCGAATCTCCTAAGTAGGTAAAAGCAATTTTGGTGAGTTCTATCGTAACAGAAGGTGCGATATCGCTCAGGTCAAGACTCAAAAAATAACCCTCATTCTTATTTATTCCGGGACTCTCACCTCCCTTTACACCCAATTGTCCATGGCCGGACCTGTCTATTCCCGCGTTGACAATACCCGATGGATCTATACGTTTAGCGTCTATTCTGAACTTGAATGCTTTTCCAAACAAGTTCTTGTTGGTTACTTCTCCGTAAGGAACCCAATCCGGGGTATCAAGGGGATACAAGGCTCCGGAAGGGTCTATTCCGATGGGAGAAATATCGTGAAAAAGTTTGAATCCATGAGAGGCTGTATTAGGATTGGGGGCATCAAGGACGAATGTATTATTTTTTAAAACCAGATCTGACTTCCCCTCTTGAAAAGTTACAGTAAATTGGCCGGCTTTGTTTGCGGGAATCTCTGCATCAAATCCCACCATGACGATACCTCGATTCTGTTGATTGTATGTACCATACTTGTAATCTCCAAATTCACAAGTATACTGGCTTGGATTTTCCGAGGGCCGTATCACTAAGTTGAAAGGAATATCGGCGCTAAACTTTAGAAACATGGTTTTCCCTTTTTGGGAAAGTTTGATCGTACTCTTATCGACAATCTCAGCCAACGCAGGGGTAACCATATTCCACCTCAAGCTGACCGGATTCGAGTTTGCCTGCACAAAATCCTCTATCTTTAGGTAAGAATCGTCAACTATCACGGCCTTTCTATTCGCTGCTTTTACCTCATTGTTGAGGTTTAAAACGGGAGTAAGATCTATTTTGGCTCCCTTCTCTTTCTTACGGTCAAACGTTTCGATGATCTCCGCTTTACCGTCCACATTATGCCGTTTGTTGTTGATAGTGAGCGTGTTGTGATTGAGGTTATTATAACGAAATATATCCCACCGCTGCGAGTTTTGGGACATGTTCCAAAGATCTACACCTTTGGACTCCAAAGTGAGATAGCTTTGCAAGCCGAAATCCATAGCCCACCTCAAGCCTCCGACATCATAGACAAAAGTCCCCTGATCCATGTGCCCATGCGGTGCTGAAGCTTTTCCTCCCTTGATACCCAAGTATCTTCCCTGGCCAGCCTCCCAAGCTGTGCGGACAATAGATACCGGTGTAATACCGTGGCCTGTAAACATTTGTTTGCCCGGTGGTTTTATACCGGAAAGATTCAAGTCTTTGCCAAAAATAAGTACATTGGGCAACATTCTTTCCTCATCAGAACTTTGTTTTTTCGTATATGCCCCACTCTGAATCAACGACTTTTCTTGATATACCAGGGCAGGATCATTCCGTTTCTTGGCAAACCAAAACATTGACGGAGAAGCAGACACGCTTCTGCCGTTGTCCGAATAATTGAAATACCATCCGGAAGGCCCTGTAGCAAAGAGCATATAATCGGCTGATTCCATAAAACCTGGTGTCCGGGCCAACCCTTTGTCTGAACCCAAGGCACTTTCTAAAGCTGCAAACATCATCACCTGGAATGAGGTGCCGTAATTCCAATAGCCCGGACCTTCAGGATAATTGCCATCCGGGCCATAGGCTTGTAGGGCTAAGAGGTTTGTTTGCAGTGCCCTTTCAATAATGGCTATGGATTGCTCTTTTGCATCTTCAAAAATAGCCAATGCGCCGAAAACCAGTCCTGCATTACAGACGGAGTTCCAATTGTTATGTGCTCTCAGAAACCAGGCGTCTTTTTCGTTATAAGAGGGGGCAAAAGCTTTCTCTAAGATAGCTTTACGAACCTTTTCTTTTGTTCCTATTTGTAGGTCGTCATACAACCAATCGTAGGCTATCGCTACGGCCATACACATCTCTCCCACATCAAGGAAATGCGAAGGATTCCAACTCTCGAAATCGCACAGGGCATGGAGCTCTCTTTCGGCCCGTTGCAGGTACTTCTCATCCTTGGAGACACGGTAGCTGTAGGACAAATAATACAATCGGGTGAGTGCCTGTCTAGAAACAGCCAATAATCTTTTTCCTCTTTTCTCAAATACCAACGGTTCTTCGTTTATCAAACCATCGGATACCTGATGGATATATTTGTCGATTTTCGTTAATTCCGGTTTTTTAGCCAATGATGCTTTTACACTGTTTTCTTCTCCTTTGCCCAACAAAAGCCGAGGATGTTCCCTTATCTGCTCATAGTCAAATGAATGTGCCGAACCGACCTCCTGTGCTCTTGCCGAAAGGCAAGCAAAAACAAACAAAAAAACAAAAATACCCTTTCTCATACTATAGAATTTAATACTATATCTACCTCTAGTCTGTCCATTGCGGCCGTTGTTTGAGGCTGTTGTTCAATTCCGTTTCTTGTAGCGGATAAGGCAACAGAAAATGCTTTTCTTTCGTAAAATTAATGCCGGGTTCCAGATAAGTCTGATGAAATTGATTTGTCGCATTAAATGAGGGATGGTTACGTATCATAGTATTCGTTTCGTCCAGCTTTTCTTTCAGCAAATTCCATCGAATCAGGTCCTGTTTACGCAACCCTTCAAAACACAGTTCTCTCAATCTCTCATTCACGATCTCGTCAAAAAACACATTGTGGTTCCAGCTTCCACTATAGGGTTCCTGTCCTGCACGTTCCCTTACCTTATTGAGGCTGGTCACAGCTGCCGGTGTCGCGTCGGCCGTACCAAACCTACCTCCAATAATTGCTTCCGCATGCATCAATAGCACATCCGAAAAGCGTAGTATCGGGAAATTAATGCTCGTAAAGTTAGGGTCTTTTTCTGACCCCGGCGTGTTGTTCAATATCGTATAGGGTGCGCTTGCCCACGGAGACCGGGTCTTTAGTTCCTCTATATCCGTCGGTTCCCACCGCCTAAATTTACCAATACCATACTCTTGATCCAAGGGGCTGTCAAAAATATACCTCATGGTAAATGTTTGGGTTCCGGAACTGAAATTATTTCTATAGCCTGCAATACTCCATGTACGCCGCGCATCCTCCGCCGAGTAGATATTATAAAGGGGGACACCTACATTGATAATGGCAAAGCCCCTAGGTATATCGGGCGTACCCACGAATTCTACACCATTGATATTTCCCAGTCTTCCACTGACATCTATACCCATATTATGCAAGTTACCAAAAGAAATCTCAAACAGCGATTCCCTTAGATCGTATTTGTCCTGCAGATAGTGGATAAAATGTTTCCTATAGCTATTCGGATCGGTAGCATAGGGTACTATGCTATGCCAGCCATCATTGATGATGATCTCGCATTGCTCCTTCGCCTTATCGAAATACTGTTGGGGGTTTTCAAAATAACAATCCGCCTCGTTTGGAGCCAGATAGGGATGGAATCCTCCCATCTTGAGGTACAACCTTGCCAATAGCCCATGTGCGGCCATCTTGTTGGGTTCACCCGGTACATACCCGGCATCTTGAGCATGATAGAGATGCTCTGCCGCAAATAAGTAATCTTTTTCCACCTGCTTATAGACATCAAATACGGGTGACGGAGGGAAATCATTGTCAGCCTGCGAATAACTTGGCGTTAGGCGCAAAGGAACCGGGCCAAACCAATTGGCTAGATTGAAATAACAGAAACCCCGGATAAAACGGGCTTTGGCCAACAGCCTGTTGTATTCTTCCTGGGTAAACAAATCAGCTTTCAGATTTTTCTCAAATTGGTTGATCAGATGTATACAGCTATAAAATCTCAGCCATGCGTTCTTTATTTCATCACTCGATGAGGTATATGCATACTTTGCGGCATCTCTTTGAGCCGAGGTCGTATTGGTGTAGCTTTCATCCGTACCGGCTTCCAAGATGACATTGAACATATACCCATACAAATCCTCCGTAGCCAATTGCCCGTAAATACCTGACAGGGCAAGGTCAGCCTCTTCCCTGGTGGAATAAAAAGACTCGTCTGTCCACGCATATTTCGGCTCGACTTCCAAAAACTTACTACATCCAGAAAGGCCAAGCATCACGGCTACAACAATTAAATATTTTATATTTCTTTTCATTTTAAGTCGTATTAGTAGATACAAATTTTTTGATTAAAATGTAATGTCTATACCTCCTGAGATCGTCACACTCTGTGGATAAGCAGAATAGTCCAAGCGGGGAGTCAACGCACCAAATCTACCCACGGATACATCCGGATCATACCCTTCGTATTTGGTCCAAGTATGCAGGTTTTGGGCCGATACAGAAACCCTGCACCGCTTCATCCGGAGCTTCGTCAGCATAGACTGTGGCAAATTATAGCCCAAGGTGACGGTCTTTAATTTCACGTAAGAGCCATCATCGATATGACGGGTATCCAGCTTGTATCCATAAGGTGTCACAAGGCCAACTCCGCCATACCTTACACCCCCGATATCGGTGTCCGTATTTTCAGGTGTCCAGATATCGTTGAGCGATTTTAACCCGTTTCTTCCCGCTATGTATATATTGCCAAAACTAGATTTATTGCCGTTTAATATGTCAAAGTCATAAGCCCATTGCAGCAAAAACTGCAAGTCGAAAGATTTGTACCTAAAATGGTTAAACAAGCCTCCCGTATGCTTGGGGTGGGGGTTGCCGATAATAGTTCTATCAAGTTCGTTGATCCTGCCATCATTGTTGATATCCTTAAATTTGACCATACCCGGCCTCATTGCTGTTTGATAAGAAGGCTGGCCGTCTTTCAATATATAATCACCGCCTACATAATGAAAATCTTCCAATTGGTAAAGGCCATCAAATACCAACCCATACATCATCCCCACGGGTTGTCCTATTCTGGTAATATACTGATATTCGGTCTGCATGAACTGCGAGTCCCAAGCAGGGTCTGTTCTTATTTCCCGTTGCCCGGCATTGAGTTTCAGCGTCTTGGTTCTATTGAACGAGATGTTGAAATTGGTACTCCATCTAAAATCCCTGCCCCGTATGTTTTGAGATTTTAACGTAAACTCAACCCCACGATTGGATACGGCACCTATATTCTGCTGTGCTCTGGAAAAACCTGTACTCAATGCCATTTCAGCATTCAACAATAGATCCCGGGTATCCTTTATGTAGTAATCTACGGTAACATCAAACCTTTTCAGCAGCTGTAGATCTAATCCAATATTGGTCTGTGCGGTACTCTCCCAACGCAGATCAGGTACAGCCAAAACGCTTTGGATCGCACCGGGAGAGAACTCCTGGTTTTCGCCCAATACATACCCGCTGTTAGCATCTACAGTGAACAGATTGTAGCCCAAGAAATTACCTATCCTGTTATTTCCGGTCACACCCCATCCTGCCCTAAACTTCATGTCGGTAATCGCTTCGATAGATTTAAGAAATTGTTCCTGCGATACCCGCCAGGCAAGTGAAAACGAGGGAAAGTATCCCCATGTATTTTTTCCTCTGAATTTGGAAGAACCGTCAGCTCTAAAGTTAATGGTAGCCAGGTATTTGCCGTCGTACGCATAGTTGGCCCGGCCAAAATAAGAAAGCAAGGTATTTTCGGTGTACATGGATTGCGCGATAGTCGCAGTAGTCGCGACTCCCAGGTTATTGATCCCGAAGAAGTCTGTAGGCAAGTTTGTATTCCGCAATTGAGATGTTTCGAAACCGTTATGCTGTGCTTCTGACCCCACCAAAAACCCATAATCATGGGCCCCTTTCTTGTCTTTGTACCGTACCGTTCCCGTTACAGACAAAATGTCATTCCTCCGATCACTTATCGTACCATTTATCCCCCTGTTGGTTCTGGAGCCTTCATTTGTATCTTTTTTAAAGAACAAAGTACTCTCCGTGATGGACGTCCTGTAATTACCAAGGACATCCAAGCTAAATTTTGGTAAAAATTCATAGCTGAATCCCAGTGTTCCGGCAAGGATATCAGAATGCTGTTGTCGCATGGTATTATTAAGCGTCGTTACCGGGTCAAACAGGCTCGGATCATCCGTAATAAGTATCTCTTCTTCATCTTCTACCCAATTTACCGGCTGCACCGGACGGAATGTTACCGCATTCCGAATGACACTCGTCCATTGATCACCAGACACCTGCATACCATCGTATTTTAGCTTGGTATACTCTACTTGTCCATTTATCACAAAGTTATCCACCAACTTATGAGTGAATTTCAACCTGTTGTTAATTTTTCGAAATCCAGTTGTGATAAGTGTACCCTGTTGATCCAAAAAATTTCCACTGTAATATAACGTCGTCTTGTTATTTCCTGTACTCAAGGTCAATGTATGGTTGTTGGTAAGCCCGACCTGGAACATTTCGTCCTGCCAATTTGTGCCCTGCGTATTCCGGTACAATTCGGCATCTATCCACCGGTTATGAAACTGGTCCACGTTATAGGCCGGGGTATAGTTATCTCTGGCATAAGCTACCTTTTCCTGATACTTCACATACTCGTAGGGATCCATTACATCCAGACGAGTAGGTATATATCGTGTCCAATAGGATGTAGAAGCACTGATGTCTGTCTTGCCATCTGACCTCCCTCCGTAGGTCGTAATGACGACTACCCCATTTGCTCCACGTGAACCGTATATGGCTGTCGCAGACGCGTCTTTTAGGATATCCAGGCTTTTGATGTCACGCGTATTGAGACTACCGGGGTCAAACTCTTCCAAAGGTACACCGTCTACTACATAGAGGGGCGTGTTGTCGCCCGTTATGGAATTACCCCCGCGAATGACAATATTGAGTGCACTGCCCGGCGTACCGTCACTCGATGTAACCTCTACCCCCGCGACACGGCCGGCCAATGCTTCGTCAAAATTTGCCGTAGCTGTGGCTTTCAATTCATCGGGATTGACACTCGCGACTGAGCCGGTAAGATCTCCTTTCTTAACAACATCGTATCCTACCACGACGACTTCATTGAGCTGGACACCATCCATTTTCAGCTGAACATTGATTGTTCGCTGATCCAATACCAACTTTTCGACCGTCTGGAAGCCTACATACGAGTAGACCAAGATATCGGAGGATTTTACATTGGCAATAGAATAAGTACCGGTTTCATTGGATTGCACTTTCTGTTGTCTACCTTTTACCGTGATACTAGCTCCCAAGATCGGCTCTCCCTGATGGTCGGTCACTGTTCCCATAATCGTATTTTGTGCAAAAACACCCGATATGGGAATAAAGAACAGCAATAATAGATTGATTAATTTCATAGTTCGTAAGTTCATGTTTTTGGATGGACCGATAAAATGTCCGCCATATATTAATTCGATTCCTCTGCTTTATAGTGAATATCAGACAAGACATACATTCCTCCTCGTCCTCTCTTAGAAAGGTCTGCATGATTAAACGTCACTGGTTCCGTAAAATTCATAGATTTAATCCGAAAAGCCAACGTAAAGCTGGTCGAGGTTAAGTAACTGCTAGGAACCTCATATACACACTTAATCCACTTCGCACTAAAAGTGCCTAAATCGGGTCTCTTCCTCTCTTCTGGATCAGGTCCTGTCTGATCTCCGGGATAGGGTGTACCATCAAATACAGGGCCCCATGGAGCGCCTGTTGATTGTGTCCCGTTTGTACCCAACGATTTTTGGCTTTTTATATCATCATTGATTTTTGTCCAAGTACCATTCAGCCAATTACCATTAGCGTCCGCAATAATACCTCCTGTATAATCCCTAGAAATGTACACTTCCAGATCAGAGGGTGAACTGCCATTCTGCAGATATTGGTGGAACGCCACCTGATAGTAGAATGTTAAAGATACCTTATAGCCATATTGGAATGGAGTCAGGTCTTGGCTCGCCATGGCCAGCCATATATCAAAAGGGGCTGTCGTATTACCGTCGTTATAGGTATCTGTCTGCAAAGGCATCTGTCCTGCATTAGCAGCGGGTCTTTCCGGTACTTGAAGAAATTTTCCATAATTGTTTATTGTCTCTCCCCATATACGTCGACTATTGCCCGGGTTGACCTTTTGCACGGTATACCCCACACCTCCATTCGGCTTCGCTCCGGATGTTATCAGGGTAGGATAAAAGAAATATAGGGTTTCTACTTCCATTTCTTCGGGCACGTCGGTAATGATAACCCGGACGACATCTTCAAAAGCCGCAACCTCTCCATTGATATTGCTGATGGCATGGACTGTCACATCCAATGACTCCCTGCTGCTATAAACATATGCCGGTGCAAGGGATATCGCTCCGGTGGCCCTGTCAATAACCAATTTGTCCGAATGATTGCCCAATGCGAACGAAATATCCGGATTGCCGTTGGGTACGATCGGTGTTACGGTCTTACTGTCCGGATCACCATAGACCAAGTTTTGGTTTTTAGGCGCATAGACCATCATGGTCGGCAGGAGCGGAGCGATCTGTAAATGAAAAGCGTCATCAAAAACTGTTGAATACACCGTGCCCTCAGCTTCTGTCGTTACTTTGATCGTGATATAATAATCGCCTACTGGCAAAGTATGCCCCGCAGCAAGCATGATCACCCCATTTTGCCCCTTGCTTACGGCCTTGACCGATGTGATAAGATTGCCATCTTCATCCACGACACTGTCATTGGATCGGATGGGCACATTGACAGTTGTACTTCCCCCTATACTAAAGTATTGCAGGAGCGATTCGTCCAATGCTGAACCGTCGGCTTTTCTGATGCTTACGATCTCGTATCTAGGGAGAAGTCCTCCGGTCTGTACTGTCGGCGGTGCCGATGTGACTCCGGCTCCTTCTCTCGCATTCAGCACCTCTATATATTTCAGGTCTGCCGGATTGCCAATAGTGCCGGCTTTCCAGGCTTCTTTGCATCCATACACTAGAAAGATATGGAGCATCAGCAAAAACAAACTTCCATTTTTCATGATTTAATAATGTTTACTTGGTTATTAGTTTACAATCTTCCACAAAGATCAAAAAAGAGCAGAGTTCCTCCTAGGGGATAACTGTCTTAAATAAGGGGGTAATTTGAAATCTTTGTTCTAAAGATAATTTTGAAATGATGGTTATTCAAGAGAAAAAGTGTTTTTTCTGACGGACATTCTGCCCCTCTCTTTCAGATGCTCTATCCCCTTATCCGTCAGATATAATTGTCGTAATTTGTAGTACTATAAACCTATCATGCCATGTCACGAATGAAGCCAATATAAAATATATCTGACCATATTCCCAATAAATCACTTCTATAATCTTACTTAAGTAACAAGAAAAAATGAACATTATCAAGTCGACTACATTATTGCTATTCTCCTCGACCATTTTAGGATGTGCTACAAACAATGACACGGTTGATTCCAGACTTCAAAATGCCGAAAAACAACTCACTGTATTGCGCACTGCTTCGCTGCAAGAGAACAATATTCCAAG
The DNA here is from genome assembly GCF_011030405.1 of Parapedobacter sp. SGR-10. Taxonomy (GTDB): domain Bacteria; phylum Bacteroidota; class Bacteroidia; order Sphingobacteriales; family Sphingobacteriaceae; genus Sphingobacterium. The sequence goes on from NZ_JAAJTJ010000021.1 coordinate 66,563, forward strand.
GAGTACTAATAAAGAAGGTGGTATTCGTTGGATCGAAACACCGTACGACTGGACCGAAGGATTTTGGTCAGGTACCTGTTGGATGTTATACGAACATACCAAAGACAATCAATGGAAAGAAGCGGCTATCATCTCGCAAAAGCTGATCGAACACCACAAGGATCTGACCAACGACCATGATCTCGGCTTTATCTTCAACAACTCCTACGGAAAGGCTTATCGCATAACCGGCGAAGAGCAGTACAAACAGGTGTTGGTAGATGCTTCCAATGCTTTGATTACACGTTTCAACGAAAAAGTCGGTTGCATACAAAGTTGGGACGTGGTCGGCAACTGGCAGGCCGAGAGAGGATGGCGGTTTCCGGTCATTATCGATAACCTGATGAACCTGGAAATGTTGTTCGAGGTATCGAACATCACCGGAGACAGTACCTACAGAAATATCGCTATAGCCCACGCCAATACAACGATGCAGAATCATTTCCGACCGGATGGCAGTTCATATCACGTGGTGGATTACGATCCAGAGACCGGAGAGGTCTTGCACAGGGTCACTGCTCAGGGGTTTGCCGATGAGAGTGCCTGGGCACGTGGACAGGCTTGGGCATTATATGGATACACCATGTGCTACCGATATACCAAAGACAAAAAGTATCTGGACTTTGCGGAGAGGATAGCCAACTTCATTCTCACACATCCCAATTATCCTGAGGATGGGGTACCCTACTGGGACTTTAACGCGCCAAATATTCCGAACGAAATACGGGATGCTTCTTCCGGTGCCATCATGGCTTCAGCTCTGCTGGAGCTGAGTACCTATACAAACGATAAATATTTAGAACCTGCATTGCATATCTTAAATTCACTGTCCGGAGACACCTACACAGCCGAACCGGGAGAAAACGGAAACTTTGTCCTCAAACATAGTGTGGGCAGCATTCCTCATGGTAATGAAATAGATGTGCCGTTGAATTATGCGGATTATTATTATATCGAAGCCCTTGTTCGCCTTAAAGAAAGAAGACTATAAGTTCGGCTCTAAGGACAATCACATACATATTATTTTAAAATGATGATGGAAAAAATTAAAATAAGACCAGGGGTCAGGTTATTTGCAACGATACTGATTTTAGTACTTCTATCCTGTAAAAAAGACAAGATCAAGGATTCGGAGAACGACAATAAAGGAGATAAAGAGACGGCGCCAACCGGTTGGGTAGCATCCGTATCTACCGAACATCCACGGTTATTCTTTAATAAGCAGACCTTTGACAAAGTAAAACAAAGAACATTAAACGAAGAACAAACTGCGTTCAATAAAATCAAGTCCCAGCTCGATAATATGATCGGACAGGAGATTGTATTTGAAGATATCAATGCTGCCGATGGCACAAGCAACAACAACCATGCGTACGGCACCAGAGCCGCAGAAGCAGCGTTTGTTTTCCTCATAACGGAAGACAGTAAATATCTCAACCTGGCAAAAAACCTTCTCAAAGAGATCGTAGACTACTATGAACATCGTAATAATAAAAGTTTGAATATTCATTGGAGAGCCTTTTCACGGATACACACGCTATGTGCATACGATTGGCTGTACAATCACCTGACTGCCAATGAGCGGCAGCAGATCGGCGAGAAGCTATTGAATACCATCAATTTTATGCTTCCTTCCAGCAGGCCGGATTTTAACCGGGAAAACAGAGGGCGCGAAATCGACGCAGGTTTTTATGGAAACAATGTATTGGAATGGTATGCGGGTGTTGCTTTTCATAAAACAGGTATAAATGATGCTTTGGCATTAAAAATGCTCGAAAATGGCTATGACAACCACCTGAAAGTAATCGAACACCGGAGCTCCGTAGGAGGCTTGCCGGTCGCCGTGCTTGAATACGCGTCAAAAGCTTATCCCTGGGCAGAGTTTAATTTCATGCACACCTATCAATCCGCCACAGGCCAAAGCATTTCATCCAAATGTACACACCTCACGATCTACCCAAGTTTTTGGTATTGGAATTGGATAGGTGGCTATAGGCGGGAGTTTGGTTTTGGCGACTCCGATCATTGGACCAATGCATTCAACACAGACTTCCTCCCGGTACACCTGTCCCAACTTCTACACTTCTACGGAAACTCTCACTCCGAAATCATCCCGACGGCCAAGTGGTTGCTGCACAAAGCCGGCAACAGAGAGCAAGCAGAATTTCCTTTGACCAGCTTTTTCCTAACGAACAACACGTACAATCTCGCCAATCCACAGGATATCACGGACAGGATGCCCAAAGCCTTTTTCTTCCGGCCACAGGGACAGATATTCATGCGATCAGGTTCCAATGAGACCGATACCTACGCGCTCTTTACGGCAGATGGCGCAGTCACGTCTCACCGACACTATGACAATAACCATTTCACGATCTACAAACGCGGATATCTGGCCATGGATAGCGGAGGCCGTCCGGAGCCCGGCATGCACCTGCCCAATTATTATGCCCGGACAGTAGCGCACAACTGTATCACGATCGAAATGCCCGGAGAGGTCATGCCGACCTATTGGGGCAACCCTGCGAGTGGTGAGACAAGAGAACCTGCTCCTAACGATGGCGGCCAAAACAACATGCTCGGATCCAAGGTTTTGGCATTTGACGAAAAGCCCGAGTATGTGTACATAGCTTCGGATGCAACAGCATCTTATCACGTCAATAAGTCTGCCTTGGTATTACGGCAGTTCGTCTTTGTCCTACCCGATATTTTCATTGTCTACGATCAGGTGATCTCAAAAAATGCAGCATATCCAAAAAGATGGTTACTTCATACAGCTACAGAGCCTGTATTCAATGGAAATACATTTTATGCAGACCAGAATGAAGGAAGACTTTTCTGCAGAACATTGTTACCCGAAAATGCTAATCATACTAAAATAGGTGGTCCTGGAAAACAGTTTTGGTCCGGAGGAAAAAACTGGCCTATACCTAGTTCGTATTCCATACCAAACGATCACCCTCTTCTGGGGCAATGGCGTGTGGAAACAACCCCATCACAGGCGAATACCGAAGACCGATTTCTACATCTTATACAGGTCGGAGATCGGAACAACCTAACGTCCATGATCAATTCGCAACTAATCAACGAGGGCGACCAAGTGGGTGTCTCCTTCAGCTACGACAGCCGCGACTATACCGTGGCCTTTTCCAAAGATGGAACAGCTAAGGGATCAATCCATATCAAACAGGGGAGTGTAACACGACTATCTGAAAACTTTATCGAAACAGTAAAGCCACAGGTACCGTACTAACAGGATATTTTTATTAAATTCGCTGTTAAACCCAAAAACGAATGAGATCCTACCTCCTTATCAGTTTTCTTTTTCTTATCGGGTTTAGCCCTATTGTCTGCGGTCAGTATCAACAAGGTATACCCAAAGATCTTGTCTTCAAGTACTTTACTTCCACCGATGGTTTGTCCCAAAGGTCTGTAGCAGACATCATCCAGGACAAAAAAGGCTATCTCTGGTTCGGAACAAGGGATGGCCTCAACAAATTCGATGGACAAAAATTCGTCATCTACAGACATACCTTGGTAGACTCCAATAGTCTGAGCAACAGCAATGTACACGCGATATATGAAGACAGCTACGGCCACCTTTGGGTAGGAACGGAAAGAGGGCTGAACAAGTACAACCCCACGACAGACAACTTTATACGGTATCAACTCTCCGACGCTCCAGATGTAGTAAGCGATAATGTCGTACGGGGAATCACCCAAATTGATAACGACCTACTCTGGGTCGCAACTGCAAATGGCATCGTTCAGGTCAATATCAAGACAAATCAAATCTCAAGGATACAAAGACGAAACAGCAGTACAAACTCGCCCAGCGACAACAACATTCGATCCTTCCTAAAGGACAACGAGGGCAATATCTGGATCTGCAATACAAAGTATATCGATGTGTACCATGCAGACCGAGGATTCTATAAGCACCTCCACTATCCACAAAAGGCCGGTAGCAGTATACACCTCAATGATCTTCCCACGCTATTTATGGATAAGAGAAATAACCTTTGGCTAGGCTATGAGAAAGGGCTTGCCCGATACGATCCGTTGACCGAAAATTTTATTGACTTTGATTTTCATGACAAAAAGGCCATTACGACTTCGGTAAGGACCCTTTGCGAAGACCATTTCGGAAATCTCTGGATAGGAAGTTACTCAGGTCTCTATATCCTGAATACAGACCGTAGCGAATTAAAACATATCGTGCATGACCCAAACAATTCCAGTAGCTTAAGCCAAAATTCCATCTATAAGATCATCCGTGATTCCAGAGGAGATATGTGGATCGGTACCTGGGCTGATGGTATCAATTACTACAACCGAGACAACGCCGCATTCAGGCATATACCCTTTGGGAATACCGACAATAAGCTCAATTATCGGGTAGTAAGTGGTATGGCCGAAGATGCCAAGGGCAACCTCTGGATCGGAACCGAAGGTGGTGGACTGAACTTTTACGATAGAGAGACGAAAAAATTCACCTATTACAATCACGATTCCTATAATCCCCACAGCCTAAGTGGCAGCAATGTCAAATCCGTCATTATAGACCGCAAAGGAGGGATATGGATAGGTATGCACGATGGAGGGCTGAACTATCTCGATCCCAACAAAAAACCGTTCAAATTCCAACAGATAGACTTCCTCTCACATCAAAATATCTCTTTGAAAGCCTATAAGGTACTCACACTTTTTGAAGATCGTAACGGGAATATCTGGATCGGTACGCTGACAGGTGGTCTGATTTTTTACGACACACATCAAAAAAACCTCTCAAAAATCGATAAAGACATCAAAACGGTCATGAGCATCACCCAGACCGAAAATCCCGATATACTGCTTGTGGGAGGAAATAATGGACTGGAAACCATCCATATACAGACCAAACAGAAGCAGACCATACCCATAAAGGAGCTCGCTCAAAACGATCCCCCACTTTATATCAATTGTATTTTTGTAGACCCATCCAACAACTATTGGGTCGGAACCGAAGGACAGGGACTCCATATATACAACCCCAAAAACAAGACAACAATATCCTACAGTACCAAAGACGGCCTACCCAACGATATTATATATGGCATACTTGCAGACAGCAATGGAAAAATATGGGTCAGTACCAACAACGGAATCAGCCGGATAGAAATATCCTCCAACACGATCAAGAGCTATAACCAATCGGATGGCTTGCAGGGAAATGAATTCAATTACGGTTCTTTTCTCCGAACAAGCCAAAAAGAGCTTTTCTTCGGTGGTACCAATGGGTTGACCCATTTCAATCCCAATGACCTGCGAAGAAATACCTTCGTTCCCCCATTGGACATTACCAACATCGACGTCAATAATACTTTTTTCAAAAAAATAACCGATTCTGTCAAGACTGTCACGCTAAAATATAATGAAAACAATTTCAGTATAGATTTTACCTCATTGAGTTACATGCGACCGGACAAAAACGAATTTGCCTATAAACTCGAAGGAAACGATGAAAACTGGAACTACATTGGCAATCAGCGAAGAGCTATCTATACCAACATCAAGCAGGGAAAATATATCTTTAAGGTCATCGGAGCCAATAACGACGGGATATGGAACGAACACGGTGCGACACTCCACATACAAGTGCTTCCCGCGCCTTGGAAAACATGGTGGGCATATACTCTTTATTTCATTCTTTTCGGCAGTCTATTTTTATATATCCGGAAATTAACCCTGCTGAGAATAAAAGAGAGAAAGGAAAAAGAAAGATCTGAACAGATCAATCAACTGAGGTTGCAGCTATTTACAGACATATCACATGATTTCCGTACACCATTGACCCTGATCATGGGACCTTTGGAAAAAATGATCCGTGAAAACAGAGGTGACAGCTACATCCAACAACAGCATGAAATCATGCTGAAAAATACGCGTATGCTGCTCCAGCTGGTAAATCAGATTCTGGATTTCAGAAAAAGCGAATCGGGAAAACTGACATTACAGGCCTCAAAAAGCAATATCGTCCCTTTTGTGGAGGATATCAAAAGGTCCTTTGACGCATTGGCCGAACAGAAAAACATCAACTATCAACTGGTTTCGAGTAAGGAAGACATCCAAGTCTGGTTTGACAAAATCAAGCTGAAGGAGATCTTGTTTAATCTATTGTCCAATGCATTTAAGTTTAGTAACAACGACAGTGAAGTGACCATAACCCTTTCGACCACATCAAAAAAGCAAAATAGCGAGTCTGTAGATTATGTCAAAATCAGTGTGACCAATTTTGGCTATGAGATTCCCCAAGAACAGCTCCATTTGATTTTTGACCAATTTTATCAGCTAGACAATACGGAGAAAAACCTTGGTTCGGGCATAGGTCTATCCTTGACAAAAAGACTGGTCGAACTCCATAAAGGTATCATTACCGTAAAAAGCTCGAAAGCCAAAGGAACACGTTTTAGCGTGTTACTAAGGTTAGGGGACAAACACCTATCAGAAGACGAACGCTTGTGGGGACAAGAAGCTCTTGAAGAGGAGGTTTCATTCTCTAAAAATGCTGATGAGTATACAATAGAAGAACTACACTCGGAACAGGAAACATTACCGGTGGAAGATCTAGAGGAAGATCTGCAAAACCTATTGATCGTAGAAGATAATACAGACCTACAGCAGTTTATTAAAGGAATTTTTGTCGGTAAATACAATGTCTTTGTGGCCAATGACGGCAAGCCGGCTATGGCTATTGCCCATCAGCATCCGATAGATCTCATCATCAGCGATATACAGATGCCCGTCATGGATGGTTTCGAACTTTGCCATACCATCAAAACAACCCTGATCACCAGCCATATCCCGGTGATCTTACTCACGGCAAAAACATCTCCTACCCATCAGGAAAAAGGGTACCGTACGGGAGCGGATGCGTATATTACCAAGCCGTTTGATGCGAAAATACTCGAAACAAGGGTGGACAATCTATTAAAGACACGGGCAAACCTGATCCGCAAATTCAAACAGGATACCATTTTAGAGCCTAAAAAACTCACGATCACATCTCCCGACGAGCTTTTTCTGGAACAAGCCATCTCTGTGGTCGAGCAAAATATCAGCAATCCAAACTTCAATGTCAGTACATTCATTGAGGAGATGAATATGAGCCGAACGGTTATTTACACCAAGCTCAAGGCATTGACAGGCCAAAACCTGTCCACCTTTATCCGGACCATTCGACTCAAGAAAGCCGCCTTGCTTCTGACCCAAACCAACATGAACATATCCCAAATCGCCTATGAGGTAGGGTTCAACGACCTAAAATATTTCAGAGAAAGCTTCCGGGAGCAATTTAATGCAACACCGTCAGAATACAAAAGAAAACAAAGCACAACAGATAAATAAGCCCTTCACTCTCACACCTTGATCCTCAACACAAAGACCATCAGTACCATAGCCAAGAAAGTCACCAACACTATTCCTTTGGCCGTGTTTTCCCGTCCGCTCCGGTAGATAAAACGTACGGCTATGAGATTCACTACTGCGGCCAACACATAGATGGTAATAGGTTTCTGTTCAAAAAAAGTCTTTTGGAGTTCGGTATAAGTCGTCAGCAGATAAGCCAGTACCGGAAACACAGATCCCAACAAGACACCTACGATAAAATTATTCTTCATCCTTATTTCACATCAAAACTCCAGGAATTCAGATCAGTGATGGCATGATGCGCCGTCATATCAAATTGTGTGGGCACGATAGAGACATAGCCATTGCTTAGCGCAAAGGCATCTGTATCCTCTCCTCTATCCAATAGCTGAAACTTGCCTGTCATCCAGTAATATTGCCGCTCATAAGGGTCCAACCGCTCGTCAAACTCTTCAAACCACTTAGCAGTAGCTTGCCGGCATATTTTTATTCCTTTTAGCTCTTTGCTGCTATGCGGAAAATTAACATTCAAAAGAGTAGCCTTTTGCAGGCCATGCTGCAAAACTTGTTGGGCAATAGCACGCACATAAGGTCGACAGTGCGTGAAGTCTGCATGATGCGAAAAATCATCTAATGAAAAACCGATCGACGGAATATCCTCAATAGCACCTTCCACGGCAGCAGACATTGTCCCCGAATACAATACATTGATCGAGTAATTTAGCCCATGGTTGATCCCCGACACACACAAATCTGGTTTTTTACCTTTGAAGATCTTGTTGACGGCGAGTTTCACACAGTCCACTGGTGTACCTGAGCATTTGTACATTTCCACTCCTTCGTAGAGATCAATCTTGTCCAGACGCAAGGGCTTACCGATCGTAATTGCATGCCCCATACCCGATTGTGGGCTATCCGGAGCCACCACCACTACATGACCTATTTTTTGCATCTCCTCAAGGAGGACTTTAATCCCGGGGGCTGTTATGCCGTCATCATTGACCACCAATATGGTTGGTTTTTTCTTTGCCATGGGACTAAGTTAGCAAATTCAACGATGGACGCAAAAAAAC
>NZ_JAAJTJ010000022.1 GCF_011030405.1 Parapedobacter sp. SGR-10
TTTTTTTATTATGTTTGTGCATAGAAACAAAGACGATTATGAAACCAAAAACTATCATTATAGCTATCCTATTGGCACTTGTGGTCATTGTTCTCTTCTACAACAAGGAAGAAAGTACATTTTGGTTATTCGGTGAAATCCGCACTTCCAAATTGATTATATTGGGCAGCTTTTACCTATTGGGTGTCATCACGGGAGGTGTACTATTCCGCAGACGCAAGAAACATCCCAAAGAATACGGCATAAGTAATCCAAATGCCACCGAGACATCCGCCGCAACAACATCCGCGTCTCCAGAGCAATCCCCCTATTCCACATCAAACTTATCCGACGAAGACCGGGATTTTATACGAAGAGATTAAGGGAATAGGGATGGCATCCCTATTCCCTTAATCTCGAATGCTTATACCCGTACATAAAGTATATTCCTAATCCTATCAGCAACCATACCACAAAGATAAGCCAGTTACTCGTACCCAATTCACTCATCAGATACAGATTGACCAAGATACCTGTCACAGGAAGTAATGAAAAACTGTGCTTAAAACTCAAAATACTCAGCACCAACCACGTGCCCCAAAACACCAAGACGAGAGACTTGTGCAAAATTACTTCCTTAGTACCCAATGTTTTCCATTCCGCAAGGCTATCCTGTCCATATATATACATCAATACCAATCCCAGAATAAACCCCAGACCGACCAAGTATTTACCATTCATATACGGCACTCTGAATTTCGACTGTTTTGACAGACCGGTCTTATCCATATACAGTACACCGCCGCAGACCAGAATAAAGGCAAAAAATGTACCTACCGAAGTTAGGTCTACAAAGAAATCCATCTTAAAAAACAAAGCCGGCACAGCCACCACAATTCCTGTCACGATAGTGGCAAATGATGGTGTCTTATACTTCGGATGAATCGTCGCAAACTTCTTCCACAGCAGGCCATCCCGGCTCATCGTCATCCATATACGCGGTTGCGCCAATTGAAAAACTAACAAAGCACTGGTAATGGCAATAACCGACGTGACCGAAATAATCCCAGCCATATAATCAAATCCTACATATTCAAACACATAGGCCAATGGATCTTTCACATTAAGTTCGGTATAATGGACCATCCCTGTCAATACCAAGGTAATAGCGACGTACAATACAGCACAGATAACCAGACAGTATATCATAGCCTTGGGCAAGTCCCTTTGGGGATTTTTACATTCCTCTGCCGTCGTCGAGATCGAATCGAAGCCGATAAAGGCAAAGAATACAGCGGCTACACCGCTAAGCACCCCTCCTAATCCATTCGGCGCAAACGGAGTCCAGTTTTCCGGTTTGACAAAGAAAGCTCCTCCCAATATGACGGCGAGGATAATACCGATCTTGATAACGACCATAATATTGCTGGCCCGCTGCGACTCCTTGATCCCAATATATACCAACCAGGTCACCAAAACAGTAATCAGCCCCGCAGGCAAATCAAAAATAACAGGTATATCTCCTATTCGGGGAGCAGTTTCATAAGCCTGTATAGCGATTCTGTCCATACCTGCCAGGTTAGCCGAACCGACCTCAAGCATTTTCTCATGAGCATCCAACGCATATCCCGGTGCCATGGTCAGCCATTTGGGAATGTGCAAACCAAACCCTTCACACATGGACACAAAATACTGTGACCAGGAAATAGCCACCACCATATTTGACACAGCGTATTCGAGCACCAAAGCCCAACCGATAATCCACGCAAAGAGCTCACCAAATGCGACATAAGCATAGGTATAGGCACTTCCTGACACAGGCACCGTACTGGCAAACTGTGCATACGACAAGGCTGTAAATACGCAGGCAAAAGCAACAAAAACAAAAAGCAACGATACTGCCGGTCCTCCGTTGAAGGCAGCCAAGCCTATCGTGCTAAAGATTCCTGCCCCTACAATCGCGGCAATACCCAAGGACACTAGATCACGTACACCTAAAACTTTTGCTAAACCTGACCCGTGTGTCGCTGAATCGGATAATATTTGGCTGACACTTTTCTTTCTGAAAAGTTGGTTTTTCATATTTTATTATTTCATTTTTATTATTTTTTAACCACGATTTACATCTTGGCTGGCGTCCCGAACATCGGGATCCCGCTTGTGCCCATATTTAGTCACAAGCACAGCTTCACGAATACTTGCGCCAGATTTAGCTAAAAAATAAATCACGCTATCTTATCTTGGATAAAAGTATAAATTTCCCTATAATTTTCAAGATAATTCCTTTTGTATTCCTCCAGTTGTTTGGACAATTCCTCAAAATGTCGGCTACCGACTTCAAAATCCCAAACACGCTTGCAGATACTATACAAAGCATGCGGAAGATTATCCATTTCCCTGTAATCAAAGATATACCGCGATTGCAAAAAACGATCATAAAAATCAAAAAAGCGATCTATATCTACCCCACCCAGCTGCTGAAGATACACCGTCAAAACCTTCCTGTCTACGGCTTCCAAATGCTCATACAGACGGCCAACATTCAGCACATGCTGTTCGATCAGCAAGTGGTCCAATAATAATTCCAGGGAAATATGAGCCAGAAAAGACGATCGCACAGGCAAATCCTCGACCACATGCTCGATCTGTTTCCGAATACGATGCGTATGCTCATAAAAAAAATCAGAGCCATGAAAAAGTTTATCCACTTCTACATGCCTATGCCAACCTTCTGTGATGGCTTTACTCTTAGGATGAAAAGAGAGTTCCTGTTCGAGTTTCTGAAGCTGAAAAGAATAATTTTTGTCAACATTCTTCAACAGGTCCGGGAGCAGCCCCCCCAACACTTGCTCCGGTACAGAAGCAAAACGTTCGAAGTAATAATGCGACAAAAAGTTCACGACAATGCCTTTATCTCGTAATTGATGCCGTAAGATACGTCATAATCTCTTATCTTTGCAATCTTAATTTAATTTTTTAAATCATATTGTTATGAACTTTGTAGAAGAATTACGTTGGAGAGGCATGCTTCAAGACATCATGCCGGGCACCGAAGAGCTATTGGGCAAAGAAAAAGTGGCTGGATATATCGGTTTTGACCCAACGGGCGATTCTTTACATGTCGGTCATTTGACCCAGATCATGACACTGATCCATTTTCAGAATGCCGGACACAAACCCGTGGCCCTCGTCGGCGGAGCAACCGGAATGATCGGAGATCCCTCCTTCAAGTCGGCAGAAAGAAATCTTTTGGACGAACCCACATTAAATCATTATGTAGACTGTCTTAAAACTCAGTTAGCAAAATTCTTGAATTTTGGCGAAGGTGAAAACGATGCCAAAATGGTCAACAACTACGACTGGTTCAAAGATTTCAAGTTTCTGGATTTTATTCGTGATGTGGGCAAGTTGATCACTGTCAACTACATGATGGCCAAGGATTCGGTAAAGAAGCGTCTGGAAGGTGATAACGGTCTTTCATTCACCGAGTTTACCTACCAGCTCATCCAAGGGTATGACTTCTATTACCTGTGGAAACACCACAACTGCAAAATTCAGATGGGCGGTTCAGATCAATGGGGGAATATCGTCACGGGCAGTGAGATGATCCGTCGTCAAGATCAAGGGACAGCCTATGCATTGACGACCGTACTGATCAAAAAATCAGACGGCCAAAAATTCGGCAAGACCGAATCCGGAGCCGTGTGGCTAGACCCTAAAAAAACGTCACCGTTCAAATACTATCAGTTTTGGTTGAATGCTTCGGATGAAGACGCCAAAAACTGGATCAAGATATTCACGCTGAAGACCAAAGAAGAGATCGATGCGATCATTGCCGAACACGATGCCGCACCGCACCAACGGGCGGTACAAAAGGCCTTGGCCAAAGACATCACCATACGTACCCACTCCGAAAAAGATTACGAAATGGCCGTCAAAACCTCCGAATTTTTATTCGGAAATGGATCATTGGAGTTTCTGGCCAGCCTGGATCACGACAATGTCTTAGAAGTATTCGACGGGGTACCACAATTCAACGTCAGCAAATCCGAATTGTCAGCAGGCATCCCTATCCTGGACCTATTGGCTGTCAAAACGCAGGTCTTCCCCTCCAAAGGAGAAACTAAAAAAATGCTCCAAGGGGGTGGGGTCTCCTTGAATAAGGAAAAGCTAACAGACACCGAGCAAGTAATCAACAGTTCCCGCCTAATCAACGACAGGTATTTGGTCGCCCAAAAGGGCAAGAAAAATTATTTTTTGATTATTGCAGACTAGTCTTTTATGAGTCTAGTATAAAAACTAAAAAGACCGCCGTTTGGCGGTCTTTTTAGTTTTCTCCTTGATACAAGGACTTGGAATAATCCAACAAACCATCAATAACACTTTGACGTGGTTCCTTGGCCAATCTCTGAACGCAATGCCTAATGTTGGCTTCAAATTCATTATCCATCGGAACAGTTGCTTCTTTTACGTCACTCGTGTAGGTCTTCTCTTCAATTGTAGTAAAATTTTCTACCATAAGCCTCTGATTTAACGTCTTATCTTCTAAACGCAAAACCGAAGTTAATATTGTAGCGTATTTAACATTTTTTTACTTTTTATTAACAGAAATATATTTATCAGCTTCCACTATAGCATTATAGGCATTGACAATACCACCGCTTACGCTTATTTCATCCAGATACACCCTCTTGCTGGAACCCTCCTGCTTAACTTTGACCTTTTGATCTACTTTAGCAACAGACTTCAGAATAATCTGTTTGACTTCCTCGGCTGAAAGCTGGGGGTAATACGCGCGTAACATAGCTGCCAACCCAGATACAACAGGAGCTGCCATACTCGTTCCTTGCTGATCCTTATACTTATTGTCCGGCATGGTAGAGTGTATGGATACCCCCGGTGCAAATACATCTACCGATTTGTATCCGTAGTTTGAAAAACTAGCCAACAAGTCTTCATCTTGTTTCCAAGCTGTCGCCCCTACTGTAATCCAAGCTTTCGCTTCTCCCATGACCGCATTTAAGCTATCGGTATAATACTTGGTCGGATAGTTCGGGTGAATATCGATATTCTTCCCGTCGTTGCCCGCAGCATGCACCAACAACACATCCTTCTCCATAGCATACCTTACCGCATCATCTACAGCCTTTTTGTTATACACATATCCTTTTCCAAAACTCATATTGATGATCTTCGCACCATTATCCACAGCGTAGCGTATCCCATTAGCCACATCCTTGTCTCTTTCATCACCATTAGGCACCACTCTTACCGCCATGATCTCTACATTATCTGCCACCCCGTTGATCCCGATATTGTTATTTCTTTTGGCACCGATGATTCCGGCGACATGCGTACCGTGATCCGCATCCGGGCCTTTGACATCATTGTTGCCATAATACCTTTCATTGGCATCTTCATAATTATCACCTACAATACGACGGGGATCATAGTCTTTATTCAAGTGATATTTGACCTGATTGCTATAGTATTCTACCCCTTCTTTCAGTTCTTCATAAAATTTTTCAAAAGACTTGTCGTCCACTTCTTTTTTAGTCACGCGTAACGCCAGTTTTTGGCCATCACTATCCGCAGAGAATTTACCGACATCCTCCTTCGTGATATCTTTGGGCTCCTTTCCAATCTTAGATATCATGCGATCTATCTCTTGTTTGAGACGACCATAATTCAAGTCTCCAAACTGAGCCTCGTCCATTTTGCTGGTATAATCGGATACCATCTTTTGGTAAGCCACAAATTCACGCCTTTCGGCTTCTGACAAAGGCGTTGTAGGCAATACGGAAATATACTTGGGTTCTAATTTGGCAATCAATCGGGTCACTTCCAGATTGTCATGGTTTACATTCTCACCATTGGGATTCCCGATAAAATTCCACCCGTACTTATCGTCTATATACCCATTATTATCATCGTCCTTGCCGTTGTCATCATTTTCTTTCTTGTTGATCCATACCACCTCTTTCAAGTCTTCATGCTGTACATCCACTCCTCCATCAATAACCGCTACGACCACAGGAGAGGATTTGCGTCCTTTCAGCAATTCGTAGGCTTTCTCCGTACTGATGCCCATGACACCATCGGACTTGTAATCCAGATTATACCAATTGGCCGGAGGAGTATCTTTCTTGTTTTGGGCAAGACCCATGAACGGCAGTATCCCCAACCCTAACAAGGCAATAAAAAGTTTTGATTTATGCATATATTTTTTCTTAATCTTACAAAGATAGCGTTACGGTTTGTTTTATAGTGTTAAAAACTGATAAAACTAAAAATGGTTTCTTTAGCCCACAATCCGAACAGAACAAAGGCATCATTTTTTTATTGCTATAAATGGTGTTGAGTTAAAAGGGAGGGTTATTTTAAGCAACTAAATTCTGTTTTCCACCCCACTACCTCTCCGTCTTCATGGTCAGACAGGCCTAGTCCTTTTGTAAGGCAAAAGGACCAAATCGGAACGAAGTGGAGCTCATCGAAGATAAACCTTTGTCCATTTCAAGGCATCCTGTCGCACATCTCCTCACTCAATAGCCCTGTGCAACTGCTGCCCTTGGTTTTGTCTCCCTAGGGCCTTTGCCCACAGTCCCATCAACAAAACTGAACGGAACTAGGGGCATCCCACCGCACAGCCTCCCGTTGCAGGGCTATTCCTGCCGATGCTGGTGAAATGGACGGACGCTGTCTAATACGGGACTACTTTGCCTGCATATCAGCACATTATATGCAGGGATAAGCTATCGGATGTAGAATGCGCTCCGTCCAATCACAAGTGGTGGCAGACGACAGCAGATACCGGGGATGGTGGGAAGGACAAGGCCTAAGGGATATTTCCGAAGCCCCATCCTAAGGCTTCGGAATTCTTCCCAGCCTTGACGGGATCTGCTGACGTGAGGGAAGCCTGTGTGACAGACCACATTGATTGGACAAGGGGCCTTGCCGACTTGGGCCCTTTCCAAGTCGGATGCCAGGCCGGCATAGAGGCCGAATGGACCGTGTAGGGGGAGATAGAAAATTGATATGTCTAAAATAACCCTCCATATATAATATCAAAAAAACAAGAAGCATTTGATCTGACGACTCCAATCATAAACTAAAGAAATCAGATACTATTTCGTACTTTTGATCAATTTTCCATAATACACATGAACATTCAAAAAATCAGCTATATGATCGTTTTAGGAGCTATCCTGACTTCCTGTACCGAGCAAAAGAAAACTCCCTCCGAGATAAACTGGCCGGACGTACAGCCCCCCATCGCAGAAATAAAGCCACACCACCGTGTCATACACAGTGATACGGTAGTAGACAATTATTATTGGCTCAACGATTATTTCAAACAGGGACCCGACGCAGAGAAAGTGCTCCAATACCTAGAAGCCGAAAACACGTATACCACTGCCATGATGAAGGATACCGAAGGCTTGCAAGCCCGTCTATTCAATGAAATGAAATCCCGTATCAAGGAAAAAGACGAATCAGTACCCTACTTCAAAAATGGCTACTATTATTATCGCCGCACCGAGGAAGGCAAACAATACTATAAGCTGTGCCGCAAAAAAGGAAGCTTGGATGCCAAAGAAGAGATCCTGTTGGATGTAGACAAAATGGCGAAAGGATTTGCCTATTATGCAATCGGTGGATATGAAGTCAGCCCCGACAATAAGCTATTGGCTTACGGTGTAGATACCGTATCCCGTCGAGAATACATTATCCACATCAAAAATCTGGAAACAGGAGAAATCCTACAAGACAGAATACCACAGACAACAGGCGGAGCCACATGGGCGGCCGACAACAAAACGCTGTTTTACACATCCAAAAATCCGCTTACCCTATTGTCCGAAAAGATAAAACGCCATGTATTGGGTACATCCACCGAGCAGGATGTAGTCGTGTACGACGAAAAAGACAACACCAACTATATTGGTGTAGGCAAATCAAAAAACGGAAAATATATCTTTATACAATCTCAAAACACAACAAGTTCAGAGGTTCGTTATCTTTCCGCAGACAACCCGTATGGAGATTTCCATATCTTTCAACCCCGTCGGAAGAATGTACTCTATTCAGTCGTATCGCTGGACGATTGCTTTTTGATCGTGACCAATGATCAAGCAAAAAACTTTAAAATCGTGCAAACGCCGTTGGACAAAACGCAAAAAGAAAACTGGAAAGACTACATTCCACATCGTCCGGATGTACTGATCGAAGGGATAGATGAGTTCAAGGATTTTATCGTCGTTTCCGAACGCAAAAATGGGCTGAACAACCTTGCTATCCACAACATACATGACCATTCACAACATGATTTGGAATTTGGCGAAGCCGCTTATACCGTTTACCCAAGTACAAACGAAGAATACAACACAAATAAAGTACGCTACGGATACACATCCTTGGTCACACCCTCTTCCACGTACGACTACAATATGCAGAGCCGGGAGAAAACTTTGTTGAAACAACAAGAAGTGTTGGGAGGGTATGATGCGAATAAATACATAACCGAACGGCTTTTCGTCCCTGTGACCGATGGCACACAAGTCCCCGTCTCGTTGGTCTATAAAAAAGGAACGAAGAAAGATGGCTCAGCTCCCCTCTATCTCTATGCCTACGGATCCTATGGCTCCTCGACAGACGCTACATTTAGTTCCGCACGGTTATCCCTGTTGGACAGAGGATTTATCTATGCAATAGCTCATATACGAGGTGGAGAGGAAATGGGGAGACAATGGTACGAGGACGGTAAGCTGATGAAAAAAATCAATACCTTTACCGATTTTATCGACTGCGGCAGATACCTGATTGATCAAAAATATACGTCCAAAGGCCATCTCTATGCCGAAGGAGGTAGTGCAGGAGGGCTACTGATGGGTGCAGTCATCAACATGGCTCCGGATCTGTGGAACGGTGTCATTGCCGCCGTACCTTTTGTGGATGTGGTCAATACTATGTTGGACGAAACCATTCCCTTGACTACAAATGAGTATGACGAATGGGGAAATCCCAATCAAAAAAAGGCTTACGACTATATGAAATCCTATTCGCCTTATGAGAATATCGAAGCCAGGGAATACCCCAATCTATTGATCACCACAGGACTACACGACAGCCAAGTGCAATACTTCGAGCCGGCAAAATGGGTAGCTAAGTTGCGAGCGATCAAAACAGGTAATAACGTTGTACTCTTAAAAACGGATATGGCATTTGGTCACGGCGGCGCATCGGGGAGATTTGACTACCTGAAAGACCAAGCTTTGGAATATGCGTTTATACTAAAGTTGGAAGGCATCACAAAATAAATTGAATAAAGGCTGCGCACCGAAGGTGCGCGGCCTTTATTCATGAACTACACTATCTCGCATCTCTGCTTCCTGCTCACGGGCATCGATCTGATGCTGTTTATAATTCTCTATAGCATTCTTGCTAGCCTTTTGGGAGACATATATCCCCAAAATAGCAATAACAGTCACAATACTTATGCCCCACACATATTTCTTTTTGTCCTGCTTGACCAGCCAATACATCAGGATAATATATGGAATAGCAAAAAAAATATAAAATATAATACTAGGACCAATCATGACGATACAGATTTTGATTGCACAAAGTTACTTTATTTATAAAGCATAAACAAAATGTACCGTTCAATCTTCCCTTTTCCGTTGCAGTCCCTCGACGAGCTTAGACGCCCGATATCCAAAGTCAGCACCAAAACTATTGATCACCAATCCTTTGATAGCATATTTGTCCGACGAAACAGCAAAAACTATGCTTTCGTCCGCTGGATCGGTCATACCTTCAAAGCGATAGATTTCGTCAATGATAAATTCGTCAGGAGACAGTTCCAAAGAATGCTTTTTACAGATCAGACATTCCTCAGCATCGCCGAGTAGAAAGTCCTCGGTATACCCCCGTCTTTGTAGATCGTTGACAGCTTCGCTAAGCGTATCATAGCTATAATTTTCAGACTTGTTTTGCATATTTATAACGATTTTTTAATACCCAGTACCAGAGGCTTATCCAACAAACCCATTCCCACAAAAACAAGCCCTATAACCTTTATGATCTCCAACCCAACATAATAAAAGTGTATATTGGACGAAGGCACAGGTGCTCCTGTGATATGGAGTTCTGCACGGGCGTCCAATACAGGCAACATCCAAAATGTCTGTGCAAGCAGTATTATGCATAATGCTAGTATCAATCCCTGCACCGCCTGCCTTTCGTGCCGCCACGGAAAGAGACATACCGCACTGATCAGAAACAAGCCCCATTCCACCTTATTAAGCGCTCCAAAAACCAAACGCCCTATCCCCAATCCTATACCGACACTCACGCCGGGAGCCTGAAATTTTAGCCAAGCTTCCATAAAACTGATCGCACATACAAAACCTATCCATATAAACACCAACGCTATAGCTACAGACCTTTTCATACAAATATCAGATTGAAGTATTGAAATTGAACAACTTACAGTTGTTTTACAAATATAGTCAATAAAAGATAAAAGGGTGTTTATTTAGAGAATATATAAAAGAGCAGACTGTCCCTATAAAATACGTAGAGACGCGATTAATCGCGTCTCTACAAAATAATATCCGGTCAGGATCTATTATTCCTCCTCTGACAAGAAAGGATACCGATAATCCGTATCGGGATTGAATGTCTCCTTGATCGTACGCGGCGAAACCCAACGCAGTAAGTTGATCATCGACCCCGCCTTGTCATTGGTCCCCGAACCACGGGCACCACCAAATGGCTGTTGCCCTACGACCGCACCGGTACATTTATCGTTGATATAGAAGTTGCCCGCAGCATTGCGCAAAACATGGGTAGCCTCCTGTATCGCATAGCGATCCTGTGCTATAACAGCTCCTGTCAAAGCGTAGATAGAAGTACCGTCGACCAGTTTCAAAGTTTCAGCCCACTTCTTGTCATCATACACATAGACCGTCAGCACCGGGCCAAACAACTCTTCGGACATGGTCTCATAATCCGGTTTTTTAGCCAAAATTACAGTGGGATGAATAAAATACCCCTCGGATTTGTCATACTCACCACCTATAACGACTTCGGCATCTTTTGATTTTTTTGCCCGATCAATGTATTTACTAATTTTATCAAACGATTTCTCATCAATCACGGCATTGATGAAATTGCCAAAGTCCTCGGTACCACCGATTTTGAAGGACTTAATATCCTTTTCCATCATTTTTTTCAGATCCTTCCACAACGACTTCGGAATATAAGCACGGGAAGCCGCAGAACATTTTTGCCCCTGATACTCAAACGCACCACGTACCAAAGCCGTACTTAATACATCCAGATCCGCTGAAGCATGCGCAAGGATAAAGTCTTTGCCTCCGGTCTCACCGACAATACGCGGATAAGATTTGTACAAATGGATATTCTGACCGATGGTTTTCCATATATCCTGGAATACCCCCGTAGATCCCGTAAAATGTATACCGGCAAAATCGGGATGCTTAAAGATTACCTCTCCCGCATCCGGCCCGGATACATAGACCAAATTGATCACACCATCCGGCAATCCGGCTTCCCGAAAGACCTGCATCAGTACATTCGCCGAATATATCTGCGTATTGGAAGGCTTCCACACGACGACATTGCCCATCATCGCCACACTCGTCGGCAGATTGCCCGCGATAGCCGTGAAATTGAACGGGGTCAAAGCAAACACAAACCCCTCCAGGGGGCGCTGCTCTACCCTATTCCATACACCCTTACTATTTGCAGGAGGTTGCTGTCCATAGATTTCGGCCATATATTTGACGTTGAAACGTAGGAAATCCACAATCTCACAGGCCGAATCGATCTCTGCCTGAAAAGCGTTCTTGGACTGTCCCAACATCGTAGCAGCATTGAGCTTATAACGATATTTGCCGGAAATCAACTCGGCTGCTTTCAAAAAGATGGCTGCACGCTGTTCCCATGGAAGGTTTTCCCAATCCTCTTTGGCAGACAATGCCGCTTGGATAGCCTGCTTGACATGCGATTTTACACCTTGGGAATAATACCCCAATACATGTGTATGGTCGTGAGGAGGTGTCAGTTTTACTTTTTTAGCTGTATGTACCTCTTCACCACCGATATACATCGGCACATCTATTTTCCGGCTCCGAGCCTCCTCGATAGCCGCTCTCAATAAGGCGCGTTCTGTCGTTCCGGGCGCATAGGAATAAACCGGTTCGTTGGCCGGTGCCGGAACATTAAAAAATCCCTTTAACATAGCTTAATTTTCTTTTTTGTAAAAAAACGAAATAACTTGACCGTTTTATATACTGCAACTGTCCATGAATTAACATTTTTTATCTTCAAGAAGGTTATAAAAATTCAAAAAACCTCCAATATAAATCAACAACCACCTATTTATCAACAAAGTAAAAAGGGATAGGTTTTTGATAAGGCCAATCGATTGATGATATTTTTTGTTCGTAGAAATGTGAGATCTTACGTCTCTACAACCAGCGCAAGCAGAAACCTGCCCACCGGACAGGTAGCGTTGCGCCACCAGATCACTACACTTGATGCTGTGTCAGGTACTGCCTGGGCGACAATCCGGTCACCTGTTTGAACACCCGGTTGAAGTGTACCACATTGTTGAATCCTACTTGGAAAGCGGTTTCCGAGATACTTTCGGTATGCTTATTGATAAGCATCTGGCAAGCCTTCTCGATCCGTACCTCGTTCAAAAAACCAATATAAGTTTTCATACTATGTTTCTTGAAGAACTTGCAGAAAGAAGTCGGTGTCATATGCACGATAGACGCTACATCTTCCACAGCTATATCTTCATGAAAATGATCGAAAGTGTATTTGTAAACTTCGCTGATCCGCACACCATCCCGATCCGAATAAGCCAAATTACGAATACCTGAATAAAGAGAGATAGATGATTGCTTATACTGTGTCAAAGTATGCAGCAAATAGATAAACTCAGCAAACTTAGGGATAGCCGTCCTCGTCAAAAGATTCAAAAAAAATGTCTTGAGTAAGGGGCTTGCCTTGGGATCTATTTTTTGGCTGGCATCCAATTCCAATAAATACTGAGCCACGGCTTCAAATTCGGGAAGTACAAATAGTTTGCCCATACGTTCGAGGTGAACAAATACATGGATAGCATGTATCTGCTCATCTACCTGCTCTCCGTTGCCATATTTGTCAAACATGTGCGGCTCATTGGGTTTGAGCACAAACACATCGTCTGTGTGAAAGGATTGCACAATATTGCCTACCATAATGGTACCTTTGCCCTTTAGTATATACGTGATCTGCAATTCATCATGACGATGATAGTAATTGTAGAAATTGTCCTTTTTGTCCTCCAACAAGGAAAAAACTCCTTCTCCGTAGACCGGAAGTGTGAATTGGATGGGCTTCATATAGCAATGATTACTTGCCTTTTTTCAGTTTATCGGCAAACAACTTTCGCACTTTGTCCAATTTGGGCTTGGCAGCAAAAAGACAATAAGCATCTTCGGGATTTTTGTTGAAATAATCTTGATGATACTCTTCAGCAATATAAAAAGCGTCTGCCTCTTCAATGGTCGTGACGATCGGCTTATCGAATACCTGCGCTTCCTTCAAGGTCGAAATATACAATTCGGCCTTTGTACGTTGCTCATCATTGACCGGAAAGATAGCCGAACGGTATTGTGTACCGATATCATTGCCCTGTCGATTGAGTTGCGTAGGGTCATGCACCGTAAAAAAGACTTCCAGCAATTGTTCATAATTTACCTTTGTCGTATCGTACACGATTTTAACAGCTTCGGCATGACCGGTCTCTCCCGTACACACCTGTTTGTAGGTAGGATGCGCCACATGGCCACCGATATAGCCCGATGTTACGCTTTCGACCCCTTCCAGCAACATGAAAGGTCCTTCTGTACACCAAAAACAACCTCCCGCCAAAATAGCAACATTATTTTCCATTTTTATTCTATTTTCTTTGTTTACGTTTATTTTGCTGTCAGGCATACGTTGTCCACAGGACAAAAACACAATTACACCCAAAAACAGATAACGCAATGACCGAAACATAAACAAATATCTTAAAAAAGAGGCTATCTACAAAACTTAAACCGTCATTTCGATGAGGAGGTACGACGAAGAGAAATCTAAGGATATAGGGAACAAATTACCCCTGTGCGTCTATAGATTTCTCCTCGTTCCTCGTCGAAATGACGGAATAATTTACTGAACTTAACGTCTTTTTGCCCTGTTACTTAGCCGCAGCATAATTTGCCGCAACTGCATTCCAGTCGACCACATTGAAAATAGCTTCCAAGTAAGCCGGACGTTTATTCTGGTATTTCAAATAGTAGGCGTGTTCCCACACGTCGATACCAAAAATCGGCGTACCTTTCACTTCTGCCACATCCATCAAAGGATTGTCCTGATTTGGCGTAGAAGTCACAGCCAATTTACCGTCTGCTGTCACGATCAACCATGACCAGCCCGATCCGAAACGCGTAGCTCCAGCCTCTTGCAGTTTTCTCTTCAATTCGTCAAATGAACCAAAAGTTTCATTGATAGCTGTAGCCAGCTCGCCTGTAGGTTCACCTCCTCCGTCAGCACTTAATACAGTCCAAAATAATTTATGGTTGTAATGTCCGCCGCCATTATTACGTACAGCCGGAGAGTACTTGCTTACATTTTTCAGAATATCTTCCAAAGAAGCATTCTCCGCATCGGTACCGGCGATAGCCTTATTCAGATTGTCCACATAAGCCTGATGGTGACGATCGTGATGAATCTCCATCGTTTCTTTGTCGATATGTGGTTCTAATGCGTCATTTGCGTATGGTAACGCTTCTAATTCAAATGCCATAGTGTTTGTTATTTTTTATAAGTTATTGAATGTTTAAAATTTTTAGTGTACGAATATAACAAAATTGAAAGAGCATTGTTCTTACATATTTGATAATGTGGAAAAATCACCTTTTATTACGAAAAAATGATTGAATAAGCGTTGCGCACTCGACAGCCAAGACACCGCTGACGATCTCCGTTTTGGGGTGGATGATTTTATGTCCGAAAGAAGAATAGCCACGTTTTTCATCCCTTGCACCATATACAATACGGGAAACCTGTGCCCAATAAGAAGCCCCTGCACACATTACACAAGGCTCTACAGTCACATATAGCGTACAGTCCTTGAGATATTTGCCCCCTAGAAAATTTGCTGCCGCCGTAAAGGCCTGCATTTCAGCGTGAGCCGTCACGTCGTTCAACCGCTCAGTCAGATTATAACCTTTGCCGATGACTTTCCCTTGGCAAACGATGATTGCTCCTATGGGCACTTCATCCTCCTCATAAGCTCTCTGCGCAAGCTTCAGCGCTTCTTTCATATACATCTCATCCGGCGTAGCCTGCACCGAACCCTCTTCAAAATTGAATATCTGCATCTTCTTTATAGTGTTCAGTGATAAGTAGTAAGTGATAAGTCAACCTCAAAACTTTCAAATCCCTCGCTTCTCAATACTCACATCGCAATACGCAATACAATTATCACATCAACCTCGCTCCATTCGGCACCTTACGCTCTACTGCCGTCAACACAATATCTCCATTTGCATCGGAAAATCCGGTAACCAAACATTCGGACATAAACTTTCCGATCTGTTTTTTAGGAAAATTGACGACAGCAACGATTTGACGTCCTATAAGTTCCTCCTTTGTGTACAATGCCGTAATCTGTGCACTGGATTTTCTTATCCCTAATTCCTGACCAAAATCGATCTGCAATTGATAAGCAGGCTTTCTAGCTTCCGGAAAGTCGTGGACCGCGACGACAGTCCCCACACGAAGTTCTACTTTTTCAAAATCTGCCCAACTGATTTCTTCCATGATATTTATAGGCTATTGCTACTCAAATCAGCCAGTTCCTTTGACAGTGTAAACAGTACGTATTCCCGATTACGGTGTAAACGTTTGGCCAACCGCTCGATCAATTCTTCCTCCTCGCCCTCTGTATATTGCAAGTCTGTGTCCGAAAGATGATTATATTTTCGCCTTAGCTTTACCTTTAAAACTTCCCAATCCGAATTCGTAATTTTGATCGTGCTCATGATTAATACTATTTATGTGATCTTATTTGAATAAAAAATGCCTAAATTTAAACCGTTAAAAATAACACTTTATCTATGAAAAAAACAATATTATCTTTTCTAGGGCTCATTGTGGCCACAGGAATATCCTTTGGACAGGATCTGAAGCTAGGTATCAAAGCAGGTGCTAACTTCTCCAAACTGAAGAGTGAGGACAAATGGCTAAATTCCGAAAATAACACGGGGTACCTCATCGGTGCATGGGGACGTGTAGGTGCGGGTATGGTCCATTTACAGCCGGAGGTCTATTTTACAAGCAAAAACACGACCGTCAAAGATCAAAGTCCCGGCGAAGCTGCAGGAGAGCTGATGACCGGTGATCTGAAATTTAGCAATATTGATATACCGGTACTCATCGGCACAAAATTTCCTATCGGCCCCATTAAAGGTAGAGTACAGGCAGGACCTTTATTTTCTTTTGTCGTGGATCAGAATGCTTCCTATAGTGCTAACGCATCGGCAACATTTAAAGATGGCTTAGAAAACTATAAAAGCAATTTTGCAGCTATCATCGGTGGGATCGGTATAGATATCAGCAACTTTACAGTCGATGCCCGATATGAATATGGACTAGGCAATATCCGTAAGGAAGGCTCTAAACAGACCTTAAATATATGGACTATCGGTTTAGGATATAGTTTCTTTTAACAAAACCTCTTATCTAAGCTTGGTGTACACATGCCGCGTGTGTGCCAGATATCAGATACTATATAGAGACGCAGTGCATTGCGTCTCTACTATTTTCATATCTTTTTTCTTAGATTGGTTCTAAATTAAATGTTTTTTTGGAACTCACGTGCTTTAAACAAAGCAAATAGATACTTTTGTGCTAAATAATCAAACTTAAAGGATAATGAGTAGTAAATCGAAGCCAGTTTTGACTTCTTCCCTTGGGAAGAAACTAATCATGAGCTTGACGGGACTTTTTTTATGTACGTTCCTAGTTGTTCATTTGATTGGCAACTTACAGTTATTTAAAGATGATGCGGGCTATGCATTCAACAATTATGCCTATTTCATGACCCATTTCACACCGATCAAGGTTGTCTCTTATTTGCTGTATGCATCTATTGTCGTCCATGCGATCTACGCCCTCGTTCTGACGCGGCAAAACAAAGCGGCCAGACCTGTTGGTTACTACCAAAGCAGCGGTAACGCTAACAGTAAATGGAACTCCCGCAACATGGGTATCTTGGGAACGGTAATCTTGGTCTTTTTGGCCACACACATGCAGAATTTTTGGTGGCAGTACAAGTTCGGTACCACTCCGTATGTAGAATACCAGACCGAATTGGAAAGTGGCAATCGTCAGATCAACGCATCGGATGAAATTCCTCCCAATTATGATGGGTACAAGATTTTCGTAAATAATGGTGTAGAAGTCATCCAGACCAAAGACCTGTACAAGCAAGTGGAATACACGTTCAAAAATCCTTTGATCGTCTTACTGTATGTCATCGCTATGGCTGCCTTGGCATTTCACTTGATCCACGGTTTTCAGTCTGCTTTCCAGACATTAGGATTCAATCACAGAAGATATATAGGTTTGATAAAAGGAATCGGGATTTGGATATTCGGTGTCATTATACCGATAGCTTTCGCAGCCATGCCTTTGTATTTTTATTTTAAAAGTCTATAACATCTATTGAAAGGAAAAGAATATGTTAGATTCAAAAATACCTGCGGGTCCATTGGCCCAAAAGTGGTCCAATCATAAATTCAACATGAAATTGGTCAATCCGGCCAATAAGCGTAAGTTTACGATCATCGTGGTCGGTACCGGATTGGCAGGAGCTTCTGCGGCAGCTTCATTGGCAGAACTAGGCTACAACGTCAAGACTTTCTGCTACCAGGATTCACCTCGTCGTGCGCACTCTATTGCAGCACAGGGGGGTATCAATGCCGCCAAGAATTATCAAAACGATGGAGACTCTGTATTCCGTCTTTTTTATGACACCATCAAAGGAGGAGACTACCGTGCGCGCGAAGCAAACGTATACCGTCTTGCCGAAGTCTCCAACAATATTATTGACCAATGCGTCGCGCAAGGTGTACCTTTTGCCCGTGAATACGGAGGTCTACTGGATAACCGTTCGTTTGGCGGTGCACAGGTATCCCGTACGTTCTATGCACGTGGACAGACAGGGCAACAATTATTGTTGGGCGCCTATTCTGCATTGAACCGTCAGATCAAAAAAGGAAAAGTGCAATCCTACACCCGTCATGAGATGCTGGATATCGTCAAGATCGACGGACATGCCAAAGGTATCATCACACGTGACTTGATAACCGGCAAAATCGAAGCACACGAAGGACATGCAGTCTTGTTGTGTACAGGAGGGTACGGCAACGTATTTTTCCTTTCGACGAACGCGATGGGCTGTAACGTGACAGCCGCATGGCGGGCGCACAAACGGGGTGCATTCTTTGCCAATCCCTGCTATACGCAGATACACCCGACCTGTATTCCCGTGACCGGCGATCACCAATCAAAACTGACGCTGATGTCGGAATCCTTGCGTAACGACGGCCGTGTGTGGGTACCTAAATCACAAGAGGTTGCGGCAAAACTCCGCAAAGGGGAAATCGGCCCCAACGATATCAAAGAAGAAGACAGGGATTACTTCCTGGAACGTAAATATCCTTCATTCGGCAACCTGGTACCTCGCGACGTAGCTTCCCGCAATGCTAAAGAAGCTGTAGATGATGGTCGTGGAGTAGGTAAATCCGGTGTAGCCGTATTCCTAGATTTTGCAGACGCTATCAAACGTCTCGGTGAGGATACGGTACGTGCCAAATATGGCAACCTATTTGACATGTATCACAAGATTACGGACGAAAACCCGTACAAACAGCCTATGCGTATCTATCCTGCCGTACACTATACCATGGGTGGTGTATGGGTAGACTACAACCTGATGACAACAGTACCTGGCTTGTATGCTCTGGGTGAGTGCAATTTCTCCGATCACGGCGCCAACCGTCTAGGTGCATCGGCGTTGATGCAAGGTCTTTCAGACGGTTATTTCGTCATCCCTTACACTGTAGGGGATTATTTGGCTAACCTAGGAACATTTGCTCCGGTAGACAAAAACCACTCTGCTTTCGAACAAACGCGCAAAGATGTCGAGGACAATATCAACAAACTATTATCCTTAAAGGGAGAGAAAACCGTCGACGACATCCACAAGCAACTCGGCCACATCATGTGGGAATACTGCGGGATGGCCCGTACGGCTGAAGGTCTGACCAAAGCCAAAGGCCTTATCCAGGAATTGAAAAGAGAATTCTGGAGCAACGCCCGTGTATTGGGTGAAAATGAAGAATTGAATATGTCGCTGGAAAAAGCAGGCCGTGTTGCTGACTTTCTCGAATTGGGTGAATTGATGGTAGATGACGCACTGAATCGCAGCGAATCCTGCGGTGGGCACTTCCGTCTGGAGTCGCAGACCGAGGAAGGTGAAGCTAAACGCGATGACGAAAACTTTACATATGTAGCCGCTTGGGAATATAAAGGTGAAAATCAGCCCGAAGTCCTCCATAAAGAAGAACTGATATTCGAAAACGTGAAGTTAACACAAAGGAGTTATAAATAGATATTAGATTGAAAGATGTTAGTAGTTAGATTGGAGATAATCAAAGAAGGTCTAAAATCTAAATACGAAAACCTTAAGGTCTAAATACTAATATCTAAATACTCAAATACTATAAACATGAGTAAGCACTTGAACTTAACGCTGAAAGTTTGGCGTCAAAAAAATAACAAATCAAAAGGGCAATTCGTGACCATTCAGGCCAATGATATTGCAGACGACATGTCGTTTTTGGAAATGCTTGACGTAGTCAACGAAGATTTGACCCGCAAAGGAGAAGACCCTATCTATTTTGACCACGATTGCCGCGAAGGTATCTGCGGTATGTGTTCATTGGTCATCAATGGACGTCCACACGGTCCGATGGAAGGTACGACCACTTGTCAATTGCATATGCGTAGCTTCCACGATGGACAGACTATCGTCATTGAACCTTGGCGTGCGGCAGCATTTCCGGTATTGAAGGATCTAGCCGTAGACCGTACTGCCTTTGACCGTATCCAACAAGCTGGCGGATACGTCAATGTCAACACAGGAGGCGTACCTGATGCCAATACCATACCTATTCCTAAGCGTGTTGCAGACGAAGCTTTCGAATCAGCCACCTGTATCGGTTGTGGAGCTTGTGTTGCCGCTTGTAAGAATGCTTCGGCCATGCTTTTTGTTTCGGCCAAAGTATCGCAATTTGCCTTGCTTCCACAAGGACAGACCGAACGCTATGAGCGTGCTCAAGCTATGGTGGACCAAATGGACAAGGAAGGCTTTGGAAGTTGTACAAACACAGGTGCATGTGAGGCCGAATGTCCGGTAGGTATCAAATTGACGAATATCGCCCGCTTGAACAGAGAATATTTTACGGCAAAAATATTCCGTCAAGAAGACGTACATAGTTAATAGATAAGGCACACCAACGCTGGCGCACGAACCACGAAGCAAATCCTTTCGTGTGCCTCGATAAACAAGCACACGAAAGGATTTGTGCGCTAACAGTGCTTAAAAAAAGTCCTTGCAAAAAAACTTGTAAGGACTTTTTTGTTTATATTTAAGGCATATTGTCAATCTGCCCAACAATGAGCAATAACATCAGGATATTATTACTTGTGCTGACATTCCTGTTTATCGGAACGGCAATCACGATAAACAGCACCATACACGATAAGCATATCCTCGATACCGAAAGCAAGGCACTGACAAAAAAGATCCACGCCAAAGAAGATATCATCGACGACATATTTCAAGATGAGCTACTCTTGAAAACCTTTGCCAATTGCGAAAGATACCCCTTACAAGTACGTGAGATCGCCAAAAAATACCAAGAGCAGTCCATTCATCTTTTTGTTTACCGGAAAAATGAACCTATTTTTTGGAATTTCAATATCTATGTA
The DNA here is from genome assembly GCF_011030405.1 of Parapedobacter sp. SGR-10. GTDB lineage: Bacteria > Bacteroidota > Bacteroidia > Sphingobacteriales > Sphingobacteriaceae > Sphingobacterium. The sequence goes on from NZ_JAAJTJ010000022.1 coordinate 21,109, forward strand.
CCCGAATCACTGAACGGATTAAAGAACGATCTCTCGTATATCTCTACTGAAAACCGCTCCTTCGTCGTCAAAAAGAAGGAAATCAATGAAGATATTAGCATTTTGGCTTTGGTGACGGTAAAAAGATTATCCAAAAACAGCGACGATTACCGCAAACCCTTGGTTAAACAGCAGATACCTTACACAAGCAGTTTGGAGATAGCCGATTTTAGCGATGATCAAAATGTCAAAAACATATACTCAAAAAGCAACACGTATCTATTTTCTGTAAAACTAACCTCTGACCGATATAACAACACCTTTGTAAAGATTCAACTGCTGTGCTGGATCCTGGCGAGCCTGGCCTTTGTCATATTGATCCAAGGAACATGTATGGATATCGCAAAACGTGGACGTCCGGGCCTATCGATTGTACTGTTGGCTATCACGTTTTTTTTGTTGCGGCTGTTGGATTTCCACACAAACTGGCTGACCGCCAATTCTGCATTAGCCATATTCAAACCCGAAAATTACGCTTATCCTCCGTTCACGCCCGATCTACGCTCCTTTATAGCCAATAGTATTGTCATTCTGCTGCTCATATGCCACTGCATATATGTCAAAAATATCCTTGTCATCCCAGACAAACTCAAGGGCAAACCATACGGAATCTTTGTATTCTATCTGTTGCTATGCCTTCTTTACATTGCCTTCAATAGGATATTCTATTATTTAGGAACCATCGTTACCCATTCTTCCATCGCGGACTACAATTTCATTGACATCTTAAAGCTAAACCCTTTTGATTTTTCTCTGGTTCTAGCTTATAGTATCAATATATTTTCGCTCATCCTGTTGACGGATTTTATCCTCTATCTTGGCAAAAGGCTTTATGACAAGATACCTTACACCATCAACATACAGCTTATCGTCCTGGTACAGTTTCTGATACTGGCTGCTTTGAACAATGACTTTACATTGGTCAACGTCCTGATCGGGACGATCATATTGGTTCGTTCCTTTGACCAGTCGATGTTTAAGGAGAAGAACATTTCTACCCAGGTAATTTGTCTGGTCGCCTTGGCTTTTATTACAGCTATCGTTTTCTCCAAAGCTTACAAAACAGTGCAGGAAGAACAGCTCAGACAGACCATAGCCTTCTTGAAATCCAATGACGATCCTGAAGCCATCGTACAATTTGATTCCATGGAAAATGACATCTTGAGCGACACGTACTTTCCCAAGATATTAGAATTCTCCTATCCAAATGTAGACGGAAAGTACCTGACATCCTATATCAAACGAAAATACCTCAATGGCTATCTGTCCAAATACGATTTTCAAGGATATTATTATATAAACGATATTCCGGTCGAACCCTACAATACCAATAAAATCAAAGAATACCGGGAAAAGGTCATTAATTCGACGAAAGTCAATTCGGAATCCAGCTTCTATAAAGCATCTACTGAACTGGGCACATTGGAATACTTTGCCGTCATAAAGATGCTCATCTCGGACGAAAATGAGTTGACACTGTTCCTCAACTTTACAAACAAAGCTTTTAATCAAGCTCTCCCTTTTCCTATTATATTGGACGGTGACAAAAACGAACAGCAATTGAGCCAGAAAAACCTGAGCGAAAACAGTTATGCTTTCTATAAGAATGGTAGCTTAATCACACAAAACGGGAAGTTTGTCTATCCCCGCACGGATGCCTCCTTTCCCCAGCAGATAGGCGAATACATTACATTGAAAGAGGAAGGTCGTTTCATCCACATGCTGTACCGGCCAAACAGTTACACGACGATTATCGTCAGCAAGGAGGCTCAATCCTATTGGGAATTCATCGCTTTGGCCTCCTCCTCCTTCCTATTGCTGTATGTCATCATGGCCTTTGTCAATCTAGGTGTAGTGCTTATTCCCATATTCATGTCGCAAAAACTCTCTTTTCGGCATCTAGCCTATCGCTTTTACCGACTTAGGGAAAACATTCGCTACAGTACCCGTATACAGACGCTGGTCATCTTATCTGTACTTCTGGCTGTTATTATCTCGGGCATTATTACCTTTGTCAGCATAAGCTATCAAGCAGAAGAAAACCGCAAAACTGAAAAAATCGAATACATATCCAAGATTTCCAACAGGATAGAGAGCAATATCTACAACCTTTCCCAACAGGAGGTATTGTCCAACATCGAGGACCTGATCAAAAGTACTTCCAACGTCTTGACGACAGACTTCAACCTGTACAATAGCAAGGGAAAGCTCCTCTATGCGACCCAGCCAAAGATATACGATCAACGGCTCATCTCTCCATACATTCATATGGATGCCTTACTGAATCTCAATGTCCTGAAGAAAAATGGTATTCTGAACAAGGAAATTTTAGCCGGATTTAGGTATGACGTCACCTATGCGACAATCCGCAATGCCAATTACCAAACATTGGCTTACCTCAGTATACCCTATTTTGCATCCAATGAGGAAGAAACGACCAGCCAAAATATTTTACTCAATACCATACTCAATATCTATACCATCATCATCATCATTTTGGCTTTCCTCTCCGCTTTTATAGCCCGGAAAATCACAGAACCGCTACAGATCATCGGCCAAAAATTGGCGGAAACTACATTGAGCGGCAAACCGATCGAACCGTTGTACTGGGATAAAAACGATGAAATAGGAGCACTCATCAAAGAGTACAACCAAATGTTGATTAAATTGGAGGAAAATGCCACCCAATTGCGCAACAAGGAACGGGAAACCGCGTGGCGTGAAATGGCTCAGCAGGTGGCGCATGAGATCAAAAATCCCTTAACACCGATGAAATTGGGCATACAGTTGCTCAGCAGGTCCTTTCACGAAAACGACCCCCAATTGAAAGAACGTTTCAAAAAAATATCCACCTCTTTTATCGAACAGATCGACGCACTGTCTCATATCGCCTCGGAGTTTTCTTCTTTTGCCAAACTCCCCGAAACCAAGATGGTCGCCATTGACCTCATCGAAAAAATATACAAATCAACCGATACGTATAATAGCAACCCAAATATTCAAATATCCTTGCGGAACAATACCAGGTTGCAGAAGGTAACCGTCCTGGGAGACAGAGGACAGTTGCTCCGAACATTCAACAATCTTATCAAGAATGCCATAGAGGCTAGCTCGAAACGTAGAAAACTCACAGTCGACATCGTCATCAACAGATTGGGTACAGACAGCATAGAGATACAGGTCAAAGACAATGGCATAGGCGTATCCGAAGAAGCTAGACCCAATATCTTTAGACCAAACTTTACCACCAAAAGTTCGGGTACTGGCCTCGGCTTGGCCTTCGTCAAGCAGACCATCGAGAGTATGAACGGTACCATTCGGTTTGAGAGTACGATAAATGTAGGCACCACATTCTACATAGATATCCCTCTTTATCAAGAAGGATAATTTATCTATTCCTTTCGAAGATCACTTGCAGCCTCGGTATCGAGCACTAATTCTACACGCTCGCAAGTCTTTAAAAACGTGGCGGGTATATCTGGAGTAAGGTCACTTTCCATCATTTTTTTTATAATAGCTGCCTTTCCTTTGCCCCAAGCCATCAAAATAATTTTTCTAGCTTTCAAAATCGTATCGATACCCATGGTGATAGCTTCTGTAGGTACCTGCTCTTTCTCTCCAAAGCCGGCAGCAGCATCTGTACGTGTCAGATCATTCAGTTCGACCAGACGTGTTTGGGAATCAAACTCTGCGCCTGGCTCATTAAAACCGATATGGCCCGTGCGTCCAATACCAAGCAGTTGGATATCAATACCACCTAGGTCCCCTATCTTTTGTTCGTAAGTCCTGCAATAGTCTTCTATACTTTCTCGCGGGTGTGTTCCATCAGGGATATAAACATTGTCCGGGTTTATATCGACATGGTCAAACAGATGCTTCTGCATAAAAGCTACATAGCTGTGCGGAGAATCCGGTTGCATCGGAAAATATTCATCCAGGTTGAAAGAAACGACATCCTTAAACCTGAGATGCTCTTCCCTATGCAAACGAACAAGCTCTTCGTAGACATAGATAGGAGTAGATCCGGTCGCAAGCCCCAGCACGGTTTGTTTGCCTGATTGATGATTGGATCGGATCAAAGAGGCTATACGCTGAGCAATATCGATAGATGCTACCTTTGCGTCCGGATAAACGGAAACGACCGGATTGTAATTTCCCAGAGAAGATACGTGTGGCATAAAAATATTCGAATTTGTATAAATCCTTAAAGATACAGATCAAAGCGACATAAAAAAAGTACTTATTTGAAATCGTTGACTTTGGGTCGCAGAAAATACAGTTGGATTATCAAGGCCAGAACCACGACCCCTGCGAGCATGGCAAAATCTTTGCCTAAATTGCCTGCATCAGTCGATCTTCCCAAAAGATCTGTGATAAAGGCTCCTGCAAAAACACCTGTCATATTCATAACTCCATAAGCTGTAGCTCTGTATTTTGAAGCCACAAACTGGCAAAGTATAGGCATATTGTTGGCATCGGCCATGCCGTATCCAAAGCCGAAACAAAACGCTGCTCCAACGATATGAAGCATAGAATGTCCGAAACCGATCAGCAACAGAGAAGGAATTGTCAGGCCCAAACCTATTGCACTGGTGTACACTCTCCCCTTAAGATTTTTCTCAACCCATCTATCTGATAAAATACCACCGAATATAACTCCCATAAATGAAGACACCGCAATTGTGACGGTCGAAATTGGGCCGGCTGTCGACATATCTATGCCGAGATTTTCGGCAAAAAGTGTGGGCAGCCAGTTTTTTGTGGCCCAGCCGGGTAAACTGGGAACGGCAAAATAGAAAAGAATAACCCAAAAGGAAATGTTGGTAAACAGTATAGACAATCCTTTAAAAATGGATGATTTGTCGTGCGTCTTAGCTACTTGAGCATCCTCCTCTATGCCTGGGTTGTATTTTTTTTCTCTCAAAAAGAAGATCAGCATAACAGAATATACGATACCCACTAATCCGAATATATGAAAGGCTTGCTGCCATGAAAACCGATGTGCTACAGTTGCCCCAAAACCTCCTAAAGCTTGCCCCATATACAGTCCTGTCATATGGATTCCTATTGCTAAAGATCTGGTCTTAGACGTATGGAAATCTGCAATCAGCGACAGTCCTGCAGGAATATAAAGTGCTTCACTTATACCCATAAGTGCCCGCAATACATACAGTTGGTCGAAGGTCACGGCATACCCCATACCATAAGTAACCAAAGACCACACGAATAAGCTCCCAACAATAACCCATTTTCTATTAAACTTATCAGAAATGATGCCTGAAACTGGGCTCATAAATCCATATATCCACAGAAAAACTGCCATCAAGCGACCAAAATTTGTGGCGTATTGCAATTCCACAATATCCACCTGCATGGATGGACGCATGGTAGAGAGCATTTGTCGATCCAGATAGTTCAACAATGCAACGACCCACAGTAGGGCGACCAATACCCATGGATAATATTTAGCATGTATCATGTTTGTAAAGTCTATTTTAATTTGCCTGACAAAATATAAGGTGTCCGCACGCCAGCTTTAATCTCTCCGCTTGGAATGATAATCCTTCCTTCCCAAAGATGTGCATTCGTCGTTACGGGAGTATCAAAAGGAATAGCACCAGCCGATGACCAGATATCTGTCTGCATATCGTACCTTAATATTACCTTATTGAAGCCGGGATGGTTCGTCTGGACCACAATTTTCTCCTGATTTAATCTTTCTTTTTCCGACAGATCAGCCTCTTTGTTTACAGCCAAAATCAAAGATTCTGCCTTATGAAAGGTTTCGCCACTGTCTCCTCCGAACAAAAGTATCGATGTGTGATCTATCATCAGCCCTGTTCCCGCAGACAGGCCATAAGGAAGCTCTGCTCTGGGAGACCAAACCCGTGTATCCACATCGAAATGTAAAACAGAAGAATAGAATGTCGTTATATCACCATTATTCCTCTTCCTGCCTCCGATTAGATATATTCCATCAGGCTGAGAAACCATCACTGCATGGGAAACCTGATAAGGTAATTGTGAAAGAATTTGCCAACCGTCGGAAAGATTGTCAAGATCCAACACCATAGATCTGTCAGAAACAAGATCAGACAGCTCTCCCCCAACAAGATACACCTTATTTTCTATTGATGTCATCGAAGCATTTGCTACGGCAAAAGGTAATTGCGGAAGTGCTTCAAAATCAATTATTTTGGATTGGTCGTTCCATCGGATAAGCACAGCGCTACGACTTAATCCCTCTTCGTTTTCCCCACCTGCATAAACTATTCCGCGAGGTGTACTGCATGATGCACCGTAAGCAATCGGGCAAGGTAGTTTGAACGTTGTCTCATGAATTAGGCTGTCTTTGTCGCTAGTAAAGACGAATAAATCGTCATAATATTTCTTTTTTCCTCCTAGCCAAGGCATTTTGTCCGGAAAATTTGCACCGCCTCCTACGATTAAAAAATTTGTATGAATTCCTGTTACCGGCCCGGCTAATCCCAACTGTTCCTGCTCGTCAGAAGAAGAGGGCAACAGTGCAGCAATATCCCATTTGATAGAATCGTACAATTCTACCTGTGCTTCTACTGTATTAAATTGAATCATTATATATAGTAAAGTGAAAGTTACACACTTAAAAAACTTCATAGCCGGCATTTATTGAGGATTATCGACAAGAACTATGACCATGTCCATGACATTGGTATTGGTCGGACCCGTATAAACATGCCCTCCAACTGCTTGAAAATAGACAAAGGAATTGTTCTCGGATAGATACTTCTCAGGAGATATTTTTTTCTGTTCTGAAACGGCCTTCGTTTCATTATCGACAATTGCTCCTGCTACGGAAGTGGGTCCATCTCCTCCATCAGTTCCTCCTGCCAATAATGTAATTTGTCTTTCTTCCCTGATTTCAGATAAGGCTGCCAAAGCAAGTTCTTGAGAACGCCCTCCAATCCCGGATTTATTCTTTACTTCCACCGTGGTTTCTCCTCCATAAATTAAACACGATAGACCTTCAAAAATTAATCGGTTGGCCTCATCCATTATATTTCTAGCTACTTCTCCCGCTAAGCCTTCTATTGTCCTCGGGCTTATGATCGCTTTATATCCAAAAATTTCTGCTTTTTGTGCCGCTGCATTTAACGCCATCTGGTTATTGGCAATAATGTAATTGGTTGTATTTTCAAAAACGGCCTTATCGACCGGTATTTTATCGGCATCAATATGATATTTTATAACTTCATCAAGTCCTTTGTATATATTATATTTTTCCAGTATATCTTTCGCCTTTTCTTTGGGACTAACATCTTGCTCCGTTGGCCCAGAGCCTATAATGGACATATCATCACCGGGTACGTCGGAGATCATAAGTGAAAATAGCCTAGCCGGGTAAACGGCTTTTGCCAGACCACCTCCTTTTATTTTGGACAATTGCTTGCGAACAGTATTCATTTCCAGGATAGACGCTCCGCTATGTAGCAACTTAGAAAATAATTGCTGCATTGTTTCAAGATTCGTTCCATCCGGACAATCTGCCATTAAAGACGAAGCGCCACCAGACAGTAGGAAGAAAACCAGATCATTTTTCGTAAGCGTGCTTGCAAATGCTAAAATATCCTCAGTGGCTTTCAGGCTGTTCTCATCCGGCACGGGGTGTGCAGCCTCTATTATCTGAGTTTTTTTCAATGGCAAACTATGCCCGTATTTAGTGACTATCAATCCTGATGTTAGGACATCTCCCAAAATATCTTCTAAGGCGTTGGCCATCGCAGCCGATGCTTTTCCGGCTCCCAGTAAATAAATATGGTCTACATTGCTCAGTTCGATTTTCTCGTCTTTTACAATCAGGATATCATGCTGTCTTTGAACCCATAGAGGAATGATATGTTGCGGTTGCACCGCAGCAATACCTGCCCTGAAAATCTCTTCTACCTTTTCTCTAGCCGTCACTAGCTTACTCCTTTCGTTATTTCTTCACCTCTTCTAAAAATATGGGTAATAGACAAACCGTCTTTAGACAAGGCAACTAGATCGGCAAAATAACCCGTTTTTACTTTGCCGTGTTTGTCGGCAAGACCAAGTAATTGGAAAGGGATTTCTGCTGCCATTTTAAACACATCGTAAGCAGGTATGCCCACTTTATTGATACTATGCCTCACCGCATCGTACATGCTGATATTTGAGCCCGCTAGATTTCCTTCTGCATTGACATATCTTCCCGGTTTGTGTATAAACTGAATACCATCCATCTCTAAGTCCTCTTCTCCTATGAATGTAGCATCGGAAACCAGAAAAAGCTTCCCTTTCTTTAGTCTATACGCCAATCGTACAGCTGTATCATCGCAATGAAAACCGTCAACTATAATCCCGGCATACACATCACTATCTAATGTTGCTCCCACTAAGCCCGGCTCTCTACCCATAAAAGGTGACATAGCATTATACAGATGGGTTATACAATTAACCCCTTTATCGAATATTGTTTTATAAAATGCTGCGGTTGAATTAGAATGCCCTGCCGAAATCACAATACCTCTATCTTGAATTAAAAATAATTGGTCGTCTGTAAATTGCTCTGGTGCTACGGTCATCATTTTTATAACACCTTCTCCGGCATCAAGAATGGTTTTAAGTTCCTCATCTGTAGGTTTTCTAATGTATTTCGGATTATGCGCCCCTTTCTTTTCTATATTTAGGAAAGGCCCTTCCAAATGTAAGCCCAAAACTCCGGGCTTTCCTTTAGAGATATAAGTTTTCACTACCTCAACTGCTTTGAGGATATTCTCTAGGGAAGTCGTTACCAGTGTGGGCAATATGTTTACGGTTCCAACCTGTAGATGGTCGATGTACATTTGTTCTAGAACCTGCTCTGTAATCGTGTGGGAAAAGTATACCTTTATCCCGCCATTCACCTGTAAATCAACAAAAGCAGGCACCAAATAAGCTCCTCGTAAATCTATACTAGTTTCATCTGTCGATATTTCTGGCGAAAGCTCTTTGATGACACCATCTTGCAGATATAGTGCATGTTGTGTTATCAACTCGTCTTGCTCATTATAATACGCGAAATTTTTTAAGACCATTCCCATTTATCTGATAATTATTTATCCAATATTTTTTTTGTTGGAAAGTGCGCAAAAACTATTCCCCCTTTGTTTCCTCTTTCGTAAACTATACCTATACATTTTTGATCAATTTCCACAAGATCTGAATAGGCAGATGCTCCTTCGTCTACCAAAAAAGCCGTCTTCCATGTTTTTCCATCATCCCAACTGGCTCGTATCGTCATTTTCTCTCTTTTAAATTGACTGTCGGGATTGCTAAATAATATAATATGTTTCTTTTTATGTTTGATATCTAGCATGCTCCCTTGGCAAATTGGGTCGGGCAATTGTTTGTCGAGATATACCGTGTCCCAAGATTGCCCTGCAGTTTTGCTGTAAGCCAACAATCTATATCTGTATTTCTTGCTCTGCAATCTTACATTTTGAAGAATACTTCCATCAGATAATTCTGCTGCTATACTTTCGTTGCCTGCCTCAAAATCAATATCTGAACCTAATTTCCAAGTCTTACCGTGGTCATCGCTAAAAAAGCCATGTGACCTATAATTGTTAAAATTATTCTTCGGCTTGTCGCCAACTGAATGATTTGCAGCAATATACAAACGTCCTTTATATTTACCCTGCTTTATCTGTATAGCATGACCAGGAGTATTGGTCATCGTTCTCCAATCTTCTTCAAAATTATAAGCCGGATTAAATTGCGGTAGTTTTGGTCGATGTACTTGTGTTGTGATATTTACTGCCTCGCTCCATGTTTTTCCATTATCTGAGCTTGTTTTATAGAAAACTTCCCGCAATCCATTTCCTGACAGGAGATCGAACTCTGTTGCTGTCCCTGTATTATAAAGGATAAATATCCTTCCTTTTGGATATTGAGGGTCTTGAAAATCAACTACGGGAGCAGGGTCTCCGGCTTTGTAAGCACCATTATCTGCTATTATTTCCAAAGTGCTCCATGTTTTCCCTTTATTTCTACTCCGTTTCATGACGAGATCTACATCGCCAAAATCATCACAATCTTTCTTTCGGGCTTCTGCAAAAGCCAGTAAGTCCCCGTTTGGCGCTTTAATTATTGCCGGGATCCTAAAACAGTTGTAACCTTCTGTTTCATTTTGAAAGATATAATTATAGTCCTCTTGGGCAAAACATACTGCTGAACTTAAGAAAAATGACAATATAAAAATGTGTGTCTTTTGTAATTTATGGAAAGGCATGTGGTGTAATTTTTTTATGGTATAAATTCTAGTGTTTACTCTAATATATCTGCTATGTCGATTTTTCGAAATGCGATACCTCCGATATTGCCTTTTTCATATAACAATCCGATATGATTATCATCCAATGCATATATAGCCGAGTAAGCAGAAGGGCCTTCATCGACCAAATACTTATATGGCCAGGTTTGTCCATCGTCTTTACTCGCACTTATACTCATTCTAGTACGAGCCGACGAGCTCGCTGGATTGCTGAATAAAATGATATGCTCTCCTTCATATTTTACATCTAATAAATTTCCCTGACAAATCGGATCGGGCAGTTGAGTCGCAAAACTTGGTATTCCCCACGACTCTCCCCCATCATTGCTGATGGCTATCAGTTTATATTTTGTATTGGCCGGCTGATTCACGGGATTATTTAAAGTTTGATAACGGATTGCCTGAATAATACTTCCATCTGACAACTCTGCGGCTGTACTCTCATTTCCTCCGGGCATATTCACATCAGCAGCGATGCTCCATGTTTGTCCATGATCATCACTATAGTAGCCATACGAATAATAGGAGGTAAAATCATCCGCATTGGCTTTTGTCCCTGACCTGTTTCCTGCCACGTAGATTCTATTTTTCTTAGTACCATTTTTTAACTGTATAGCATGACCTTGCGTATTTACCCCCATCCAGCTTGGCGTAAAATTATATATGGGATTATACTCAGGAGCGTTGGGACGAAGTACGGATGTTGTGATATTCGTGGGCGTGCTCCAGTTTAGTCCATTGTCTGTACTGGTGATGTACCATGTTTCACGAACTCTTCGAGTTCCTCCCGATGATACATTATATTGTGTTGCCGTATTGTAAAATAGAAACAGTCGACCGTCGGGATGATTAGTATCTGAATAATCAATTACCGGGGCGATATCCCCAACTTTATAGACTCCGTTATCGACCAATAGTTCTACAGCTCCCCAAGTCGTCCCTCCATCGGTACTTTTTCTCATCACTAAGTCCACATCTCCGAAATCATCACAATTATTTTTTCTTCCCTCGGCAAAAGCGAGTAGATGTCCGTTAGGAGCTGTTACAAAAGCTGGTATTCTATAACAGGAATAGCCATTTGTTTGATTTTGGAAAACAAAATCCGTTTCTTCAGGTAAAACAGGTGTTGGCAACACAGGTTCAGGGGCTAATTTTCCGTTTTCACCACAACTTATCATGAGTGCAATCACACACATTATCAATATATTCTTCATATTTACCTCCAATATTTTAATAAATTAATCCTCTTCAAGATAAGGTCGCAACAATGCCACCCAATGCTCATATCCCATTGCTGTTAAATGAAGACCGTCTGTTGTATAGTGTTGGTCTAGTTTACCTTCGTGGTCCTTGAAATGACTATGTGAATCTATAAGTCTTATGCCTTCTTTGGAAGCGACCAATTTTAGAGCGGCATTGATTGTGTTTATACGGGTATTTTTGCTTGCGTAATTGTTGTTGCTCACCGGTAATATAGTATGAAAGTAAATCTTGGTATTTGGACTTTCCGAATCAATCCTCTTAATTATTCTTTTATAATTATTGATGATATAACTTTCAGGAATATTCCTACCGACATCATTAGTCCCTATCAAGATAAAAACCTTAGCGGGCTGACCTCTTAGTGCTTCGTCTAATCGGTCTAAAACACCGTAGGTAATATCCCCGGATATACCTCTATTTTTTGCACTTGGTGCATTCAGTAACTTGCCCCAGTCGGCACCAGCAGTAATACTGTTGCCTATAAAAACAAGGTCAGCATTAGATCTTGTCTCTTGTGTGAAGAGTGCCAATCGCTCATTGTAAGTGGTCGGCCGATAGTTGCTGTCTACATAAACCGTATTAACTCCCTCTGGTAAATAAGGTTTTGGAGCAGTATCTTTTTTGCCGCAGGCCGTCATAAATATCGTTACCAATAAAATCAATACTGGGCTATATTTCATATCTTATTTCCTAAATGTTCTTCCAACAATTGCCAACAATACCACTCTTGACGGGGTAAATGAAACGGCCCTTTAAACATATTTCCTTTTAGCGGAACCGACACCCGTCCATCCCTATGCAAATAACCGAACCATTCTCCATATTCTTTGTCAGGAAAATGCTGATAAGCATAATTATGCACCTTATTGTGCCAATCGGCATATTTTGCGTTGCCTGTTAGGGTGTAAGCCAATAAAGTGGCTATGATCGTTTCGTTATGTGGCCACCAGAATTTCATATCCTGCCAGTATTCCTGCACAGGTTTATTGTACACATCTCTGAAATATAATATCCCTCCATATTCATCATCCCAACCTCTTTCCCACATATAGTCCAGCATTCTACACCCTAAATCAACTAAACGAGGTTCATTGTTCCTGTATTTTGCCTCGTCAAGAATGAACCAAGCTGCTTCTATGGCATGTCCTGGGTTTAAAAGACGACCGTCAAAATGATCGCTAATGGAACCATCTTGCTCTACCTGCTCCATTACAGAACGGATATCGTCTTTTACGAAATCCCGTTCTATTTCCTGTATCCAATGGTCGATCCATTCGTTGCAACGTGCATCATCTGTATATTGCCTCAACTGCTGTGCTACGAATATGAATATCATGGGAATACTAAATCCCTTCAAAGGACGTGTGTCTGTAAACTTTGGAGGTAGAATTTCGGGATGTTGTATATAGTGTAAACATCTTCCAAAAACTTCACTCGCCAAGTCTGCATATCTCTTTTCTCCGCTGGCTTTTGAATAGGCCGCAAATGCCACTATTGCAAATACTTCTGAAGAAAAATACCTTCTTTTACGAATAGGCTTACCTTCTCTCGTAGTATGGAAAAACATTCTTCCATCGGTATCAAAACAATGCTTCTCTAAGAAATCAACACCTAATTTCGCTCCGGAAAGCCATTCTTCTTTTTGGTCCACTGTATTGTACAATGTAGATAGAAGCCAGGCGAACCGCCCTTGTATCCAAATAGCTTTATCATCATCAAGCAAACTCCCATCTCTATCTCTCATCAACAGATAACCGCCATATTCATGGTCTAAACTTTTTGGAAACCAAAATGGCAACGTATCTCCTAATAAACGATCACGATAAAATTCCTTGAGCTGATTCAATTCCTCTTTATTATAATTCATTTCTATGTTCTAATTAACTCGCCTAGACTAATTGTTCTTCCTGTCTGTTTTTCGATGCTAATTTAAAGAAGTCCATATCGCGGAGATCTTGGATAAACTCTTCGTATTTACCTTCCTGCATATTCTCAATCGGAAATCTGAACGTCCCGCAATCTATTCCCACAGCCTTCATAAAGGCTTTTCCTGTTGCCATACCTCCATACTTTTTTAGTATCTCTACAATAGCTATAGATTTATCCTGCAATAAACGGGCTTGGTTGAGATTTCCAGTGTCAAAGGCCTTGATGAGTTCATAGTAAAGTGGTGCTGCATAATTAAAAGTACTTCCTACCGCTCCCCTTGCTCCTATGGCCAAAGCAGAAAGAAAGACCTCATCTCTGCCCCAGAGCAAATCGTATTTCTGGTTTTCAAAATTGAGGCAGAGCTTATAGTCCATCAAATCTTCGTGTGTAAACTTAATGCCCGAAAAACTATCCAGTTTTCCATCCATGGCTTTGAGAAAAGGGTGCATCTCTACAAAAGCTCCCGTTAATGCCGGAATATGGTAATAATACATATTGATATGTGGGACTGCCTTTCCTATTTCTATACAGAAATCAGCAAGCGCCTCAGGGCTTTTCACCTTAAAATAATACGGTGCTATCAATGCTATAGCATTAAAATTTGATTTTTGTGCTATTTCTGCCAGTTCTATACATTCTGTAATGGATGTACCACCAACCAATGCTATTCTTTTTAGGCTATCTACCTTCACTTCGCCCCATTTCTCTATTAAGGCCTGCTTTTCTTTAAAGCTTAACGAAACCCCTTCTCCTGTCGAACCGCACACGAAAGCTCCCGCAACTTTGTTCTGCTCCAGAAATGTTGCATAATCTTGTATCATATCCAGATTTAGGCTTTTATCGGGATGCATCGGGGTAAATGGTGCGGCCACCAGGCCTTCTATTTTCTCTATCATTTTATTATATTTAATCGCGTCTAATAGTTGTTTATCGATGATTACATTTTTTTGTCTCCAAGGTCTCAATTTCTGTAAGCTTCGTTTTGAATGAGCTTGGGATTTAGGCTTAAGGTGGACTGTGATATAGGGAACAATAACAAGCCTCTGTCCCTGCTTTGTAAAGAAGGAACTAAATCCATGGCCTTATCGAAACGGATTAAATCCCACCAACGCTTACCTTCAAACGCCAGCTCCAACAAACGCTCTTTTAGGATCGCTTCGTCATTGGCAATTTTATCCGTACTGACAAATACATTGGCGGCATAATTAGCTCCGTAAGCTCTTTGCCTTACCTCGTTAATTTCATCAGAGGGATCCAAGTCTAATGCGTTCTTAGCCTCTGCAATCATCAATAAAACATCCGCATATCTGTAGATAATCACATCATCAAGGAAAAGTCGCGCCCCACCTGTCACACCTCCTTTATATTTTAAGGCCACACTAGCGTAGAATGTTCTAACCCCTGAGGGAAACCTGTATATTTCTGTAAACGTTACATTTTTTCTAGTATCTGTGGATTGAAACTGAGATCTTAGTATCTCAGATGGTGCCCAACGGTTCAAACCTCCTCCTACACCGATTAAACCTCTGCTTGCTGCATCTCCATCGGATGGTATTTCGGTAGGAGCGATATACATATCTTGCCCATATTGATTTCCGGATTCATTTTGTTTGAATTGAACAGCGAACAGCACTTCTTTATTTCCCTTGTTTGTACCCCTAAAGACCTGGTCAAATGAACTTAACAATGTAACATCGGCAGTTTTGACATCTTCTAATGCGCTAAGTGCTATCTCGAAATCAGCCCTTCCTCCATTTAATATTTTGCCTGTCCAGAGATAAACGTCTCCTTTTAGAGCGTTAAGAGCGGGCTTGGACCAATAAGCTCTTCCAGCTGGAATCGCATTATCTGCAAACAGTCCCGAAGCAAGGCCTATATCTTCCTTAATAAAAGCAAAGATTTCCTCTGGAGAATTTTGCGTTTTATAGGCATCGGGAGCAGATGGATTAAAACTCTCCGTAGGCTCTTTGATAATCGGTACAGCCCCCCACGTACGAACCAGTATATAGTAGATGTATGCCCTCATTGTATACGCCTCAGCCAATATTTTGTTTTTTTCCTTTTGATCTGTAAAATCAATATTAGGGACATATTTGAGCACAAGATTTACGTCGTGCAACACCGAATATAACCTTAACCAATCCGGACCCGGGTTTACAGCGCTTAACGTGTTATTAAAAAGAAATTCCCTTCCTTCAGAACCATTTATCCCGTAGGAGATCTCTTCGCTTCTGGCTCCCCCCCATCGGTATAAATTCTCTTGAACCTGTGTGCGAAATCTTGCATATATACCATTTATCGCTCCTTTGGCATCTTCCTCTGTTTTCCATAGAGATGCCACAGATATTTCGCTAATCGGAGACAATTCGAGATTCTTCGTACAAGACGACAGCAATGCAAAAAGAACCATTACAATTCCTATATTTTCGATTATTCTTTTCATCATATTTCAAATTAAAAGCTAACATTAAGACCAAAAATTATTGACCTGGACACTGGATATCTGCCAGAATCAGTACCTCCTTCTTCAGGTAGCAACCCTTTATAACTTGTAAAGTAATGTAGGTTCCCTCCGGTAGCATAAATCCGTAGATTACTCATTTTTAAATTATTAACCCAATCTTTAGGCACCGAATAGCTTAAGGTAACTTCTCTTATTGCTAAATAGTTCCCTTTTTCATAATAATATGAGTTACCTCTGAAAAGATTATTTTGAGCGACCTGATCTGACCAATAATATCTTGGGATATCAGTAATATCTCCTTGCTTTTGCCAGGATTGATAGACTTCTTTTATCGTATTGATATCTCCCTGAAACTGTCCTAAAAATCGTGCTCTTGACTCGTTATAAATTGTATGCCCTAAAGAAAAGTCTGTTCTCACCGTGATTGACAAGTTCCTATAACCTGCTGTCGTATGGATACCTCCGGTCCACTTCGGAAAAATATTGCCCACATATACCTGATCCCTGGAATCAATCATTCCATTTCCGTCTACATCCTGCCAGTTTACATCCCCCCCGTATTTGGTTTTATCTAATCCCACAACAAGATCGTCGACGGGTCCGGCCTGCGCTTCTGCATCTGTAGCGTAGATCGAAAGCTGTTTGTAAGCGTATAGATCACCTAAAGGTCGACCTTCCTGAAGACCACCAAGCCACGCATAGTCTCCTCGGGCAGGATCATAGACATAAATCCCTCCCACTCTGTTGTTTTCATTACCATTTTCAGGGAGTTTCAATATCTTATTCTTGACAAATGCAGCATTCCATCCTAAATTCCAATATAATCCCCCTTGCTCTTTAGCTTTATATATCGCCGTTGTGATATCAAATTCTACTCCTCTATTTTCTAAGCTTCCATAATTGGTAAGAATACTTGGAAATCCCGTTTCTTGCGGTAAATTCAAACTCGTTAATAAATTATCTGTAACGCGTCTATAATAGTCAAATAGTATCGTCACACGGTTATTGAATAAACCGATGTCTGTACCGAAGTCAAGGGTTTTTGAACGTTCCCATTGCAAGTCCTGGTTTTCCATCCTGGAGCTAAGAATAACAGACCGTCCGTTATAAATCGCCCCGACATCATATCGACCTTGTGCATGAAAATCTTCCAGACCACTGATATTACCGTTTACACCATAACTAGCTCTAAGTTTTAGAGAAGAAAGTGCTTCGGGTACAGTATTCCAAAAACCCTCCCTATGTACATTCCATCCTAAGGACACACCGGGAAACATGCCCCATTTATTATTATTACCCAAATTAGAAGCTCCATCGTATCTGAAATTTGCAGCAAAAAGGTATTTTTGATCATAATCATAGGTGACTCTTCCAAAATATCCAGCAATGACCTGATGGGATGCCGTACTGGATACGGATACAGGGGTAGAGGAAGCGTTCATAGTAGGCACCAAATCTGTAACCGCTCCCTGGCCTGCAGCATTGATACCATAATTTTTTCGATCAAAGTAGGAAGCTCCAAGTTTTCCCTGAAAATTATGTTTTTGTGCGTAAGTTTTATCGTATGTCAATATACCATCAAACTGTTTTTGCCAAAACAACGAATGGCTTCCATTGGCTTCTCTTGTGGTGACCTGTTGTGTTGCTGTATTGTTGTAAGATTTCTGAAAAAAAGCAGTAGCGCCTTGAATAGCATACAAAGATGCCGATGGCTCAAAGGTTAGTCCGGGAAGAATCGTCCATTCCAGTCCCCCGGACAGAGACAGCCTGTTGAGATTGTTAAATGCCTCCCTCCTTGTCAAATGATAATCCGGATTACCCATAGATCTATTTAGACCGGGAGCTAATGTTCCATCTTCAAAGGTATACTTAGCGGTAGGAGGCAACCCTATAGCGCGTTGAAAAAGCTGGTTTGTACTGTAAACTTCCTGATAATCTCTATTACTGAAGTTAACCTTAGCAAATGCCTTTAAAGAAGAAGATATATTGACACTACCATTCACATCCACATTGAATCTATTGTAGCCCGTTGTTTTAGCTATTCCATTATCTTTTAGGTATCCTACCCCCCCATAAAAAGATGATTTCTCATTCCCGCCTGAAAAGGACAAGTAATGGTTTTGGCTCAATGATGTCCGAAAGAGAATATCCTGCCAATCGCTAGGCTTATAGATAATAGTTTGTGAAGGATCGGTTGGATCGGGCATACTCAACCATCCCTCGGACAGTTTATGTTGATTGGCTACAGTCAGGTACTGGGTAGTATAAGCTGTATTATTGGTCAGATCGTTACCTATGCCATATCCTGTCGAGCTACTTAATCTAGTAAGGTGTTCAGGGTGTTTTTCTGATGTCGCCACAATGCCCAGCCTATTGTAATTAATGTAATCTTCCGCGGTAGCGAAATCATATTGTCTTGCCAACTCAGCAAAACCCAAATTATATCGATACGCCAATTGTGTTCTTCCACTTTTTCCGGTTTTCGTACTGATCAAAACAACACCATTGGATCCTCTTGCCCCATATATCGCTGTTGCAGCAGCATCTTTAAGGATTTCTATACTCTCTATATCATCCGCACTCAAATCATTCATATCCAACCTAATAACCCCATCTACGATATAAAGTGGACTGGCTCCATTGGGATTATTAATAGAAGTTCCTCCGCGAAGTATTATTCTCGGGGCAGCCCCAGGTTGTCCATTAACCGTCTGTACCCTAACCCCCGGAATGGTACCCTGCAACGCTGTAGCCACTTGCGAAAAAGGAACATTAGCCAATACATTTGTATCTAATTTTGATATGGCTGTTGTCAATGTTGCCCGAGATTGCTTACCGTAACCTACCACAACTATTTCGTTTAATGATGTTGATTGTGGGATTAAGTGTACCTCTACATTCGGCTCTCCTTTATAGTTCCATTCAAGCAGCGAGTATCCCATATGGCGGAATACAATTTTATCTCCTTCTTTCAACCGAACAACAAAATGTCCATCTCTGTCTGTTTGGGTTTCGTCGCTTGAGACCTTAACCAAAACCCCGGATAAAACCATACCTGTCTCCTTATCCTTTACCAATCCATTGACCTCTCTCGTCTGCGCTAAAGCGATCGGCGGTAAAGTGAAGAAAATGCATAGAAAAAATAAAAATGTCAGTGATTCACTTCTTCTCGTCTTTTTCATTGAATTTAAGTTTAAATAATTAAAATATTTAAGGTGTACAATCGATTTACAATTTGTAGCTTATCAATATGTCTCTTCATACTATAACGGCAATTGAATTAATTGTATTATGTATGACATTATAAAGGTAAAACAAATTTCATATAAACTCCAAATAAATTGTAAATTTTTAAAAAAGTTTGTTTTTATCCATATATCTATTTTATTTTTAATTTGTTTTCTTTTTGTATTTTTGCATTATATAATACATAAAAAGTGACATTAACAACATTTAGAGAAAACGTAGAACTGATAGATACCAGTTCTTTAGTAGATAAAGTCGAAGCCAACCTTGTAAAATTGCTACAGGAAAGAAAGCTAAAAGTTGGAGATGCTATTCCAAAAGAGTTGGAATTATCGGAGACTCTGGGCGTAAGCCGCACCGTAATCAGAGAGGCGCTGATCAGGCTGCGGGTAATTGGTCTTATTGAGACAAAAAAGAAAAAAGGTGCCGTGATTACCAGTCCCGATGTGTTTAGCATTTTAAGCAAAAGTATGAATCCCTATATTCTGGATCAGGATACCTTACGCGAAATGTTTGAAATCAGATTGGCATTGGAAATAGGGATGGCTGATTTCATTTTTCAAAGGATACGACCTTCAGACATAGTCGAATTAAGGCGTATAGTCGAATCTGAACCCATCGTTACCGAAGACCAGATCTTCAATATAGAACACGAAATAGCATTTCACGGCAAACTATATGAAATCACGGGCAATGAAAACATGAAAAAATTCCAGAAAATGCTTTTACCTATTTTTGATTATGTGCATAATAGCGGATTATTGAAAAAAACGGTAAATGTAAAAAAGTTTGTATCACATAAAGGTATCGTAGACGTCATTGAAAATGGTTCTCCCGAATTATTAAGAAACGCGATGCGAAATCATCTTGAAAGCCATTTCGAAAGAATCTTCGAAAAATAACCATTTCTTAAAAACTGTAATATCGAATAAGGTCATCATATTTTTACAATGCCAGCATAGTATTTCCATTCGATTTAATACCTTTGCAAAAAGAATTAATTATGAATTGGAGAAAATCTCTATGGGCAGCTGCCCTCCTATTCACTGCCTCATCACAGGCATTTGCACAGGACAACTTAATCAACTCCCTCAAAACCAATGTCAGCAACAATAGCAAAGAAGGTTTTGCTTTCACAGAGATCATCAACCTGACCAATACATCCGTCAAAGACCAAGGCTCTTCGGGCACCTGTTGGTCCTATGCCGGAAATTCATTCCTCGAATCAGAAATGATCCGTATGGGCAGACAGCCTGTAGAAATATCCTCGATCTTCACAGCCTATTACACCTATCTTGAAAAGGCAAAGAACTTTGTACGGCTACACGGTGGTCAGAGCCAGGGTGAAGGAGGACAACTGCACGATGTACTGACCATATATCGCAAATACGGTGCCGTCCCACAAGAGGTCTACAGTGGCCTGCAAGAGGGGCAGACACGCAATAACTTTTCTGAGATGAGCAGTATATTGGAAGGTATGAGCCAGAGTATCGTCAAGAACAAAAAACTGTCCAATACTTGGAAAAAAGCCTTAACAGGTGTCATGGACGCATACCTGGGCATCCCACCCCAAGCCTTCGAATACAAGGGAAAAACCTATACTCCCCGTTCTTGGGCTGATCAGATCATCGGCATCAACCCCGATGATTATATTGGCATCAGCTCCTTTGAAGCCTATCCCTATTACAAACCTTTTGTGCTGCTGATCCCGGACAATTGGTCATTTGAGAGCTTTTACAATGTACAAATGCAGGACTTGACAAGCATTATAGATCACGCCTTGAAAACAGGGTACACTGTAGCTTGGGCTACCGATGTTTCAGAGAAATATTTTAGTTGGAAGAATGGTGTGGCCTATGTGCCGGCAAAAGATCTCGACAAAATGAGCAAAGATGAGCAGGCACAGATATTCAACGGTCCTAAAGAAGAGGCTTCGGTGAATGCCGCCCAACGCCAAGCTGCGTTTGACGACTACAGCACCACCGACGACCATGGTATGCATATTGTAGGACTAAGCAAGGATCAAAACGGAAAAGAATATTATATCGTGAAGAATTCGTGGGGTACGACCAATGATTACAAAGGATATATGTACGTGACGAAGGAATTTGTGCGATACAAGACCATTTCCATCCTATTGCATAGAGGGGCCATACAAAAAGAAATTAAAGACAAATTGAAGATCGGGTAAGAGATAACTGCTATTTTATGTCATCCTGAGGCTTGCCGACTGCGAAGCAGGCATCAGGGACGTGTTGGCGGCTGTGGGGCTGATGCAACATTGGATCTTTTAACTATATTGTTTAGATCCCTCCTATCGTCGGGATGACAAAAGAAAGGAGACTTCCGAAGTTTTAAAAACTTCGGAAGTCTCTATAAAACCTTATAGGCCTTTTTTTGTTTTATCTATATGAAAACACTCACATTTATACTCTGCTTATTTATTTCTACTTCAATTTTTGGACAGGAGATCAATCTGGATGGTGCATATCTGGCCAAATCGGACGACACGCATACACTTTGGCTCTTCAAAAATGGATACAGCAGCAAAATTATCTATAAGGATCAGCAATATATCTCTACGCAGGGAGGCCCTTATCGATTTGACGGAAAGACGTTGCAGATTACTTGGGAATACAACGATGCTGACCCACAGAATGTAGGTACAACGACCGATGTACCATCATCAGCCAATAATAGCGCACTGACCGTAGAAGGCACCACCTTCCAAAAGCAACTTGCTAAAAAGCAGGATTTAGATGGTGTGTGGCGAATCACAGGCCGACAAAATGCAGAAAAAAAGACATCAACTATTGCGCGAGGAGATCGCAAAACGATAAAGATTCTGGTAGACGGTTATTTTCAGTGGATTGCCATCAATCCTGTACAAAAAGGGTTCTATGGAACCGGAGGTGGAAAATATACATTCTCCAATAACGGCTACACCGAAAGTATTGTCTTTTTTTCCAGAGACAATTCCCGTGTAGGTGCAAGCTTAAAGTTTAAAGGCGAAATCAAGGATGGGGATTGGCACCACAGCGGCTTAAGCTCAAAAGGCGATCCGATCTATGAGATATGGAGTTTGGAATAAATAATAACAAATAAAAAAGGCCTGACGGCCTTTTTTATTTGTTATTAAATGCGTCCAATCCACTTTGCAGGTACGCAAGGTAGGAAGTGATCGTATAGTCTGCACCTCGTGGCGCAACAAGAGCCTCTTCCGTATTCGGATCGATCAAAGCATACAGCGGCTGCGAATTGCTTTTGAACCTTGTAATCTGGAAATCCGTATTCTTCTTTCCTACCGTATTGATCTTCTTGCCCGAGTGCGGAGAAATATACTGTTCACTTTCAGAAAGCTTGAGGTCATGCTCATCCACATACAGCTCCACCAGAATAAACTCATTATTGATCATATTTCGAACCACAGGATCCGACCAGACATCAGCCTCCATTTTACGGCAGTTGACACAGGTCCATCCTGTGAAATCGATCATCAAAGGCTTATTCTGCGCTTTGGCTGCTGCCAGAGCTTCCTCATAATCGTAATAAGGATCAAATCCTTTGACCGTAGCCCGGCTATGAAAATGAGTATAATGCTTTCGACCTGCCGCATCAGCACTCCCTGCATGGGATACCGATACACCAGAAGCCAGGTCAAAATCCTGCGTGCCAATTGGCGGTAAAAACGCTGCAATAGACTTCAGCGGTGCACCCCACATACCGGGAACCATATACACGACAAACGAAAACACCAGTATAGCCAACATCGTACGGGGAACAGAAAGGAAGTCCAGCGGGCTATCATGCGCAAACCTGATCTTGCCAATCAAATAAAGCCCCATTAAACCAAAAATAACTATCCACAAAGCCAAAAACACTTCTCTATCCAACAGTTGCCAATTGTAAGCCAAATCCACATTGGACAAGAATTTCAAGGCTAAGGCAAGTTCCAAAAAACCAAGGACAACCTTTACACTATTCAGCCATCCTCCCGATTTTGGCAATGATTTCAGCATAGAAGGAAACATCGCAAACAATACAAAAGGTATAGCCAGCGCAAGTGAAAACCCTAGCATACCGATTGCCGGCCCCAAGCGTTCACCGTTGACTGCCGCCTCTACCAACAATGTACCGATAATCGGACCCGTACAGGAAAAAGATACCACGGCAAGACTAGCCGCCATAAAAAACAGACCGACCAAGCCTCCCTTGTCTGAATTCGCATCTATTTTATTCACAAACCCACTGGGCAATGTAATCTCAAATGCACCTAAAAATGAGGTCGCAAATACCACTAACAACAAGAAAAACAGAAAATTGAAAATACCATTTGTGGACAACAAGTTCAAAGCCTCTGCACCAAATGCAATCGTAATCAACATGCCCAGAGCAACATAAATAAAGATAATAAATACCCCGTACAACAATGCCTGTGTGACAGCTTTACTCTTGGTGCCAGACTTTTTGGTAAAAAAACTGACGGTAAGGGGAAGCATTGGAAAAATACAAGGCATCAACAAAGCCGCAAAACCACCCAATATTCCCCCGATAAATATTCCCCATAAAGAGCCTCTTTCCAAATCACCAGCTACATTTTTGTGCGAATCTCCAGAGATCGTATCGACTGCCGCGATCTGTACAGCAGTATCAACTTCCGTTGTATCCTCCGTATCAGCAACCGGATCACCTTCTACAAACTCAATACCACTGAAATCAATCAAACTGTCTACCTCCTGCGCAAAGGATCCTTTGACCAAGAACAACGATAACCAGAGGAATAATATTATATATCTTTTCATAATTTTATATGGATTAAGTTGTATCATCTCATTTTCTTACGATAGGAATACCGGGTATGAGACACCCGGCTTCCTACCCACTAAACACAAACAAAACTTGATTCAACATCAAGCTGAAACAAACTTATCGAACTCCCATTCTCACGATGGGTTTCTCTAAACGGCTAATAGGTTGGAATCCCGTAAAGGTCAAATCCGTAGACATATACCCTTCTTTTACAGGCTCCTCTTTAACCAAATCCGTACTTAAATATTTCTTATTGTCATCGGCCAATAGTGTCACCACGACCGCATCATCCCCCATCTGTTCCCTCAGCTTGATAGCTCCTATTACATTGGCACCTGACGAAATACCAACTGCCAATCCCAATTCCTGCGCTAGTTTCTGCGCCATGATGATGGAATCTCCATCTGAAGCACAAACGATTTCATCCAATTCGTCCAACTTCACAATAGCCGGGATAAACTCATCCGAAATGCCCTGTATACGGTGTGCTCCTACCTTATAACCCGTCGTCAATGTAGGGCTCTCTGCCGGTTCCAAGGGATGTATTTTGACAAATCGATTGGATTTCTTCAACTGCCGGCCTACTCCCATCACCGTACCACCAGTACCTACACCCGCCACAAAGGCATCTGCCACCATACCCATCTTCTCCAGCTGCGATACAATTTCCTGACCTGTCGTCATTTCGTGTGCTTCGGCATTGAACTGGTTTTCAAATTGACGGGGGAGAAATACACCACCCTTTGCTGCCAATTCCTCGCTAAGCTTAATGCTTCCCAAAAAACCGCCTTCCTCTTTGGATATCAGCTGTATGTCTGCTCCCATACTTTTGATGATATCGATACGCTCCTTGCTCAGCCAGTCAGGCATAATGATTTTGACCTGATGGCCCAAAGCTTTACCAATGGCCGAGAAGGCAATTCCGGTATTCCCACTCGTTGCCTCTACAATCATATCCTGTGGACGTATCTGACAATTCATATACGCTTTGTACAATATATACAATGCCATCCTGTCCTTGACACTACCGGTCAGATTATAGTTCTCACATTTTACGTAGATCTGACCCGGCTTGCCTTTATAGGTGTACCGGAGTTCTAACATGGGCGTATTGCCCACTAAACACCACAAGTGATGGAAACGGCTATCCAGCTCCGGAGAAAGACATTTGCTAAAAATGGTTTCTGTTATCATTTGCTATTTTAGAATCAGAGAAATAATCTCTACAAAATTCCACTTAAACAAGATATTATTCAATACTATTTATAAAAAACAATAAATTATATTGTTTTTTATAAATAATATAATAATTATTTCGGTTTAAACTAGTAATTTAGCTTTAATTCAGAAAAATATACGATATGCAACTCGATCCCACAGACACCAAACTCTTGAGAGTACTTCAAGAAGATGCCACATTGAGCAATAAAGAGCTGGCAATCAGACTACACAAGTCCATCGCGGCTATACATGAGCGTGTCAAAAAACTCAAATCCGCCGGATACATCAAAAAGACCGTTGCTATTCTCGATCGGCACAAAATCGGCTTGGGTCTGATCTCCTTTTCACAGGTATTTCTCAAAGCCCATACTTTTGAAGTTCTGAACGAATTCGAACATGAGGTCGCCAAATTTCCAGAAGTCATGGAATGTTATCAGATGGCGGGTTCCTATGATTTTATGCTACGCATAGCCACCAAAGATATGGATGCCTATCACATGTTTCTGCGACACAAGCTCGCGGTATTGCCACATGTCAATACCGTACAGACTTATTTTGTCCTGTCCGAAACGAAGAGCGAGACGGCGTATCCGATTTAGTTTCATTTGCCACGGGCTTAAGCCCGTGGCAAATGAAACTAACCTTGTTATTTTATAGCACACGAAAGAATTATCTACGATGAGCTCGCTCCGCTCGGTTCGCGCAACAGCGCCGGGAAGTTGAAAACCTGCAATAAAAAAATCTATTTTATAGTAGGAGGATTCATTTTTTTTTCTAATCTTTGCAGACCTCAATGGGAATTTAGCTCAGTTGGTTTAGAGCACTACCTCGACAAGGTAGGGGTCACTGGTTCGAATCCAGTAATTCCCACTTCTTTATCTCCTTTCCGATTCATCCACTAATTAACGGTTATCCACAAAAGGAAACAATGTTCTATGTTTTACCTATTCCTCATCAATTCTACTCTTATGAATGAATTAATGCAGACCGACCTCACTCTTCCCTTTTAGCATATCATAGGTGTAGACATTGTACGGCAACATATATTGTGCAAACAATTTAGCGGATACACTGACAACAAGTAAAGGCAAAAACAGCGTAAAACCGTTAGGGATCAGACCACAGACTAAAAAAAGAGCTGTAAAAGGTGCGTGGATAGAAGCCGACAAAACTGCCGCCATTCCGGCTAACGCAAAATTGACAAGAACCAAATTTGTTCCCAAGAACATATTGCAAACAGCTGCAAACAACAATCCCAAAAAGGCACCTGAAACAATACTAGGAGCAAAAACACCACCATCCCCTCCGGCACCCAGCGTCAGAGAAGCTGCCAAAGGTTTTAAAAAGACCAACAACAGCAAGGATGCCAACAATGGAAGCGTTGTCTCTCCAAGAGCCTGATCCATTATCCCCTTGACCCCGATATAGCTGTCCCCATACAAGCAAGGATAGAGAAGCAATAACCCTCCCACTACCAGAGCACCAAGATTCACTCGTACAAAATTATTGGATATACCCGAAAAAAAATGCTTAATAAACAAGATTAACTTCGTAAAATAAACAGATATTGCTCCCCCAAAAATACTGAGCAGCAAAAAATAAGGCAAAGCTCCCCAACTCCAACCCTGCGTGACAAAAGGAAACAAAGTACCGTGTCCCAAGAAAAAAATCACGCCCCATGCGATCAGTGCCGACACGACGCAACTCAACAAAATAGGCCAACTCACCTTTCTCGCAATCACCTCCAGAGCAAACAACAAACCTGCTATCGGGTTATTAAACAGTACCGCTACTCCTGCTGCTACACCCGCACAGATCAGTTCCCTTTTATATAGCTTAGCCGAAAAGTTCTTCTTATATGCCCAATTCCCCAAAGTAGCCGTCGCGACCACCGTAGACACCTCCACACCTGTAGAACCTCCCGACACGACAGTAAGGAAACCATTAATATAATGAGACGGTATTTTAAAAAAAGGTAAATGATCCTTCCGTTGATCTAATGTTTTATAGATTTCCGTGATCCCTTTATTTTTTCGGTTCCGGAAAGCAATTTTACGCAAAAAATAAATTGTCGTGATGCCGATCGTCGGTAGTAATATAAAAAGAAACGGGTGATGAGACTGCACCCATAAAAAAACCTTCACCTCAAAATGCTCGGTAAGATGCTTGATGGAAAACGCCATCAATGCACATATCAGGCTAACCAAACAGGAGACTTGACCCAACTTAAAATAATTGTGCAATATAACTTTCTTTCGTTCCATAGAATGTAAGGCGACTAAGACTGACCGTGCAAAAGTACATTTATCTTGACTTACATCCTAATGCTCGACGGAGACGGACAAAAACAATCAAATAAAAGCACAATAATATATCCGTAAGGTTTTATTTTTCAAAATAAAAAACATAACTTTGCACTCCGACAAAGCAGTCGGAATAGCACTTCTTACTAAAAGCACTTTCCCCGCTTTGCAGATTACATCAGTCTAGAATTTTAACTTTTTGATTTAAAAAAATAATGCCTAGAAACTCTTCCATCAACTCCGTTTTGATCATAGGCTCCGGCCCTATTGTCATTGGACAAGCGTGTGAATTTGACTATTCGGGTTCCCAAGCGGCCCTATCTCTGAAAGAAGAAGGTATCAAGGTCTCGATCATCAATTCGAACCCTGCTACCATCATGACAGACAAGGTCGTCGCCGATCATGTCTACTTGTTGCCTCTGACCTGTGAGAGCATCGAACAAATCCTTCAAGAACAACAGATCGATGCCGTACTGCCTACCATGGGTGGACAGACAGCACTCAACCTATGTATCGAAGCCTCCAACAGAGGGCTCTGGGAAAAATACGATGTAAAGGTAATCGGTGTCGATGTAGCCGCTATCGAAAAGACTGAGAATCGCGAGGAGTTTCGTCAATTGATGGTAGATATCGGTGTAGGTGTGGCCAAATCTAAAATTGCCAATTCCTTCCTCGAAGGAAAAGAAGCCGCACAGGAGATTGGCTATCCATTGGTCATCCGTCCTTCCTATACCTTAGGTGGTACAGGAGGTGGATTTGTCCACAAAAAAGAAGAATTTGATGCTGCCTTGAACAGAGGTCTGCACGCTTCGCCTACACACGAGGTCCTGGTCGAACAGGCTGTATTGGGATGGAAAGAATTTGAGCTGGAACTGTTGCGTGACTCCAACGACAATGTCATCATCATCTGTACGATCGAAAACTTTGATCCGATGGGTATACATACCGGAGACTCCATCACCGTAGCTCCTGGCATGACCTTGTCGGACAAATGTTACCAGGATATGCGCAATCAAGCTATCCGCATGATGCGCTCGATTGGCAATTTTGCCGGAGGATGCAACGTACAGTTTTCCGTCAATCCTGAAAACGAAGATATCATCGCTATCGAGATCAATCCACGTGTCTCCCGCTCTTCGGCACTGGCGTCAAAAGCAACAGGATACCCTATTGCCAAAATCGCTGCCAAACTGGCTATCGGCTACAACTTGGATGAGCTGCAAAATCAGATTACCAAGACCACTTCGGCATATTTCGAACCTACACTAGACTACGTCATCGTCAAGGTTCCACGTTTCAACTTTGACAAATTCAAAGGTGCAAACAAAGAACTGGGCTTGCAGATGAAAGCCGTAGGCGAGGTTATGGCCATTGGCCGTACCTTTATCGAAGCCCTTCAAAAAGCAGCACAATCTTTGGAGACAGGACGTGCCGGATTGGGAGCTGACGGACGTCAACTCCGCAACCTGGAGGAAATCATGCACAGCCTCGAACATCCAAGTGCAGACCGACTTTTCCATATCAAGGATGCCTTCGAACTCGGCGTTCCTTTGGAGTCTATCCGTAAGGCTACGTTGATCGACAAATGGTTCTTGGTACAGATACAGGAGCTCGTGCTTCTGGAGCAAGAATTACGCCGCTACCAGCTTTCCAATATACCACGTGATTTCTTCATGACCTTGAAGCAAAAAGGTTATTCGGATGTGCAGATCGCTTGGTTGCTGGGCAATGTCACCGAAGACGAGGTTTACGAACGCCGTAAACAACTGGGTATCCATCGGGTGTACAAAATGGTAGACACCTGTGCCGCAGAATTCCCGGCACATACCCCATACTATTACTCTACCTTCGAGGATGAAAACGAATCGGTCGTATCGGACAAAAAGAAGATCATCGTACTGGGTTCCGGCCCGAACCGTATCGGTCAAGGTATCGAATTCGATTATTCCTGTGTACATGGCTTGCTAGCTGCCAAAGAGTGCGGCTACGAAGCCATCATGGTCAACTGTAACCCTGAAACCGTGTCCACCGACTTCAATATGGCAGACAAACTGTACTTCGAACCTGTATTCTGGGAGCATGTACGCGAGATCATCGAGCTGGAAAAACCTGAGGGCGTGATCGTACAATTAGGCGGTCAGACAGCCTTGAAGATGGCGGAGCGCTTAGAAGCTTTAGGAGTAAAAATCATTGGTACCTCCTTTGCAGATATGGATCTGGCCGAAGATCGGGGTAGCTTCTCCGACCTATTGAAAGAACTGGATATTCCTTATCCTAAGTATGGTGTAGCGACATCAGCCGAAGAAGCTATCCAAGTGGCCAATGAAGTAGGCTATCCCGTATTGGTACGCCCTTCCTATGTATTGGGTGGACAAGGGATGAGTATCGTCATCAATGACGAAGATCTGGAAAAAGCAGTCGTCAATCTATTGAAAAACCTTCCCGGCAACCACATTTTGATCGATCACTTCCTAGATCGTGCCGAAGAGGCCGAATCGGATTCGATCTGTGATGGTGAGGACGTACATATCATAGGTATGATGGAGCACATCGAGCCTGCAGGTATCCACTCCGGAGACTCTTCCGCTGTATTACCTCCTTTCAGTTTATCCCAACAGGTACAAGATAAAATGGAGGAATATTCGATCAAATTGGCCAAAGCATTGAATGTAAAAGGCCTGTTGAATATTCAATTTGCCATAAAAGATGAGAATGTCTATGTCATCGAGGCCAATCCGCGTGCGTCGCGTACCGTTCCTTTCATTGCAAAAGCGTATGATGTACCTTATATCAACATTGCGACCAAAGTCATGTTAGGTGTCAATAAGCTGAAAGATTTCACGATTGAGCGCAAGTTGACAGGATGGGCTATCAAAGAGCCTGTATTCTCCTTCTCCAAATTCCCGGAAGTAGACAAACAGCTAGGTCCTGAGATGAAATCTACAGGTGAGGCTATACGCTTCATTAAAGACCTTCAGGATCCATTCTTCAGAGAACTCGTTTCGAAGAAATCGATGTTCTTGAATGCGCAGTAGGATATTTCATATCTAACTAAAAAAAGCGACATATGTCGCTTTTTTTAGTTAGATATCCATTTTTTCAAGAACCTCACACCTTCTTCCACTTTAGCTTCGTGTCTTCCCTCATGAACGATCAGTTCTACCCTATCTCCTATACCCAGTTTATCATAATGTGCTTTGGATCTTTCAAACTCTTTTACCACATCCGGCCAATAGGCGATTCCATCGTTTTTCCCATGTTGGATTTGTAACGGCCGGGGGCAGATCATAGAAACCAAATCCCGGTCGGCAAACTCGTTCAGCCAACCTGTAAGGAAAGCATAGTCTTCTCCGTTTTTTGAAAAACTGCTCCATCGGTCGTCCTGGACCACCATTTTATTATTCCGCTCGTTGAACCAGGCAGAGACTACCCCCACCTTTATCCGCTCATCTAATGGCATCCAAAACATGGTGGCCATCCCACCTAAGGAAACACCCCACATGCCTACTTTTGCTGCATCGATCCGTTCATCTTGAAGTAGGACATCCAGCAGGTTTTGGGTTCTGGAAAATTCTATACCCGGCAAAGAGATATCGGCTAACCTTGTGTATCTCTCGATCCTATTTCTCCTTTGCACATTCCTGAGGTTCAGCGGGGATAATACGGCAAACCCCGCCTCTACCAGCGCCCTCGCATAGGCATGATAACTCCTGCCATCTGCTACAAAGGGACGTTCGGGGCTACTCCCCACACCATGTTGTACAATGACCAGTGGCACTGGCTTGTTTTTACTCGCCTGTGGTGGGATGACCAATATACCTTGTGCAGACATGTTGTCTCCTAAGGGAAGCTGTATCCATTCGCCCTTCAGGCCATCCATATTATAAGGCGTACGTTTGAGCTCGCCCGATACCCTCAATCGGGGAGGTTTGATAACGACATCCCGCCAGCGCGATACGTTGGGTGCTACGCTCCATTTAAATGCAGCTATGCTGGAATAATCCCGGTCCCAATATGCTTTCGCTCTTTCTTCATATTCATCCACCAAATAATGCCGGAGATAGCCTTCCAGCTCTGATTCGTATTTATCCAACCTCTTCTCCTCATCTTCCTTCGTGATCATCGATGTATAATCCTGTGCATGCACGCGCTCATACACCGTGCCAGAGAGGAGAACGAGTACACAGACCATGGTCTGGAATCTCCTTTTAAAAAATATATTCATAGTTCAATTTGATAACTCCATAAATTGGCCCCCGAGGCAAAGTAAACCTTGTTCTTTCTATGGTCGAAAGCAATTCCCGCGGTGGCATGCTCTGATAAATCAAGCAGTTTAACGATGTCCGCATCAGCATCTATTTTTATAATACTCCTACTCATGACGCCATAAATGTTCCCATCATCCGACAACACCAATGTCTGTCCGGGATTGACAGGTGTTCCATAGTCCCGAAGATCCTTTTGCAAAGTCACTTTTTTCGTATTGGGATCGAAGACAAAAAGTTGAGAATCGGAGGTAATACCATACACCATTCCACCTCTCACAACCAGGCTCATGATATCCTTGCCCGACGGAATCGGCACTATTTGAAAAATTATCTGCCGGGAAACGTCGTCCATGAGATATAATACGGCCTTAGTCGCCGTCGGCATTCCTCCTCCGGGCGCGGCCGTACTTGTACCACCGACCAGTAGTCCGCCGTCCAGTGCCCGCAGGCAAATTGTACTCAGTCCCGGGATCTGATCCTGTACCGTGATGGGAATAGCCTGCCCGTTCACGATATTGACGAAAACAAGGTCTCCTCCGACTACGCCATAACCCGGGTAGCCTCCAAAAACGATATGTTCCCGGTCTGAAGTGACCGCCGCCGCACGGGGCCGCGCTATCCCGGCGAACGTCCCTAACTGGAGCGGGTTATTGTAGTTGTTCCAGGGCCGGGACGTGTCAAAACGCCAGACCATTCCTCCATTGTACAAGGCTCCATATATGTGTTTTCCCGAGGTGATTAAATTGGGGAAATTTCCCCCACTGATTTCGTTGATACCATTCCAATCGCCCATGGTCCGTTTGTCCGGATCATAACGCCATAGCCGGATGGGATGGCTTGTGCAGCCCCAGATTGCACCATCCGGGCCCATGGCCAGCGAAGTTACCCCCGCACCGGCGGTCGCGTAATCAAAAGTAAAGGTGTGGGTAATTCCGTTTTCATCTACTATTTGCCCGCGCTTATCCCGCAAGATAAATTCGACAATCCGACCTCCTCCCGGAAAATCGTTGATCCGCTGTTGCCAAAAAATAAATCCCGTCACGGCTTTGGCCGGAAGAGCCGATGGTGTGGGTAGCACCTCGATTTTCTGTCCGTTTTCTAAACGGAACAGGGGCGCTTTCTGTCCCTTTAAGTGCGTTGCATAAATCACACCATCGGCGCCCCGGAAAACATATCCCTCGCCAATTACCCGTTCACTTTCCGGTATCAGGTTACGCCGCTCGCCGCTCACCCTATTATAGGCGACAATATTGTTCCGGGCCGTTCCAATACCAGCATAGACCCATCCATCATCCCCCACCGCCAATGAATACGGATACTGCTGCACATCATCCAACTGTCCGTACAACCGCAGTTCCCGCCCGACCGGATCAAAGGAATAGAGTGTCGACTGCGAAAAATTGGCAAAGAATATCTTCCCGTCGGGAGCTTCGGCAAACGACATGGCTCTTCCCTCTATTTCCTGCTGGAATGTCCACTCCCGCTTATCCAGATCGAACTCCAGGAACACGTTGCCAAACATGGTATAAAACTTACCATTCGATGCCAGCATCGACGAATAGCACTCCCGGGACACTGCATTTTCACCGTCAGGCCCATCAAGCGGATGCCAGTATTGATCCGTCTGCCCCGTCCTGGCGTCGATGATGAGCAAAGAGTTGCGTGATCTTCCATGAAAACGATCCATTGATACCGCGATAATAATAGGGTTGCCGGAGGAAGTACGGTGTGCGATGACACCTCGACCTTCAGAAACAGCGGATACAATACCGTGATCGGTCAGTACTGTCTCGACATTATTGTCATCTTCATCCTCAACATCTGTAGACGAAGGTTGTGGGATCTCCCGATGGCAAGAAGAGAGGATCAGCCATAAGGATGCCACGATATAGTAAAATCTTCGATGAGATAGCCACATAATTCGTATCATAAAGATGTTTTGTCTATTTTATAGCTCCACAGCCGAGAGCCACAACCAAAGTAAAGCCTGCTATTGTAGAAGGCAATCCCGGCCGTCGCTTTCTCCGGAAGATCAGCCAACTTGGTGATGGCCGAATCATTCCCTATTTTAAAGATGCCCTTGCTCATCACACCATAGATATTGCCGTCCTCCGCCAGTATCAAGGATTGCCCGGGCCTTGTCGGCAAACCATATGCGCTGATATCCGTCTGCGATATGATCTTTTTGCTCCCGGCGTTGAAAACGAAAAGCTGCGCGTCGGCAGTAATGCCATACACCAGTCCATTCCGGACTTCCAAGCTCATGATATCCCTGCCCGACGCTACAGGAACGGTTTGAAAGACTATTTGGCGACTGGTCTCATCCATGAGATACAAGACCGCTTTCTTCGCTGTAGCCGATCCTCCACCCGGAGCGGCCGTACTCGTGCCTCCTACCAATAGTCCTCCCGGCAAAGACCGCATAACGATCGTACTCAAGCCCGGTATCTGATCTTGTATCTTGACCATGATCGCTTCCTCATTGGAGGTATTGACAAAAACGAGATCGCCCCCCACTATTCCATATCCGGGATAGCCTCCAAAAACAATATGTTTGCCATCGGAGGTTTTAGTCGCGGCCCGCGGACGTGCAATCTCCTTAAACCGGCCCAACAAGGAAGGGTTGGCAGATTTATCCCAGGGCTTAGACGTATCAAAACGCCAGACCATCCCGCCATTGTACAGCGCGCCGTATATCTTCTTGTCCGAAGTCACCAGATTGGGAAAGTTGCCCCCGCGGATCTCCGCAATGCCTTTCCAGTCTCCAATAACATCTTTTCCCGGATCATACCGCCATAGTCGAAAGGGGTGCGCAGTCGACCCCCATATTGTCCCATCCGGCCCGAGGGTCAAGGAGGTTATTCCGGCACCATTGGTTTTGTAGTCAAAAGTAATCTCATGGACAGTACCTCTTTCGTCGACAACCAGTCCACGCTTATCCCGTAAAACAAACTTTTCGACTTTACCGCCGCCCGGAAAATCATTCAACCGATGTTGCCAAAACGCGAACCCGGTAACCGCTTTTTTCGGAAAGGGAAAAGAATAATCTCTTACCGGTATTTTCTGGCCATTCTGCATCCGGAATAAAGGTGTTTTTTGCTTTTTCTGATGCGTGGCATAAATGACACCATCTTCACCCAAAAAGACATAGCCCTCACCTGTTTCCCGTTGATTTTCTCCAATCAAACCGATACGTACACCCGACTCGGGATGGAAGGCCACCAGATTATTCTTGGCCGTACCGATACCGGCGTAGATCCATCCATCATTACCTACAGCCAGCGAAAATGGATATTTCTCCACATCATCTAACCGGCCATAATAACGGAAATCGCGGCTCCTGGGGTCAAAAGAATACAGCGTGGAGCGTGGATAATTGGCAAAAAACACCTTTCCATCCGGAGCTTCGGCAAAAGACATGACCATGCCTTCTATCTTCTTGCTGAATGTCCATTCACGCTTCACCAGGTCAAATTCCAAAAACAGGTCGCCAAACATGGTATAGAAAAACTTTCCATCGGAGGACAGCATCGAAGCGAAGCTTTCTCCGCCCGTCACGTTTTCACCTTCCGAGCTCTCAGGCGGACACCAGTACTGATCGGTCTTACCTGTTCTGGCATGAACAATCAGCAGCGAGCTACGTGGGCCTTTTTCAGAACGGTCTGCGGATATTGTTATAATAATGGGTTCGCCTTCCGGCGTACGATGGGCGATAAGGCCGCGACCTTCAGAAACCGCAGCAACGATTCCATGATCCGTCAACTGTGCATTAACCATAAGGAATGCACATAAGAAAGCAATAGCTAAAAATATTTTTCTCACAATTTTTAATGTTATCCGTAAATTGCAGCCTTATTTCTCCACAACTACAGTTATTCTTCTGACCTCCTCTTGCTTTTTCCCATCTGCCGTCAACGTTGTTGTCACAAAACAAGCTTCATAAGTACCCGGAGCTGTATAGATATGGCTATGGCCCGCAACAGCCCGGTCAGCAAGTGATTTGATATAGACCGGCGCACTTACACCTCCCATGACTTCCTTTACCCCATCGTACTTCTTGCTGATAAGCCACGTCTCCTTCCCAAGAGAGCCCCGACTATTTTTTCGTCGTATCGTAAACCGGTCATTATATTTTGGTCCCTCAAAATATTTTACCTCCGCTCGGTTTTTGGGATCCTCATCTACCTGCTGCAGATTGATCGTATCCTCTCCCGGATCACCTGCCTTCAGGTGGCCGATCAATTCTTTACCTCCCGGCATTATCGTATTCCACGTTAGCTTCTGTATCAAAAATGCAGGCCGTTTGGGATGATCGTCTTTCAGCCTGAAGGCAAAATAGAAGGGCTTGCCTACCTCAGCCAGATCCGACAGATTTATCGGACCTGCCGGTTCCGTGCGCGCCTGTACAGTCGGAAACTTAACCCGGTCTGAAATATCTATCCAGGTCGCCTTCTTTACCCCTGCAAAGCTGTAATCGCCGTCAAAATCCTTGGACACCAACAGGGAAAGCTTGTCCCAGGGAATAGTGCCCCATTCGGGATTATGTACGGGCCAGCTTGAGGCGGATAAATGAAAACGTATCGAAAAGTCCAGCTCCATACCCGAAGGCCGCAGCTCTCCATTCTTTAGATCGTATTCTTGCCCCGATTCACCGGAATAGAATTCCAGCGATGTAGGCGCTCCTTCAAGTTCGAACTGTACCTTTTCACCAACTTTGAATGTTTTACTCTTTGCCAGCTTCACATCGAAAGAGGCGGTTTCTTTTTCTTTTCCTCCGTGAGCATACACGTTCCATATCATACCAACACATAATAAGGAACTAATAATCTTTTTCATCTGCATATCATTTATTTTTATTCCGTTTGCTCGTCAAATCCTTTTCCGATCTATTCTTCGACAACGACCGTGATATTTTTCGCTACCTCGCTTCTCTCGCCGTTTTCATTCAGAACCGTAGCCACGAAATATACATGGTATGTACCGGGGGCCTGGTATGTTTGACTATATCGCGAGAGTGCTTCATTACCAACCGATTTGATAGGAATAGATACACTACCTCCTCCCATAATCTCTTGTACACCGTCAAATTTTTTACTGATATACCAACTTTGTTTTCCGAGGGATGCTGCTGAGGTGTTTCGCCTCATGGAGAACCTGTCATTGTATTGTGGACCCGCTGTCCATGCAATGGCTGCCGGATAGTCCGGATCTTCGTCCACCTGTTGAAAATTAAAGGTATTCTCTCCCGGATCCCCGGCTTGCACATAGCCGATCAATTCTCTGTCTTCTCCCAAAATCGAATACCATTCTGGTTTCTGTATTAGGAAAGCAGGTCTCTTAGGATGGTCATCCAGCAATCTAAAAGCAAAATAAAAAGGTTTACCGATTTCTGTCAGATCGGACAAATTGATCGGGCCGGCTGGTTGCGTGGACGCTTGTATAGGGGGGAATGTCATTCTATCGGTGACGTCTACCCATTCCGCCGCTGATACACCGGCAAACGTGTAGTCACCATCAAAGTCTGTCGACACTAATAGGGCGATTTTGTCCCAAGGAAGAGGCCCCCAGTCCGGATTATCGACAGGCCAGCTCCCGGCCGAGAGATTGAACCGGATTGAAAAACTCAATTCCATACCGGAAGGCATGGGTGTACCCGCTCTATATTCGTACTCGTGTCCCTCCGCACCCGAAAAGAAGTCTATCGATTCGGGGTTTCCCTGTAACGTAAACTCTACTCTTTCGCCGACTTTAAACGTCTTATTTTCGGTCAGTCTGGCATCAAACGACACCTCCGTTGGATCACTATCATCATCTTCATCCACGACAGGAGGTGGATTATCGTTCTTGCCACAGGCCACTGCCATTAACGTTATGCTCAAAAACAAATAAAAAAATTTTTTCATAATCAAGATTCTTTTTTTATACATTTAAAACTACTTAACATACAATTCTATTTATCTCCACAAAGGATGTTGTTCCAATGCTTTATTCAATCCCAGTTCATAAGATGGGGTAGGATAAACTGTATATCGTTCAGACGCATTTCTGAAGGTCAGCGATTGCCATGCGCCAGCGCCCAGATCAGTATTCATTTCGGCTAAGGTCTCTTTCATCGTTTCTACATATATGCCCCAGCGGATCAGATCCGGTCGACGTAGGGCCTCAAAAGATAATTCTCGTGTCCGTTCATCCACAATAGCCTGAAAAAATTTGAATTGGTCCAATCCTGCAGGCAAATCATACGCGTCTACATCGGTTGCACCGGTTGCCAGCTTGCCGAATCCACGTCTCCGAACCATATTGATAGCCTCTAAGGCCTCTTCGGTCGGACCACTGTGCACCGCATTCTCGGCTTCTGCATACATCAGCAATATATCCGAATAGCGCAATAGCGGGAAGTTGATCGGTGTGGGCTGCTTGATTGAAGGATTAAGCTCATATTCCCTCCGGTATTTGCCGGCATACCGATCGTACAAAGAGTTGGCATCCTTCATGATATACGCTCCGGTCGTGGAATGATAGGTAAAAGGAGCTATATTCCAGTCTCTCCTCAGATCGCCTTCCTCATACGTATGATAATGTTTGGCTGTCGCGTAGATCCTACCCAGGGAGTAACCTCTGTTATTACCGGTACCATTTTTGATTCCTATCCAGGAACCGACATACCCGGACTCCTGATTAGCCGTTGTGTTATATCCCCAAAGCTCCACTTCCCAGATACTTTCTTTGATATCGTATTCATCACGGGCATATTTGATAAAAACATCCGTATAGTCCGGATTCAATGCATGGGCAGCGACATTATCGTCCATGACTTTTTTCGCCCAATAGCTTGCCCGTTCATATTTAGATATATCCTGTACCGGTCTTCCCGCCATGTTCAGGCAGACCCGGGCCAGGATACCCCGTACCGCCGACTTGCTCACCCGTCCACCAAACCCGATCTCGCTGATAGGCGCGACAAGTGCCTCTGCTGTCTCCATATCGGCAATGATCTGCTCATATACCTCCTTTGCAGGCGTAGCAGGAACATCCACCTGTGTATGGTTGGCAACAGGCGTAAGGTACATCGGCACGTTCTCGAAAAACTGTACCAGCATAAAATAATAATAGGCCCGCAAAAACAACGCTTCGCCTCTCACCTGATCCCGGTAAGCGATATCGATGTCCGTATTATTATCCACGTTTGCCAACAGCATATTGGCCCGGCCGATCGCCTCGTAGATGTACCGCCAAAGGTTCAGGACATCGGGGTCACTGACCGAAAAATTATTTACACGGGTTCCGGTTACCCACGTATCTACACTGACAAATCCCTCATCGGCTTCCATATTGTGCAGGGTATGCAAATAGGCGCCATAGAGCCTGTTCATACCCAACCTATCGTACACACCGGTCAACGCGTAATCAAGCTGCTGCTCTGTTTCATAATATATCGACGGTGCTAAAAAATCCGTTGGCTCTGTTTCCAAAAACTTCTTGCAGGATCCTGATAAAAAGATCACCCCGACAGCCATCAACTTCAAAATTATATTTTTCATCTTCTTTAGGTTTTCCGTTATTAAAACTGTGCTTTAAGTCCCAATACAAACGTCCGGCTATGCGGGTAGGCCGAATAATCCAAACCGGGTGTCAATACGCTGTTGCGCACGGCTACCTCAGGATCAAAGCCACTGTAGTTTGTCCAGGTCACTAAGTTCTGACCTGATACGCTAATCGCCAACCGGCTCATTCCAGCTCTCTTGATCCACTGCTGTGGCAAACTGTAACTCAGGGCCACGGTTTTTAAGCGTAAATACGAACCGTCTTCAATGACACGTGACGAATGAAAACCAGTAGGGCCACCGCCACCAATCCTGTAATTTTTGCTATCCTGATTGTCAGGTGTCCAACGATCTACATAAGAGGCAAACTGGTTTAAGCTATATAAACTGACGCCATTTCCTTCAAAAATCAAACGGTTGGCATTGTAGATGTCATTGCCATAGCTCCATTGGAAAAACACGCTCAGGTCGATACCTTTGTAGGAAAAGGTATTGTTGAAACCGCCGAAATGCTTTGGCAGACCCCTGCCTATCACGGTCTTATCATCTGCAGTGATCTTACCGTCACCGTTTTGATCCTTATAACGGATATCACCCGGCTCTATCACACTCCGGTCTCCACCATTGTCCGATACGCCGTCTTTTAGCTGATAGACTCCGGGGGTGACTTCATCAAAATCAGCATACTGATAATTGCCAATCCACTCATAGCCCCAAAATAATCCGGCAGGCTCACCTACCCGGGATATGTTAAACGCGTCGGTCCAAAAGAAATGGGTACGGTTGGTCGTTTCCATTTCCGTCTGATCGCGAGTCAGGGCAATTACTTTATTCTTATTGAAGCTGATATTAAAGCTACTCTCCCAACGGAAGTCCTTCCTGACCATATTCTTGGTATGCAATGCGAACTCCAGACCATCATTGCGCAATGTTCCGATGTTTTGGTACACGCGGGTGTAACCGGTGGCATAAGGCAGATCAGCATACAAGAGCATATCATGGGTTGTCCGTCTGTACAGGTCAACTTCCAGTTCCACACGTTTTTTGAAGAAACCCAGGTCCAGGCCTAAATCCAACTGCTCTACCGTCTCCCATTTCAGCTGATCATTACCCAGTCCGGTGGTGGAGGGAATAGCTCCTTTAGTCGGCTCGCTGTTATTGAATGAATAACCCGACGCCAAAAGGAAACTTAAGGACGGAAGGTATCCGAAATGACTGACCCTATTGTTACCGGTCAGGCCCCAGCTTGTCCGTAATTTCGCATTGGACATAAAGCCGATAGCCTTGAAAAATTTCTCCCGGTCAATATTCCACGCGAACGCTCCGGATGGAAAATATCCCCATTTGTTAGCGGTAGGAAATTTAGATGATCCATCCGCACGGAATGTACCGGTAAGCAGGTACTTGGACCGGTAGTTATAATTAAACCTGCCAAAAGCCGAAGCCATGGCATAGTTACCACTCGTAGCCGTATTCGAATAAGGTGTTCCTTCGTCTAATCCGGATATGCCCAGCTCTTCGTTCGGTATATTGATGACACTGGTACCATAGGCTTTAACCTTGCCTGCTCCGGCAGAAACCCCCAATAAGGCATCGATTCGGTGATTCCTGTTGATTCGCCTGGAGTATGCCAGAGTATTCTCGTTTACCCAGCTGGATACCGTAGAATAGCTCACAGATCCCTGCACACCATTGTTATTCTGTGGAATATCCTTTCCTCTTGCTGTATTTGTGTTATAAAATGCTTCGTTTTCCCGGAGATTGTCACGCACGTTTCCCGATACTTTCAGCGTTAGGTCATCGGTGATTTTGTAGC
The DNA here is from genome assembly GCF_011030405.1 of Parapedobacter sp. SGR-10. Classification (GTDB taxonomy): domain Bacteria; phylum Bacteroidota; class Bacteroidia; order Sphingobacteriales; family Sphingobacteriaceae; genus Sphingobacterium. Next base: position 62,323 of record NZ_JAAJTJ010000022.1, read on the forward strand.
TTGCAAATGCATTCACCGTCACGGCTCTCGTCAGCGAAGTATTATGGATATTCAGGGCATTTTTGACCGGATTTACCCGAAGTGAATTCAGGTCGCTGGCAGAGGGCTGATCATCCACATCCGGATCCGTCGACTCCATATCTTCATCGAGATCGTCGAGATTTTCCGTACCATAGACTGGTCTGTAACCAAATACCGTGTAGAATACTGAATTGCCAACAGATGAGGCCCCCGTACTGGCGATCGAAGATTGCGCACCGTAGTTAGAATTCTGGGCGTAGTTCAGTATAAGACCCGACTTGAGCCTATCGGAAAAAGTATGGTTCAGCGAGATCCTACCCTGTCTCCTCGATGCTCCGGTATTCAGGATGATACCCTCGTTCTCGAACAACGATCCCGACACGGCATACTGTGTGTACAAATTGCCTCCGCGGATCGAAAAATCATACATTTGCATCGGGCTGCGCTGGAAAATTGCATCTTGCCAGTTCATTCCCCTGATATTTTTATAGTCTTCCAGCTGTTTACCATCGCGCAGATACCGTGCTGTTGCGGTAGTAGGATTGATATCCATTTGATAACTGACAAATTCGTAAGCATCCATGAGATCAATTTTCTTGCGCACGTTGGAAAAGCCCTGGGTCGTATTAAAAGCAAATACCGGTTTTCCCGACTTGCCTTTGACGGTTTCGACGACAATGACACCATTGGCGGCACGTGATCCATATAATGCGGCAGCCGATGCATCTTTCAGGACACTGATCGACTCGATATCATTGGTATTCAGTGTCGCCGGATCAAAATCTTCCATCGGAAAACCATCGATCACATAGAGCGGTGAAGGATCCTGACTCAGTGATCCCGGGCCACGGATAACGATGTCTTGCATCATCCCGGGCTGCCCTTCGCCGGTCGACACTTGCAGCCCGGCGACACGTCCGGCTAAAGCCTGCGTAAAAGTAGTGACGGGTGCTTTTGCCATTTCTTCAACATTGACAGTCCCCACTGACCCTGTCAGATCTTTTTTGGACACTGTCCCGTAAGCCACGACGACAGTTTCTTCCAGATCTAGGGTACCCCTCTTTAGGATGACATTCACAACCTCACGATTTGATATTGCTATTTCCTGTGATTCAAAACCGAGGTAAGAGAAAATCAGTATGCCCTCCTTATCTGTCACGACAATTCTATACTCTCCCTTAGCATCAGTAAGAGCCCTTTTATTGGTACCTTTAACGTTAACGGTCGAACCGGATAAAACATTTCCATTTGCATCACTGACTTTCCCACGGATCGTAAAAGCCTGTTGCACTATATCAGTCTCTTTACGGTTCACCACTTCCACAGATTTGATCAATATCGTCTTATCCACTACCTCCCATGTGAACTGTTGCCCTACAAAAGTCTTTGCCAATGCTTCTTCTACTGATGCTCTGTTTAGATTCACGCTCACCGGTTTAGCCTTTTGCAGATACTCCGCATCGTAGAAAAAGGCATAACCTGTTTGTTTCCTTATTTCTTTAATGACCTTTTCCAATGAGGCATTTTTTACGGAAAGGCTTACCTGCTGCGAATACACTGACGCCTTAATGTGTAAGCAGGCCAATAAGGTCAATAGTACAGTAAGCTTCATAGTCAATAAAATTTTCGACATTTTTCGGAAAGGAAAGCCGTATTTATAATTGGTATCGCACGTTCCCTTGCCACAAATATTATTATTCATACATTTGTATAAGTTAAGGTTAGAAATTGATTAATTACTTATCAGGTATTATTCTAAAAACAAAAACCTTACACAAACATGGTGTTGCACCACCAATGTTTGAAAGCCCCTTGTATCGCATGCAGGGGGTTTTGTTTTACGTTCGTATATATCATTTCAACATCGAGATCCTCCTTTCTTCGATTTTGAATTTCAGCCCGCTTGTCTTTTCCATCATTTGGAGTACTTGCGAGAGTTTTACATCTCTTGAAAGTACACCATTAAATCTTTTTTGCGGTATATCTTTTATATCGATCTCTACATCGTACCAACGGGATAACTGTCTCATGATGGTAGGCAGATCGGTATTGTTGAAATAGAACATGCCATTTTTCCATGCTGTCGCTTCGTCCGCATCTATATCTTCCGTCAAGCGTATATGACCTTTTTTCGTAAGCTGAGCTTGCTGACCCGGTTGAAGTATCTTGTTCTCTCCGGTTTCCACCGATGATATTTTTACAGAACCTTCTATCAATGTGGTTTTTAATACATCTTCATTGGCATAAGCATTGACATTGAAATGTGTACCCAACACTTCAATTTGCTGAGCAGCAGTTTTTACCAAGAAAGGTCGTTTCTGCGCTTTGTTTTTAGGATTGTACAAGGCAGACACTTCAAAATAAGCTTCCCCTTCAAGTTCTACTACACGGGAATTGTTGACAAACGAAACCGGGAATCGCAAAGAGCTGGATGAATTGAGCCATACTTTTGTACCATCAGGGAGTATCAACTGGTATTGTCCTCCCCGTGGAATAGTGATCGTATTAAAAACAGATTCGTCGTCACGATGTTGCCCTATCGAAGTATAAACAATCTGTCCTTTTTCCATTTTTTGGATCTGCACATCGCCTTGATTGGCCAAAACACCGCTTTGTGATTCATCAAGATTGAGTACCGTACCATCACTTAAAGTCAACACAGCTCTATTCGTTCCAGGCGCTACATCCTGTTGCAATTGGTTTTCTTCGGCATATACAGGCTGAGAGGATTGGGATTGCTGATTTCGGATCAAAAGTAAGACAGACGCCACAATCAGCACCGCTGCCGCCGCAGCTATTTTGATATACGGGAACTTCTTGATCTTTGCTCCATATCCCGGCAAATCCTTTGTGATACGTTCGTGCAGCTCTTGCTCCATTTCAAGTTTTTCCCCAAGTACACTTTCATCCCATGAGGTATCTTCCTGAAATTGGTTATAATAGTAATTGTACAAGGCCACCTCCTTTTCGGTAGCCATGCCGTTACTGATTTTCTCTGCTAATTGTTGAAATTCATCCTTGTCCATAAAAAGGGCTTATATATGTAAGGCATCTGTGAAGGACATTACCCCCAAAGCAAATTGATTTTTTTTAATAATATATCACAAAGTAGAGACGCGATTAATCGCGTCTCTACAAAAAACCATATGATTTAAATGGAAATGTTACAAAAACAACAAGAGGATAGGAGAAATCTTCGCAAGAGAAGATTTCATTTTTTTCAAAGCAATGGTCATTTGGTTTTCAACCGTCTTCACAGAAATCCCCAAACGTTCGGCAATCTCTTTATTGCTCAGATGTTCCTGACGGCTCAGTAAAAATATTTCCCGGCACTTATCCGGAAGCTGATTGGTAAAACGGTTGATGATCTGCATCATCTCCTTTACTTCAATACTATCATCGACCAGCTCATACGGTTCTTCAATTTTCTTCAGTCGATCAAAAAAAGAAGACCGTACTTTACCTTTCTTGATATAATTGGCGACTTTGAATTTTACGGCAACGGACAAGTACGGTTTCAGTGACCGCACATTGAGGCCGTGTCGGTGCTCCCAGAACCAAATAAAAATCTCCTGTACAATATCCATACAGGCCTCTCTCTCCCTCAACAAATTGTAGGCCGACTGGAACATATCCCCCCAGTAGCGCCTGTATATTTCGTCAAAGGCATCTTGGTCATCGTCGCTAAGTTTCAATAACAACTCATTATCTTGAAACTCTGTGTACTTCATTATTAAGGTCTAAATTCACAGACAATTTAGCAATTTATTTATTAAAAAAACAAATTGGTCTTACTTGAACCAAACCTATAAAGCTTTGGAAACTTTATACGTTTTCTTACATATCCTTCACACAGCGGAAACCTACATTATTGGTCGGGCTATTAACCTCACCTTTCCCTCGACTTCCAGCTTTGTAGCGTTCACAGTACTGATCATTACACAAGAAAGATCCTCCACGCTGTACCCGCTTGACCATACCGGGTTCCTGTGGGTCGTGCGAATCGGTTGGTCCTTTCGGATTCTTCTTTGGGCTGTTGGCATAGTAATCCGGTCGATAAAAATCCGAACACCACTCCCATACATTTCCTTCCATATCGTATAATCCGTACTCATTTGCAGGAAAAGATTTGACTGGAGCAGTTGTCTCAAAACCATCTTCTTTCGTATTATTTTTCGGAAATTCACCTTGATAGATATTGGCCAACCATTTCCCATCTTCTTTCTTTTCTTTGCCCCAATAGTAGGTTTCGTCTGTATGCTTACCCGCTTTAGCCGCATATTCCCATTCCGCTTCGGTCGGCAATCGCTTGCCTACCCACTTGGCATAGGCTTCGGCGTCTTGATACGCTACCTGCGTGACCGGATGGTTTTCCTTTCCTTTTATCGAACTGCCAGGCCCCTCAGGATGTCGCCAATTTGCTCCCGGAACATACCTCCACCATTGCAGGTAATTATCCATACCCTGTATATTTTCGGGAGCGGTGAACACTGCCGACCCTGGCACCAACATTGCCGGATCCGCCCCTGGAAATTCGTTCGGATCCAACTCTTTTTCAGCAACCGTAACATATCCTGTAGCTTTCACAAATGCTTCAAACTGTGCATTGGTCACTTCATGTTCGTCCATGTAAAAAGAGGAGACCTCCACTTCATGCAGAGGAAGGGCATCTGGAAAATTCTTGGAGCCCATTACAAAGGTTCCGCCCTCGATCAATACCATATTGACCTGATCCTCCCCCTTTTGACGTAAAAGCGTATCTGCACCGGTACGTGTAGCAAAACGACTCGGAACACCGGACATGGCACACGTTGTCACGGAATCTGTTTCAGCAGATCGCTTTTGTTGTGTTGGATTGGTACAATCCAACAAGAAGAACGAACCCAATAGCAAACAAAAAATTCTTAATGGCATATATCTGTTTTTATTCATGTAAATATAATAAAAACATTGTAGGGATACAATTTGTATGCCTATAAAACACGTAGAGACGCGATGAACCGCGTCTCTACAGTAGATGATATGATCATATCGATCAAACATCCAATTGCTTGCCTTTATTATCTGCCTTTGGACGGATCTTGGTATTACCACCACCATTCAACGTCAGATCTACCGGTATGTTTGACTTCCAGGCTCCTTTCGTGAAATCGGGAAAGGTCACGGTCTTACTGTTCTTGGCTACCGATTCCACACTCAAGGGGACAATCGCACTCCATGCTGCTGCATCATATACATCTTGATCCAAGGGCAATCCATTTCTGAGACAATCGATCAATCTCCAATCCATCATAAAGTCCATACCACCGTGACCCCCTACTTTTTTAGCCTCTTCACCAATAAATTTCACCAATTCAGGTGTATATTTTTGGCGCAATTCTTCTACCATTTCATCTGTTAGGAAAACGTGCCCATTTTTATAACTCTTCAATGAAATTCCCTGTTTAGGATATTTCTCGGCAAAACCTTTCGTACCACTCAGCAAATGGATACGTGAGTAAGGACGAGGAGAGGTCACATCGTGTTGGATCATGATGGTCTTTCCTTTCTGTGTACGGATTAAGGTTGTATTCATATTGCCCCTAAACTTTTTACCGACAAATTGTTGGAAAACCTGATCCTTCTGTGCCATTTCCCTAGCTTTTTCGCCCATGTGAAAATCATCCGTCTGTATAGCCACCAGCGAAGTCATGACATCACCACGGTTGATATTCATACACTGTGCCACAGGCCCTATACCATGTGTAGGGTACAGATTTCCATTGAATCGGATGTTTTCTTTCAACCTCCAGAAATCATCATAATATTTTGTATCAAAGTTTAGATCCAACAGATCGTGGATATAAGCCCCTTCCGCATGGATAATCTCTCCAAAAACACCCTCACGAGCCATTTTCAACGTCAGCATTTCAAAAAAGTCATAGCAACAGTTTTCGAGCATCATGCAGTGCTTTCTGGTCTGCTCTGACACTTTGACGACTTCCCAGCAATCTTTGACACTAAGGCCAATTGGCACTTCACATCCCACATGTGCCCCTGCTTTCATACCTGCAATACTCATCGGTGTATGCAGATCCCATGGCGTACAGATATATAAAAGGTCAATCTGTACATCTTTCAACATTTGTTGCCAACCGTTGTCACCGGAATAGATGGCCGGCTTCGTCAATCCTCTACCCGTCACCAAATTTTGTTGCTTCAATGCACGGTCTTCGTGTCTATCACAAAGGGCTACAATCTCAGCACCTTCGATATAGGTAAACCGATCTACGGCAGCTGAACCTCTATTGCCCAAACCGACAATAGCAACACGGACCTTATCCAATTTTGGAGCCCTATAGCCCGACATATTAAATCGGGGATTTGCCTTAGCCTCCACATTCAAGGTCGGCAAAGTAATAGCCGCTGTGGACAACAACGACACTTTTTTGAGAAAATCTCTTCTATCCGAATTCATACAACGAATTTATTAATATAATTAGATTCAAAATTATTTGCATCAAAACATTAAAGGGGACACAAAGCCCCCTCTAAAATCACCTATTTTAAAACAAACTAAACAGTCTCACAAAACATAACCAATTGAACTTAAAGGCTTAATGGCTATAGATATGCCGCATTTTTCGCTTATCTATCGCAATATTAATTTATAAAAACCACAAAAAAAAATAAAAAACAAACGCAAACGTTTGTTCAAAAAAACGAAATCGATTGTTTAAACATCTTTGTTACAAAAAACGTTTATAAAGTTCTAGATTTTGGAAAAGCTCACCTCCCTAATCTTCAAATCCGATCGATCCAACGATCTCTTTCAACAATGTTTCAGACAATTTGGCTTGCAATTTGGAGGAATTGTACCTTGTCACGGCTTGGATATAGTTTTCCTGAGCATCTCTAAATTCTACAGAACTGATCGTCCCAATTCTAAACTTATCCATCGTAATGTTAAGGTTCTGTTTAGCAATCTGAACGTTTTTTTCTTCTAATCTGTATAGGGCAACATTAGTTTGATAACTCTGAAAAGCCTGTAACAACGAACTTTCTATCTCTTTCTGTTGTTGAGATGCCACCAAATCCACATTATCTACACGTATCCGAGCGATACGTTCATTCCTACGTTGATTAAAACCATCGAAAATATTGATGGAAGCCGTGATACCATAGTTAAGCCCTCTCGAATTAGACTGAGCCACAAAACCTAAACTCGATTCCGTTTCCGCAAAGTTATATCCTCCATTCAAACGGATCGTGGGATATCGATTGGCTTTGACCGTCTTCAATTCCAAATCTGCTAAGCGCTTGGCAATGCCTAACGCCAACAAATCTGGATTATGTGTCTTGGATTTATCCAACAAATCTGCAAAAACAAGTCCTTCATCGACCTGTACATCCTCCACTACGTCAAAATCTATATCCAGATCCCTAGCCATTAGATTATTCAATGCTATCTTTAGATTCTTGACTACTTCCGTTTGCTTTACTTGGGCACTCTCGTCCGTATTCAGATTGACCTTGACGTTCAATACCTCTAGTTTAGAGGCTTTCCCGATGGAATAACGGTTTTCTGCCGTACGCAATCGCTCCTTAGAAATCAAGATGGTAGAATCCAAAGCCATTAAAATGTTCTTTTGCTCGACAATAGTATAATACGTACTGATCACATCCGACACTTGGGTAAGGATGGTTTTCTTAAGCTGAATATCTCCTTGCTTTTCCAGTTCTTTCAAGGTCTCGTACCTCGAAAACATACCCAAGCCATCAAATATCGTCCAACCTATACTCACCCCGTACGTCATGCTATTGTTCTTGGCATTGTCCAGCGACCGTTCTACACCCGTATTTTGTACCTGTGTCGAATTTTGGAGACTATTGCTTTGCGAAAAATTCCCCGTAACGGTTGGAAGCATACCTGCATTTCCATAGGTTACATTTTCCTTAGCAATTTGTAAGTCATTCTGGGATAATCGGATATCATAATTGTTTTCCAAAGCTATCTCTACTGCCTGCTGTACAGTCAACACATCCTGACTATACCCCAAGCCTATATATAATCCCCAAAAGATGCTTAATAAAACTTTTAATTTCATCATGCTTTACTATTTTCTGTATGTGAGTAAAGTACAGGCAAAAGATCTTTTGCCCCTACCTCAATACTTAATCCTCAATATTGTCAAACTCCGGCCTATGTACTTTCTTCTTGGCAAACATCAAATAAAAAGTAGGGATAACAAACAGTGTCAAAATCAACGAGAACATTGTACCGCCGACAATAACCACTCCCATACCTATACGACTGACCGAAGCCGCGCCCAAAGACAATGCAATAGGCAAAGCACCCAATGCAATCGCAAGGGATGTCATGAGAATAGGTCTCAACCGTGCCTCCGATGCTTTTACCACGGCTTCGTATTTTGTCAGCCCTTCCTCTCGAAGTTGATTGGCAAACTCCACAATCAAAATACCATTTTTTGTGACCAAACCGATCAACATGATCGTACCGATCTGGCTAAAAATATTCCACGATTGTCCAAAAATCCAGAGTGAAAACAAGGCACCACAAACCGCCATCGGCACTGTCAACAAGATAATAACGGGGTCTATAAAACTTTCAAATTGGGCCGCAAGTATCAAGAAAATCAATAATACAGCCAAACCAAAAGCAAACATCGTATTAGAACCGCTTTCTACAAAGTCGCGTGCCTCACCACCCAGATCGGTCGTAAAGGTATCATCCAACACCCTCTCCCGTACTGTATTCATGATTTCTATACCATCTCCCATACTAAAACCAGGGGCCAGACCCGCAGAAACCGTTGCCGACATATAACGATTGTTGTGATACAATTGTGGAGGGCTACTGTGTTCCTCGATCTCTACGATATTGTCTAGCTGAATCAGCTGTCCGGACTTGTTCTTCACATAAATTGCAGCCAAATCCATCGGAGTTGCCCTATCACTCTTGTCAAATTGCCCCATGACCTGATACTGTCGGCCATTCATCATAAAATAGCCAAAACGCTGACCCGAAAGGGACATTTGCAAGGTTTGGGCGACGTCCAACACCGATACGCCCAATGTTTGTGCCTTTTCCCGATCGATATTGACATACACCTCGGGCTTATTGAATTTCAAATCAATATCTACGATAGAAAAAGCCCTTTCTTTGGCGAGCTCTTCCATAAATTCCGGCACCTTTTCTTCCAATTTTTCAAAATTCTGCGCCTGGATGATATATTGGATAGGCAGACCTCCCCTTCTGTTGACCGCAATCGTAGGTTGCTGCGAGACGGTCACCCGAGCTTCTGAAAACTGTCTTGTGAGGCGGGATAGACGATTGGCAATCTGTCCTTGGGTACGCTCCCGCTCATCCGGCGAAACAAGCCCAAGCCGAACCATACCGCTATTGACAGAAGAAGATCGGAAACTGGGAGAGGTGATGACGAGACTGGCCTTTTTTTCGGGAACCGAATCATTGATCAACATCGTAAGATCCGTCATAAAACGATCCATATAATCGTACGAAACACCTTCCGGCGCCGTCACACGCAGAGAAATAAAACTTCTATCATCATAAGGGGCCGTTTCTTTCGGTAATAGCGTATAGAACACATAACTGAGCCCAAAACAAGCTAAAATAACAGCGATACCGACCCATTTCTGTTTTAAGAAACCTTTCAGTGCTCCTTCGTATTCCTTATTCATAATCTCAAAGTACCTTTCAGTACGGATATAGAATTTGGATTTACGCTGCTCTCCACCCTTCATCAGATAAGCGTTCAACATAGGTGTCAGAGACAGGGATACAAATGCCGAAATAAGCACAGCCGATCCGATAACTATCCCAAACTCCCGGAACAAACGACCGACAAAACCTTCTAAGAATATGACTGGCAAAAATACAGCTGCCAATGTGATCGAAATTGAAATAACCGCAAAAAATATCTCATTCGACCCTTTGATAGCTGCCGCAATGGGTGACATTCCTTCTTCTACCTTCTTAAAGATATTCTCGGTTACCACAATTCCGTCATCCACTACCAATCCCGTGGCCAATACAATGGCAAGCAAAGTCAATACGTTGATCGAAAAACCGCATAAATACATGATAAAAAAGGTCGCAATCAAAGATACCGGTATATCGATCAATGGACGGAAAGCGATAGACCAATTTCGAAAAAACAGATAGATAATCAATACCACAAGAATGATGGCAATAATCAATGTTTCCACGACTTCTAGTACGGACTTTTTGATAAATTGTGTGTTGTCAATCGCTATATTCAACTCAAATCCTTCCGGAAGATCATTTTCCAGACGCTCATATTCTTTATAAAACTCTTTTGCAATTTCCAGGTAGTTTGTACCCGGCTGAGGTATGATTGACAGTGCAATCATTGGATAGCCCGAGTCGGACATTTTTGTTTCAAAATTTTCAGCCTCTAATGCAGCTGTTCCTACATCCTTGAGCCGAACGATTTTCTCTCCTTCCGTTCGGATAATGATGTTGTTGAACTGTTCCTCCGACTCTAGGTTTCCAATTGTCTTTACTGTCAGCTCCGTATTTGCCCCTGTCAGCTTACCCGAAGGCAATTCGACATTTTGCGCATTCAATGCTGATCTTACATCTAGAATCGTGAGACCATATGAAGCTAGCTTCACTGGATCAATCCATAGACGCATGGCATATTTCCGTTGTCCCCATATTTGGATCGAACTCACGCCCGGAATAGTCTGTAATCGTTGTGCAATCACATTTTCCCCATAGTCCGAAAGTTCCAGTACATTTCTGGTCGAACTCTGAACAGTCATCGTAATAATCGGTTCAGAATCAGCATCCGCCTTGGATACGACAGGTGGTGCATCAATATCTTGGGGTAGATTGCGTAGCGCCTGTGAGACTTTGTCCCTCACATCATTGGCTGCTTCTTCGAGATTTTTCCCTAAATTAAACTCTATCGTGATATTGCTGCTTCCCTGATTACTTGACGAAGAAATATTCCGTATACCATCAATGGAATTAATGGATTTTTCCAATGGTTCTGTAATCTGAGATTCTATAATCTCTGCATTCGCTCCCGTATAACTTGTACGTACGGATATCTGAGCAGGATCGATAGAAGGGAACTCCCTCACCCCCAGAAAAGTATATCCGATTACTCCAAACAATATCAGCATCAAGTTCATGACGATAGCCAATACCGGCCGTTTGATACTCAGCGTAGATAAACTCATAGACTAAAATATTAACGTAATGAAACCTTGACATTGCTTCCGTCACGTAAGGACATGACTCCCGAAGTCAAAACCGTATCCCCCACATGTAGGCCTTTCGTTATCAAAACGGCCTCTTCCGTTCTAGCTCCTGAGGTCACGGATATTTCCTTTGCTTTACCATTTTTCAGCACAAACACTTTCTTTCCATTCTGTACAGGTATCAAAGCCTCTGTTGGAATCAAAATAGCTTGCTGTATCGTTTCTAAAGGAAAAACAATATTCGCAAATGTACCCGGCACAAGTTTATTGTCTGTATTATCGACAATGGCACGTACACCCAACGTGCGGGTAGTCGCCTCGACAATAGGCTCGGTAGCATATACCCTGGCTACATACTGAAGTGTATCCCCTTGAAAAGAAAAATGTACCGTATTGTTGATCTTTACTTTATTGGCGTACCTTTCAGGAATCGAAAAACTGATTTTCAATTTGTTTGTATTGACGACCTGAGCAATTTCGGTAGTCGGTGTGATATAGCTGCCCTTGGAAATCTTACGCAAGCCGATAGTACCGGAAAACGGTGCTTTCAATACGGTTTTGCTCAATTGAGCCTCTAACAGCTGAATTTGAGATTGCGTACTCTTGTATTCCGCATTGGTCATATCGTATTCCTCTTGGCTAATAGCTTCTTTTTCCAATAATAGCTTCGCCCGACGTTCGTTTTCAGAAGCTAAGGCATTCCGGGTCTGTACTTGAGAAAGTTGTGCTCTCAATTCAGCATCATTGATCCTAAGTAAAACCTGTCCTGAGCTAACTGCAGATCCCTCCGAAAAATGGATAGATTCTACTATACCGGAGATTTCGGAACGAAGGTCAACAATCTCATTAGGTTCTATAGTTCCGGTCAACGACAAAAAATCCGAGAAAGTTTTACCTTCCACCACCTGTGCATACACAGTAGCCCCACCTCTTGTTCTACCGGCATTTGCTTCTGCTTTTTTTCCTTCATTATCTTTGTATAGCCGATAGGAAACCAAACCAACGATAATCAAGCCTAATGCCGATAAAAAAAATACAATTCTCCTGCTCATGTTTACAATCTGTAGATAACTAAAAGTCTACAAGATATAATTATTAATACAAAGTATTTGTAAAAATCTTATTGCTTAACAGGTAGATAGAGAAAAGGGGAAATATTGCGACAGGAGATTAACTAAAAAAAGGATATTGTTTTTTTAGGTTAATCAATTTATAACATTTTAGAGAGCACACACTATTTACGGATTAAAGATAGGAATTAGTGTTGAGTATTTTATGGTGTGTCCTTGTTTTCGCTGGTGCGGCCGGATACCATGGTGCCATAGCACATACAAACAAGAACGGCCCCGCAGTATCTATCTGCA